>SVGP01000016.1 GCA_015056255.1 Clostridiales bacterium | reverse complement strand
ATCGCGGTAAAGCTCGTCGCCAAATCTCTGTCAGACGGCTACATCGTTGGTTCGCGCGGCTCGGTCGGCTCGTCCTTTGTCGCAAAGCTTGCCGGCATTACCGAGGTGGACGCGCTGCCGCCGTATTACGCATGCCCCAAATGCAAGCACTACGAATTTGACGTACCCAAGGAATACACCTGCGGCTTAGATCTTCCGCCCAAGAACTGTCCAGAGTGCGGAACGCTCATGATCAAGGACGGCTTCAATATTCCTTTTGAGGTTTTCTTAGGCTTTAAAGGCGACAAGGTGCCCGATATCGATCTTAACTTTTCAGGCGTATATCAGCCTCGCGCCCACCAGTATGTAAAGGATCTTTTCGGCGAAGAAAACGTGTTCAGAGCCGGAACGATGGGCACGGTTGCGGAAAAAACGGCCTACGGCTACGTCCTTAAATACGAGGAGGAGAGGGGACTGAATTCCCCAAGAGCCGAGCGCGAACGCTTGGCGCGCGGCATTACCGGCGTTAAGCGCACGACCGGCCAGCACCCGGCCGGCATGGTCGTTCTGCCCAAAGGCTATGAAATTTATCAGTTTACCGCCATCCAGCACCCGGCGGACGATGTAAACAGCGAAACCATCACCACACATTACGACTTTACGTCCATGCACGACGTTTTAGTAAAGCTCGACATTCTCGGCCACGACGATCCGACGATGCTTCGTAACCTTCAGGACTTAACCGGCATCAAGCCTCAGGATGTGCCGCTCAACGACCCCGATGTATTTAAATCCATCATTTCGCTTTTCTCATCGCCCAAGGCGCTTGGACTTACCGAGGAGCAATTGGGCGTTCCGACGGGTACGCTGGGTATTCCGGAATTCGGAACGAAGTTCGTTCGCGGCATGCTTGTGGACACGCGGCCCAGCTCCATGGAGGAGCTGATTCGAATTTCCGGCCTTTCGCACGGAACAGCCGTGTGGCTTGGAAACATTCAGGATATTTTAAAGGCCGGGCTTACCGACCTTAAGCACGCCATCTGCACCCGAGACGACATCATGAATCAGCTGATGGACTACGGCGTTGAGCCCAAGATGGCCTTTACCATCATGGAGTTTGTCCGAAAGGGCAAGGGCGCAATCGCAAAGGGCGGCGACCTGAAGCCCGACATGCTCGAGGCCATGCAGGCGGTGAACACGCCCGATTGGTTCATCGGCGCGTGCCGGAAGATTGAATACATGTTCCCGAAAGCCCATGCCGTTGCCTACGTTACGATGGCGCTTCGAATCGCGTATTTCAAGGTGTTTTATCCGGGCGCGTATTATTCGTGCTTCTTGTTCCGAAACGCCGAGGACTTTAACGGAGCCACTATGGTATGCGGCGTACCTCAGCTCAAAAGCCGCATGACGGAAATTGAGGAAATGGAGAAGGAAGAAAGAGAACGCCACGACGGCGAATACAGCCTTCTGGAATCCATGATCGAAATGAACCTTCGCGGAATCACGGTTCTGCCGGTGGATCTGTATAAGTCCGACGCGGAGAAATTTTTGCTGGTGGACGATACGTATATTCTGCCGCCGCTTTCCTCGCTTCCGGGTCTGGGCTTGAATGCCGCAATCAACTTAACCAAGGTGAGGGAAGAGGGAAAATTCATATCGCGCGAGGATATGGTCAGGCGCAAGGTCGGTAAAGCGGTCGTCGAAACGCTTGCCAACGCCGGGTGCCTTAACGATCTTCCCGAAACCAGCCAGGTGAGCCTGTTTGAATTTGCATTCTGATGGGGAGGTGAAAACCCATGAAACGAATTTTCATTTTTGCGCTTGTGATTGCCATGCTTCTGATGCCAAATGCAAACGCGCTGATCGCCGTTAACGGTTCGTTTTCCGCGCTGGTTTCCGAAAACGGCGAAAACGTATGCCTTCCGGGCGTGTTCAGCGCGGTTCTGAAGGTGACGGAAAACCTGTATTCTGTCAGAAGCACGGAAACCAATCTGTTTTCGCTCATGACGGATACGGGCGAGATGCTGACGGAGAGCAAGTTTACGCTGTTTCGGAAAATCGGCGAAAACGCTATTCTGTTTGAAAAAGACGGAAAATACGGCGTTATGGATGAAAAGGCCAACGTGAAAATCGAAAACGAATACACGTGGATCGTGTCAAACGGCGCGGGAGGCTATCTTGCGCTTCGTACCGATGTTTGGGACAGCGCGCCGGACGGCGTGTATCTGATTGACGAAACCGGCTATATTTCGCCCACGGGCGTAAAGGTCGCTTCGTTCCTCATGGACTTTTCCGAAGGGCTTTCGCCTGCGCTTTCCACTGAAAACGGAAAATACGGCTATCTGAACCCCGAAGGGCAGTGGGAAATCCGGCCGCAGTATGCGTATGCCGATGCGTTCATGAACGGCTTCGCCGTTGCGACGCTGGACTCCGGAAGCGGCGTGATTGACAAAAACGGCTCATGGCAGATTACGCCCAAATACGATTTTGTGGATATCGGAAATGAAGACAGCCGCGCCATTGCCTGTGTGAACTATGGAAGCAGCGTGAATGTGTTTTCAAGGGAGAACTTTGAAAGGATTTATTCCTTCGATGATGATTTGATGGGCGCGTATCTTTCCGTATCCGGAAACAGCGTAATCGCCTATTTTGATCATCGCGTGGCTGAGTTTGACGTAAGCGGAAACGAGATTGCATCTGTTTCGTCTTCGGGCTATTTGTTCCCGGTCACAGGAGGCTATACCATCGGCTATGACGACGGAAACGCATTCCTTCTGGACGCATTCGGAAAGCGCGTGCTGGATGGTTTCAGAGAGCTTACGGAGCTGACAACGGACGGCGAAAACGTCTATTTCACCTTCGTAAAAGGCGATGTGGATGTGGACGATTACCGGATAGGCGTTGTTGACCAGACGGGACGCGAGGTTTTGTCGGGCGATTATACGCTGATTCAGGAGGCCGAGAAGGGCTATCTTCTGGCCGAAAACGAAGGCGGAATGTATTTGTTTGCACTTTCGGGCGAAATGATCTGGAAATACGAATACTAATCCAAAGCTGTATAAAAGCGCCGTCTTGCAAATGCGAGGCGGCGTTTTTGCTGTGTTCAACCGAGCACCAAAAGGCTCCCTTGTGCAAAGGGAGCTGTCAAAACCGCAGGTTTTGACTGAGGGATTGCAACTGTTGCTTCGAGTAAAACCGAATGCATGTAAAAAAGGGAAGTGTCACCTAAATCCTTCCGCCTTCTCCTTAAGAGGGATTTTGAACACGCACTTGACAACCCCGTCTCTCTTTTGATATAATAACACCTGTAATATAACAAATGTTATATAAAAGGAGAAACACCATGCCGCCGAAAACTGCGATTACGCGCGAAAGAATCATTTGCGCTGCGACAGAGCTTGTGCGTATGTCGGGCGCGGAGGCGCTCAACGCTCGTTCGCTTGCCAAAATGATCGGGTGCTCGACGCAGCCTTTGTTTTATCAGTTTGAATCGATGAACGACATTAAGGAAAGCGTGATTTCAGAGGCCAAACGGGTGTATGAAGCGTATCTCATGCGCGAAATGGAAAGAAGCGATTTTCCAAAGTATAAATTAAGCGGCCTTGGATACATCCGCTTTGCCCGGGAGGAGAAGGAGCTTTTTAAGCTTCTGTTCATGCGGGAGAGGGAAAATGGAAGCGTCCCCGAGGAAGACGCAGTGACGGACGAAATCGTCCTGAAAATGTCTGAAATCACGGGCTTGACGCTTGAAAGCGCAAAAAAAATGCACGGCGTGATGTGGGCGTTTGTGCATGGCATTGCCGCAATGGCGGCGACAAATTATCTTTTCTTAGATGAAAGCATGATTTCGGATATGATGACCAAGGTCTATCGCGGACTTTTGTCGGAGTATGGAAAGGAGGATAAAAATGATCAGAATTGATGGCCTTTCAAAGCGATTTAAAGATGTGGAGGCGGTTAAAAGTGTGTCGCTTGAAATCCCGAAGGGCGAGCTTTTTGCGCTGCTGGGCGTAAACGGCGCAGGCAAAACGACGTTGATTAAAATGCTTTGTTCGCTGATAAAGCCGACTTCAGGCGACGCTTGGATCGACGGAAAAAGCATTCTGACAGAGCCAAACGCCGTTAAGGAAGCCATAGGCTTATCGCCGCAGGAAACGGCGGTTGCTTTGAACCTTACGGTTTCAGAAAATCTTTTCCTGATGGCGGGCGTTCAGAATCTGGATAATGAGGCTGCACGCGTTCGCATCAATGAAATGATGGAAACGTTTTCACTATCCAAAGTGGCTTCAAGGCGTGCGAGCAAACTGTCCGGCGGCTGGCAGAGAAAGCTGAGCCTTGCCATGGCGCTTGTAAAGGAGCCGAAGGTTTTGTTTCTGGACGAGCCGACGCTTGGATTGGATGTGATTGCGCGGCGCGAATTGTGGGACGAGATTACAAAGCTCAAGGGCCGCGTGACTGTGATTCTGACGACGCATTATATGGAGGAGGCCGAAGCCTTAAGCGACCGAATCGGCGTTATGAAGGACGGCGTTTTGCTTGAAACAGGCTCGGCAAAGGAACTGATTGCAAAAACGGGCGCGGATAAATTTGAGGATGCGTTTATCAGAATCGTGAGGGGGGAATACGATTGAAAAAAATTATTGCCTTTTCCAAACGGAATGCGCTTGAAATTGCGCGCGATCCTCTGACGATTGTGTTCGGCGCGGGTCTTCCCGTGGTGCTGATTTACCTGCTTTCCGCAATTCAGAAAAACATCCCGGCGTCGCTTTTTGAAATCACGTCGCTCATGCCGGGCGTCGTCGTGTTTTCGCTTTCGTTTGTCACGCTGTTTTCTTCGCTTTTGATCGCAAAGGACAGGCAGGGCATGCTTTTGACCCGCCTTTACACAACGCCCATGCGCGCCGGAGATTTTGTGATCGGCTATATGCTGCCGCTTTTGCCGATCGGGCTTGTGCAGGCGGCGGTGTGCGTGATCGCTTCCGTGCCGCTTGGGGTGGAAATTTCGGGCAATCTGCTTCTGATGCTCATTGTAAGCCTGCCGGCTATCCTCTTTAATGTTTCCCTCGGTCTGTTGTTTGGAAGCATTTTAACCGACAAGCAGGTGGGCGGCGTTTGCGGAGCGCTGCTCACCAATGTCAGCGCGTGGCTGTCCGGTATCTGGTTTGATGTAGATCTTGTGGGCGGCGCATTTTCAAAGATCGCAAATGCGCTTCCATTTATCCACGCGGTCGAAGCGGAAAGATGTGCGCTTGCGGGGGATATGATGGGCGTTATGAACCACATTTGGGTGGTTTTGGTGTATGCCATACTGGCGCTTTTATTGGCGGTGTATTTGTTTTTACGGCAGATGCGCAAATAATAAAATGGTGCTGTCTCATTAAAAGCATAAAACACGAAATCGGGACGGAAAACCCGTCCCCTACAACGGAAACACAATGGTTTCTTCCTGTAGGGGACGGGTTTCCCGTCCCGTAGTTCATGTTTTTAATAAGCATTTCGTTAAAGCCTAAGGCAAAACATGTTCTGAGACAGCGCCATATATTTTTATTCCTTCGCGCCCAATTGAAGCTCGTCTGCGAACTCCTTCATCGCTTCAATGGCGATGGCGGCTGCATCCTTTACTTCCATATTCAGCATCTGACAGCCCTTTTTGATGAGATCTCTGTCGCATTTGGCGGCGAATTTTTTGTCCTTGAATTTTTTCATGAAGGAGCTGACCTCCATATCCGTGATGCCTGCCGGGCGCATTCTGGCCGCGGCCTGGATGATGCCGGTCAGCTCGTCCACGGTGAAGAGGGATTTTTCCATGTTGGTGATGGGTTCAACGTCGTTTATGATTTCGTAGCCGTGGGCGAGGATGGCGCGGACTTCTTCATCGGTGAGGCCTGCTGCTTTCAGGGGCTCCGCAGTGAACTGAAGATGCTCGTCCGGGTGCTGTTCATAGTCGTAGTCGTGCAGATATCCGATGGCCTGCCAGTGCGCGACGTCTTCTCCGAAATGCTTTGCAAAGCCGCCCATTGCAGCCATTACGTTTTTGGCGTGCAGGAAAAGGTGCTCTTCGGTGGTTGTGGTATTTAAAAGTTCCTTGGCTTTTTCAAGTGTCAGCATGTTTTTTCTCCTATTATTCAAAAGTGATGGTAAAGTGGCGGTTTTCCTCTTGTGCGTCCATGAAGGTTTTAAAAATGCTCAAGGCGTATGCGCCCATGGCGTTTAAGGCAGAGGCGGCGTTTTTAATGACAACCTTTCCTTCAAAGGTCGATAGAAGATCAAATAGCGCGTCGAGATTATGCCCGTAATAGTCCGGGAAACGAAGCGCACGCGCGATTTCTTCGTGAGCAGACCGCCTGTCCAGCATGTTTTTTCCGTCGATGACAAATTCCATATTTTTGCCCTCCTTATTCGCCGAACAGTTCGATGTAGGGCTCGATGTAGTTTTCATCGTAAAGATAATTGGTGTACGTGTCCTCGGGATAGCGGTACAGGTTCAAAAAATCGCCGTACCAGCCCTCGTAGAGGAGCGTGAAGGTTTCGTAGTGGTCGTACGTTACATAGATGAGGCCGTCGTTTGAAAAAAGAATTCTTTCGCTTCCTCTGTAGCCGCCCTCGTAATTTACGTCCGCCTCGTACCACTGGCGGTCATAGGCATCGGGCAGGAGGCCTTCGCGGTTTCCAAATTTGTCGCCGCCGATACAAAGGCCGTAGGCTACTTGCCAGAGATTGCCCTTGCTGGAATTCCAGCCAAGGTCATAGGCTTCGTTTTTGGTCAGGTAATTTGCGGGCAGTTCGCGAAATACGTACAGATACAGCGCGACCTCTTCGTCTGAATAATAGTCGTAGCCGTATTCAACCAGAAGATCCTCCGTAATGACGACGCCGTCTTCAAAGAGAATCTCGGTTTCCATCCGCTGCGCTTCGGAAAACGCGGGCGCAATGAGCATAAGAATAAGCGCAAGAATCAGTGCAAAAATCCGTTTCAAGGGGAAAACACCTCGCTTTCAATGGGTCAATTATAGGTTGATAAATGGAAAAAGTCAATAAAAATGAACCGGAGATTGATTTTTTGTTCATTTTGTGATATTGTATTTGTTGGAATATTATCGATGGAGGCGTTTTACTATGACTGCAAACGATAGGTATATTTCCTGGCTGAACAACGAAGCTCTGGACGCGGAAACCCGTAAGGAGCTTGAAGGAATAAAAGGCGACGACAAGCAGATCGAGGATCGCTTTTATAAGGATCTTGAATTCGGTACCGGCGGCCTCAGAGGCGTGCTCGGCGCAGGCACCAACCGCATGAACGTATACACCGTGAGACGCGCTGCGGCGGGTCTTGGAAAACAGCTGATCAATGAATACGCGGACGCGAAGGAAAAGGGCGTTGCCATCGCGCACGACAGCCGCATCATGTCCAAGGAATTTGCGCTGGATTCTGCGCTGGCGCTCTGTGCGCTGGGCATCCGCGTATACCTTTTTGAGTCCCTGCGCCCCACGCCCGAGCTCAGCTTTACCATCAAGCATTTAAAGACTGTGTCCGGTATCGTCATTACCGCCAGCCACAACCCCGCCGAGTACAATGGCTTTAAGGCCTATGGCCCCGACGGCGGACAGATCACCTTGAAAACCGCCGACGCGGTATTTAAGACGATGACGGAAATCTGCCCGTTTGAAGTTGAACTGATGGATAAGGAAAAGGCGCTTGAAAGCGGCCTTCTTACCTACATTGGAAAAGAAGTGGACGACGCTTATATCGACCACGTGCTTTCCCTGCGTCCGGATCCCGAGCTTCTCACGCGCACCGGCGTAGACCTTAAAATCGTCTACACCCCCCTGCACGGCGCGGGCAATCTCCTCGTTCGCGAGGCCTTAAAGCGCGCGGGCTACAAAAACGTGATCGTCGTCAAAGAGCAGGAAGCCCCCGACGGCGCGTTCCCGACGGTCAAGAGCCCGAACCCCGAAAATCCCGAGGCGTTTGAAATCGCCATTGAAAAATACGCCGATAAAGAGGGCGCGGACGTTATCATCGGCACCGACCCCGACAGCGACCGCATGGGCATGATGCTCAAAAAGGACGGAAAGTGGATTCCCGTAACCGGCAACCAGGCCGGCTGCCTGATGCTTGAATACATTCTCCGCGCCAAGAAGCCCGCCCCCGGAAGCGGCGCCTACGCGGTTTCCACCATCGTTTCCACCCGCATGACCGACGCCATCTGCAAGGAATACGGCGTTGACATGATCCGTGTTCTCACCGGCTTTAAGTTCATCGGCGAAGTTATCGACAAGAAGGAAAAGGCCGGAAACAACGGCTTTCTGCTCGGCTTTGAAGAGAGCTACGGCTACTTAACCGGCGGCTATATCCGCGATAAGGACGCGGTCATCGCATCCGTATTGGCAGCAGAGCTTGCCGCGTACTACAAGTCCGAGGGCAAGAGCCTGTTTGACGCGATGGAGGAAATGTTCAAAAAGTACGGCTACTTTGCCGAGAAGACCGTTTCCGTCACCATGCCCGGCGTGGACGGCATGGCCAAGCGCGAGGCTGCGACGAGAAACCTGCGCGAAAATCCGCCCTGCGAAATCGGCGGACGCAAGGTCGTTGAAGCGCTCGACTTTAAAAACGAAGGCACGATGGGTCTGCCCCGCGCCGACGTGCTTTTATACGTGCTCGAAGGCGACGCCTGGGCGTGCGTGCGTCCCAGCGGCACCGAGCCGAAACTCAAGATTTATGTAGGCGTTCGCGAAAAGACCGAATGCGAAGCCAAGGAGCAGCTTATTAAGCTTTCCGACGCAGCGGCTGCACTGACCAAATAAGCGGGGTTTGGAATGAAGCGTTCGCGCTTTGTCCGAGCCTGAAAAGAGAATGCGCGGGCGTTGAGTGTCGCCCCTACATGAAGTGATGGGAATATAATTAAATGTAGGGGCGTGCATTACACGCCCGCTGTGTATTTTATGAAAAACGAATATTTTTCCAAAAACAACCGATACTGACTGTGCATCCAAAATTTCTGAAACATCGCAAAACCAAAATTGAACCCCGCCGCCCCATCGCGCGTCAAAGATAGCGCAGGCAGGAGGAGAAACAACATGGCAAATACGAAACTGACCAAAGAGCAGCGGATGAAGCTGAAAAAGAAAAGAGCGAGAATCAAGCGCATCAAGCGCATCGGCGTATTTTCCGGCGTAATATCCTTGATCCTCATCGTGCTTTTGGGCATGACGCTTGGGAAAAACGACAGAAGCGATGCGCTCGCGGCAAAAAAGAGCGACATCGTGGATGACGGGCTGATTCGCGTGTATTTAAAATCGCTCTCCCGCGCAGAAGCTTTGGGCATGACGCTCGACGGCGCGTACACCATTGACGGCGACGCGGGCTTCCGCTTTTCAAGAGGCAGCGAAATTGAAGTGAGCGCCGACGGGGGAAAGCTTCTTTTGACCTGCGGGGGCATGACGCTCGACATGGGGTCGAGCTTTACACTCAAAAGACATCTGCCGTCGGATGATCAAGAAGAAAACGGCCTTTATATTCACGAAAGCGAAAAAGACGCGCTGTTTGCGGGCGATTTAAAGCTGGTCAATGAAAACGGCCTGATCGACGCCACGCTCACCATTGGCATCGAGGATTATCTTCTGGGCGTCGTCGCCTACGAAATGAGCGATTCGTTCCCGATTGAGGCATTGAAGGCGCAGGCCATCGCCGCGCGTACCTATGCCATCGACGCAAAGCGCACATCGAAAAGCCGCGCATACGATGTGGTCGACACCACGCAGGATCAGGTGTACAAGGGATTTGACAAGAGATATACCAATGTCATTACAGCCGTTCAGGAAACCAGCGGTATTGTCGGCATGGCCAACGGCAAATACGCCAAATGCTACTACACCGCATCCAACGGCGGCCAGGTCGCCAGCGCAAAGCAGATCTGGGGCGGAAGCGGCGCGGAATACATCGAGATGAAGGACGATCCCTACGATCTTGAAAATCCGAAAAGCACGGTCAAATCCGCGCGCATCCCGTATGCGCCTGCTTACGGCAGCGAAATCCATCGCCTCTTGGCAACGGCCCTTTCCGAGGAAATGGCGTCTCTTGGCATGAGCGACGAGATTGAAAACATCCGAATCGACAACATCAAATCCATTGAGCTTGCCGATCCTGACCAAAAGGGCAGCCGCATGTACAGAAACATGGTCTTTGAGGTTGAGGCCTCCGGAAAGCGCATTCTGGGCGACAATCCGGAATATCTCGCGCTTTTCCCGACGCCCTCAGAGGCCACGATTGAGGAGCCCACACCCTCTGAGCCGGAACCCACCCTGACCCCTGCGCCCACTTCCTCCTGGTCGTTTGGCTGGTCGTTTACGAAGGCGGATCAGGAGGAATCCACGCCGGATGAGGCCGAGCCCGTGATCGACGTAGATCCCTTCCTTTATTCGGACTTTGAACCGCTTGAAGGAACGCGTAGCATCAAACTTGCCACCTATGGCGTGGTCGAGCAGGCGCTGAAGCTGTCCATCAACACCACGAATATCGAAATTTTCACGATCGAAGAAACGAAAATCGGCTATAACATCTATTCCCGCCGCTTCGGACACGGCGTCGGCATGAGCCAAAGAGGCGCGGAAACCATGGCGGGCGAGTACGAAAAAACGTATGAGGAAATCCTCAAATTCTATTATCCCGGCATGACGCTTGAAAGAATCGACTGGACGGGTGAAACGCTTACCGAAATATCCGCCCTTCCGGACAGCGTAGGCCTCGCCCGCGCGCGTCCCACGCCCCGTCCCACGC
Organism: Clostridiales bacterium; assembly: GCA_015056255.1. GTDB lineage: Bacteria > Bacillota > Clostridia > Christensenellales > Aristaeellaceae > SFHK01. The sequence goes on along the minus strand of SVGP01000016.1, from coordinate 61,644 downwards.
CCGCGCCGCTTCCGCCGCTTCAGGGCGACGAATACTACGCGCGCGTGAAGCTTGAAACTGCCTCCTCTACCTTGAATGTCAGAGGCGGTCCCGCGACGAGCTACGGCGTTGTGGGTCTTTTAAACCACAACGATCGGCTGATTGTCGTTGAGCCTGCCGAGGACGGCTGGTTCAAAATCAAGACCGTGGAGCTTTCGGGCTTTGTCAAGGGAGATTATATCGAAAGAGAATAGAGGAACGAGATGCTCGCAAACGTGAAAAAGCATATTTTCGCTTTTTTGTGCCTGCTCCTGTCCGCATGGATGGGTGCAGGCGTTTGCGTGTCTGAAAACGATGCTTTTTTGCTTCCGCTCAACGAGCGGCTGTACGCCGAGGCGGGGGAGACGACCGTCTGGGCTGCGACCTCCATTTCCGGAAGCTACATTCTGCATGCGTATTCGGAAGGAAGTGTGCGGGCGGCTGTGTATCTGGACGAAGATGAAATTGCATCCGGCAGCCTTCCCATGACCGTCAGCATGCCGAAGGACGTAAGGCTTCGCCTTGTTTTATCATCCGATGCGCCGTTTACCTTTGAAATCATGCGTTCGTCCCACGGGCGGAATGTGTTTTCCGCCATCGAAATGACGCCCTCCATGAATCGCACCCTCACCCGCGCGCAGGACGTTCACTATTATACCTATACTGCCGAAAAGGATGAAACCGTGCTCTTCCGTGCAAAGGCCGCCATCAAAAAAGGCGTAAACGCCTGTCTTTTGCCGGTTTCAAAAGAGGGAAAGCCGCTCGGGGAAATGTATGCGAATCTTGATAGCACATCCAGTCTCGTCACGCTGAAAGCGGGCGAAACATGCCTGATTCGTGTGTGGGCTGAGGGAGATCAAACGGGCGCGTATGTGCTTTCGTATTTACAGGTTTCGGATGAAATGGAAGCCCTGAACCAAAACGAATTTGCGCCCATCCGCCTTGTCACGGGCGAATGGACGCGCATCGACGTAGAGGGCGCTCACTTTATACTGACAAGCGATGCAGAAAATGTTTTCACCGTGACGGAAGAAGGCGTAATCGCTGCCGTGGGCGAGGGAGAGGGCGCGCTTGTGATCCGCGATCTTTTTGGAAATATCGATCGCGTGCCCGTATCCGTTTCCCGCGCGTCGGTCACGGGCGTTAAATTCCAGACGGAGGAAATGACGCTTCATACGGATGAGCGCATCTATCCGGCTTATACCATTTTGCCGCCATATGCGGGAAGCAGAAATGTTTTGTTTTCGTCAAGCGATGAAACGGTTGTGCGCGTGCTTGAAACGGGCGCGTTTATCGGCGTGCACCCGGGAAGCGCGTATGTCACCATTACAACCGAAGAGGGCGGATTCACAGATTCGGTGCTGGTTACCGTGAAGGAGCCCGAGCCCGTTTACCGCGCGCTGGTTGTCGGCATTGCGACGTATGAAAACGAGCGCGAGCGTACGGGCTGTATCAATACCACGCAGGGCATGGCCGACGCGCTCAGCGGGGCGGGGGACAGCGCTGGATATCTGACCGACATGCGGCTGGATCTTACGAAAAGGGAACTCATTTCCGCCATCCGCGAGGCCTTTGCGGGCGCGTCCAAGGATGATGTTTCGCTGTTTTACATCAATTGTCACGGCGGCATGACGGCGGGAACAGCCTGGCTTGAAATGCGCTACGGCAGCAAGATTACCGCCATGGAGCTGGAGAGTGAATTGAGAAAAATTCCCGGCACCATCGTCGTCATTATCGACTGCTGCCAAAGCGGTGCGTTTTTAAGCGGGGAAGAGGGCGAAAGCGCCTTTGCCACCAAAATGATCAGCCAATTTACGGGCGAAAGCGCGGGAAAAAGCGCGTTTGCGTCCGGAAAATATAAGCTGCTCGTATCCTCCTCTGCTAGCCAGAACAGCTACCGCATGGCCTCATCCTCGCCCGCGACCGAACAGAATATGTCTACCGTCTTTGCGCGCTCTCTTGCCGAAGGACTTGGCTGGAACCTCATTAAAGACAAAAAAGGCGCTCTGAAGGCCGATATTGACAATAACCGTCAAATCTCCCTTCATGAGGCCTGGCTGTACACGATGAAGCGCACGATGGGCTATTTAAACAAATCAACCGCGCGTCAGACGGTTGGCGTCTGGCCGCGCGGCGATACGTTTGTAATTATGAGATAAATTTACTGGATGACAGGGGTCGTTTTCTCGGCTTCAGCAAGCACCTTTTCCGCCCACTCGACGATCTCATTTCCAAAGAAGATCACGCCTACGCAAATGGCGATTAAGATGATCAGGGTCAGAACCAGCGCGCTGGCCGCATAGGTGCGCTTGGAGGGGTTACGGGCAAACATGCTCGAACCGATAAAGAAAAGAAGGTTTACGCCGGGGATCAGGGAGAAAATCAGCGTGATGAACCAGTTAAAAAAGGAAACCTTTTTTACGTTTTTTTCTCTGCTCATGTGTATAGTGCCTCCTCAAAACAGGCTTTTCGCCCATCCTTATTCCATGAGGACAGTATACACTAAATATTACAGATTGTCAAATTGTTTTGTAGCACTTTTGTAATATTTTACGTTGTATTTCGAGTTCTTGTCTCATATAATACAGACTTCGGTCTGTATTTTTTTATTTTCCTTCCCAGAACAACGCATTTATGCTGCCGCCTTTGCTATCCAGAAGCTCAAAAACCTTGCTTTCCATCAGGCTTGTGTAATCTGCATCCGTAAGATAAAACGAAACATATGCGTCCTTCTCCTTTGTCCAATCCAGAACAGGAATTTCGTAGGCAAATCCGTATCGGATTTTGTGAATCTCGCCTACCTCATCCACATATACACCGCTTTCTTCGTCCCACCGAAGTCCGTCTGCTTCCTCGGGATACGCATTTCGGTATTCCTGCGCTGTCATTTCAATGTTTCCGAACCGAACGCATTCAAACTTCTCATGTTCTGCGCTGTTCATAAGGCGAATCACCGAAATCCATTCCTCTTCAAACGGATAAAACGAAATCTCTCCGCCGAAAAATTCATATTTCGTTTCGTCAGACAGTGCCTTTTCTACAGGGCGAGATTCTTTTTTTCCTCGGTGTATGATTTCGCATTCATCGCCGCTTCTGTTGATTTTGACTTCCCGCCTTAGTCCATCATGCGCCAAATCGCATGAACCGTCAAAAAGAGCAAGATATTTTCCGCTTTCCAGGGAATAGACGGGGCAATTTGCACCCGTACTGTCGCCTTCGGAAGAATAGACAACCGCAGTTGCCCCGCCAAAATCGTGCGCGGACAATACTATTATCGGCGCATCCTTCGTCAGAAACAAAACCGCAAAAAGCCCGATTGCAAAAAGCGCGACAATCAATACCGCAATCATAATCTGCCTCAAAAAGCAATTTGATTTCATTTCGGCCCTTCCTTTTTTTCCTTTTTTCATTTGGACGTTTTTTTCTGCGCACAGGTTCCATTTTCGCTTTCTTTGTATTCACCTCAAATCATAACTTGCATTTTTCGATTCCTATGCTATAATAGATTCATCTGTGATGGAAAGCAGTAAGCGTTTATCTTCGTGCAAAGAGAGCCGCCGGTTGGTGAAAGGCGGAGGCGAGGGACGCTGAACTCGTTCCGGAGAATCCCACGGGCGTGGGCGCATGCCAGCGATAAAGGGCAAAGGGAGCGGATCCTGCCGGATCAAGAAGAGTGGTACCGCGTGAATGTTTCACGTCTCTTCGGGCGGGGATGCGCTTATATTTTTATAGGAAGAAGAGATTTCATATGAACAAGTACCCTGAGTACAATCCGAAAACCATCGAGAAAAAGTGGCAGGACCATTGGGACGCGACGGGGTGCCTCAACGCGCTTAAGTCGCACGACATGCCCAAGTTCTTCCCCTTGATCGAGTTCCCGTATCCTTCCGGCGCAGGTCTGCACGTAGGCCATCCGCGCTCCAACACCGCCATGGACATCATCTCCCGTAAGCGCCGCATGGAGGGCTACAACGTTCTGTTCCCCATGGGCTATGACGCGTTCGGTCTGCCCACCGAGAACTTTGCCATCAAAAATAACGTTCATCCCGCCGTCGTCACCAAGACGAATATCGATCATTTCAGAAAGCAGTTGAAGCGTCTCGGCTTCTCCTTCGACTATTCCAGAGAAATCGACACCACCGATCCAAAATACTACAAGTGGACGCAGTGGATCTTTCTGAAGCTTTTCGAGCACGGCATGGTTTTCCGCGACAAGACCCTTGTCAACTACTGCCCCTCCTGCAAGGTCGTTCTCTCCAACGAGGACAGCCAGGGCGGCAAGTGCGACATCTGCCACGGCGACGTTGTTCAGCTTCCCAAGGACGTTTGGTATCTGAGAATCACTCAGTATGCCGACAAGCTCTTAGAGGGCCTTGAAACTGTCGATTATCCCGAAAACATCAAGCAGCAGCAGATCAACTGGATCGGCAAGAGCACCGGCGCGTTTGTGAAGTTCCAGCTTAACGGCATCGATGAGTCCATCGAAATCTATACTACCCGCCCCGACACGCTCTTTGGTGTAACCTTCATGGTTATGGCCCCCGAGCATCCCTTGATCGACAAGTATGCCGACAAGATCTCCAACATGGACGCAATCGTCGCGTACCGCGAGGAATGCGCCAAGAAGACTGAGTTTGAGCGCACGCAGCTTGTCAAGGACAAGACGGGCCTTAAGATCGAAGGACTTTCCACCATCAACCCCTTAACCGGCAAAATCGTTCCCATCTTCATTTCTGACTACGTCATGATGGGCTATGGCACCGGCGCGATCATGGCCGTTCCCGCGCACGATCAGCGCGACTGGGAATTTGCCAAGAAATTCGGCATCGAAATCATCGAAGTCATCAAGGGCGGCGACATCGAGAAGGAAGCCTATACCGGCGACGGCGAAATGGTCAATTCCGATTTCCTCAACGGCTACACCAACAAGAAGGATTCCATCGCCCGCGTTCTTGAAGAAATCGAAAAGAAGGGCTTCGGAAAGCCCGGCGTTCAGTACAAGATGAAGGACTGGGCTTTCAACCGCCAGAGATACTGGGGCGAGCCCATCCCGCTCATTCATTGCCCCAAGTGCGGCGTGGTTGCCGTTCCTTATGAAGAGCTGCCTCTCGAGCTTCCCGAGGTTGAGGACTTCCGTCCCGGCACCGACGGCAAGAGCCCGCTTGCGCACATCGAAAGCTTTGTAAAGTGCACCTGCCCCAAGTGCGGCGGCGCAGCCGAGCGCGAAACCGACACCATGCCCCAGTGGGCCGGCTCCAGCTGGTACTTCCTGCGTTATTGCGATCCGCATAACGATAACGCCTTTGCCGATCCCGAGGAGCTCAACTACTGGATGCCCGTCGACTGGTATAACGGCGGCATGGAACACGTCACCAGACACCTTCTCTATTCCCGCTTCTGGCATCGCTTCCTCTATGACATCGGCGTCGTCAATACGCCCGAACCCTACATGAAGCGCACCGCGCAGGGCATGATCCTGGGCACCGACGGCGAAAAAATGAGTAAGTCCCGCGGAAATGTCATCAATCCCGACGACGTAGTCGATGAGCTCGGCGCAGACGCATTCCGCCTGTATGAAATGTTCATGGGCGCGTTCGATCAGGCCATTCCGTGGCAGACCGACGGCGCGCGCGGCTGCCGCCGCTTCCTCGACCGCGTATGGAAGCTCATGGAAATCATGACCACCGATGAGGGCGTTTCCAAGGACATGGCGTTTGACGTTCACACCTGTATCAAGAAGGTGTCCGAGGACTATGAGCGCATGAAGTTCAACACCGCCATCGCCGCCATGATGACGCTGGTCAACCAGATGTATTCCAAGGGCCATGTAACCCGCGGCGAAGTCAAGATCCTTCTGCAGCTGTTAAACCCTGTCGCTCCCCACATCACCGAGGAAATGAACGAGCTTTGCGCCTTCGGTGAGGCGCTCGTCCGCTCCCCGTGGCCCAAGGTTGACGAGAAAGCGCTTGTCAAGGACGAAATCGAAATCGCCATTCAGGTCAACGGCAAGGTTCGCGGAAAGATGATGGTTCCCTCCACACTGACCCGCGATAACGCCGCGGAATACTTCCTGGCCAATGAAGAGGCCCTGCGCATCCTCGGAACGAACAGCCCCAAAAAGCTCGTCTACGTTCCCGGAAGACTCTTAAACGCCGTTATCTAAAGCAAAAAACATAAGCGAAAGGCGATAAAAACTTCGCCTTTCGCATAAATTTGTCTGGAGCCGGAACGACTGCGTCAGCGGCGGGAGCAAGCCCCCGCCCTACGGAAAAAACGCAGCGTTAGGCATTGTAGGGCGGGGGCTCCAACCAATGCCATTAAGTTAAGAAGGATACACTTCATACACGGGACGGGCAACCCGTCCCCTACGATTGAAACGATACATTTGGTTTCCTTTGTAGGGGAGGCGTTTCGCCTCCCGCTGCTAACTTAATAACATTAGGGCTTGCTCCCGCCGATTCCCGTCGTTTTCTTCTCAAATCAAACCAATCGGGAGGGCTGCACATTGGAAACCATTTCCTGGCTGAGCGCCATATTGATCGGCCTTTTTCAGGGGCTCACGGAGTTTCTTCCGGTCAGCTCCTCCGGCCACATCATGATTTTGAACGAATGGCTGGATGTGAACCTTGAAGGCGGCGCGCTTCAGCTGTTCACCATCCTTCTGCACGTTGGCACCTTGATGGCGGTTTTGATCATGTACAGAAAAACCATCATCGAAATGATCAAGCATCCCATCGCATCCGACTTCAAATGGCTGGTGGTCGCAACGATTCCGACCGTCATCTACGCCCTCGCCCTTAAGGTCACGGGCATCGAGGATACGCTTGATGCATACGCAAGAACGCTCCTTCCGTGGATGTTCTTTGTAACGGGCATTTTCCTCTTCCTCGCGGACAAATTCGCCCAGTACCGCGCCGCCGCCAAATCCACCCATAAAAGTATCAAGTTCAAAGACGCCCTCGCCATGGGTCTTATGCAGTGCATCGGAACCTTTGCAGGCGTTTCCCGAAGCGGATCCACCATCACGGGCGGCCTTGCGACCGGCTTAAACCGAAAAAAGGTGGCCGATTTCTCTTTCATGATGTCCATCCCCGCGATTCTGGGCGCAGTGCTTCTGGACATTCTTGACCTGGAAGGCGCAACCGTCTCCGCCCTGACTGCCTCCATCGGCCCCGTCATCGCAGGCATCCTGGTCGCCATGATTTCCGGTATTCTGGCTATCAGGTTCATGCTCTATATGATCAGAAAAATCCGCCTTCGCGTATTCAGCGTTTATGTTGGCATTCTGGGCGCGGTGATTCTGATTATGGATTTGATTAAGTAAGAGTTTTTCGTAAGCGCGGGCGTGCAATGCACGCCCCTACATTTTTATGATGGCAATGCAATCATTGTGTAGGGGCGATCATTGATCGCCCGCGCATTGTTTTTGAATTCATATGTATTTCTATACCTAAAACAGACCGTAGTCTGTATTTATAATTCCAAAAACCATTGATTGAAAAGCATAAACGTGGTAAAATAACGGATAGATAAGTTTCTTTACAAGGGGGCGGGAAGAATGACGGACGCTTATGAATCGGCGGCGCTGGTGCTCAGGTTTTTGTTTCTGGCGCTGGGCGCGGGCATTTTTCTTCGCGCTTTGCGGGAAACCATGGTCGATACTCGAAGGGCGCGGTGGCTGCGTCAGGCGGAGGATGAGACTGGCGCGATTGCGCATTTTACCGTTGTGGATTCGCGCGGGCGAAAGACGGTGGTTCCCATTCCGAGGGAAGGAACGGTGGGTTCGCAGTGGAAGTGCGACGTCAGAATCGGCGGCATCAGGCTTGAAAAAAAGCATTTTTATTTTGAGATTATTGACGGCGGCATAGTGATCACGCCTTTGGACGGCGGCGTTACGCCGGTTGTTTCGGATATCATGGAGGTTAAAAATCCCGATGACGGCGAGGGACCGTTTGATAAAAAAATCCTGCGCCCAGGGCGTGTGTTTGAATGCGGAGAGGCGCAGTTTAAATATATTGTCAACAGAATTTCGGTAAAACCCGTGTCGCCCGCGCTCAAGCGCGCGTATGGATCGATTACGGGGAAACTGATGGAAAAGAAATGAAGGGAGATATGCATTTATGGCCAGCATCACGCCGGAAGCTTATCGCAAAAGGATGACGCGCGCATATGAACTTCCGCTTCTTTATATGGTGATGCTGTTTCAGTTTGCGTGCATGCTGCTTCTGACTTTCCGTGACGGAAGCGTGGAGCCGTTTTCACTTTTGATGAGCGTGTGCCTGCCTGTGGGCACGTTTTTGGGGCTTAAGATCCTGTCGCGTTTGTTTTATGCGGACAGGTGTATTTATATATTGGTTGCGTTTTTGTGCTCGCTGGGCGTGATCCTTCTGCGCGCGGTTTTGAAAAAGGAAACGGACGCGTCGGATCAGGCGGTTTTTGTGGGCGTCGGCTTTTTGTTTATGCTGATTGGCGCGTTTGTCGGAAGCCGAAACAGCTTGAACGAGAAATTTCTGTTTTTTATGATGCCGGTGTGTCTGGGCGTGATGTGTCTTCCCTTCGTGTTCACCTCAAGCTCGGCTGCAAACAACTGGGTGCGCATCGGGAGCATACAGTTTCAGCCCTCTGAAATCATGAAGCCGGTTCTGATTGTCATGCTGGCAAAGGGCTTTTCGGACAAAAGCGGTTGGCGAAAATGGATTGTTTATATTCTTTTCAGCGTGCTGGCCTGCGGCATTCTTTTTAGACAGCCCGATCTTGGCAGCCTCTTTATCTTTTTCTTTATCACCGTGTGCATGTTTTTTATTGGTACCGGAAACTGGAAGGTCACGGTTTTCGTGCTTGCGCTGGCTGCGGGTGGTGTAGCTATATTTTTAAGCATTCTTGATAAAGTTCCTGCGTTTGAATATCTGGCCTCCCGAATTGCCATCTGGAAAAATCCTTGGAACGGCGAATATGAAAACGCGAGGCAGATTGTGCAGGGCTTGATTTCAATCGCTTCGGGCGGTTATTTTGGCGCGGGGTTGGGGCTTGGCTCTGCCGACCGCGTGGCGGTTGTGTCGTCGGACTATATTTTTGCTGCGCTTGCGGAGGAATTCGGAACGCCGTTTTCGATTCTGGTTCTGGGCGTGTATCTTTTGATTCTGATCCGTTCCACGCAGATCGCCATGAACGCCAGAAGCCGTTATCACGCGCTTTTGTCGTTCGGGAGCGTGTTTGCGCTCACAATTCAGATGCTTCTGATTGTCGCGGGCAATCTTCACATTCTGCCCCTGACCGGCGTTACGCTGCCTTTTGTTTCATCGGGCGGCAGCTCGATTCTTGCCAGCATGACGATGGCGGGGCTGATTCTGGGCGTTTCGAGCGTGAACGCCGAGGACGAATATGACGATTTGATGCGTCTTTCAGACGGCCGATGGAGGGATGAATAGATGAATCAGATGCGTTCCGCAATCCGGCTGGTTTCGATATTGTTGGTGGTCGCCATCTTGGCGGTCTCCGTAAGCTATATGTTCATTATTAAGGCCAACCGCGCAAAATGGATCAATCTTGCCAACAACACCCGCGTTCAGGACGCAAAGAAAATCACCGTTCAGGGCAAAGTGCTGGATTCGGCGGGCGTGGTGCTTTCCGAAAGCAGCGCGCCGGGGGAAAGGCACTATATTTCAGATGATAATCTGCGCCGCGCGCTTTCGCATACCATCGGCGATCAGAAAAACATGAGCTTTACGGGCGTTGAAAACCTGCACGCCACAAAGCTTCTGGATATGTCGGAAACAAAGACCGGCTACATGATCCAAAAGCTCACGGGCCAGTCGCCCATTGGAAACGATTTGTACCTAACGATCAGTTCAGAACTCACGGAGTACATTTTGTCCGTGTTTCCCGCGTGGAAATCGGGCGCGGTCTGCGTGATCAACTATGAAACGGGCGCGATCCTTGCGATGCTGTCGCTTCCGAACTATGACCCTGCGGATATGTCGCTTGCGGTTCAGGACACGGCGTATTACAACCGCGTGCTTCAGAAGCGCTATGCGCCGGGCTCGACATTTAAAATTATCACGCTTGTAAGCGCGCTTGAAAACTTAGGCGACGTTCAGAAAGAGGAATTTACCTGCAACGGCATCTGGAATTATTCCGATTTTGCCCTCCGCTGCGCAAGCGGCGCGGTGCACGGCGATATGTCGCTCACGCAGGCGTTTGCGGATTCCTGCAACGTCACCTTCGGCTCTCTTGCCCACAGGCTTGGAAGCGCGAGGCTGAAAACTACGGCGGAAAATTTTGGCTTCAATTTTGAATTCAATTTTGAAGACATCCGCATGAACGCTTCCAACATCCTGAAAAACCGCATGAACGCGGAGGACGCGATTCAGGCGGGTATCGGACAGGGCACGACCGAGGTTACGCCCCTTCACATGGCGATGATTTCCGGTGCAATCGCCAATAAAGGCGTTATGATGGAGCCCAAACTTATTAAGGAAATGAAAAACGCGCAGGGCGTAACCGTTTCCACGATGACGAGCGAGGTTTTCAAAATCGCGACCACCCCTGAAATTGCCGAGGAAGTGGCCAGATGCATGTATGAAACCGTTCGCGGCGGCACGGGCACGCGTGCGGCCATTTCGGGCTACACGGGCGGATACGTGTGCGGAAAGACAGGTTCCGCAGAATGGACCAACGATAAAACCAGGGAAACCAACGCATGGTATACAGGCTTTCTATACGGAGACAAGGCGCATCCCTACGCCATTGCCATAGTGGTGGAGGAGGGCGGCTACGGCGGAACCGCAGCCGCGCCGATGGCGGCCAAGATCCTGAAAAAAGCCATGGATTTGAATCTATACTGATACGGGAGGGCGCAATATGGATGTAAATCAGGTTAAGGCACTCGCTGACAGAATTCTTGAAAACGTCAAAAAGGTCATCATCGGAAAGGATCAGGAAATCAGGCTCGTTTTAACCGCCATGCTGACGGGCGGACACGTGCTCATGGAGGACGTGCCCGGAACGGGCAAGACAGTGATGGCGAAATCGCTTTCCAAAAGCGTAAACTGCGCGTTTTCCCGCATTCAGTTTACCCCCGACCTTCTGCCGGGCGACGTGACGGGCTTAAGCGTGTTTGACGCAAGCAAGGCGGAATTCGTGTTCAAGCCCGGCCCTGTGTTTACCAATATTCTTTTAGCCGATGAAATCAACCGCGCGACGCCCAGAACACAGTCCGCGCTTTTGGAATGCATGGAAGAAAAACAGGTGACGACCGACGGCGTGACGCGCGCGCTTTCAATGCCCTTTTTAGTCATCGCTACCCAGAACCCCATCGAAACGCAGGGCACGTTCCCGCTGCCGGAGGCGCAGCTGGACAGATTTTTGATAAAGCTTCGCCTTGGCAAATTATCCCATGCGGATTCGGTTTCGATTCTGAACAGATTTATTCAAAACGATCCGCTCAAAACGCTTAAAAGCGTATGCACGGCGGATGAGCTTATAGAGGCGCAGGCTTTTGTCAAAACATGCGAGGTTTCTTCGCCCGTTCTTGATTACATCGCCTCCGTTTGCGAGCGCACGCATTCCGCGCCCGGCGTCGCTTTGGGCGTGAGCCCGCGCGGTATGATTTCGCTCATGCGCGCCTGTCAGGCCTACGCCATGATTGACGGCCGCGATTACGTCACGCCGGACGATGTGAAAATGCTGGCGGTTCCTGTTTTAGCGCACAGACTGGCGGTCAGAAACGCATATGGTCAGACGGGTCAGGAGGAAGAAGCGATCAAGAGCGTGCTGGATGAACTGGAAACGCCCACCGAAAGCATTCGTCAGGAGAAGTAAGCAATGAGCGTTTTGTGGCTGGTTGCGCTGACCATCATTTTTGCCGTATTGCAGGCGGCGGTGTTCAGCCATTTCAATTTCAAAAAGCTCACCTATACGCGCGCCTTTGACAAAGCCATTGCTTTCGAAGGGGACAAAGCGGAGCTTCTTGAAAGCATCGAAAACAAAAAGATGCTGCCGGTTCCGTGGCTGCGCGCAGAATCGAGAATTCCAAAGCAATTGCACTTTGAAAAAGAGCAGCTGGACGCGCACGAGGTGAGCGGCGGTCTTTATCACAAAAGCATATTTTATTTATCGCCGATGCTGAAAATCACGCGCCACCACGAAGTGCTTTTGAAAAAGCGGGGCGTGTACAATGCTGGCAGCGTCGTGGTCACCTGCGGCGATCTGTTTTCCATGGCCAAAAGGGAAAAGCATCTGGATCTTACCTGCGCAATCACCGTGTATCCGAGGATTTTATCCGATGACGAGCTGCCCGATCCCGCGCACAAATGGCTTGGCGATCTTTCGGTCAAACGGTGGATCATGCCCGATCCGTTTCTGGTAAACGGCATCCGCGATTACCGGCAGGGCGATTCCTTAAAGGACATCCACTGGCGGGCCAGCGCAAGAACAGGCGAACTCAATGTGAAGGTGCATGACTTCACCTCCGATCCCCGCGCTATGGTCATCTTAAACGTTCAGACCTCGGACAATCAGTGGGCGGACGTGGGCGAAAGCGAAAAAGAAAACATGGAGCAGGCCATCCGAATTGCCGCCACCATGTGTGTTCGTGCGCTTTCAAACGGCATGCAGGCCGGCTTTTCCTCAAACGCGTGTGTAAACGGAAAAGCGGGAACGGGCGAATGCATCTTTGTGCCCTCCCGCGCAGGCCGCGAGCAGACGGATCGGATTTTGACGACGATGGCTGAAATGATGCTGCACAGGGAGCTGAGCTTTCAGACGTATCTGGACAGCCTTATGCATTTGACGGGCGAGGACATACTGATTCTGAGCTTTTATGAAACGGATGAAATCCGCGAAAAAATGATGCGCCTTCGCGCTCAGGGAAACACCGTCGACCTTCTTTTATTAAAAAAGGGGGCGAGATTATGAAAAGACTGACCGGGCGACTGATCCGCGCGCTTTTATATGTGCTTGCGCTGTTTCCGCCGGTGATCGTGCTTTTTGGCTGGATTTTAAACAGTCTGTATCTGGGCGCGTTTATTTTCGCGGGCGAAATTTTCCTCATGTCGCTGATTGCGCTTTTGCCCGCGTATATCGGAAACTACAGGGAATATGAGGTTGTGCGTTATGAGAATGCGCAGAACAACGACCCGAACCCCGATAAGGAGCTGATCCGGCAAACGATGTCGGAGGGACGCCGGTTTCCCTTGCGCCTTTTTGCGGATATTGCGTTTTTTCTTGTGTCTGCAATTGCGGTTTTGTTTCTTCCGAAGGAATGGTTTATTGGCGGAAGCCTCATCAGAAAGCTTTTCTTGATGGCGATCATGCTTGTTCTTCAGATGATCGCCGCAAAGGATCTGCCCGCGTCTGTCAACATCTGGGAGGATATCCCGGGTGTGTTCATCGGCGCGGTTGGTTATCTTTTTTTGAGCGTCTATCTGCATTTCACATCAAAGGATGTTTCTTCGCTTCAGCTGCTTACGTCCGTTTGCGCGGTTTTATATCTGTTCATCGGCGGCGTGGCGCTCAATAAGCAGTCGATTTCGCTCTCTATGAGCGCGCATTCAGGGGAAAGCATGCGCATTCCCAAATTGATTGTGATCAGAAACCGGAGAATTGTTCTGACCTTTGCTTCCGTGGTCACCGTAGTTTCGCTGATAGAGCCCGTAAGGCGATTGTTTTCATGGCTGGCAAGGCAATTGGGCATGCTTTTGTCAAAGCTGTTTGGCCTGAATCCGGTTGTGTCCGATTCGATGCCGCCGATGCCCATGTCCACCATGATGGAGCCGATCGTTACAGCTGCGCCGGAGATGGAGCAGACGACGGCGGAGATCGGTCTTTTCAGCAAGATTTTCGTTTATGGCTTTTTGATTCTGATTGCGCTTGGATTTGTGTGGGTTGTGTTTGATGCAATCAAAAAGCTGGTCGATAAGGTGACCAAGTGGCTTGAAAAGCTGGCCGGAAGCGTTTCTGAGGGCTTTTATGATGAGCGCGAAGAGCTTATGAGCGCGGACGAAATGCGCGATCAGATCAAAAACAACCTGCTTTCGGGCGTAAAGGGATTTTTTACGCGTGAAAAAGCATGGCGCGATCTGACGGGGCGCGAAAAGGCAAGGCGGCTTTTATCCATCACCTATAAAAAACGCATGGGAAAAATCAAAAACCTTCGCGCAAAGACGGCGAAGGAGGCAATTTTGGCTTCAGGCGTTCCCGAAAACGGAAAGGAAGCGTTTTATAAGGCCTACGACGCGGCCCGATATTCGAGACATGAAATATCAGGCGAGGATATGGACGCGCTTAAAAAGGAACTGAAACTATGACGAGCAATCTGGAACTGAAAATTCAGACCCTGCCCGAATCGCCCGGATGTTATCTCATGAAGTCCAAGGGCGAAATCATCTATGTGGGCAAGGCCAAAAACCTCAAAAACCGCGTGCGGCAGTATTTCCACGCTTCCGCCAACCACACGGCGAAGGTTCGCGCGATGGTTGAGAAGGTGGACGATTTTGATATTGTGCTGGTGGACGGCGAGCTGGAAGCGCTGATTCTTGAGTGCAATTTAATTAAAAAGCACATGCCGTGGTACAATATCCTTTTAAAGGACGACAAGCATTATCCCTACATCCGAATCGACACGCGCGCGCCATTCCCTGCGGTCGAGCTCAAGCGAGAGCAGCTCAAAGACGGCGCAAAATATTTCGGCCCCTACATCGGCGCGTCCATGGTCAGAGAGGTTATGGACATCACGCGCCTTTTGTTTCCCATCCGCCACTGCGTAAAGGCGTTAAAGCCCGGTATGCATCAAAGGCCGTGTCTTCACTATCAGGTGGGCGGCTGCCTTGCGCCGTGCGCGGGGCTTGTGACGGAGGAGGAATATGGAAAGCATGTCAAAAACGTGATCCGCTTTTTAAGCGGGCATTATGACGATGTGATTAATGAACTCAAAGCGCGGATGGAAGACGCGGCCAGACAGATGAACTATGAAAAGGCCGCCACCTACCGCGACCGCATCAAGGCCGTAACGGAAATGATGCAAAAGCAGAAGGCCATCGACGTTGGCGGCGAGGACAGAGACGTGATCGCGACCATTCCCGTGGGCGCGGACGCGCTTGTAAACGTGATGCTGATTCGAGCGGGCCGGCTTGTGTCCAGCGAAAACTATACGCTGGAACGCGCTGCTGACGAGGATGCCGGCGAAATTATCACAAGCTTCATGACCCAGTATTATTCGACGGAAAATCCCCCTGCGCCGGAGGTCGTCGTGAGCGATTCGCCGCCGGAAATTGACACGCTCAATGAGCTTCTGACCGAAGTCAATGGCAGGCGCAAGGTGAAGGTGCATCTGCCCGTTCGCGGGGACAAGGCGCAGCTTATCAAAATGGCGAAGAAAAACCTCCTTGACGAGGCGCTCAAGATTGAAAAAAGAAAGCTTCGAAGCAAGGAGCGCACGGAAGGCGCGCTTAAAGAGCTTGCCGAAACGCTCATGCTCGAAAAGCCGCCCAGGCGCATAGAAGGGTACGACATTTCAAACACGCAGGGCGTATTGTCGGTGGCGAGCGAAGTGGTCATGATAAACGGTGTGATCGACAAAAAGGAATACCGCCACTATCGCATAAAGACTGTTGAAGGTCCAAACGACTTTGCCTCGATGCACGAAGTGATTACAAGAAGATTTAAGCGCTACCTTCTTGAAAAGGAACAGGGGGGAAAGGGCGGCTTTTCGGACCTTCCGGACCTGATCTTAATCGACGGCGGACGCGGGCAGCTTTCCTTTGCCCAGGATGCCATGCACGCGCTGGGCTTTGATATTCCGATGTTCGGTCTTGCCGAGCGCATCGACGAAATTGTTTTGCCGGATCAGGAGGAATCAATTCTTCTCGATCGGCACAGCGAGGCTTTGCACCTGATTCAGCGTCTTCGTGACGAGGCGCACAGATTCGCCATCACTCATCACAGAAAGCTGCGCGCGTCCCGTTCGGTTGCGTCCCGCCTTGAAGAAATCCCGGGCATCGGCCCCAAGCGTCGGCGCGCGATTCTCACGCACTTTAAAACCGTGGAGGCCTTAAGAAACGCAACGGCGGATGAAATTGCGATGGTTCCGGGCGTGAACAGGGACAACGCCGAGGCGGTTTACAAGCATCTGCATGCGGAGGAAGAAAATACAGAAGGCTGATTGACAAAAGCGGATTTTCCGCTTTATAATGACTCTAAACAGTATGGATATTTCGGGGGAGAAAGATATGAATTACGAACTTCTTGACAAGATTGTCGATTCCAAGAAAGATGCCATCATCGAAATGATGACCCGCTGGCTGAAAATCCCGTCCGTTCAAGCGCCGAGAAGCGCCGACAACGCGCCCTTTGGCGTTGAGGTCAGAAAGATGCTGGACCTTGCGCTCAAGGATGCAGGCGAGATGGGCTTTGACGTCAAGGATTTTGACGGATACGCCATGCACGCGCAGATGGGCAAGGGCGAAGAGACCATGGGTATTTTGTGCCATCTGGATGTTGTGCCCGCCGGCGACGGCTGGACCCACGATCCATGGGGCGGCGAAATCGCGGACGGACGCATTTTCGGACGCGGCGTTGTGGATGATAAGGGCGCGGCGATTCTGGCGCTTTTCGCCATGCAGGCGGTCAAGGAAGCAGGCGTCGAAATGAAGGACGCGGTTCGCCTGATACTGGGCTGCGATGAGGAAACCGGCATGAGCGACATGCGTTACTACGCAGCGCACGCTGAAAGCCTTCCGAATTACGGCTTCAGCCCCGACGCGGAATTCCCCGTCATCAATATCGAAAAGGGCGGCCTGTCCCTTACCCTCGGCAAGGTCTCCGCAGGCGAAGAAGGCGCGGAGATGCCCGTTTACGGCCTGTATGCGGGCGAAAGACAAAATGTCGTTCCCGGCGAAGCCTGGGCGCTTCTGGGCGTTAAGGACAGAAACGATTTTGAAGCAAAGATTGAAAAGATCAAGGCGGAAAAAGACTTTGATCTTAAGTATGTATATGAAGAAGACGGCGCGTGCCGCCTGACTGCTTATGGTCAGCAGGCGCATGCTTCCATGCCTGAATTGGGCAAAAATGCTGCCGGCATGCTCTTAATCGCGCTTAGGGAACTGGGCGCGGGCGGCGGCTGCAAGGAAGCGATTGAGGGCGTTGCCAATGTCATCGGTATCGAAGGCCACGGTCAGAGCCTTGGAATCGCGATAGAGGATGAGGAAAGCGGAAAGCTCACCTGCAACCTCGGCATTCTCCGCTACGACGGCAAAACCTTTGCCGCCATGCTCGATATCCGCTATCCGCTGTGCGCCAATGAAACCACTATGTGCGGTCAGGCGGTCGAGGCGGTTGCGCCCTACGGCATGTACGTAATCAAGCGCGGCTCCCATGGCCCGCATCATGTATCCAAGGATCACAAGCTGGTCAAGGGCCTCATCAAGGCTTATTCCGACGCGACCGGAAAGCCCGGCTACGCTTTTGCCATCGGCGGCGGCACCTATTCCCGCTGCATGCCCAACACCGTGGCCTTCGGCCTCAACTTCCCCGGCGACCCCGATCCGTGCCACATGGCGGACGAATCGCTGGACATTGAAAAAATGATGCTTTCGGCGCGCATCATGGCACGTGCGATCGCAGAACTGGCGGGCAAGCATGAATAAGGAAAAGGTTTTTACCATCGCCATCGACGGCCCCTGCGGCGCGGGCAAAAGCAGCGTGGCAAACGACGTTGCCAAAAAGCTTGACATCATGCATCTGGACACGGGCGCAATGTATCGCGCAGTGGGCCTTTACATGATGAGAAACGAAGTGAACGTGAAAGACCTTTCCGCCGTCGAAGCGCGCGTGGACGAGGTTGAAATCGATATAAAATATGAAAACGGACGCCAGAGAACGTATCTTTGCGGCGAGGACGTTTCCGAAATCATCCGCTCGCAGGAAATAGGTGACGCAGCCAGCGCGGTCAGCAAGGGCGCGTATGTGCGGAAGAAAATGGTCGAGCGTCAGCAGGCGATCGCCAAAGGCGTTTCGCTTCTTGCAGACGGAAGAGACGCGGGCACGTGCATACTTCCGGATGCAACCTTAAAAATTTTCCTCACGGCGGACGTGCGCGAGCGCGCAAAGAGAAGATACGACGAGCGCGTGAAAAAGGGCGAAGCATGCAATTTCGAAGATGTTCTTAAAGAGTGCATCGAGCGCGACAAAAACGACATGACCCGTGCGGTTTCTCCGCTCATTCAGGCGGAGGATGCGGTGGTCGTCGATTCCACAAACATGACCCAGGGCGAGGTTGTGGACAAAATCATTGCTCTTTTAGAGGAAAGATTGGGGGCATAAGCGTGAACAAGGCGTTTTATACCCTGTGTACGTATATTTACGGTGCGTTCAGCTTTGTCGTTCACCCGGTCAAGGTCAACGGCAGGGAAAACATGCCGCTTGACGGAAAGGCAATTCTGTGCGCAAACCACCAGTCGTTTCAGGACCCTTTGCTTCTGGCAACGTATGTGAAGCGCAAAATGCACTTTATGGCGAAAAAGGAGCTTTTTAAAGTAAAGCTCTTTGCAAAGGTCTTATCCGCGCTCGGCGCATTTCCTGTGGCGCGCGGGCAGAATGATCTGGGCGCGATCCGAACGTCGTTCAAGCTTCTTTCCGAGGATAAGGCGCTTGGCATTTTTCCCGAGGGAACGCGCTTTTCAGACGGCGAAATGCACGAGGCGAAAAACGGCGTTGCCATGATCGCGCTGAGGACGGGCGCAAAGGTTATCCCCGCGTACATCGTCGGAAACTATAAGCCCTTTAAAAGGATGACGCTGAATATCGGAAAAAGCGTGGATCTTACCGACCTCGGCGGCAAATGCGATTCAAAATCCATTCAGATCGCCAGCGAACGCATCCGCGAAGCCATGATAAAACTGTCATAAAAGATAATTGTTTGTTAAATCATCAATATTCGGTTGTAATTTGGCAGGAAAAAGGTTTATCATATCGAATGATGAAATGATAGGCTTTTTTCGTGTGTATGAGACGAAAGGAGATGGATTTCCATCGCGCGCATAACCGTGGCTAAATCAGCCGGATTTTGCTTTGGCGTGCGAAGGGCCATCAACCTCGCTGTCGAGTCGGCCCCGGCCTATACGCTGGGCCCCTTGATTCACAATCGCCACGCCGTAAACGATCTTGAAAAAGAAGGCGTGTACGCGAAGGAAACTGTATCCGAAATTCCCCATGGCGCAAAGTGCGTCATCCGCTCTCACGGCGTGGACGAAAGGACGATGACCGCCCTTCAAAGCCGTGCGGAGGTGATCGATGCAACGTGCCCATATGTGACGCTTATTCACAATATGGCGCACGAGGCCGCTCTGACCCGGACGCCCGTTATCGTGGTTGGAAAGCGCGAACACCCGGAGGTGGTGGGCACGCTCGGCTGGGCAGGCGAAAAGGCGTTTGTCGTTTCCACAGAAGAGGAGGCCCTGCTGCTTCCCGAAATGGAACAGGCTTTGGTACTTGCGCAGACCACCATAGGGGATCAAATGTATGAGGACGTGTGCGCGGCGATCAGGATGAGGGTAAAGAAACCCGAAATCAAAAACACTGTTTGCGCAGCGACCGAAAAACGCCAGGCGGAGGCGCGCGCCCTTTCCAAAGAAAAGGACGTTATGCTGATCGTCGGCGATCCAAACAGCTCAAACACCCGCATGCTTTTTAAAATTGCGTCTGAGAACTGCGCTCGCACGTATATGATTGAAGATGCATCGGGGTTAAGAGATATTCCGGTTTATCCCACGGATACAATTGGGATTACAGCCGGTGCTTCCACACCGGATTGTACATATAAGGAGGTTGTAGCACGAATGAACGACATCGAGAACAAGATCAACAACGTAGAAACCCAGGAGACCGTAGACGACTTTGCTTCCGCCTTTGAAAAGACGATGGTACAGATCCGTCCCGGACAGACGATTACCGGCAAGGTAGTCCAGATCACCGAAGACGAAGTTTGCGTCAACATCGGTTACAAGGCTGACGGTCTTGTGAAGAAATCTGATCTTTGCGTCTCCGATGTCAAGATCGATGACGAGATCGAAGTTGAAGTTGTTAAGGTAAACGACGGCGAAGGCAATGTACTTCTCAGCCAGAAGAACCTCATCAACCGCAAGCTCTGGGACGAGATCGTTGCCAAGAACGAAGCGGGCGAGTATGTTGACGGCGTTGGCAAGGAAGCGGTTAAGGGCGGCCTGCTGGCTACTGTAAACGGCATCCGTACCTTCATCCCCGCATCCCAGCTTTCCCTGCGCTATGTCGAGAAGATCGACGAGTTCGTAGGCAAAGAAATGAAGCTGAAGATCATCGAGCTTGACCGCGCCAAGAAGCGCATCGTTGCTTCCCGCAAGGCTGTTCTGGCCGAGGAAGAATCCGCCCGTAAAAAGGCTGTTTGGGGCACCCTGGAAGTCGGCGCCATCGTTAAGGGCACCGTACGCAGAATCGCTGATTTCGGCGCTTTCGTTGATATCGGCGGCGTAGACGGCCTCGTACACGTTACCGACCTCAGCTGGGGCCGCGTAAAGCATCCCTCTGACGTTGTCAAAGTTGGCGACGAAATCGACGTCAAGATCCTTAACGTTGATTCTGAGAAGGAGCGCGTTTCCCTTTCCTATAAGCAGACCCGTCCGCGTCCCTGGACTGTAGCCGACGAGAAGTATCCCGTTGACTCCATCGTAGAGGGCAAGGTTGTCCGCATCACCACCTTCGGCGCTTTCGTAGAGCTCGAGCCCGGCCTCGACGGCCTGGTACACATCTCCCAGTGCGCCGCCACCCACATTGAGAAGGTCGAAGACGCTCTGCATGTCGGCGACGTGATCCGCGTGAAGGTTCTGGATGTTAACACCGAAGCCAAGCGCATCAGCCTGTCTGTCCGTCAGGTTCTCGAGGACGAAGCCCTCGAAAACGTTGAGAACACCGACATCGCCGATGAGTACGCCATCGAAGGCGAAGCTACCGAATAATCATCGATTCAGCATCTGAATATAGCAAAACCTGTGCATTTATTGCGAGATTTTGTTGATGATCTGAGGGTCAAGGTTTGATAACCTTGACCCTCGCTTTTTTTGCACCAAAGCGCCATCCTTGGCGCTTTCTTCATGCAATGGATGAGGAATTCTTCAAAAGTACAAGAATTTCTATACTGCTCGTGTTGTAGTGTTTTCTTTTCAAATGCATCTTACAAAAAAACAGAGCTTTCTTCCACCCTACAAGTGATTGAAAGCTCTGTTTTTTCTCGGACTGTTGCGCATCAGCCCCTTAAACAATTAATCCAGAATTATAGTGGCGGCGGAAAGCGATACATTGCTGATCAGCCATTGCCTGTCCTTGCGGACCATATCGAAGTCTATGTGCCCGCAAAACGAATCGCAGGTCACATTCAGGGTGGCGACGGCGGTTGAGCGGGCGCGCTCCACGCCTTCAAGCGCCCATTTCAGGGATACATCGGACATGATGTCGATAAACTGGGACGCGTAATCGGTAGAAATCAGATATTGAAGAAGGGGATTTTCGGTAACAGCGCGTGCGCCTTGATAGATGACGAGCATGTTGTCTGTGAGGTAAGGCTCGATTGCTGTAATACCGTCTTGTTTAATATCGTTCATCATGTTTCTAAGCGTGTATTCGGGCGTGTTCAGAATATACCATACAGAGAATCCTCCGGCAATGATTATGAGTATAAGTATGGTGCAAATGAACTTTTTCACTTTATAAAGACTCCTTATCGTAAGAAGAGTTGTTTTGGAATCAGATTGCCGGAATTCTTTGATTGAACCTGTTCGATATCGGCATGACCGTTTGTCGTTCGGTTCCAATCACTGCTCGTGCTTTAGCTTGATTCCTTTCTGATTTTAGAAAGGATCCTTCTTGCAAGAAACAGGTAGAGTATCGCCATTGCAATCATGATTACCCATGTCTTGACCATATGACTGGAGGATACCTCATAGAATTTTTCTGCTTCATCCAGAATCTGGAAACCCTGCTGCTGGAGCGCCGTGGGAAGAGAATTCAGATCAGCGGTGCTTCCATAGCCTTCCATGCTCCAGCGGCAGATCGCAAACCAGGAGATGATTTCCGTTCCGCCGGACAGCTTGAACAGAAGACCTGAAAACAGCATCTGCGGCATCAAAAGAAGCGGCGCGACGGTCATTGCGCGGTCGGGATTGGTGAAGAGCGAGGAGACAAACAGACCCGTTGCCGCAGCGGAAGTGCTGGTGATCCAGGTGGTTATGAACATTTCGATGAGCGGCGAGAATATGACGCCGTTTTTCGGAAGTCCGACCATCAGCGAAAATACGCTGGTAAGCATGATGCTTTGAATCAGACAAAGGACGGAAAGCACAATGATTTTTGAAAGCACATAGTATGAAAGAGACAGGCCGGTCATGTATTCGCGTTTCAGAATCGTGCGTTCTTTGCAGATTTCCTGAATTGCATTGAGCATTCCGACCCAGAAACCGGAGCAGGACAGCGCAAACAAGAGGCTTTTCGACATTTCATACTGCTTGAACTGCTGTCCGTTTGCGACAAGCGAGATCAAAGCGGCCAAAAGAGGCGCCTGAACCATCAGCAGGATGAGCCTTTGGCGATCATTCCAGACCAGCTTTGTATAGCGCTTGCACAATACGGACATTTGCTTAAGCGATGTTTTATCCTTCGCATTTGCCGTGCCCGGAAGCGGCTGCTCCTCTGTCTTGTGAAGAGAAAGATGGGTGTGCTCGTATTTTGTGCGCCATTCAAGCGGTGCGTTTGTAATCTTTGCGTAGATGTCAACAACGTCATTCACGCCGAAAAACGCTTTTGCCTCATTGACGTTTCCGAAGAAGCATAGATTTCCGCCCTTTCCCATGAACGCGATTTTATCGCACAGGGAAAGCTGCAGCGTGCTGTGGGTGACAAGAATGATTGTTTTTCCTGCATCCGCCATTCTGCGCAAGGAAAGCATCAGACTGCGCTCTGTTCCCGGATCAAGGCCGGATGAGGGCTCGTCCAGAAACAGAAGCTTCGGATCGGAAAGCAGTTCAACGGCAATGCTCGCGCGCTTTTTCTGTCCGCCGCTGAGCGCTTTGATCAGGCTGTCGCGCTTGTCCTCAAGATCGACCATGGCGATGGCCTTATTGATGGCTTGGTTTCTGTCCCGCTCGTCCGTGTCCGGCGGAAGGCGCAGCTTCGCAGTGTATTTCAGCATATCATACAGTGTCAGATTGTTGTACACAATGTCCTGCTGCGGAACATATCCAAAGAGCTTTTTGAGGGAGGAGAAATTTTTGTATAGGTTTACGCCGTTGATATGCACATCGCCTTCGGTTGGCGAAAGATATCCGCACAGAACGTTCATGATCGTGCTTTTTCCTGCGCCTGAACCACCGATGATCGAAACGAGCTCGCCGGGTTTGATTTCCAAATTGACGTGATCGGAGGTAATGAACGATTTATCGCCTTTTCCGCGCCGAACAACGATGTTTCGAGCTTCGACCGAGATACCGTGATTGTATGTGCAAACAAACAGTGCAGATGAAGTAAAGATGATCTTGGTGTTTGCAATCGTAATGACGTCTTTTTCATGAAGCATTGCAGCCGTCTTTAGCTGCGCGCCGTTTTGAAGCGTTCCGTTTGCGCTGTTTGCATCCTGAATCATCCATCCTCTATTGGTTTTCTGGATAAAGGCATGCATACGCGACACGCTGACATGAGGAAGGAATACGTCGCATCGAGAATCGCGTCCGATGGTTATGCGGTTTTTTTCAATCGGATAACGAACCCAGCGGATGTCCATCTGGTTGGAGGATACAACGATCAATACGCTGTCGCTTCGCTCTTCCGTGCGTAGGTCAATGTGATAAATACTTCCTTCAGTAAGCGCTCGCTTTGCAATATATCTGTTGTTGTGGAGTATGCCGTTTGCGCTTCCGGTGTCAACAATGTACCATTGACCGTTTTCGAACACAAACTTTCCATGCTGACGGGAAACAATTTTGCTCATCAGTTCGATATCTGAATGTTCACCGGAATTGGCGCGTCCAAAGGTGACTTCAGTTTTGTGAAATGAAGTCAGATTGAATTCGCGCGGCTGTGCCGACCCGTCAAGGATGGTGATGTGTTGACCGCTTTGCTGAGTGCGCTCGTATTGAAATGCCTGCGTCATATTCGATTGATCTTCATACATACGTATTCTCCTCTTTTCCAGATATTAAGGAATCTGCGTGGTATGGTTACTGTTATTTACTTGTGCGAAAGACTGTCTTTTTTATTATACTATGGAATTGAAGTTATGTCTATAACAATGCACTGGTTGCGTGTGTTTAAATCGTGTTAGAGAATCCATTAAGGTAGCGTTGCCGAACGGAGGACTGGAGCTCCTTTTGGCTTATCTAACGATTTTATTTAAATCTTGACAGATTTTCGATATGTATCAATCATTTCAAATGCAATATTGACATGGAATGCCGCGTATTTTATAATAAATACATCCCTTAAAACCCAATAAAGGAGAAAACAATATGAAAAAAATCCTTGCTCTTGTTCTTACCGTATGCATGCTGCTGGCATCTGTGTGCGCATTTGCGGAAGGAAAACCCGTTTATATCGCCCTTGGCGACAGTATTTCGGCGGGCTACGGCCTTAATGAGGGCGAAAAGAATTTCCCCGAAATCGTCGCCGGGAAAAAGGGTTATTCACTCATCAACCACGCCGTCAACGGAAACACCTCTACCGACATCATGGAGCAAATGAGAGATTCTACTGTGCTGAATGATGTAATGAAGGCCGACGTCATTACGATTACCTGCGGCGGAAACGACTTGCTGCATAGTCTCTATGAGTATGTTGCAGACATCTACAACGATGACAAGAATCGGTCGCATCAGATTCAGCCCACTGACATTCTCGACATTCTTGCCGATCCCGATGAGCCTCGCTATGAAGAGCTTTTGCAGGCAACGCTGACCGGGCTCACCGGAAACGCTCAGAAGGACATTCTGCCCTTCACCCTGAGCTCCGAAATCCAGACCGCCATGGCCGATTATCTTAAGAACATGAGCATGATCCTGACGGGTATACAGGTCGTGAACCCCGATGCAAAAATCATCGTCTGCACCCAATATAACCCCTATAAGTTCTTTGACGGAATCTATATCGGCATGAATCTCGCCATGGAAAGCGGCGCAATGCTTCTCTCTGGCGCCATCACCACCTATTCCGCGCTCTTTGGCTGTCAGGTTGCCGACGTATATAAAACCTTCTCCGAGCACGAGGAGAACCTCTGTAACGCCGACTTGACTACCAAGAATCTCGACTTCCACCCGAACGCAAAGGGCCACGAAGTGATCGCCGAGTGCGTGATCAAGGCGATTGACACTGTGGAGGAATAAAATCTGAATAACTGAGCGATAAAACAGCGCGGGCGATTCGTGAATCATCCCTACAATATGTGAGGAATAACAATCATGTAGGGACGATCATTGATCGCCTGCGCTCAATTTCGTTGATGAAAGGGGGCGAAAGCGATTCGATATTTCCGATATCGGAATGAAAAGAGAAACCGTCGTAGGGTGTTTGCGGAGCAATACCGGGCAGCAGATCAAGGAGACAGGCGCTTGATCCGCAGAGAACGGGCATGGAGACGGCTTGCCAAAGGTGTAATGTACTTAATCATGGGGTGTTTATTCTACGCCGCGCTTGTCCTCATTGGGATGATTCCGCTGCCCGATCATTACGTTTGGCGTGTGCTTGTTAGCGTGGGATTATGGATACTCGGAGCATTTTTGCTTATCCTGCTTGCGGTTTTCTCCTGTGTATTAACGCAGCCGCTCTGGAACAAGGCTGAGAAGTGCAGCCTGCCGGCGATAAAAAAAGAAACGCTTTCAAAGGCAACTCTTCATCTGCGCAATTACTATGGTTTAAGCCAGCCGTATCTTTTGACCAAATGCTTTGCTGCGGCGGATGAAAAGTGGAAAAACCATGATGTGTGCATTTTTATTGTAGATAATGAATTGCGCATCACTACGGATTTGGTGCACGGTTTTCTTTATGGAGAGCGTGATTTGGGCTGTTATGCGTTTAAACGGTCGGAGATTGCTTTGTCTAAACATAAAGATAATAACGGACTGAAACTGGAGCTTCGTGCAGGAAATGAGTACTTTGTGCTTGGTTATCGTGCAAAAGGATTTATTGAAAGAAATTACATCAATGATTAAAAGCCGCCCTGTTTTCAAGGCGGCTTTCATTGCTATATAAGCTTCAATTTTAATAAAAAGGCTAATGCATATATTCTAAGCTGACAACGATGGCTTCGTCATGATCGAAATCAGGATCGTATTTTTCATATTCTTCCATATACATTTCGAATTTGATTTCTTCGCCGGCATTGTTAATCCACGTCCAGATGAGTCGGTTGGTTTTGGGAATAAACGGACCGCGGAATACGTCGAACGGATTCTCAGGTTGGCCGAAGAGCTCTGTCATGCGGTTTACGACCGGCGAAAGATCAGCGGATGCTTCTTCAGCCGTGGTTCCCGGCGGGTAAACCCATGAGATATCGTCGATAACATCCAATTCGCTGTCTGAGGAGAAAAAGTATACGCCGGATGAATGAAATTGGATGCTCTTATCATGCCGATCGTCAAAATCGATATCACTCATAATGTGCTCGCTCGTTCCTAAAACGCTCACGACATGAGAGGGATCGGGAAAGGTGAAGGTGAAATCGATGAAGAACAGGGAAAAAAGAGCGCTGATTATGAGGGGAAGGACGATGGACTTTTTCCATAACGGCGACCATTGATCGGATTTTGGGTTGGGTTCTGAAGAAGTTTGTTTCTTTTCCTTTTTCAGAAGAAGCCAGAAAACAGGATTATACCAGTTGACAGCAGCGAGAACAGCGCCGTCAACATGGTATATTTTTTCTTTTGATAAGCGGTTATAGAATATGAAAAACAATGAAAGCGCCGTCAGTACGGACACATAAACGATAGCCGAGACGGTCAGCGGACTGATCCCTACGGGAGAAAGCGGCGTAAAAATGCTTTTGAAATGGAAGGGGATATTGATCGCAATCAGCTTGAACCCTTTCCATGATTCCGGCAAAAAAAGGCTGACAAAGGGGATTACGAATGTGAATATCGTCAGATAAACGCCATACAGCGTGGAAAAAGAGAAGTTTTTGTCGAGCGTATACAGATCGCTATGGAATTTGTGAATAAAAATCAGCGGCAGGAGAAACACGGACGCGCTGATGTTCGCATGAATGAGAGCCAAAAAGATGCTGATCAAATGAAGCCCCTCCTTTTCTTCATTATAACATGGAGTATGATTTGATACAAGATGCCCTGTTTTCTTCTAAAAAATTCCCCCGACCGATCAAATGGCCGGGGGTTCGTTTTAAATCAGCTTCATCAAAAGGTCGCACGCAAACGCTGCGGCGCAAGCAGCTGCGGCTACAGTCAAAAGCGATTTTCCAAAGAGTGCGAATATGACGGCTGCTAAGCAGCCGACGGCGGCTGTTAAGGTATTTCCGGTTGCGGTAAAAATGTCCGGGATGGTCATGGCGGTTAAGACTGCGTAGGGGAGGTAGTAAAGCAGACTTTTTATGAAGCGTGACTTGATCTGCTTTCTAAAAAGTACGAAGGGGATGGCGCGGATTAAGTAGGTTACAAGCGCCATTACGAGGATGTAAATGTAGACCTTGAAATCAGACATTTTCGTTTTCCTCCTCTGTATTGACCGGGAAGCGCCATGCGGCGAAGAGAGAGGCGATTACGGCGCAGATGATCACGGAGAAGCCGGGCGTGATGAAGGAAAACAGGGGGATAAAGCGGATGGCGATGCTTAGAAGGGCGCAGATGGAAACGCAGACGGCGACCGCGCGGGATTTGGTTGCGGGGGGCAGCACGATTGCGATAAACATGGCGTAGAGCATAAGGCCCATGGCGTTTTTAAGGCTTTCCGGAAGGATATTGCCTGCCGTCGCGCCCAGAAACGTGCCAAGCACCCAGCCAAGGATCGGCAGAAGCATAAGGCCGTAAAAATACCGCGCGGTGAGCTTGCCCTTTTGTGCGCCCGCTACGGCAAAGATTTCGTCCGTCATGGCGAAGGCCGAGATCATGCGTCTGGGGGTTGTAAAGGTGTCGTCCAGCTTCTGGGTAAGCGTGATGCTCATGAGGGCATAGCGGATATTGATGATGAATTCGGAAATGATCATCTCAATCAGCGGCCCGCAGGCAATAATGATGTTAAGGCCTGCCAATTGCCCTGCGCTTGTTACGTTGACAAGTGAAATGAAGGTGGCCGTGAATGCGGAAAGCCCGCCAGCCGCGGCCAGTATACCGAACCCGAAGGACACGGACAAATAGCCAAGCGCAATCGGGATTCCGTCAATCAGACCCTTTAAAAAGGGGCTTTTTCCTTTTGTCTTTTGCATAAAATTTCAGATCCTTTGAAGCGAATGGGTATATTATACATCCATGGGCATGCCGAAACCATCTTCAATTGTAAATTCACGCGCGAAAAAGCGGATTGATTTTGCCTTTATCTGTGGTATAATGAAGAAAAAATTGCGTGAAAAGAGGAAAATAAAGATGCTTACGATGGAAGGACTAAAAAATCTTGTTGAAAAAAACATGCCCTGGGCGATTGAAACCAGGCGTGCGCTTCATAAAATCCCGGAAACGGGCTTTCAGGAAGTGAAAACCAGAAAGCTGATTTCGGAAAAGCTTTCTGAAATCGGATGCGAATTCAAAGAAGAAAACGGATGGATTACTGCGTTTATCAAGGGGGGAAAGCCCGGCCCCATAACCGGTATCCGCGCGGATTTCGACGCGCTGCCCGTGACGGAGCCTGAAGGCTGCCCGTTCAGGTCCGAACACGAAGGCTGGATGCATGCCTGCGGACACGATATGCACACGGCTATTTTATTGACCGCAGGAAAGATTGCCAATGAAATCAGGGACGATTTACCCGGCGGCCTTAAGCTTCTTTTCCAGCCCGCGGAGGAAAGCATCGGCGGCGCAAAGCCGATGGTGGAGGGCGGCGTGATGGAAAATCCGACGGTCGACCGCGTGTACGGCCTTCACGTGATGCCGCGCCTTGTGACCGGAAACGTCGAAACGCGCCCCAACACCTTAAACGCCTCAACCGACACCATTTCCATCACCGTAAAGGGCACTTCCTCCCACGGCGCATACCCCGAAAACGGCGCGGACGCTATTGTGTGCGCGGCGCAGATCATAACCGCACTTCAGAGCATTGTCGCGCGAAATGTGTCTCCCCTTGAAAGCGCGGTTATCACCATCGGTAAAATCGAGGGCGGACGCGCAAGTAATATTATCTGCGACGAAGTGAGAATGAAGGGCACTCTCAGAACCGCAAACAAAGCCCTTCGCGAAATGATGATGAAGCGCATTTCCGACATTTCAAACATGATCGCATCCGGCATGGGCTGTACGGCCGAGGCCGAGGTTTCGGAGGGCTACAGCGCGTTGGTCAATACGCCCGCGCACGCGGACAGAATTCTGGATATCGCATCCGAACTTTTCGGAAAGGAAAATGCGCTTGTGAAAGATGCCCCCAGCATGGGCGGCGAGGATTTTTCCTACTTCCTCGACAAAGCGCCCGGCGCATTTTTCCACGTCGGCTGCTCACCCGATAAGGATCACATCGGCGCGCCGTTGCACAGCGAACTTTTCAATCCCGATGAAAACTGCATGAGGGTGGGCGTTTTGATGGAGCTAATGCTGGCGGTGAAGGAATAAAGCGATAATCGGCTCCCTTGTGAAAAGGAAGGTGGACGAAGCCGAGACGGAGGGATTGTGAGAATGGTTGGTTTCATAAAAACGTATGAGTGAATCAATACGTTAACTGCAATCCCTCAGTCAAAATCTTCGATTTTGACAGCTCCCTTTGCACAAGGGAGCCTTTTGGCTGCGCGTCATTGTTATCGGAAAGGAGCGAATTTATGGCAAAATGGATTGTTTTTGCCTGTGCGGCGATTGTATTTGCAATTGTTGGAATCGGCGCTGTTATTGAAAGGAAGCGGAGAAAAGCCGGAAAAGAAAACGTTGTCCACGCACCGGAAATCGGTTTTTGGGGAAACACAGCGATTGGCGCGGTATTTCTGTTTTTTGCATGGAACACGGACAGCCTTGCTTCGGCAATATGCTTTTGCGCGGCGTCGCTTCTTGGCTCGTTTTTGCTTTTGAACTGGAAAAACAATGTCTTCATCTTCGATGAAGAAGGGTTCACGGAGCGGAACTTTCTCGGTAAAACGAAAAGATATGGATATGATCAGATTTCGGGCAGAAGAGTTGATGAGCGGATGGCCGGGCTGGTGTTTCTGTATGTGAATGATAAGCAGATTGGTCTTAATTTAATGTGGGAGAATGCCGATGCGTTTTATGATGCGATGAAAGCGGGATACAGAAAAATGCACGGCGATCAGGGAATTGAGGTGAAATCAGAATTAAAGGAAGCGGAAAAAGGCTTTCGCGCGCATGTTTACAGGGCGGATGAATACCGCACATATTTTATCGTTATCATTACTGCAGTTGTAGTCATTTTTACAATGTTCACCTTGGGCGCGGTAAGGCCGATCAATATGGAATATGCGGATCAATTTCAGCTGTCGCTTTATTCGTGGGAAGCGGAAGGCGAAGATATCATTTTGCACGACTGGCAGATGGAGAATGATTTTGTCATTCGCGGCTATCAAAAATGCGTGAACGAATTTGGACTGATGACTCAAAGTCTGGATAATCAGGAGACGCTTCGTGTGCTCGTGAAGCTCAGAGAGTCTGCGGAAGAGGAGCCGTATTACCGGATTTATGAGATTTCCTCTGAGGATAAGGTATTCATGACGGCAAAGGACGCAAACCGTTATGATCAGAAGTATCTACCTTGGATCATCAGCGGGTTTGCGTTGGTTTTGGCTGCAGTACTTGGCGTATTCGGCCTCATTTATGTGGTTGGTAGCAACCCGAAAAAGTATCCCGGATGGCTGGTTCGCTGCCTGTTTAAAAAAGACAGAATCAGGATGTAAAGGAGAAAAAAATGTTCATCGCAGAAAAATACGTTTTGTCGCTTCTTTCGCTTCTCAAAAAGGATTTCGGCGAACGGCTTTTGTACGTCGGGCTTCAGGGAAGCTATCTGCGTGGTGAGGCGAATGAGGACAGCGACATTGATATCATGGTTGTGATTGATGGTCTGTCTACGCAGGATATGCTTGTGTACCGGCATGCGATTGAATCTCTTGAAGACGCGGATAAGTCCTGCGGGTTCATCTGCGGACTGGATGAGATCAAAAACTGGAACACGCTTGAAATCTGCCATCTTCTTCACACCACGAAGGATTATTATGGATGCCTTTCAGAGCTTGTGCCCGCGTATACGGATGGAGACGTGCGTGCATTTGTGAAAATGAGCGTCGGAAACCTGTATCATGAAATCTGCCACAGGTTCATTCACGCGCCGAGGGAGAAAAGAGTTTTCAATCTTAGGTTCAGCTATAAAGGTGTATTTTTCATCCTTCAGAATCTGCATTATTTGGAAACGGGAGAATTTATCGGCACGAAGCAGTCGCTTCTTGGCGCGCTGAATGGAAAGGACAAAGAGGTTCTTGAAACTGCGCTTGCGTATGGTCGGGGAGAAAATGTAGATTTTGACAAGGCGTTTGAACTTCTTTTTGCATGGTGTAAGGATGCGCTTGTGAGGACTGCACGGGAATGAAGAAGGCCGGAGGACGGAAAGCCCTCTCAGTCACCTCAAGTGACAGCTCTCCCAGAGGGAGAGTCAAGGACGATTGATCGAAAATGCAGATGGGGAGAGCCGAGGGTGATGTACGAATTGCACTGACTACACCCGGAATATGTAAATGGAGCTTATCGCAAGGATTCGCTCCAATTGTTTTATATTTACTTATTTAAGTTTCTTGATTTAGAATTCGCTCGGGTATTTTTTATCCAAAAGCAGCTCCGCCCAATGGCAGGCGGGGTATTTATGCGTAAAGCAGTACAGGCTTCTGTGTCTTTCGAGGTTCATTTTTCTTTGAAAGCTGGTTTTGTTCTGGGTGTTTTTGATATAGCCTTCACAGGTGATGATGTTTCCCTTTTCGGATTGAAAAAAGGGGCAGATGTAATGAACGGTTTTGCTGTCGTGGTAATTTTGACCCGGCAACGGCTGTTTGTCCTCCTTTCATAAAATATCAAAATAAATCTGCCTGCGCCGATTATAAATTGACATAAACCACCAAGGCGCGCATATACTTATCCTGTGTAGGGCAACAAACGATTGACGAAATTGAGTATAGCACAGAGCGGGGAAAATGTAAATAGAAAATCTAATAAAACTTGATTTTTAAGAGAAAATGTACTATAATGTTTCTGAGGTGGTAAAAATGAGTATTAAAGCAATTCGAAAAGAACTTGGACTTTCGCAGATGGATTTTGCGCGTCTGTTCGGCGTTCATCAGACGGCGGTGAGCCAATGGGAGACGGGCAGAACCAGCCCGGACACCGAAATGGCCATTCAGATTGCGCGCGGAACGGGGCGCAGCGTGGACGAGGTATTGGGCGTAGAAACGAGAAGGCGCGCCGGCGCGGATGAAAGCGAAATCGAGATTGTGATGCCGGATGACCGGATGGCGGGTGCGCGTATCCGAAAAGGGGACAGGGTGTATGTAAGAAAAATGGATGAATACAAAAGCGGCAGCCTTGTTCTGGTCCACAGAAACGGAGAAGCGACTGTGCGCTATTTGACCTGCATTGGTGAAACAAACTACCTTATGGACGCGCAAACCCCGCCTGCGATTGAAAAAATGAATGCGGAAGACCAGATTTGCGGAATCGTCTGCGGGGCATATGTAAGCTTTAGATAAGAAAAAACCGCCTCCGGAGGATGAAGATTCATGTCTCCGGAGGTGGTTTTATACAGATCAGGTTTTTGGAATGACCATGTCCCAATCGGAAATACCGTCGGCGGTCAGGAGCCAATTGAGTGCATAATGGCGCTCGTAGATCACATCGTGGTCGAGGTTTATGTTTTTAAGGGCTTCCTCGCCGGCGCGCACGCAGATGCTGTGCAGGCGGAAGGTCACGTCGTGCATGCTGAGAATGACGTTCAGGGGGCGCGGTTTTGCGATTTTCGCAAGCATTTCCGTATCCGCATCGCGGATAATCCTAAGTAAGTTTTCCACATCCGTGCGCTCGCTCGGCCAGCTGATGTTGACAAGACCCAGCGCCCACAAAAGCACATGGCACGATTCCATGCGAAGGCGGAAGGCGGCGTGTTGACTTTCACGGCCGCGGACGATGTATTCGGCTTCCTTGGAGGTGAAATTGCGGCCGACATTGTACTGGTTGTCGAGGCGTTTTATGACGCTGGATACAAAAGCGTGGGGGGCGGATATATCGCTCGGAGAGGCATAGGCCTGCGCTTTGAGCGCACAGGCGAAAAGGGCGGTCAGGCGCTTGATGATTTCCTCGGGCTCGCGCAGTTTTGCCTGCGATTCGGGCAGCTGAACAGGCATCTCGGCGGGAATCTCCACGCCGTGCTTTTTGAGGATTTCGATGCTCTTCAGGCGGCGCTGCGCGTCCGCCGCTTCGGAGTCCGCCTTGCTGGCTTCATCGCTGCTTCTTCTGATGGGCATAAACTCGGTGAAATCCGTGCGGCCATCGTCGCTTATGAGCAGCTTCTGATCCCAACGGTACAATTCGACCTTTTCGTTTAAAACAAAGCCGCAAACGCTTTCGGCGATTTTGTATACGGCGTTTGTCAGAAGCTGAACGTCGCTGTCCGCGTAGGGCGGATTGAGCGTGAATTCCGCAAAGGCGTTGAACACTTCAATCTGCATAAGCGCCGCGTTTTTTACGTCGCGCTCGCTCAGATAGACGTCCTGAAAGCGGCTTAACAGATATCCGGCTTGCGCGGACACGTTTTCGGGATTGGTGGAAATTTTTATCTTCACCGATGCATCCTGCGTCAGACGGCAGGAAAAGCCCGTCTCATCCTCGCTCACGGAACGGAATGCAGAAATAATGCCGGTTCGGATGAGGGTCATTGCGATATCGCGCTCCTCAACATACCCGTACATCCAAACGGATACGCTCCTTTGCGCATTCTCTTTCGCCTCGGGCGCGGCTTCGGGTTCGACCGCAGATTCCTGATTGGCTGCCGGAGCCTCGGATACCGAAGCTTCAGATGCGGAAACCACCGCCTGCGTATCCGGGGCGGGCTCCTCTTTGGAAGGTTCCACAGCTTCCTTTTCCGTATCTTCCCACATGAAATCATCCGGCAGCGGCGCATATGCTTCCTCTGCAGTCAGGCCGATGTGTCCCTTCTGGTGTTTTCTGAACAGGTTTTTAAACAATCTGATTGCCATATCGGTAATACTCCTTTGTATGTTTATATAGTATACCATATTGCTTTCCGATTGACAATCAAAAAACAGCGCGTTCGGCGCTGTTTTTTTGAAATTTTCTATGATAGGCGAATGGCGCTTCCGGCGGGGAAGAGGACGATTTTTCCATCGACATCCATCCATACGTCAGTGGAGGTGGGGTTTTGGGCGATCGTGCCGTCGACGGAGAAGATCAGCTTTTCAGATGCTTTCACATAATCGTAGATTTCGATATTCGTCGCATACCAGATATCGTCCTTATGTCCGATAGCTTTTAAGAATTCTTCGATCACGTACCAGTTATCTGCGCCCTCAAATTCGTAGGCATGGCCCCAGAGGTAAAAAAGCCAGGGATCGCGGGTGACTGTACCCGACACAAACTGTTCGCAAAGCGCCATGAGCTGGGGATCTCTGTGATGGCAGGTTGCCCCCAGACGCAGCCAATCCTTGGGCATGTTGAAATTGAGGCGCGATTCGACGGTTCTGGAATAGGCGACGCCGGACAGGCGGAGAATGTCGACTACTTCATCCGAATATGTGCCGAAGGGATACGCCATGCCGCGGATAATGGTATGAAACGCATCCTCAAGACCCTTTCTGTCCTCGATGATTTCCATAACGGCTGTGGCAGTCGGAATGGACTCGAGGAACGGGTGGGTGTAGCCGTGAATGGCGACTTCGATATCGTCTCCCTCGTAGGCCTTCAGGCACTCGTTTAACGTCATGCGCCTGTGAACCTGTCCCTCGGGATAGACCGTACCCTCTTCGGCAAACAGTCCCGCGCCGATGTTGAACGTGCCCTTTACGCCGTTTTTGCGCATGATTTCAATCAGGCGCACATCCTGCTGAACGCCGTCGTCGTAGCTCATGGTGAAGGCCTTGGCTTTTCCGCCGGGGAATCGCAGACGCATGTTTCTCATAAAAATCCTCCTTGGTATTAAAAGCTTTCCTCGCTGGTTTCGTCGGTTTCCTCAAAATCGCCGTTTAGGATCTGAAGAACGTTTTCGGCTTCTTCATAGGCGCTGAAGGGAACGAACACGTCGATTACGTCCAGACGCATGCCGATGTTCATGCCAAACGCGTCGGCGTGGCCGCCCTTGAAAAGCGCGGGGATGCCGTGATCCTTTAAAAGAGGTTTGAGCATTTCGGCTTTCAGATAATCCACCTTGTCCAGAAGTACAGGGTCGTTCGGCTCCGGAATGACGAGCTTCGGGTTTCTCCTGCACTCGGGGCAGAAATCGGTATCTGAAAACAGTTTCTGGCATTTGGGGCAATATTTTTGCATTCAGTGTTTCTCCTTTCAGTCGCGCCTTCTGCCGCCCCTTGCAATCGCGATCAGGCGCAGAAGCTGTAAAATCGCGGAAACCGCGCTGACCACATAGGTCATTGCGGCAGCGGAGAGCACGGAGGAAGCCATCGGCTTTTCGCTTTCCGCCATAATACCGTTTGCGGTCATGAGATGCATTGCCCGGTTGGAGGCGTTAAACTCAACGGGGAGGGTAATGAGGGTAAAAAGAACGATGAGAACGTAAAGCGCGATGCCGACGTGAACCAGCGGCGCAAAACCCAGAATCAGACCCAGAAAGAAAATGGGCCAGGAGAGCTTCGAGCCGAAATTCACCATAAAGACACTGGAATTTCGAAGCATGAGCGGCTGATAGCCCTCGGCGTGCTGAATGGCATGGCCTGCCTCGTGGGTGGCGACGGACACGGCGGCGATGCTGTCGGAATCATACACGGCTTCGGACAGGCGCAGCGTTTTGGAGGTCGGGTCGTAGTGGTCGGACAGTGTTCCATGTATGCGCTCGATTTTCACGTCGTGAAGGCCGGCATTTTGGAGAAGGCGCGAGGCTGCCTCCATGCCGGTTAAGCGGCTGGACACCTGAACCTTACTGTATTTATTGAACTTACTTGAAACCGAGCCCTGAACGATCAGGGAGATGAAAAACATGACGATGATTAAAAGATAGAGCGTATCCGGATTCATAAATAGATTTGATCCTTTCTGTAAAGATTCGTATTCCTATTATACCACATCCTTTTCCATTTTACCATGCCTTCATATCAATTATCTTCCACATTCCGTCTGTCATTTCACCCCTGAAATAAATAGGAACGGCCTCGGTGAAAAATGGTGACGCGGGTTTCATGACGCATACGGCGTTTCGGCCGTCGGGCGGGGTAAAGCGTAGGGGACGGGCGGAGGCGGATGAAGCGATGAGGCTTCTGGTTTCATCCGACAATGAAAATGCAGGGGAGAGGTAGGGGGACATTTCGTCATCCAGTCCCAGAATGATGCTTTCAGCTATGCAAAGCGCGCACTCTGCAGGCGTGACTGCGCGGAATTCACCGTTTGGGTTTTGCAGGATTTCTTCCGACTCAATTTCGAATTGCGCGTCTTTCTGCGCATAGATTTCCGCCTTTTCATGTCCTGCCAGATCGTGAAGCGCACGGACGACCCTGATCTTCCCGCCGGGCAGGAAGGTGATTTCGCGGCCCGTAACGCTTAATAAAAGATGCTCCGCGGTCTGGGTAAGGACAAGGGCGTAGCGCAGGCGCTCACTTGTTTCGCCCGATGCGAACAAAACGCCGTCCCCTTCGGCAAAAACGGGTTCCATTGCGCCTTCCGGCAAAGGATAGGCGTGAGATCTTCCCTGAAACTGCGTTTCCAGATACGAAAATGCGGCGGCTTTTATGAACTTGAACGTCCGTCCCGCGCCGGTCAGGGTTTTTACGGAGGGGGCGGATGCGTGGATCAGTGCGGGGGACAGGGCGATTTCAGTAATTCCGAACGGCCAGGATGTTACGAATACGCAGCGATCCGGTTGGATGGAGCGTTCAACGGGCTTACCGTTTGAAAAGGCGATCCGGGCGGCGATTGAAAGCGCAAAAGGCTGAAACGGACGAAATTCAATCGCGATTGCGCCAAAGGGCGACACGGGTCTGAACAGCGGAGCGTCCGTTCTCACTTCGCCCTGATATGCGCCGTTGATGGAAATCAGCCCATCAAATGCGGATGTAATCATGATCATCGGATGCATTTAATCTCCCTCCCGGACTATGATATGAGGTAAAAACGGGACTATGAAGATAAATTTGACGGAATAATGATAAAAATTGGTGAAAAAATGCAATTTATAGATAGAAATATGCTATAATAATACATCTGACTTTGGATAGGAGGAATACTATGGTAAACGGCAGCGTGCAGCTGTGGGATTCGGGCGTATGGTCGCTGATTGTAACGGCGGCGATTTTATTGGGCTCGATGCTGATTGCGAATTCACTGAGACTGCGCATCAAATTTTTAAGAAGATCGCTCGTTCCCTCAAGCGTTATCGCAGGCTTTCTGGTGCTGTTTGAAAGGTGGGCTTATAAAGCGCTCACGGGCAATCAGCTTCTGGACATTTCGATGCTTGAAACGCTCACCTATCACGGCCTTGGCATCGGCTTTGTGTGCCTTGCGCTTCGAAGCCTTAAGCAGGACAAGGACAAAAATGCGAAGAGGGACGTGTTCAATACCTCTTTGGTGGTTGTAAACACCTATCTCATTCAGGCGATTTCTGGTCTGATCATTTCCATTATTCTTTTCTATGCCATAGGCTCCTTCGCCGCTTCCGGCATGCTTCTGCCTATGGGCTTTGGCCAGGGCCCCGGCCAGGCGTACAACTGGGGACACAATTATCAGGAAATGGGCTTTGAGGGCGGCGTTTCCTTCGGACTTTCGGTTGCGGCGTGCGGCTTCATCGCGGCCTCTATCGGCGGCGTCGTTTATCTTTTTGTTATGCGCAAGCGCGGCCTTGTGAAGTTTACCGAGAATGCGGAGCAGATTGAAGATCTGACGGCGGAATCCATCTCCTCGCCCAACGAAATCCCGATGTCAGAATCCATGGACAAGCTGACTGTTCAGTTTGCCATGATCATCGTAACCTATGCCCTTGCCTACGCGTTTATGTGGGGCATGAATGAGCTGTTCGGCGGCATCAAGTTCTACGACAATACCGTTAAACCCCTGATCTGGGGATTCAACTTCTTAATCGGCACCGCCATGGCGGTTTTGATGAAGGTAGTCTTCTCCGGCATCAAAAAGCTGGGCATCATGAAGAGAGAGTACATCAACAACTTCATGATGAACCGCGTCTCCGGCCTCATGTTCGACATCATGGTGGTGGCCTCCATCGCCGCAATTGACCTGACCGCCTTCAGACGCAAGGAATTTGTGATTCCGCTTCTTTCCATCTGCATTGTCGGCGCGATCCTTACCTTTATCTATTGCCGATTTGTCAGTAAGCGCATATTTGCAAGCTATGAGCATGAGGCGTTTTTGTCCCTCTACGGCATGCTGACGGGCACGGCCTCCACAGGCGTTATCCTGCTTCGCGAAATCGATCCTAAGTTCGAAACCCCTGCTTCCAACAACGTTGTTTTCCAGTCGTTATGGGCGATTGTGTTCGGCTTCCCGATTCTGCTTTTGATGGGCTATGTTGCAAAGTCCATGCTGTGGGCGTATCTGACGCTGGGCATTATCATCGTTCTGTTTGTGCTGATGAACGCGCTGCTGTTCAGAAAACAGCTGAAGGAGCGCTATGGAAAGAAATAAGCATTTTAGCCGCTTTAAGACGATTGTCTTAAGGCGGCTTTTGTTTTATAGGATCGCAGGGACGATCATTGATCGCCTGCAATTGCAATAAAACAGACTGTAGTCTGTTTTAAATAAACGGATTTTTGCCAAAGCACATTTTTCATACGCATCTTCATAATTTAACCCGGTAAAGTTATGGACAGAAAGCAAGGATATGATATACTAACGGTATCATGATACAATGAGGAGAATGTATGAAAAACGCATTTCATAGACTTGCTTCAAGCAGATTCGGAAGAAAATACATAGGCGACCGCGCGTTTTATATGGCGGTACTCGGCATTGTGATTCCGGTCGTTATTCAAAACAGCATTTCAAACTTTGTCAGCCTCCTGGACAATCTGATGGTTGCTGCGGTCAGCACCAATCAGATGAATGGCGTATCCATCGCCAACCAGCTGGTGTTTGTGTTTAATTTGTGCATCTTTGGCGGCGTAGCCGGCCCGGGTATTTTCTCAGCGCAGTTCTTCGGTGCGGGCGATCACAAGGGCGTTCGCAATTCCTTCCGCTATTCCATCGTGATTGCGGCGGTCGTCAGCGCCGTAGCGATGGTGATTTTCGCGTTTTTCCGATCTCCACTTGTCAGCAGCTATATCAATAATCCCCCGTCGCCCGAAGCGGCTGAAGAG
The DNA here is from genome assembly GCA_015056255.1 of Clostridiales bacterium. GTDB lineage: Bacteria > Bacillota > Clostridia > Christensenellales > Aristaeellaceae > SFHK01. The sequence continues at coordinate 21,950 of SVGP01000016.1, read as the reverse complement.
ATGCTGAAGGTCGGATCGGACTATATTCTGATCATGATGGCTGGTCTTTTGCCCTTTGCGGTGTCTCAGGCATATGCCAGCATTCTGCGCTCCTGCGGCGAGACGAAGATTCCCATGTTCGCCGCAGTCGTCAGCGTGCTTGTGAACCTCGTTTTGAACGCCATTCTGATTTTTGGCCTTCTGGGCTTCCCGGAGATGAAAGCGCAGGGCGCGGCGGTTGCCACGGTTATCAGCCGCTATGTCGAAATGCTGATCATCGTGATCATGGCGCACGCGCGCGAAAAGAAATATCCGGCCAATCCTGCCTATCGCTTTTTGGAGGGCGCGTTTAAAGATTTCTCCATCCCCATGCAGCTGGTGAAAAAAATTACGGTCAAGGGCTTGCCTCTTTTGTGCAACGAAGCGGCGTGGTCGATGGGCATGGCGATGCTGGCGCAATTGTATTCCCGCCTTGGAACCGATGTCGTTGCCGCCAACACCATCACCTCCACCCTTGCCAACCTCTTTAACGTCTTCTTTATCTCCATGGGCACGGCGGCTTCCGTAATGGTGGGGCAGCCCCTGGGTATGAATGATTTTGACGGGGCGAAAAGGAACGTCAGGAGAATAATGTTTTTCCAGATGTGCATCTGCTTTACCATCGGAGCCATTATGTTCTTTGTTTCGCCGCTTTTGCCTTACTGCTTCAAGGAAGCCGATGCGGCCATCCGTGAAATCGCCACGGGCATGCTGTGCGTGACTGCCTGCGCGATGCCGGTCAACGGCTTTGCCCACTGCTCCTACTTCATTTTAAGGTCCGGCGGACGCACGATTATTACTTTCCTGTTTGACAGCGCATATACATGGCTGATTCCGATTCCGCTGGTGTTTGCGCTGGTTACCTTCACGAATCTTCCCGTTTTGACTGTATTCATTTGCGCGCACATTGCGGATCTGATCAAAGTTGCGCTGGGCGCCATACTGCTTAAAAAAGGCGTATGGATCAGAAATATTGTATCTGCATCCGAGTAAGGAGGCTATCGAATGCGTTTAAAAAAAATCACGATGGAGGACATCCGTTCCATCGATGTAAAGCATGCCCTGAGAAACGTAAGGGACGGCATGCTTGACGGCTGGTATTTCCATGGCGATCCCACGAGCAAGGACAGAGCGCGTCTTGTCGCCAGTAACTATACCTCAAACGTCATTGCGAATTTCATCGGCGGCTCGTTCTGGACGGGTCTTCTCATCATTTTGAATGCGGACGACGGCTTTATCGGAACCATGAGCATGATTTCGACCGCCGCCAACATGCTTCAGTGCTTGTCGCCCATCCTCCTTGAGCGGTTCCCGAAGCGCAGAACCATGCTCACCTGTCTTCGCGCGATATTGTATTTTATCAACGTCCTCATGATCGGCCTCATTCCCCTGTTCCCGGTCGGTCATCAGGCAAAGCTGTATATGACGGGCATCGGCGTATTGATTGTGAATATGATCAACGCATTTATCGCGCCCGGCCTTTCCATCTGGCATATCCAGTCGCTGCCCAACCGCGTCAGAAAAAGCTATTTTTCACTCATTACCATGACGGTCGGTGCGGTGGTTGCCATCTGCAACCTGCTTGGCGCAAAGATGGTGGACATTTTTACGGCGCATGATATGCAGTATGAGGGTCTTCTTGCTCTTCGCATCATTGCGGCGATTCTGTGCGCGATTGAGATTTATCTCTATTTCCATATTAAGGAATATCCTTACGAATCCTCCGGCGAGCATGTGAAGGTTGCGGATCTGCTGATCAAGCCCTTTAAGGAAAAGGTTTACCTCTTAACCGTGTGCGTCACTTTCCTTTGGAACGTGACGGCGAATATTCCGGGCTCGTATTATTCCTTCTATCTTTTAAGGGATGTGGGTGTTTCCTATTCCTACATCACCTTAATCAGCATGGTCAACGTGCCCATCGTGCTTTTCTTTACGCCGCTTTGGCGAAAGGTGCTTTCGCGCTATGGCTGGTTTAAAACGCTGTACACCGCGATGTCCATTTATATGCTTCACTATCTGGTGCTGGCGCTGGTTACAAAATCCACGATTTGGATTTATCCCATCTCCCAGCTTGTTGGATGCTTCTTTGCCGTGGGCATTAACTTATCTTTCACAGGCATTCCCTATGTGAATATGCCCGAAAAGAACCAGACCGTGTTTATTGGCTTTTATTCCACGATGGCGAACTTTGCGGCTCTCATCGGCGTTACCATCGGCAAATACTTTATCCTTTCCACCGAGCATGTGAATTTCAGTTTCCTTGGCATGCAGTTTGGAAACAAGCAGTTGATTGTGGTACTGACGGGCGCACTGATGAGCCTTGCGGTTCTGGGAATCCATGCGATTTCCAGAAAGGTTTCTTCCGAAGCGTGATTGAATTTATGGGCGAATAAGCGTATAATGGACGTAAGATGCGATTGATTTGGAGTGATTGGACAAATGAAAAAGGCTGTTGCGCTGATCCTTATAACGATGATGTGCTTTTCTGCGTTTGCGGCGGATATTCCCTTCGCCGAAACCCAGCTTGACAAGGCGGTTCTGACCGAACGCTATGGCGCGGCGGTTGAGGATAACGGTGATTTCAACGTGTCTTCCATCAAGGCGAAGGCGATTGAAAATCTGTTCTACGGAAAAATCGCAACCTATGCCGCAGGCGGCATGCTGATGTTTAACGTCCAGGTCGAGGGCAATTTTGAAACGGGAATCTGCTATCCCGTGCTTCGCGTGCTGTACGCGGGAAGCGCGGCTTTAAACGCCAATACCGTTATGTTCAATGTTGACGGAACCGTTTATTCCGCGCGCGTATCCTCTGAAGTGACCAATCACGGCAGATACCGCATCGAGACGATGAAGGCGTATCTTACAGAGGACGGATTTGCGCTTGTGAACGCGCTTAAAAAGGCGTCCAAGGCGGAAATCACCGTTCTTGGAAACGATCAGTACACCCAGACTGCCGAAAAAACCGCGTTCTATGCGAGCCAGAAGCTGGAAATTTCGGCGGAATGCTTATCCGCGATGGAAATGCCTCTGGGCACGCCCGATTTTGCTTCCTATGAACTGAAAGCGCTTTGCGAAAAGGCTTTTGACGCCAAATACGGCGCTGGTACGAAGGTTGAAAAGACGGAGAGCGTAAAGTGCGCTTACACGCTTGACGAGTCCTTCGGTCTTGCTGCGGACAACGCGCCTGCGGCGACGATCAAAGCGGTTCAGGATCTTCTTAAGAAAAACGGCTTTTTTGTCGGAAACACCGGCATGCAGATGACGGCTGAAATGATCGCCGCCGTCAAAGCGGCGCAGGGTTATTACGGCTTCGATGTAACGGGCTTTGCAGACGCAAGGCTGATCAATGCGCTTTCCGGAAACGCCCAAATGGCCGAAATCAAGGCGGAAGATCATGCGAATTCCTATGCGCATTCTTTCAATCAGGCGTCCTTTAATGTAAAGAGATGGTGGCTGGCTGACCGCGTCGAAACCACTGTGCCCGGCGGCGGCGTATCCGTATCGGATAAGGACAACGTGCTTCTGATTTTTGACGGCGAAATCGCATCCCATGCGCTTAAGAGCCTGTCGCTCTCCTGGGAAATCAAGGCTGAGGTCGTGAAGGACGGAAAATACGCCTTCCCCTGCGCCATTTACACAGAAACGCAGGAGGGCAGCGTTTTTTCCACCACGCTTGGCATGCTGAGAGAAGGACGGCTTGTGATCGTTTGCGAAATTCCCGAAACCGTTTCGGATATCGAGGGCGAATGGACGCTGAACGTGTCCGCTGGCGGCGAGGAATTCGCGCTCAATCTTTCCAAATAAATATGTTCGGGGCGGTTTGAGGGCGAAATGCCTTCGAAGCGCCCCGGTTTCCATCGTAAATGGTGAAAAATCACGTGTTTTGAGCATATCCTTCCCCAAAAGGCAATGATGTCGGGACGCGTTAAAGCTTTCCTTGTGCCAAGGGAGCCTGTGAGTCGCGTGCTTATGCTGACTGAATTGCCCTGAAAAAAGGGAGGGATGCAGCATGCGTCTTTTGACTGCGGTCGTTTTGTGCGCCTATCTTTTAATGGACAGTGCCGGCGCGATTTTACGCGCGAGGGAAGCGATGGCCGTTTGGTATACGGCGGTTGCGCCCGCGATGTTTCCGTTTCTTGCGCTGCTTCCGGTGTTTACAGACGAGGAAAACCGAAGGGCGTATGAATTTTTCTTCGGAAAAATCCTGAAAAGGCTGTTTTATTTGCCGCAAGGGTCTTCATCAAGCGCCGTCATCGGCATGATTGCGGGAACGCCTGCCGGAGCGATTGCGGTAAGGCGGGGGATGAACGGCGGGCATTTCACGCTTAAGCAGGCGCACACCTTGCTTCATCTGTCCACGGGCGTTAGCCCTGTGTTCATGATCTCGGCAGTGGGGCAGGGTATGTTTTCGGATGCGTGGACGGGCGTGAGGATCGCCATCAGCGTCTGGACGGCCCAGTGGATTTCAGCGGCGGTCTTTGCAAGGCTTCCGCTTTTCGAAAAAACGGTACATGCCGAAAGCGCTGTCAAAACCGAAAGCGCGGGCGCGGTCAGGGACGGGGTTTTGAACGTTTTGTCCGTTTGCGGGTGGATGGTCGCCTTCAGCGTCTTTCTGGGTGCGCTTCCAAGACCTGTGTATGCGTTTTTTGAGGTTTCGACGGGCGCAGAGGTTTTTTCCGGCTTTGGAAACAGCCATCTTGTTGCGGGATTATGCGCCTTTGGCGGGGTGTGCGTGATTTTTCAAAGCCTGTCTGCGTGCGGGCTTCGGGAAATCAGGAAATCCATGTTTATTGCGCTTCGGCTGCTTTCGGGCGGAATGGCGTTTTGTATTTCGCATCTGATTGGGATGGTGAAGGTATCCGCGTTCTCCGTGACTGTGGATGCGTTTACCCTGTCGGTTTTATCGGCGGCTTTTCTTGCGCTTGCGCTTTTTGCTTTTTTGATCAGGAATGCATTTAATAACAAAGGAAGAAAACAATATGGCAAAGCTTAGAAACGATATCGATTTGACGGAGGGCGTGATCTGGAAACAGATCGTGCGTTTTGCCTTGCCGCTTTTGATTGGAAATATTTTTCAGATTCTGTATAACACGGTCGATACGCTGGTCGTGGGCAATTTTGTCAACAAGCAGGCGCTGGGCGCGGTCGGCATGATGGGCGCGCCGATCAATGCGATGGTCAGCTTTTTTATCGGCATTGCCAACGGCGCGACGGTCGTCATTTCCAATTACTTCGGCGCGAAGGACGACGACGGCGTTTCCAAATCCGTTCAGACCACGATTGCGCTTTCGCTGATTGCCAGCGTCATCTGTACGGTTATGGGCATTTGCGCGGTTCCCATGCTGATTAAAATGATGAAAACGCCTCTCGACATGCAGGCGTATGCGAGGGAATACCTTCATATTTACTTTATGGGCATCAGCGGACTGATGATCTATAATATTGGAGCCGGCATCATGCGCGCTGTGGGCGACAGCAGGCGCCCATTATATTTTCTGATCGTATCTGCGCTGCTTAACACTGTGCTCGATCTTTTGTTTGTAGTTGCGTTCAAGTGGGAAGTCAGGGGTGTTGCGTTGGCGACTATCATTTCGCAGGCTGTGTCGGCGGTGCTGGTCATGCTGGCGCTTACGAAAACGCATACTTCCTATCGCATTTTATGGCGTAAGCTTCGCATTCATATGGGTATATTAAAACGCGTGATCAGAATCGGCCTGCCCGCCGCCATTCAGTCGACGATCACCAGCATTTCAAACGTGTTTGTTCAGGGCTATATCAATGCCTTCGGCAGCGGCTGCGCCGCCGGATGGACGGTGTACGGAAAGATCGATCAGTACGCCCTTTTGCCCATCAACAGCCTTGCCATCTCCGCAACCACCTTTGTCGGTCAGAATATCGGCGCAAAGGACGTAAAGAGGGCCAAAAGCGGCATCAAAATTACGCTTTTCATGGCGTTTGTGTGCTGCGTCGTGGTCGGCATTCCGCTTCTTTCCTTCAGCCGCTTCCTTGTGGGCCTTTTCAACCGCGACAGCGAAGTGCTCTATTATGGCGCGACGTTTTTGAGAATGATGAGCCCGTTTTATTTCCTGTGCGCGGTCAATCAGATGCTGGCCGGCTCCCTGCGCGGCGCGGGCTTTTCCACCGGCCCCATGGTCATCATGCTTGCGTCTTTTGTGGCGTTCAGACAATTGTATCTGTTTGTGTGCTCGACGATTTTCAATTCCATTTACGTGGTCGCGCTAGCTTATCCGATGGGATGGATACTGTGTTCGCTGCTTATGGTGATTTACTATAAAAAATCAAACTGGGAAAAGAAATACCTTGACGAAAGAACCTAAGAAGGGGGAATACCTATGGCGCTTTTACATGTGGACTTTTTTTCGGATGTATTGGGCATGTGCGTGGAGATGGACGTGATTCTGCCCGAAAACACGGTGGGCCAGATCGGTATGGAGGGAAAATCAGGCCCTGATAAGTGGAAAACGCTCTACCTGCTTCACGGTATGAGCGACGATCACACCATCTGGCAGAGAAGAACCTCGATCGAGCGCTATGTCGCCGACAAGGGCATCGCGGTCGTCATGCCCTCGACCCAGCTGGGCTGGTACACGGACATGTATGAAGGTATGAAATGGTATACCTATATCGCGGAGGAGCTTCCGCGCATCTGTCGATCCTTCTTCCCGAATATGTCCGACAAGCGCGAGGACACCTTTGTTTGCGGCCTCTCCATGGGCGGCTACGGCGCATTCAAGCTGGCTCTTCGCGCAAGCGAAACCTTCGGCTGGGGAGCGTCTCTTTCCGGCGCTCTGGATGTTGAGCAGCTGGTCAGGTGGGGCGGCCTCGGCAATCCCAGCTATTGGACGGATGTTTTCGGCCCCGCTGACGAAATCAAGGACGGCTTCAATGATCTTTTCAAGGCTGCAAGCGATTTGAAGGAAAACGGAAAGCCCATTCCCAAGCTCTATATGTGGTGCGGCGAGCAGGATTTTCTGTTCAGCCACAACGAAAGAATGGACAAGCACTTAACCGAGCTTGGCATCGAGCACGTATATGAAAAATCCCCGGGCGATCACCAGTGGAAATACTGGGACGAAAAAGTACAGACGGTTTTAAGCTGGCTGCTTGAAAACAAGGAGGGAAAATAATATGGCGCTGATTCATGTAGGCTTTTTTGCTTCTTCTCTTGGCATGTGCGCGTCCTGCGACGTTATTCTTCCCGAAGCCAGCCAGAAATTAATCGGCATGGAGACCGAAGCCAAGAGCGGAAAGCACAAGGTTTTATGGCTTCTGCACGGCATGAGCGATAACCACACCATCTGGCAAAGGCGCACCTCGATTGAGCGTTATGCGTCCAGAGTCGGCCTCGCAGTCGTTATGCCCAACGGACACTTGTCCGGCTATGGCAACATGGCGTACGGCGGCGGAAGCAAATATTTTACCTATATCACCGAAGAGCTTCCGCGCATCATGCGCTCCTTCTTCCCGCTTTCAGAAAAAAGGGAGGACAACTTCATCTGCGGCCTTTCCATGGGCGGCGCGGGTGCGATGAAACTGGGCCTTGCCTGCCCCGAAACCTATTCGGTGATCGGCTGCCTGTCCGCAGGCGCGATGAACCGAAATGAGCTTATGCCGAAAGCCCCCTCCGAGTCCCTTAAAAAGCGCATGCATCTTCTTCATGGCGACAGAGACCTGACCGGAACTGAAGAGGACGTGTACTTTAACGCGGATCAGATTCTGAAAAAAGGCCTTACCCCGCCCAGAATCTACCACGCCTGCGGAGATAAGGATTTCCTTTTGGACGTTGCCCACACCACCCGCGACTACTTTACATCTCTCCCCGGAAATCCCTTCGACTACAAATACGACGAGGATCCCGGCGCGCACACGTGGGAATTCTGGGACGATCACATTCAGAAGTTCCTTGAGTATCTGAACCTCTGAGAACAAGCGAAACAAAAACGCAAGACAAAATGAACGAATCATTTTCAAAACGAAAGCGTACAAAGTGCGCCTTGTGTGGTAAAATACACCTGTAAAGATGAATGGAGGTGCTTGACCAATGAAGGCCATTTCGCTGGGCGGCGCGGTCGGACGTGTAAGTTACCCGGGCTGCGGCATGATCGCAGGAAGAAGCGCCGACGGACTGAGCGCTGTAATCGCATATTTTATTATGGGCAGAAGCCCGCTCACCAAAAATCGCGTGTTTTTAGAAGAAGGCGGCGGCGTAAAAATCGAGCCGTTTATCAAATCCGCCATGCGCGACGAGGCGCTGCTTGTGTATTCGCCGGTGCTCGCGTTTGAAAACAAGGTGCTTATCGGAAACGGCTCGCATACCGAGCAGATATATGGAAGCCTTTCCTCCGGCAAAAGCTTTGAAGAGGCGCTTTCTAGCCTTTCCTATATCCCGGACGCGCCAAACTTTACGCCGAGACTTACCGGTCTTGTTACTATGGACGGCGAGAGCTTTAATCTCAAAATGAGCCTTGTAAAAAGCATGGATCCCTACGGCGCAAGCGTCGGGCGCTATACCTATGAATACGAAAATCTGCCCGCCGGCACAGGCTATTATCTCCATACCTGCGCCTTCGACGCCAATCCCCTGCCTGCATTTTCCGGCGAACCCATTCAGGTGTCCGTGAGCGGCTCGATTTTCGACATCGTTGCAGACGTATGGGAAAACATGAACGCGGAAAACAAGGTGAGCCTGTGGGTCAGAACCGTGGATTTGAAGACCCATAAGAGCATGAGTAGAATTATTAATAAGAACAGGTAAAGCTGCGGCGTTTTCCATTGGCTCCCTCATCAGAGGGAGTCGTTTTTATACGTTTTTTCTGCTTGAATGTTTGAAATGCCGTGTTTTCCATCGGCTCCCTCTGATGAGGGAGCCGAAAAAAATGGGGTGAGTACCAAGGTTGGGAAGTTAAAAACAGACTATGGTCTGAAAATATAATTGTAGTGATTAAATAAAAAGACTGAAGTCTGTAATTTTCTTTGGCTAAGCCTCACTCATAATATGCTTAATGATTTCGCCCGCCAGAATCAGTCCTGCCGCGCCGGGCACGAAGGAGATGGAGCTTGGAACGCGCGCATCGCCGTCAGGCTTTACGGGCAATTCGTCCGAGTAGACGCACCTTACGTTTTTGACGTTTCGCTTTTTAAGCTCCCTTCGCATGACTCTGGCCAAGGGGCAGACATCGGTTTTTTCGATATCGGCGACTTTAAAGCGCGTGGGATCCAGCTTGTTGCCGGTTCCCATGCAGCTCACAATATATGCGTTCGCCGCCTTTGCCTTTTCAATCAGAAGAATTTTTGCAGATACGGAATCTATGCAGTCCGCCACGCAGTCAAATGCCGAAAAATCGATTTCATTGGCGGTTTCCTTTGAAAAAAAGATCTGTTTGGTCTGAATGTTGAGACTTGGGTTTATGGACAGGGCTCGTTTTTTCGCGCATTCCACCTTGGATTGTCCAATGGTTTCGCGCGTTGCGATCAATTGGCGGTTGATGTTGGTCACATCCACCTCTTCGCTGTCCACAAATAAAACCGTGCCTATGCCTGCGCGGACAAGCGCCTCCGCCGTATAAGACCCCACGCCGCCAAGACCAAAAACCGCCACGCGCGTGCGGTTCAAACGTGAAACCGCATCCGTTCCTACCATGCGAATGGTTCTTTCCTGCCAAGTTTCCATGATATCACCTCATTTATTTGTCTATATTATGCGCTAAATTCATACTTCTTGTCAATCGCTCATATGATTGACAGTTGGGTGCGAATATTGTAAAATGATATTATGCGATAAAGAGGGCGAATGCGCCTTCTTCCACGGGAATTTATGGTATGCCTTATATACATAAACACGGGAGGATAAGGATTATGGACCGAAATACCGCAAGAGATTTGGCCAAACAGCTGGTCAGTCAGATGACGCTGGAAGAAAAGGCTTCTCAGCTTCGCTACAATGCGCCCGCGATCGACAGACTGGGCATTCCCGCCTACAACTGGTGGAACGAGGCGCTGCACGGCGTTGCCAGAGCCGGCACGGCCACGGTATTCCCGCAGGCCATCGGCATGGCTTCCTTGTTTGACGAAGATCTTTTATTCGAAATCGCTGAAACCATCTCCACGGAAGCCCGCGCCAAGTTCAACGCGCAGGCGGCGCACGGCGACAGAGACATCTATAAGGGCCTGACCTTCTGGTCGCCCAATATCAATATTTTCAGAGATCCCCGCTGGGGACGCGGCCAGGAAACCTACGGCGAGGACCCGTATCTGACTTCCCGCATGGGCGTCGGCTTTATCAAGGGCCTGCAGGGCAATGGTGAATACATGAAGGTCGCCGCTTGCGCCAAGCACTACGCCGTGCATTCCGGCCCTGAGGCGCTGAGGCATGAGTTTGACGCTGTCGCCTCCGAATACGACCTTTGGGACACCTATCTCCCCGCGTTTGAAGCCGCGGTCAAGGAGGCGGGAGTTGAGGCCGTGATGGGCGCGTACAACCGCACCAACGGCGAGCCCTGCTGCGGTCACAGTCGCTTGATGGGCGAGATCCTGCGCGGCCTTTGGGGCTTTGAAGGCCACTTTGTATCCGACTGCTGGGCAATTGCCGACTTCCACATGTATCACAAGATCACCGACACCGCGCCCGAAAGCGCTGCGCTCGCGCTCAAAAACGGCTGCGACATCAACTGCGGAAACACCTACATCATGATCCTGCAGGCGCTTCAGGAGGGCAGAATCACGGAAGACGACATCACCCTCGCCTGCGAGCGCGCCTTCACCTGCCGCTATCTCCTGGGTATGTTTGACGAAAATAATCCCTACAACCAGATTCCTTACGAGATGAACGACTGCGAAAAGCATGCGGAGCTTGCGCTTAAGACTGCGCAGCGCACGATGGTGCTTTTAAAGAACGACGGCATTCTGCCTTTGAACATCAACCGTCTTAAATCCGTCGCCGTGCTCGGCCCGAACGCCAACAGCATTGCAGCGCTTGAGGGCAACTACTCAGGAACTTCTTCCCGCTATGTCACCTTCCTTGAGGGCATCAGAAACGCGTGCAGGGAAGCCGGCGTAAAGGTCAATTACGGCATGGGATCTCACCTTTATAAAAAGTCCACCACCGGCCTTCACATGGAGGGCGATCTCTTAGCCGAAGCCAGGCAGGCCGCTGAAATGAGCGACGTGACCATTCTGGTTCTGGGTCTTGACGCGACGATTGAGGGCGAGCAGGGCGACACCGGAAACGAATATTCCTCGGGCGACAAAAACGACCTCGAGCTGCCCCTCGCCCAGAGAAGACTCATCGACGCCGTCGCCTCCACCGGAAAGCCCTATATCACCGTCATCGCTTCCGGAAGCGCGCTGCGCGTTGAGGAAGGAAACGCCATCGTTCAGGCGTGGTATCCCGGTCAGGCCGGCGGAACGGCGCTTGCCGACATTCTGTTTGGCAAAGTTGCTCCCTCCGGCAAGCTGCCCGTTACCTTCTATAAGTCGGTTGAAGACCTACCCCCGTTTGAGGATTATTCCATGGAAAACCGCACCTATCGCTACTTCAAGGGCGAGGCGCTGTATCCTTTCGGTTTCGGCCTTTCCTACAACCAGTATCGCTACTCCGACGGCCAGTATCACGAGGAGAGAAGTGCGGTCAGCGTAAGGGTCAGAAACATGGGCGAGATGGACGCGGAGGAAATCGTTCAGGTTTATATCAAACCCCTCGAGTTTGACAGCCATGGCCTCAATTACTCGCTGTGCGCCTTTGGCCGCGTGCATCTTGCGCCGGGCGAAGAAAAGCGCGTGCTTCTGCCGCTTCCCAAGTCCGCCTTTGAGTGCGTGACCGACGACGGACGCAGAATCAAGGCCGGCCGCCATTTCCGCCTGTTTGTCGGCGGCAGCCAGCCGGACGCGGTCAGCTGCGAGCGCCTTGGCGCAAAGCCCGTTGAAATGGATATTGTCGTATGAAAAACAGAATCCGCGTTGCGCTTTTAAAGGCGAAACATCGTTTGGGGCAGGTATATTCCTGCCCCAAAGATCCGCGAACGCTGAGGCTTAATAACGACACCAATCTTTTAAAGATCATCGCTTGCATCTGCATGCTTTCGGATCACGCGGGCAAGATGCTGTTTTCAGAGGGCGCGTTTCACAATCTTCTGTATATACGCCAGGCAGGCGAGTGGGCGTTTTTGTTCCCGCCCGGAAATTTAATGCGCATCATTGGCAGAATTGCCATGCCGCTTTTTGCCTATGGCATAGCGGTCGGCGCGGCATATTCGAGAAACGTTTGGAAATATGCCTTCCGTCTGGCGATTGTGGGCATTTTGGTGCATCCTCTGTACATGACCGCGATGGGGCATGTGAGGATGGGCGCGTTCGACTGGGCAAGCAATTTTTACAGGCTCGATCTCGTTTATGATTTCTTCTACGCAAACAAGGGCAATATCTTCTTCACCCTCGCAGCCGGCGCGTGCATATTGGGCGCGGTTCGCGCTAAATCGCCGTGGCTTCTGATCATATTTGCGCTGCTGGCATGGGTGTTTCAGGGCAAGTTCGACTACGGTATCAAGGGCGTATTGCTCATCTGCCTGTTCTATGCGTTTTTGGACAGGCCCTTTGTGTCGTTTGCGGCGGTATTTCTTTTCATGTGGTATTGGGGCATGCCTAAATTCTTCACGCGCGGCGTGACGAGCTCCAATCTGCAATTGTATGCCGTTTTGTCGCTGCCGCTTGTTTATCTGCCCATTAAAAAAAGACGCGTGCGCCTGCCCAAGTGGGCGTTTTACGCGTTTTACCCGGCGCATCTTGTGCTGATTTATCTTCTTGTCAAATATCCGGCCCCCATTGAATATCTGGAAAGGATGATTCCGTAATGGCTGTTAAGGGTTTAATGGACTTTTTAAAGGCGTCCCCGAGCGCCTTTCACGCGATTGAGAACTTGACGAAAATTTTGGATGAGAACGGCTTTACCCGCCTGCGCGAAAGCGCAAAGTGGGAACTTCAAAAGGGCGGCAAATACTACGTTACGCGCAATCTTTCAAGCGTAATCGCTTTTACCGTGCCCGAAGGAAGCCTTGATTCCATCCGCATCTGCGCAAGCCACTCCGATTCGCCTGTTTTCAAAATCAAGGAAAACGCGGAGCTTGAAGTCAGAGGCAAGTATGTTCAGCTCAACACAGAGCGCTACGGCGGCATGATTTTCTCCACCTGGCTGGATCGCCCCCTGTCCGTTGCGGGCCGCGTGCTTGTAAAGGGCGAAAAGGGCATTGAAACCCGCCTTGTGAACATCGATAAGGACATGCTCGTCATTCCGAACGTCGCCATTCACATGAACCGCACGGTCAACGACGGCTACAAGTTCAACGCGCAGACCGATCTTATGCCTCTGTACGGCGACATGAGATCAAAAGGCGCGTTCAGAAAGCAGATTGCCGAGGCTGTGGGCGCAGAGGAAAAGGACGTGCTCGGCAGCGATCTTTTCCTGTATTCCCGCGTCGCGCCCTCTGTATGGGGCGCAAACGGCGAATTCGTTTCCGCAGGAAGACTGGACGATCTTGAGTGCGCATATGCAACCATGATGGGCTTTGTGGACGCAAAGCCCGTAAACGGCATGCCGGTTTGCGCGGTGTTTGACAATGAAGAAGTCGGCTCCACCACCAAGCAGGGCGCGGATTCCTCTTTCCTGACCGATGTACTCAAGCGCGCGTTTTATGCGCTGAATCTGGATGAAGAGGCGTTTATGCGCGCCGCAGCCTCCAGCATGATGCTCTCCTGCGACAACGCCCACGCCATGCATCCTAATCACCCCGAATTCTCCGACGCCACCAACAACGTTCAGATGAACGGCGGCATCGTGATCAAGGAAAGCGCCAACCAGAAATACACCTCCGACGGCGCGTCCAAGGCGATGTTGAGAGCCATTCTGGACAAAGCGAATGTTCCGTATCAGTTCTTTGCGAACCGAAGCGACATGCTGGGCGGCGGAACGCTGGGCAACATCTCCAACAGCCATTTCTCCTTGAACACCGTCGATATCGGCCTTGCACAGCTCGCCATGCATTCCTCCTACGAAACAGCAGGCACAGAAGATGTAGGCCATATGATCAATTGTGCCAGAGCGTTTTACAATGCAGACCTTAAGTGCGTGACTGACGGTCAGTACGATATCGGATAAGCGGATCATACTTTCTATAAACCGAATATTTTCGGGACGGGAAACCCGCCCCCTACAGGAAGAAACAGTTGCGTTTCCGCTGCAGGGGACGGGTTTCCCGTCTCAATTTGCTGTGCTTTCGGTATTCAATTTTATCAATATTTCAGGGTATAATCATATACATAGCCTTCGCCGGTTGCGTATTTCACATAGCTTACATAGCCGTCGGTCGCCATGACCTTTAATTTGGTTCCGGCGGGAATGCTTGTGATCACGTCGCATGCGTACATCAGAGGATGATCATAATAAACGGAAGACTGGGATACGGTTTCGTTCAGGCATTCGGGGCTTACGATGTCATAGGAGATATAGGCGCTTGTTCCGTTTGCAGGGTTAACGAATTGATAGAACGACCCCTGTTGACCGATGATTTCAAGCACGGTTCCTGATTTATAGCTGCCAAGCGATGCGGAAGAATAGTTGGCGCTTTTTCTGAAGATGGCGTAATCGCCGGTCACCTGCACATAGGCGTGAAGGCCGCTGGGCCAGGTTGTCAGAAGCTTGGTGTTCTTAAGGAGACTTGAATGCACATAGCCGCATCTGCCGTCTTCAAGAAGCACGCGCGTCCAGCCGTCCTCGTTTTCGTATCTCCATACGTATCTGCCGTTTGGCAGCTTATCCATTTCATCGTAATACGTGGCGGGACCCCAGCGAAGAGAAGCGAAGCCGTCGGAGGACTGAACGAGGGCGGCGGAGGGAAGCGTGCAGCCCAGGTTTGCGGCGGAATAGCCGCGGGTGGTAAAGGTGATGTCCATATCGCGCACCCAACCGACCACTTTGCTGGAAAGCGTTCTCACCTTATGCCAGGTGGAGCCTTCAAAGACGACGATGATCTGTTCGCCCGAGGAAAGTGTTCCGATTACGGGCCGATATTCGCCGGGCAGCTGATAGACGTTGATGGTGGCCGGCGTATAAAAATTGTCGGTTGGCGCGGGCGTGACCTTTGCGTAGATGGTGGGCGGGGGAACCTCGGCTGAGGCGGTCAGAGAGAAGACCGCGCAAAGCGCAAGAAGCAGGCACAAAAACTTTTTCATAAATGACACCTCCAGGATTGATCGTTTCTTTTTAGACGCATGAAAAATGGAAAAAGTTTGCAAAGTAAAAATATTATGAGAATTTTTCCGGCCCTTTTTTAAAACGGTGACGCGGATGTGCGCTTTTTTATTATACACCTTTTTTTCTTTAATGAAAATTAGTCGAATGACACGAAAATAACGGTCAATGCGCTTGCTATTTGACACAAACTATAGTAAAATGGTATGGTGCAAGAATTGAGGTATTAATATGAAGGAACTGAACATGCTTGTGTGGCTTACACAGCTTGGCATGGGCGTAGCGGTACCGCTGGCGGGATTTATATGGCTGGGGATCTGGCTGAAAAATAAATTTTCACTCGGCCCATGGTGCGTGATTCTGTTTTGCATAATTGGCATGATTACTGCTTTTGATGGGCTCAGAGCTTCATTAAAGATAATGGAGCGTCTGGACAGATCAAAGCGAAAAGAGGAAAAGCAAGGCAAAGCGGGCGTTTCCTTCAATGATCACGATTGAGCGGGGAGGGAAGAGATGGACGGCAAAAGATTTGTTAAACGCGAAACCATGCATATCGCCATCGGTGAAATGCTCCTCGTGGGCGTGATGATTGTTGTTTTTGCCATTGTCGGAGAATTTGACTGGACGGTGCTTGTCGGCGGCGTGGTCGGCGGAGTGCTCACGATTCTCAATTTCTATATTATGGCGTTAAACGCGGTGGCGGCTTCGGATAAGGCAGTCAAAAACGACGTAACCGGCGGAAAATCGCTGATGCATTTTTCGTACATTGCGCGCTATGCGGTGATTTTCCTTGTTTTGTGCGTGCTGGCGATTACGAAGATTGGCAATCCCATTGCCTGCGCGCTTCCGCTTGTATTTATCCAGCCCGTGATTTACATCCGGGAATTTTTCAAAAAGAAGGTCGGGTGAGATACGAATATGGAAATGAATATTGCCGGCGCATTTGTGTATTTTAAGATTTTCGGTATTCCCATTACCCAGACGACGGTTTCTTCGCTGGTTGTAACCATCATTTTGTGCCTTGCATGCGTAAAGCTTGGAAAGAGGCTTAAAAAGCGCCCGGACGGCGTTCAGGTGATGGTCGAAAAGGCGATTGACATGCTTTACAACATGGTGGAAGGCTCGATGGGCAAGCACAACCTTCATTGGGCGCCCTTCATCGGAACGATTTTCATGTCCTCCATCTGCGGGACGTTCATCGGCCTTACAGGCTTTCTTCGTTCCGTCACAGCTGATTTAAGCTGTACGCTCGCGTGGTCGGTGCTGGTTTCCGTCATCATCTGGCGAAACAACATCAAGTACAACGGCGTAAAGTCGTGGCTCAAGGGCTTTACCGAGCCCATCGTCATCATGACGCCCATGAATGTGATTTCCGAAATCGCACAGCCTGTTGCCATGGCTTTCCGTCACTTCGGAAACGTGGCTGGCGGCGGCGTTATCACCACCATTTTATATATGGCGTTTTCGCTTGCTTCCGCGGGCGTTATGAACCTGATTGCCAGAAGCAACATTGCAGTGTGCATCGTTCTGATCGCCCTGGGCGCGCTTCTGCTTTTCAGGATTCTCATGAAAAAGCACAGGCTCATCGGCGCCTGGCTCGGCATCATGTCCCTTGCGCTTGGCGTATTCGGCATGCTGCAGATGTTTGGAATTCTGTCCGGCGTTCCGGTGCTGGCCTTTGGTATCCCGGCGGTTCTTTCCTGCTATTTCGACCTTTTCTCCGGGTTCGTTCAGGCGTATGTATTTACGCTTCTTACGATGACCTATATCGCGGGCTCCTGCCCCGCTCCGGAGGCAAAGGCGGAAGAAAACTAAATTTGTTTAAGTGAACACATCAATATACAATTGGGAGGATTACTTTATGGAACAGGCAATTGCAACTTTGGGCAAGGCAATCGGCGCGGGTCTTTGCATGGGCGTAGGCGCTATCGGCCCGGCTATTGGCGAAGGTAATGCGGTTTCCAAGGCGCTTGAGGGCATGGCCCGTCAGCCCGAGGCCGCAGGCGATTTGAGAACCACCATGATCATGGGCTGCGCCATCACCGAAACTACCGGTATTTATGCGCTTCTGATCGCTTTCCTCATTCTTTTTACGCTGTAAGAAATTTAGATTATTTACGTTGGAGGGTTTGAATTATGGAACAGGCAATTGCAACTTTGGGTAAGGCAATCGGCGCGGGTCTTTGCATGGGCGTAGGCGCTATCGGCCCGGCTATCGGCGAAGGAAACGCGGTAAGTAAGGCGCTTGAGGGCATGGCCCGTCAGCCCGAGGCCGCAGGCGATTTGAGAACCACCATGATCATGGGCTGCGCCATCACCGAGACTACCGGTATCTATGCGCTTTTGATCGCTTTCCTCATCCTCTTTACGCTGTAAGGATTTTTTCGTTCCTTAACGCATCATCGAGAGGAGAGAACAAAGTGTTTGAAAGTTTTATCGGCATCGATTTCTGGACGGCGCTTTTTATCCTTTTAAACACGCTGGTTATTTTTCTGGTGGCGAAAAAATATCTGATCGGGCCTGTCCGGGTCATGATTGAAACCCGCCAGAAGGAAATCGACGACATGTATGAAAACGCCGGATCCGCCAGGGATGAAGCCATGGCGATGAAGGAAGAATATCTCAAAAAGCTGAACGACGCCCAAGCGACGGGCGACAAGATCGTGAAGGACGCCGTTGCGCGCGGTCAGAAGCGCGAGGAAGAAATTGTTTCCAAGGCCAAGAATGAAGCCGGACAGATTCTCCAGAAGGCGCAGGACGATATTCAGCTTGAGAAGAAAAAGGCTGTTAACGAAGCCAAGGACGAAATTTCCGATATGGCGCTTGCCATTGCCGAGAAGGTTGTCGGCCGCAAACTGAATCAGGCGGACAAGGCCGAAATCATCGATCAGTTCATTGACGAATTGGGTGATATCAAATGACGCGCGCGGCAGCCGTATATGCAGAAGCGCTTTATGATCTTGCAAAGGATGAGGCGCTTGGCACGAGAATTTTCGATGAAATCAAAGCGCTGGACAAAGCGTTTGAGGCGGAGAAGGATTTTCTCAGACTTTTGTCTACGCCGAACCTTTCGCTGGAAGAAAGGCTTTCGATTATCGATAAAAGCTTCAGAGGCAAACTGCACGCCTATACGCTCAACTTTTTAAAGCTCTTGACGGAAAAAGGCTATGTGCTTAAGTTCCACGAATGCGCCGGTGCCTATCGCGATTTGTACAACGAGGATAACGGCATACTTCCTGTTAGAGTTGTGACTGCGGAGCCGCTCGATGAAAAGCAGGCTCTGAGGCTTAAGGTTCGCTTGGGCGCAATTACGGGAAAAGTCGTAGAGCTGATTCAGCAGGTTGACCCTGCCTGTCTTGGCGGAATCCGCCTTGATTACGACGGCAAGCGCGTGGAGGACACCGTTGCCGGCCGCCTGGAGGCGGTTCGCAAGACCCTCAAAAATACCGTACTCTGATGGGAGAAAGCAGGGAATCGTATGGAATTAAGACCTGAAGAGATTACTAAAATCATAAAACAACAGATTAAAAACTACGAAAACAAGCTGGAGACCAGCGAAACCGGCGTTGTCATTTTAGTTGGCGACGGTATTGCGCGCGCTTCCGGCCTTGACAAGTGCATGGCGGGCGAGCTGATCGAATTCCCGAACGGTTCCTACGGCATGGCGCAGAACCTGGAAGAAAACACCGTTTCCATCGTTATCCTGGGTACCGACAACGGCATCAAGGAAGGCGACATCGTAAAGCGCACCGGACGCGTTGTTTCCGTGCCCGTAGGCGAGGCTATGATCGGCCGCGTTGTAAACACGCTGGGCGAGCCCATTGACGGAAAAGGACCCGTTGCCGCCGTCCGCTTTGACCCCATTGAGCAGCCCGCTCCCGGTATCATCGACAGAAAGCACGTCGATACGCCGCTTCAGACCGGCATCAAGGCCATCGACTCCATGATTCCGATTGGCAGAGGTCAGCGCGAGCTCATTATCGGCGACCGTCAGACCGGCAAAACCACCATTGCCACCGATACGATCTTGAACCAGAAGGGCAAGGACGTAATCTGTATCTATGTCGCCATCGGCCAGAAAAGATCCACCGTTGCTCAGGTTGTAAAGACGCTGGAAGACGGCGGCGCAATGGATTACACCATCGTCGTTTCCGCAACCGCTTCCGAGCTTGCCCCCATGCAGTACATCGCGCCCTATTCCGGCTGCACGATGGGCGAATACTTCATGAACAAGGGAAAAGACGTGCTCGTTATTTACGACGATCTTTCCAAGCACGCCGTGGCTTACCGCGCCATCTCCCTGCTCATCCGCCGTCCTCCGGGACGCGAGGCCTATCCGGGCGACGTATTCTATCTGCACTCCCGCCTGCTTGAGCGCGCGGCGCGCCTGTCCGAAGTCAAGGGCGGCGGAAGCCTTACGGCGCTTCCCATCATCGAAACCCAGGCGGGCGACGTTTCCGCCTACATTCCCACCAATGTTATTTCCATCACCGACGGCCAGATCTTCCTGGAGAGCGAACTTTTTAACTCCGGCATCATGCCCGCTGTGAACCCGGGTATCTCCGTATCCCGCGTAGGAGGCGACGCGCAGATCAAGGCCATGAAGAAGGTTGCAGGAAGCTTAAAGCTTCTTTACTCCCAGTACCGCGAGCTTCAGTCTTTCGCTCAGTTCGGTTCTGATCTCGACGCAGACACCAAGGCGCGCCTTGCTTTGGGCTCCAGAATCGTCGGCGTGTTAAAGCAGAAGAACGAGTCTCCCGTCGAGGTTGCCCATCAGGTTTGCATTATCTACGCCGTGGTAAACGGCTATTTAAACGATATTGAGCTTGACAGACTGCCTGAGTTTGAAAACCGTCTGTATGAATATATGGACGTTTCCGGATACGATGTATTAACCGCCATCCGCACGACCGGCAAGCTCGAAAAGGAAACCGAGGAAGGCCTGAAAAACGCGCTTAATGCCGTCAAGGCTGAGTTTGTCAAGGTGACCGAATAAGGAGGGAGGGACATGGCTGGCGTTTCCACAAAGGAGATCAAAAACCGAATCCGAAGCATGGAAAGCACCAAGCAGATCACCAAGGCCATGGAAATGGTCGCTGCTTCCAAGCTTCGCCGCGCGCAGGCGCAGGTTGACTCCGCCCGCCCTTATTTCAAAATTCTTTTAAGCGTGATTCACGATATCATCAAAACCAACACGGATTTTGATTCGCCGTATCTGAATGCGCCCAAGACCGGCAAAACGCTGTTTGTCGTCATCGCGGGCGACAGAGGCCTTGCCGGCGGATACAACTCGAACGTTCTTAAGATGGTTATGGCGGAAATGGCAAAGTCGGATTCAGTGGTTTTGCCCATTGGTAAAAAAGCGCTGGACTTTTTCAGAGCCAGAAAAGCCGACATCGTTTCGGACGCATATCCTGTAGCCGAGGCTGTTCAGGTGGGCGATTGCTTCACCATTGCCAAGAATATTGCAAAGGCATTCAAAAGCGGCGAATACTGTTCCGTTTCCGTAGCGTACACCAATTTCGTTTCCGTGCTTTCCCAGACTCCGGACATGAAGGCGCTTTTGCCGCTTCAATATGAGGACGACGGGGAAGAGGCGAAAAAGAGCGAAATTCTCTACGAAGGTGGAAGCGTAGAGGTATTTGATGCAATCGTGCCCGAATATATGGGCGGCGTGCTCTATGGCGCGCTGTGCGAAAGCCGCGCCGCCGAGCAGGCCGCTCGCAGAACCGCCATGGATTCTGCTACGTCCAACGCCGAAGACATGATCGCGGATTTGTCTCTTAAGTTCAACCGCGCGCGTCAGGCGGCCATCACGCAGGAGATTACCGAAATTGTTGCGGGTGCATAAGTTACGAAGCAAAAGGAGTTGAGGCCATATGGCCAAGAATATTGGAACCGTTATCCAGGTTGTCGGCCCGGTTCTGGACATTCGCTTTCCGGACGGCTGCCTTCCGGATCTGTTAAGCGCCATTGAAATTCAAAACCGCGATGCGAAAATCGTTGCCGAGGTAGCTCAGCACATTGGCGACAACGTGGTTCGCTGCATCGCCATGAGCTCGACCGACGGACTTACAAGAGGCGTTGAGGCTGTAGACACCGGCGCGTCCATTTCCGTACCCGTCGGCGAGGAATGCCTGGGCCGCGTATTTAACCTTCTGGGCGATACCATCGACGAGCAGGGTCAGGTTTCCGCTTCCGTCGAGCGCTGGCCCATCCACCGTCCCGCGCCCTCCTACGAGGATCAGCAGGCTGCGACCGAGATACTGGAAACCGGCATCAAGGTTGTCGACCTCATCTGCCCCTATGCCAAGGGCGGTAAGATCGGTCTGTTCGGCGGCGCAGGCGTAGGCAAGACGGTTCTCATTATGGAACTGATTAATAACGTTGCCAAAGCGCACGGCGGCATTTCCGTATTCACGGGCGTCGGCGAGCGCACAAGAGAAGGCAACGACCTTTACAACGAAATGATCGAGTCCGGCGTTATCAACAAGACCGCCATGGTCTACGGCCAGATGAACGAACCACCGGGAGCCCGTATGCGCGTAGGCCTTTCGGGTCTCACTATGGCGGAGTATTTCCGCGACGTAAAGCATCAGGACGTGCTTCTGTTTATCGACAACATCTTCCGTTTCACGCAGGCCGGTTCCGAGGTATCGGCGCTTCTAGGCCG
>SVGP01000015.1 GCA_015056255.1 Clostridiales bacterium | reverse complement strand
CGCATCGACCTTATTAACCGAGCCTATACGCTCCGAAAAGCGTATCTCTTAGAGGGCGACCCAAGAGCTAATGTGTAAACCATGTTGTTGCACATTTTGTAAACCATGTTGCTCTTGACAGAAACCCATCCCCTACAACGGAAACATAATGGTTTCTTCCTGTAGGGGACGGGTTTCCCGTCCCGTAGTTCATGTTTTTAAGAAGCATTTCGTTAAAGCCTAAGGCAAAACATGTTTTGAGACGGCGCCCATGCGCTTTCCGATAAGCGGCATCGTCCGATGAAGCAGCTTATCGAGCCTTGCTTAGAGACAATGCGCCTTTATTGCTTTTTCTATGGTTTCGCGAATCCGGGCGGGATAATCGTTTTCAAATAAAAAGCATTGCAGCTTATCGCAGCCCATCAGATCGCAGGACGAAAACAGCGCGTTGGCTCGGCAGCCGCCGCCGCAGACGTATTTATGCGGACAGACGCTGCATTGATCGTTAACCTTCATCAGATCCCTGACCCTCCGGTCGATGAACTGCATATACACGCTGTCCGTCAGCGCCTGCTTAAGCCCGATCTCCGCGATCATCGGGAAAATTTCCTGTTCGGCGCAGGCTGTCATCGGAAGACAGGGCAAAAGCCGCCCGTCCGGCGCGATGTATCCGGAAAAACGCGCGCTGCTGCAAAGATACATATCCTCCGATTCCGGGGAATCAGGATATCGGAGAGCCGTCACTTTATATTTCTCAGGCTCGGGATGAAGAATTGCGACATTGCCGAAATGAATGAACAGGGGCCGGCCGTCCTCATAGTAGTGCGGAATGTAATCAAGCACGATTTTCAGGTATTCCTCGTCGCTGATGAGATTGCCCTCGTTGTTTTTCAGCCACAGATCCGTGGGCTGAACCCCGCCAACCTTGGCTTTCGGAACGCCGATTTCCCTAAGCTTTAAAAACGTATCGCGCAGCGTGCCCGCGCTGCCTCTGTGAAGCGAAATGGCTGCATTGACCATAAAGCCGCGCTTTACGCATTTTTCCATTACCTCAAGCGTATGCTTTTCCGCCCCCGGAACGCCCCGCATCCAGTCGTGCCAGCCGAGGCCGTCAAAGCTGATGCTGAATTCCGGCTTCAGGCCGCGGGATTCCAGCTGATCCAAAAGCGCATCGTCAATCAGCCATGCGTTTGAATAGATCGTGCCGATGTGGATATTCTTTTCGCATAAACGATCCACGATTTTCCAAAAATCCGGGCGAACAAGGGGCTCTCCGCCGGTTAAATGAACGCTTAACACGCCGCATTCAGCCATCTGATCGATGACATTCATCGCTTCAGCCGTGGTCAGCTCGTGCCAGACGCTGTCCGGCGAATCCAGATAGCAGTGGCGGCATCTGAAATTGCATCTGCCGGTTAATGACCACATGATCGCTTTGACAAACCGGTTGTCAAAAAGGCGATACCTTTGCGCTTCTTCGATTTCATCCGGCGAATCAGAAGCGGTCACAATCCCGTTTTCGATCATCGATTTCAGATGATTCTGCTCATCCTTGGTCAGATCGGAAAGCTTCAACGGCGATACGCCGTCCGCCAGCATCAATACCCTGAAAACAGGCGGCGCAAGAAGCTTGTGCGTTCCATTTCGCCGATTGACCAGAATGCAGGTCGCGCCGCGATAACCGCGAAGCGCATAATCAACCTTCAAACGATAATACATTTTGAGAAATTCTCCTCCCCGTCAGGAAAAGCGGACGCTGAAAAGTGATCAAAACATATAGGAGGAGCAGCCGTCCGGAGTAGCATCCGCCACTAAAATCCAACCACAGTGATCCTTTATGGAATTAACGGAGGGAGAACTGCAGCTCGCTGCCACATCCGTAGCAGCCTGAGTTCCGCACGTAAGGATACCGCCGCTCTCTGTCACGACGTCGCTGTTGTCAAACGCCACAACCTCGGCGATTGCCTTTTCATATTTCATAATGCTGATCTCCTTTCAGAAAAGCCTTTATACCATACAGTCTGCATATCAGCGCATGCTGCGGATAATCTTTTTTATTTTTTGAACCGGAAGAGCCAAAGCCCATTTGATCCGCCTGATCATATAGCGAAGAGGCAGGGTCTTAACATAGCGCAGATATTTCTTATCGGAGGCCGGAATAAACTCCGAGTCGATTTTTGGGAAAAAGCCCTTCATCACGCCGACAATCATATTTTCCCTGATGCTTTCGCATCCAAGGCAATTGTCGCCGCGCAGAAGATAATCCTGCCTGCGCGCGCGAATGACGCGATGCAATACATATTGACCGTCCGGCCGCCGAAACAGGGCGACGTCGCCGCGCGACAGTCTCTTTCCGGGCTTTTCGATCACAACCGTGCTTTCCCTTTCGCGCAGCATCGGCTGCATGCTGACCCCGACGGTCTGAATAAACACGGTTTTCTGATCGTCAAGCGCCTTTTCAATATTCAAAAGCTTCAACGCTTCTTCATTCCTCCAGCGCAAAGCGGACGCTTTCCAAAAATTCGGTCAGATCCGCCTTTGCCGCCTGCTCGTCCAGATCGTCATAGCGCTTAAGCATCGCGTCGATCAGCTCGCTTTCCGTCGCGCCCTGTTCGAGCTTTTCCCACAAAAACGCGCCGGCGGCGTTCAGGCGAATCATTCCGTTAAAGCGCACGCCCGCTTCGCCCACCGCCACGACCATATATTCATTCAGCATTTTGCGCAGAATGAAGCCTTTTTTCGTCCTGAGCATCGGCTCATTGTCCTTTCATACCGTTATAGGCAACCAGCGCCGCTTCGGGCTCCATGTTGCAGTGCAAAAGGTAACAGCTTACCTTCAAAAGCAGCTGCTCCGTCAAAGACATAAAGATGTGCATATCGTCTTCTTTGCGCGGAATCAGCAGCTGGTGAAATATGCGGCCCATCGCGTCGGAAGGGGAGATGCGTTCAATCCGGTTTTCCCTTCCGCGGGCGATAAAGCACAGCGCCTTCACGGGCTTTGAGATGTTGCTGCCCAATTGCTCCTTTCCGCAAAAGGGCGAGCCAAAGGCGTAAAATCTGCCGTCGATCAGGCGAAGAATCGGCTTGTCTCCATTAAGAACCTGCGCGCGTGCGCCAAACTGGTCGCACCACAGGCGAATATGCGTCGTTTTTCCTGTGCCGCTTTTTGCTGCGAACAGATAGCATTCGTCGTCCACGCAAACAGCGGCGGCGTGCATAAGAAGCCCGTCGTATTTTAAAAGCTCAAGCGCAATCTTCCGATACAGACAGATGCTTTCACAGTATGAAATCGTGGCGTAAACCGGGCTGTTTTTTTGCTCCAGCAGGCATTCATCCTCTGAAACGGACACGGTGAAGGCCACTTTTTCAAAATCCTCACAGCGGTATGCGGCACAAAGCTTTTCCATATACGGATAACGATTATCTATGCCGATCAAAAGATTGGCCAGTCTGATTTTGAACATCGTTTCTCCTTTATGACAATTCCGCTTAAAGTATGCTTAATGGCCTACAAATCTACACTAATTATATCACGAACGCAAAAATCTTGCAACAGCCTTCCATAAATATGCCGACTTTCCCCATCAAGCGAAGAAACGGCTTTAAAGCAGGGATTGAATCTGAAAATAAGCCGTGCTATAATAAAACCCTGATAAGCCGAAAGGCGCAAAATGTATGGGAAAGGATGATGCGCCAATGAATGAAAACCATAATGTCATGCTGTCGCTCATCAAAGCCTCGCTGTTTCAAAAGCCGCTTGAGCTGCCCGAAACGGTCGACTGGCAGGCGGTATTTCACGAAATGAAGGCGCACACCATCTCTGCGCTGGCGGTTGAGGCCGTTTGCGGCATAGAGGGGCTGGACGAATCGGTAAAGGCGCTTTGGGTCAATCATGCGCAAAAGAACCTGCATCGGTATTACCGCATTCTTCACGAGCAGCAGGTGGCGATCCGTATTCTTGAAAACGCGGGCCTGCATCCGGCGGTTCTGAAGGGCGCATCCGCCGCGAGGTATTATCCGAACCCCGTGTACCGTGCCATGGGCGATGTGGATTTGTTTCTGCCGGGCGAAAGAGCCATACAGGCTGTTTCAATTTTAAAGGATCACGGCTATCAGGGCAAGCATGAAAACATACAAAACCCCCGGCACAGAACCGTCGAAAAAAACAGCGTTATTTTTGAACTGCATGCTTCCTTCAGCATGCTGGCGGATGAAGAAAAAGCGCAGGCGCTCGATTGCATGCTTCATGAGGGCTTGAAGGCGCTGCGTTTTCATGAAATAAGCGGATATCCGTTTCCCTGCTTTTCAGATTTGCTGTACGGCCTTGTGTGTCTGGATCACATCAATCATCACATGCTGTCGGGCATTGGTCTAAGGCAGATACTGGACTGGGCGGTGTTTGCAGACAGGGTGCTGGACGATGCATTCTGGACAAATGAATTTCAGCCGCTTGTTCAAAAATTCGGTTATGAAAAGTTTGCAAAGGTGCTCACAAGAACCGGGCAACTGTATTTCGGCCTTCAAACGGAGGGCCGCAGCTGGTGCAGCCAGGTGGATCGGGCAGATTGCGATCAGCTGCTTGCATTCGTACTGGAAAGCGGAAATTTCGGAAGAAAACAGGGTAAGAAATCATCCGCCATCACCGTATTGTCCGGCTTCAAAGGCGTCAAATCAACTTTTCAGTCATTGCAGAAAAACGGTTGCGTCAATTTTGCCGGAGCGATTGAAAAATTCCCGTTTCTCAAACCCTTTGCATGGCTTTTGCGGTTAGTGCGCTTGGCCGTATTAACCGTCCGCAGGCGACTGAATCCATCCGCCATTTGGGCGTCCTATAAAGAAAGCAGACGCCGGATAGAACTCTGCCGCGCAGTCGGAGTGATCGACGCAAAACCCGATGACGACTGAAGGAGCGTCCGATGCTATCAGAGGCTTTTATTTTGAGACAGCCCCTTTTAAAGTCATTTCATCATTCCCGCGTCCACTTCTCTGCCTTCCAAAGGGCGAACTCATGGAGGACACGGAAATTTCTTCCCAAACCCTTTCAGCGATTCTCCAGCCTGTATTTTTCGGGCGTGGTGCCGGTTGCCTGCTTGAAGGAGCGGATGAAATTCTTGCTGTTTTTAAAGCCGGTTTGGAAGCTGATTTCTTCGATAGAGGTATTGGTCAGCAATAATAGATGCCTTGCGTGGTTTAAACGCAGTGAGATCAGGTACTGATAGGGGGAAATACCCGCATAGGCGGTGAAGGTACGCGTAAAGTGGTATTTGGAGAGATATGCCATTTCGGAAAGCTGATCCAGCGTGATTTCATCCATGTAGTGTTCGTCCAGATATCGTTTGACTCTTTCAATGCTGTCCTTTTTGTGGGGCAGCATTTTTTGCTGGGCAAATTCCATGGAGAAGGCCATGAATTCGTCCAGCAGCCGCATGATGGCGTTTCCTGTCATCACGTATTTAGTCTCGCCCGTCTCCGCAGCCAGTACGCCGATGTCGTGCATCATGCTTTTTAGGTGGCTGTTGCTTGCAATGTCGAAAACCCGAACGCCGCCGGAGTTGATTTTCTGATAATAATACGCACACGGCGCGCCGGAAAAATTGACCCACTCGTATTCCCAGTGGTCGCCGTCGGTTTCATAGCGGTGGCGCGCATCCAGGTCCAGAAGCACAATGGTGTTCTTTTTAAGCGCATATTCATTTCCCTCCACCATCAGGCGGCCTTTTCCGGAATGAGTGATGAAAATCTGGTAGAGATTGCATTTTTTGATTTGTCGGTCGGTAAAGTGATTTTTTCCGGCGTAGAAATAGCCGTAGTTATAATCCGGAATCGGCAGAAAAGGAAACTGCTGGATGGTGGAGCGGATGCAGTTGACGCTGCCCTCCTTCAGATCCAGATTGTACAAAACGCCTGCAAACTGACCGACATCGATAATCATGCTAACATCCTCCCGCGGCATAAGTATATAAGCAATTATAGAGTAAATGCCGGATATGTCAACAGAAAATCAGAAAAAGAGGCAAAGGAAACGAACGCGTAAACGATAAGAAACCAACCAAATTTGATCAAATTTTTCCCATTATCTGCCGATTTTAAAAAAATTACCCGAAAATTGGATGCACTGCAAAGGATGAGCAAGAAATGGGTATACAACAGCAACCGATTGCCTTGAACGATGGAGTTTAAGGACCTATAATGAAAATACACAGGCTGTATGATAGACGCATAAACCTTTTTTCCAAAAAGGAGGGTGAATCTATGAATGCTCAAAGCATATCCTCAAAGCGCAGAAAGCGTTTAACCAAGGAGCAATGGCTGCTTCTGGCAATTGCCGCAGGATTCATGGCCTATATTTTTGCCTTTAACTACGTGCCGATTGCCGGCTGGATTCTGTCTTTTTTCAAATACAAGCCCTCTTACGGCCTGGATTTTTCCAACCAGGTGTTTGTGGGTCTGGACAATTTCGCAAAGCTCTGGCGCGAGAGGGACGAACTGATCCGCGTTCTGAAAAACACGATCATACTTTCGTCTCTGAGCCTATTATGTTCTCCGCTTCCGATGCTTCTGGCAATCATGTTTTCAGAAATCAAAAACAAGACCTTTCTGCGCGTGGCCCAGACGGTGACTACCTTTCCCAACTTCATTTCCTGGATCATCATCTATGGCGTATGTTTCACCGTTTTTTCAAACAACGGCGTATGGGCGAAGCTTTCCTATTTTTTCACCGGCAAAAAGCAAGTCATGGGCTTTTTGAGCAATCCCGATACGGCTTATGTGTTCCACACGCTGCTTGAACAGTGGAAGGTGCTCGGCTGGAACTCCATAATCTACTGCGCAGCGATTGCCGGCATCGACGCAAGCCTTTACGAGGCGGCGCAGATCGACGGCGCAAACCGCATCATGCAGATCTGGCACATCACGATTCCGGAGCTCATGAACACGTTCCTGGTTTTGTTCCTTTTAAGCATTTCAAGCCTTCTTTCAAGCGGCTTTGACCACTACTTTGTTTTCTATAATCCCATGGTCGCCGACAAGCTTCTGGTGCTCGACCTTTGGACCTATCGCCTGGGCATTTCCCAGGGCGACTATTCCTTCTCGATTGCCGCCGGCATTATGCGAACGATGGTTTCGCTTGTGCTTCTTTTCTCCATGAACGCAATCAGCCGTAAGGTTCGTGGAAACACCATTGTGTGAGGTGATGGACATGAAGAAAAGAAAAAACAGCATTCTGATCACAAGGGACGAAAAGCTCCTTCGCATCATTTCCTATCTGTTTGTCGTTGTGTATGTAGTCATCTGCTTCTATCCTTTCTGGAACGTATTTGTCAACTCCATCGCCAACAAGGAAGAATCCGTAAGGGGCGTTTATTTCTTCCCGAAGGCGCCCACCATCAAGGTATACAGGGACCTGCTTTTTGACGGAAGCTTTTTAAGAAGCGTCGGGATTTCGTTTTCAAGAACGGTTTTGTCCACTGTCGGCTGCCTTGTATTTTCTGCGATGTTTGCGTTTTTGATTACGCAGGAAAATCTGCCGTATCGAAAATTCATCTATCGCTTTGCGATTATTACCATGTATGTATCCGGCGGCATCATCCCGTGGTATCTCGTAATGAAGGCCTATGGCCTTTACAACACCTTCTTTGTCTACGTCGTTCCGAATCTTCTGGGCGTTTACTACTGCATACTGATTAAGACCTATATCGAAAGTCTTCCTCCGTCGCTCATTGAAGCAGCGAAGATTGACGGCGCTGGCTTTGTAACCGTGTTTTTCAAAATCGTGCTTCCGCTTTCAAAGCCGATTCTTGCAACGGTTGCTCTGTATCAGGCGGTAGGCCAGTGGAACGCTTATCAGGATAACTATCTGCTTGTTCAGGATCAGGCGCTTCAGACCGTTCAGATGACCTTGTACAACTACATCCACAACGCGGAATCCGTTGCCAAGGCCATGCAGCAGGCGGCAATGTCCGGCGCGGACATTACGGAGCTTGCCAAGAACGCCGCAAACGCCACTACCGCCGACACCGTAAGAAACGCAACAACGGTAATGAGCATGCTGCCCATTATGATGGTGTATCCGTTCCTTCAGAAATACTTTGCAAAGGGCATCATGATGGGCGCGGTAAAGGGATAATGTCCCATAACCCGATGAGTAAGGCGCACGCATTCGCCTTTCATCATAAATTCAAAGGAGGCCTCACTATGAAAAAGGTTCTTTCCCTTGTACTGGTACTTTGCCTGATGGCAAGCGTTTCCGCCTTTGCAGGCAGCGAGGTCCTTCAGGGCTATGTCTCCTCCTGGGACAACTACGGCCTTGACAAGGATCCCATCACCCTGACCATTGGCTGCGGATCTCAGGATTTGCCCGCCAGCTACGAAAACAACATCCAGATCGAGCTCATCAAGCAGGCCACCGGCGTTCAGCTTGAGTTCGTCGGCTACGATGCGGAGAAGTTCGCAGTTCTGAGCGCCGGCGGCGACCTTCCGGACATTTTCTCCCTTGAAAATGCCACCGTTGTAAACGACCTGATCGATTCCGGCAAGGTGCTTGACATGGCTCCCTATCTCGAGGAGTACGGCAAGAACATCACCCAGGTACACGGCGACTACGGCATCCCCATGGCCAAGTCCATTTACGGAAACGGCGAAGCCATCTACTTCGTACCCTCCAATGTTTCCTGGCTAGGAGATACCAAGATCGCCGCTGCCCAGATCAGCTTCAACTACTTCCCCCGCTGGGATCTTTACACCGCAGTAGGCGCGCCCGAAATCATCGATGAAGACGGCTTCAGCGAGGATCTTCTTCTCGAAGCCTTCGCCGAGATGCAGGCCTATGCCCGCGAAAAGACCGGCGACGACAACATCTACGCCCTCTCCGGCTGGGTTGATTGGGGCACCGGCTGGGCCGCGCTGCTTCCTTACTGTGTAGGCATTGCCGCGAAGCTCAACATGTGGACCGACCAGACCACCGGTCTGGTTACCGGCATTGACATCTACGGCGATCCCGAAAGCCACTACTACGATGCGCTCCGTTTCTACAACAAAGCCTGGAGAATGGGCATCCTCGACCCCGAAATCTTCACCCTCACCCAGAGCCAGTACGACGCCAAGGTCAAGATGGGTCAGGTTATCGTTACCAACGCTAGCTGGTTTGATGCCGGCATGATGGACGAGTCCGTTAAGGCCGTATTCGGCGACGACACCAACTTCTACGTCCTTAAGGGCATGCCCTACTTCTATACCCTTCTCACCCAGTCCAACCCCTCCGGCTTCGGCGTTTTTGCTTCCGACTTCATCAGCGCCAAGTGTGAATATCCCGAGCGCGCAGTAGCGCTTATTGATTATCTCCGCAGCGACGAATTTACCCGCACCAGCGCCTGCGGCCTTCAGGGCATCCATTGGGATTACAACGAGAACGGCACCCCCGTTTTCATCGGCGAAGCCCTTGAACACTACAATAACGGCACTATGGGTGAATACTGGGATGTTGCCAACGGCAACTATAAGTACTTCCCGAACACAAAGCTCTCCATGGCCAGCAAGGTCTGCGCCGACGGCTATCCCTCTGACTTCACCACCTCCGCCGACTACATCATGGTCAAGTATGAGGATAACGAAAGCGTTCAGAACTACCTCGACTTCTACGAGTCCGACGCCCGCTATCCCGGCGAGTTGTACCTTGAGTGGATCGAGGAAGGCCTGGCCGTAACCGACGCCGACTGGCAGGCCAAGACTCAGTACAAGCCCGCCTCGAGCGACGAGATGAACAGCCTCCTCGCCAAGTGCGACGCGTACTATATCGACAACCATGCCCGCGTTGTCTTTGCGAACACCGAGGAAGAAGCGGAAGCCATCATTGCGGAAATGTGCGCTTACGAGCAGACCATCGGCTCCGCCCTTCTTCTCGAAGATCAGCTCGCCAGAGAAGCTGCATCCCTTAAGACTGCCGAGGATATGGGTCTGTAATCCGCCTGATTTCTATGATTCCTTGAATCCAGAGGGCGCAACGCTTCGGCGGCGCGCCCTCGATTCTTGTTTTTCTCAGGTAAGTCAGGTACAATTCAGAATAGTCATGCAATGTGAAATCAAAAACCTTTTCCTCAATGGAAACCTTTTGAAAAAGCATACTTCATTTGTTTTTGATTTGCATCGCAATTAAAATCAAATCCGCACAAGGACGGCGAATAATATGCTGAGCGAAAAATCACTGAGATTGCTTGAACCTATTCGGGCTTACAGAAAAGAGTGCGAAAAAATTGTGCCTTATGGAACGCGCAAAACCATTTCCGGCGTTGAGTGCATTCTCCATGCACCCAAAAAAACAAGAAACAATGTGCCGGTTGTTTTCCTCATGCATGGCGGAGCGTGGATCGGCGGCGATGCGGTTTTAGTCGATTCTCTTGCAAAAACCCTCTCGGATGGCGCCGATGTTTTTGTTGTCAATGTCAATTACACGAAGCTCGATCAAAAGCTGTATCCGAATCCGCTTAATGAGATTCTTTCGGTTGTTTCTCATTTTAAGGAAAATCATACTATTTACGGCATCGATCCCGAAAAATGCATTCTAATGGGAATGAGCGCCGGAGGGCATCTTGCAGGATGCGCAAGTATTCTGGCAAAGGACAAGGGAATTTCAATCGTCAGACAGATACTCGTCTATCCGTATTTGGACTGGACGGGCAAAACGGAAAACTTCCTTGAAAAATACGGTATTGCCGGGATTCCTTTTGAAGAAATAAAGAAAATTTATTTCGAAGACATGGATCTGGGTAATAAATATATATCGCCTATTTGCGCTTGCGACGATGAACTTGTCGGAATCGCGCCTGCAGATATTATCGCCTGCGGAAAAGATGTTTTACGCCCGCATGCTGTCAGGTATTATGAAAAGCTTTCCGCAATTGGTATTTTGGCATCAATCAAAGAATATAAATGCGCGCTTCATGGTTTTTTGGAAGTCAATCGTCCGGATTACACGCCGGGCGAGCATGAAGCGAAAAATCCAGAGCAGGCCTCATACACCCGCGACCTCGAAAATTACCTTATTGAAATTCTAAAAGATATCTAATTGTTTTGTTAGCAAGGAGACAACGACCTATGATATTTTCAAAAGCACGCCTAAGAGACAAAATTCTGGGCGGCTGGATCGGAAAAAATATTGGCGGCACCATCGGAACGCCTTATGAGGGCATGCAGGATATCCTTGACGTCAAGGGCTTTACCAACGAAAAAGGCGCGCCGCTGCCCAACGACGACCTTGATCTTCAGCTTGCGTGGCTCAGATGCGTGGACGAAGTTGGACCCGAGCACGTAAACGCAAAAACGCTTGGCGAATACTGGCTGTCGTTTGTAAAACCGCACTGGAACGAATACGGCGTGTGCAAATCCAACATGCGCTCCGGCTTTCTTCCGCCCATCTCCGGTGAACTTTTTAACAGCCAGTGGCAGCACTCCAACGGCGCGTGGATCCGCACCGAAATCTGGGCGAGCCTTTATCCCGGTCATGTGGAAAAGGCCATCCGCTATGCGTTTGAGGATGCATCGGTGGATCACGGCTTTGGCGAAGGAACCTATGCGGCCATCTTCGTTGCCGCGCTCGAATCGGCCGCATTCGTGTTTACGGATCTTGAGCTTCTGATCAGAATCGGCTTATCCAAAATCCCGGAGGATTCAAGGATTTCCAAAGCCGTAAGACTTGTTTGCGACGAATACAAAAAAGGAACGGACTGGAAAACGGTTCGAAATATGCTCGTCGAGCAGTCCGAAGACATCGGCTGGTTTCAGGCTCCTGCCAACATAGGTTATGTGATTTTGGGTCTTCTCTACGGCGAGGGCGATTTTAAAAAGAGTATTCTTTACGCCGTCAACTGCGGAGACGACACCGACTGCACCGCCGCAACCGTCGGCGCAATCTTCGGCATGATGCGCGGCGCAAGCCAGCTGCCCGAAGACTGGAAGGAGCATATCGGAGATAAAATTGTCACAGGGTCTCTCCTTTTCGGCCACGGACGCTTCCCTCAAAGCTGCACGGAACTGACCGACTGCATCATGAACCTGCACGGAACCACCTTAAGAACCTCCATTCAGGATCTTTATAAGGGCCTGAAGGTCGACTATAAAGATGAGGACGATTTTTCTTCTGTCACGCCCGAAAGTATGATGGGCACCAAGTTTATTGATACCCTAAAACGCAGAACCCGCTATTCGCTGTCTGAAAAAACCGCGCTTGCCGAGGCGTTTGTGAATTTTGATACCGCGCCCGTCATCTCGATGGAAAAACCGCTGACCGGCTATATCTTCGTCATGCCGCATACCGTTCCCGAGTGCAGAATCTGGCGAATCCGCTGGATTCTTCCGGAGGGTTGGTCTATTCAAGGCAGAAGTGCAGTGGCCACCAATAACCGCCATTGGATCGCCTACGAAACCAACGGCGAAGACTGCACGGCAAAGTTCACCATCACCTGCAGTCAGAAACCCGAACCCATCAATCACCTGATCCTGGATCTTTCCGCCACCGACCGCCCGACACACATCATGATTCCGGTCGCGGTGCTCGGAGAATAAGCGGCAATATATCTTACAATAGAGACGCTCCCGTAGGGACACTCCTCCCGGAGCGTCCCTACATTATTTAAAGACCATATGCAAACATAAAATCCCCTTTTTTTACATATCTATGCTTGTGAATTTTCATATGAAACCTTATAATTCTACCAACGACTTTTAAGCGCGGTGCAGAGACGCCGGCAAGGTTTTCATAAGAAGAATCGCAAACTGGCGGGAAACAATCCCATGCCGGTTTTTTGTGAGGAATAAAGATGGAAATCGCCTTGCCGAGACGGATCGGCAGGGCTTTTTTTGAGGGAGGAATGGATTTGCGTACCGTATACACCGGCGGCCAGGTCTTTGTAAACGGCTCTCTCCAAACGGCGGATTTCGCGGTTAAAAACGGCGTTATCGAGGCAATCGGGGAAGTATTTCCTTTCGAGGGCGATACTGTCGTTTCCCTTTCCGGCAAATACGTGTTTCCCGGCTTCGCGGATGTGCATGTGCATTTCCGTGAGCCGGGTTTTTCTTATAAAGAGACCATCGAAACCGGCTCCAAAGCCGCAGCCGCAGGCGGATACACCCTGGTCGGCACAATGCCGAACCTGAATCCCGCGCCGGATACAATGGAAAATGTCAATAAGCAGCTCGACCTGATCAAGGAAAAAGCCGTGATCGAGGTGATTCCCTACGGCACAATTTCGATGGAGCGGAAGGGAAAAGCGCTTTCCGACATGAAGGCGATTTCGGATTTTGTCATCGGTTTTTCGGACGACGGATCGGGCGTGGACGATGAGACGGTCATTAAGGAGGCCATGAAAACAGCAAAGGCGCTTGACAAGGTAATTGCCGCGCATAGCGAGGTCTTGTCTCTTGTAAAAGGCGGACATGCGCACGACGGCGAATTTGCGAAGAAAAACGGCATTAAGCCCATTGTGAGCGAAAGCGAATGGAAGATGGTCGAGCGCGATATCGAGTTCATAAAGGAAATCGGAAGCAAGCATCATGTGTGCCATATTTCCGCAAAGGAAACGGTGGATCTGATCCGGGAAGCCAAAAAAGCGGGCGCAGACATCACCTCGGAAACCGCGCCGCACTACCTCATTATGAACGACTCGATGCTCAAAAACGAGGGAAGGTACAAGATGAATCCGCCCATCCGCGCGGAGGAAGACAGACAGGCCCTTGTAAGCGGCATTCTGGACGGCACGATTGACATGATCGCAACCGATCATGCGCCGCATGCGGCTCATGAAAAATCGGGCACCTTCCCCGAAAGCGCAATGGGCGTAACGGGGCTTGAATGCGCGTTTTCGATGATGTACACCCACTTTGTTTTAAAGGGCATTTTGCCCATTGATAAGCTCATCGACCTTATGGCCTTTTCGCCCAGAGCGCGGTTCGGATTTGAGAAAAACGAAATCGCCGCCGGAAAAAAAGCGGATTTCACCGTGTTCGATCCGGACATTGAATGGACGGTCAAAGGCGAAAGGCAGATTTCACTTGGAAAATTCACGCCCTTTGAAGGGTGGACGGCCAGGGGCAAAATCGTAAAAACCGTTCTTGGCGACAAAACCGTATTTGAGATTTAGAAGCGGAGGAAAAAAACATGCCCAAGCGCAAAGACCTGAATAAAATTATGATCATCGGCTCCGGCCCCATCGTCATCGGACAGGCCGCGGAATTCGACTATGCAGGCACGCAGGCCTGCCTTGCGCTCAAGGAAGAGGGCTATGAGGTTGTGCTGGTCAACTCCAACCCCGCAACCATCATGACCGACACCACCATCGCCGACAAGGTCTATATGGAGCCCCTGACCCTTGAATACGTGGCGCGCATTTTGCGCTACGAGCGTCCCGATGCCATCATTCCCGGCATCGGCGGACAGACGGGCTTAAACCTTGCTATGCAGCTGGAGAAAAAGGGCGTGCTTCAGGAGTGCAGAACCCAATTACTTGGCACCAAGAGCGAGTCCATCGAGCGCGCCGAGGACAGAGAGCTTTTTAAGGAGCTCTGTCAGGAAATCGGCGAGCCCGTCATCCCTTCTCAGATTGCCTACAGCGTAGAGGAAATCAAAAAGGCCGCGCTTGAAATCGGCTATCCCGTCGTTCTTCGCCCCGCATTCACGCTGGGCGGCACCGGTGGCGGCTTTGTCTACACCGAAGAGGAAATGGAAGAAAAGGCCGAAAACGCCATCCGCATGAGCCCGGTTAATCAGGTGTTGGTCGAAAAGAGCGTCAAGGGCTATAAGGAAATCGAATTTGAAGTCATGCGCGACGGCGCGGACAACGCCATTCCGATCTGCGGCATGGAAAACATCGACCCCGTCGGCGTTCACACCGGCGACAGCGTGGTTGTTGCGCCGATTATGAGCCTGAATAAGGACGACGAAAACATGCTGATGTTAAGCGCCCTTAAGATCATCCGCGCCCTTAAGATCGAAGGTGGCTGCAACGTTCAGTATGCGCTTAATCCCCACACATCCGAATATTACGTCATTGAGGTCAACCCCCGCGTATCCCGCTCCTCCGCGCTGGCCTCCAAGGCCTCCGGCTATCCCATCGCCCGCGTGACTGCGAAAATCGCCGTCGGCATGAATCTTAATGAAATTCCGATCGCCAACACCACGGCGGATTTCGTGCCGCGCCTCGACTATTGCGTCGCCAAATATCCGAGATTCCCGTTTGACAAATTCGCAGACGCGGAAAACCGCCTGGGCACCCAGATGAAGGCCACCGGAGAAGTCATGGCCATCGGCTCCACGCTGTCCGAGTGCCTTTTAAAGGCCGTGCGTTCTCTGGAGACTGGCGTATGCCACCTGCATCTTAAGAAATTCGACGCCATGGAAACCGGCGAAATTGAAGCCTACCTTGGCGAATTCAGAGACGACACCCTCTTTGCCGTCGCCGAGCTTTTCCGCCGCGGCGTGTCCATTGAAAAAGCACATGAGATCACCATGATCACGCCCCTTTTCCTTGAAACCATCGAAACCGCCGTCAAGTTCGAAAAAACCCTTTCTGAAAATCCCATGAACGCAGGCGTCCTTTCCGAGGCCAAAACGCTCGGTTTCGGCGATCAGTTCATCGCGCGCCTTTGGAACACGGATGAGATTTCCGTGTGGAAAATGAGAAAAGAAAACGCCATCAAGCCCGTTTATAAGATGGTCGACACCTGCCACACCGGCGCATACATCCCTTATTTTTACTCCACCTACACCGGCGAAAACGAAGCCTTCCCGGATGACAAGGAAAAGGTCGTCGTTTTAGGCGCGGGCCCGATTCGAATCGGCCAGGGCGTAGAGTTTGACTATTCCTCTGTTCACGCGGTCAAAACCATCCGCGAAAGCGGCCGTGAAGCCATCATCATCAACAACAACCCCGAAACCGTTTCCACCGACTACACCACCGCCGACAAGCTCTACTTTGAGCCCCTGACCCCGGAAGACGTTATGAACGCCCTCGAGCATGAAAATGTGCTGGACGTGATTGCGTCCTTAGGCGGTCAGACGGCCATCAACCTTGCTGAACCCCTTCTGCGCCGCGGCGTAAACATCATCGGAACCGACGTAAACGCCATCGAGCGCGCGGAAAACAGAGATTCCTTCGAAAAAATCCTGAAATCCTTAAACATTCCCCAGCCCGAAGGCCGTGCCGTCACCAACATTGAAGACGGCGTAAAGACCGCTGCCGAAATCGGATATCCGGTTCTCGTGCGTCCGAGCTTCGTACTGGGCGGAAGAGCCATGCAGATTGTGGCCGACGAAGGCCAGCTCAGGCATTACCTGAAAACCGCCGTTGAAATCGACCAAGACAAGCCCGTGCTCGTCGACCACTATATCCTTGGAAAAGAGCTCGAGGTCGACGCTATCTGCGACGGACGCGACGTATTCGTAGCGGGCATCATGGAGCTGGTCGAGCGCACCGGCATCCACTCCGGCGACTCCATCAGCGTCTATCCCTCCTTCAGCGTATCCTCTCAGGTCAAGGGCAAGATTCTCGAGTACGCAAAGAAGCTCGGTGTCGGCCTTGGCATCGTCGGCCTTTACAACATCCAGTTCATCGTTGACAAATACGACCGCGTATACATCATCGAGGTCAACCCCCGCTCCTCCCGCACCGTGCCCTTCCTGTCGAAGGCCACCGGCTACCCGCTTGCCGACATCGCAACCCGCGCGATCCTGGGCGTAACGTTGAAAGAGCAGGGCATTTTCGACCTGTATCCCGAGGAGAAAAAGCGCTGGTACGTCAAGGCTCCTGTATTCTCCTTCAACAAGCTGCGCGGCATGGACGCTTATCTTTCGCCCGAAATGAAGTCCACCGGCGAAGCCATCGGCTATGACGACAAACTGAATCGCGCGCTTTTCAAGGCCCTTCAGGCCAGCGGCATGACCCTTCAGAACTACGGCACCGTCCTTGCCACCATCGCCGACAAGGACAAGCCCGAGGCGCTGGATCTCATCAACCGCTTCTATAAGCTGGGCTTCAATATTGAAGCCACCGCCGGTACCGCCAACTACTTAAGAGAGCACGGCATTCGCACCCGCACGCTGGATAAGATTTCCTCCGGCTCCGACGATATCCCCAGAGCCATGCGTCAGGGCCACATTGCCTACGTCATCAATACCCGAAACGTAGGCCATGGCCACACCCTTGCCGACGGCAGCGAAATCAGAAAGCTCGCCATCGAAAACAGCGTAACCATCTTTACCTCCCTCGACACCGTGCGCGTGCTTCTGGACGTGCTCGAAGAAACCACGATCAGCATTTCGACGATCGACGCATAAAGAAAACGCGGAACGGCGTCATCCATAAAAGCGATTCAAACCGTAGGGCGGGGGCTTGCTCCCGCCGACATACGCAAGCTTTTTCGGCGGGAGCAAGCCCCCGCCCTACGACGGAAATGCTGTAATGTCATGAATGAAACGCTTCGTATGCGGGACGGGAAACCCGTCCCCTACAATAGAAATGCTGTATAGTCCACTGTAGGGGACGGGTTTCCCGTCCCTAAGTATCTTACTCAAACAGGAGAAAAGCATGAAAGACACCCTTTTCACCGTTAAATCGAACCGCGAAATCGCCCGGGACACCTATGAAATGGTGCTTACGGGCGACGCTAAAGACTGCATGCGTCCCGGTTCGTTTGTGAACGTGCATCTGGAATCCTTATATCTTCGCCGCCCGATTTCCGTATGCTGCGCTGATGAAGACAGCCTGACCCTCGTCTACAAGGTCGTTGGAAAGGGCACGGAGAAGATGAAAAACATGGTCGCAGGCGATACGGTTTATTGCCTTACGGACCTTGGAAACGGCTTTGATACGGAAAAATCCGGCGAAAAGCCTGTTTTAGTCGGCGGCGGCAGCGGCGTTGCGCCCCTTTACGGCCTTGCAAAAAAACTTGTGAAAAAAGGTGCAAAGCCCGTGGTCGCGCTTGGCTTCAGAAGCGAAAAGGACGTTTACTACGTTGATGAATTCAAATCTCTGGGCTGCGAAGTCATCGTTTCAACAGAAGACGGAAGCTTTGGCATCAAGGGCTTTGTCACCAATCATCTGCCCAAAGACGCCACCTTCCTCTATGCCTGCGGCCCCATGCCGATGCTGAACGCCGCAAGGAAAAACGTTTCATGCCCCGGCGAATACAGCTTTGAAGCGCGCATGGCGTGCGGCTTTGGCGCATGCATGGGCTGCAGCATGGAAACCAAGCTGGGCTTAAAGCGCGTCTGCAAGGACGGCCCGGTGTTTGACGGGGAGGCGATTTTATGGCCGTAACGAAAATCAATCTCCTGGGAATCGAAATTGACAATCCCATTATTCCCGCCAGCGGCACCTACGGCTACGGCAGGGAATTTCATGAGCTTTATGATATCAATTGCTTGGGAACCTTCTCCTTTAAGGGAACAACCTTAAACGCACGCGCGGGAAATCCGCTGCCGAGAATCGCGGAATGCGACGGCGGCATGCTAAACGCCGTCGGCCTTCAGAATCCGGGCGTTGAAAAGGTCATTTCCGAGGAGCTTCCCTGGCTCAGGGAACACTTCCACAAGCCCGTCATGGCCAATGTTTCCGGCTTTTCCGTGGACGAATATGTGCGCGTGTGCGAGCTTCTGGACAAGGAAGACAACGTCGGCTGGCTCGAAGTCAACATCTCCTGCCCCAACGTTCACGGCGGCGGCATGAGCTTTGGAACGACCACGCAGGGCGCTTCGGCAGTTACGAGCGCAGTTAAAAAGGTCACGAAAAAGCCCGTGATCGTAAAATTGTCTCCGAACGTTACCGACATCGTGTCCATCGCAAAGGCCTGCGAGGACGCGGGCGCGGACGGCATTTCCTTGATCAACACCTTAATGGGCATGCGAATCGACATAAGGTCTCGCCGCCCCATCATCAAAAACAAAACCGGCGGCGTATCCGGCGGCTGCATTTTCCCCGTAGCAGTCCGAATGGTGTATCAGGTTTTTGAAGCCGTCAAAATCCCGATTATCGGCATGGGCGGAATCGGCTCAGCCGAAGACGTAATTGAAATGATGCTGGCCGGCGCAACCGCCGTTCAGGTGGGCGCAAAGAACTTGGTCGACCCCTGGGCCTGCCCCAAAATTATTTCCGACCTTCCGCGCGTTATGGATGAATTAGGCATCACAAATCTTACGGACATTATAGGAGGAGCGCATCAATGAAAAGAGACGTCATCATCGCCTGCGACTTTCCCGGAATGAAAGAAACCCTCAGTTTCCTCGATCACTTTGAGGGCGAAAAGCCGTATCTGAAAATCGGCATGGAGCTTTATTATGCAGCCGGCCCCGAAATCGTCCGCGAGATCAAGCGCCGCGGCCACAAGATCTTTTTAGACCTTAAGCTTCACGATATTCCCAATACCGTAAAAAGCGCCATGAAGGTTCTTAAGGACTTAAATGTCGATATGACCAACCTCCACGCAGGCGGCGGCATTTCCATGATGGAAGCGGCTCTTGAAGGCCTGACCCCCGCATGCGGCGAACGCCAGACCAAGCTGATCGCCGTCACCATGCTGACCAGCCTTACCAACGAAGCCATGAACGGCGAGCTGCTCATCCCCGGAACCGTGCCCGAGACCGTTATGCACTATGCAGCCAACGCCAAAAAGGCGGGCCTTGACGGCATCGTATGCTCTCCCCTCGAGTCCCCGATCGTTCATGAAAAAATCGCGCCCGACTTTATCACCGTAACCCCCGGCGTCCGCTTTGCAGGCGGCGACGTAGGAGACCAAAAGCGCGTTACCACCCCTGCCAAGGCCAAGGAGCTTGGATCGAACTTTATCGTCGTCGGACGCCCGATCACCAAGGCCGAAAATCCCGTAGAAGCCTGGCAGCTTTGCATGAAGGATTTCGCTGAATAAGATATAAGGAGATAAAAACAATGAGCAACGTAGCAGTCACCATCGCCAATCATCTTCTTAGAATCCGCGCCGTATTTTTCCGCCCGCAGGAGCCCTTCACCTGGGCCAGCGGCATCAAATCTCCCGTATATTGCGACAACCGCTTAATCCTCACCGATCCCGAAGCCCGTCTGGCTGTTGAAACCGCTATCGCCGAGCAGGTCAAGGCTTCCTATCCCGAAGCCGAAGTCCTCATGGGCACCTCCACCGCCGGCATTCCCCATGCCGCCATCGCCGCTCATATGCTGAACATGCCCATGGGCTATGTCCGCTCCTCCGCCAAGGATCATGGCCGCCAGAACCGCATCGAAGGCAAACTCCTTCCCGGTCAGAAGGTCGTCGTCATCGAAGACCTCATTTCTACCGGCGGAAGCGCCATCGAAGTTGTAAACGCCCTTCGCGAAGCGGGCGCAGAGGTTCTGGGCATCGTTTCCGTATTCACCTACGGCATGAAGGCCGGTATCGAGAAGATGGAAAACGCTGGCGTTAAGAACGTTTCCCTCGTCACCTTCGACGTTGTAGCCAAGGCCGCCGTTGAAATGGGCTATATCCAGCCCGAGGACGAGAAGAAGCTGCTCGCCTTCCGCGACAATCCCTCCGACGAAAGCTGGATGGAGGCCTAATATGAACGGAATCAACGATATTCTGGATCTGACGGTTGAAGACCTCGACGGCCTTTTGGCGACCGCCGAGGACATTACCGTTCACCCCGAAAAGTATGCAAACCTCTTAAGAGGCAAAAAGCTCGCCACGCTGTTTTTTGAGCCCTCCACCCGCACCCGCCTCTCCTTTGAAGCGGCGATGTACGAGCTGGGCGGAAACGTGCTGGGCTTTTCCGAGGCGCAGTCCTCCTCCGCATCCAAGGGCGAAAGCGTAGCCGACACCGCGCGCACCGTTTCCTGCTATGCGGACATCATCGCCATGCGCCATCCCAAGGAGGGTGCGCCGAAGGTTGCCGACATGAACGCCTCCGTTCCCGTCATCAACGCAGGCGACGGCGGACACAACCATCCCACCCAGACGCTTGCCGACCTTTTGACCATCAAGCGCGAAAAGGGCCGCCTTAACAACCTCACCATCGGCCTTTGCGGCGACCTCAAGTTCGGCCGCACCGTGCATTCCTTAATCGCCGCCATGAGCCGATATGAGAACATCCATTTCGTGCTCATTTCGCCGGAAGAACTTCGCCTGCCCGAATACGTGAAGGACGATTATTTCGACAAGGGTGCGTGCACCTATGAGGAGACCCGCTCCCTTGAAGACGCCATGGGCAAGCTCGACATCCTCTATATGACCCGTGTTCAGAGAGAAAGATTCTTTAACGAAGAGGACTACGTCCGCTTAAAGGACACCTATATTCTGGATGAAGAAAAGATGTCGCTTGGCAAAAGCGACCTCGTCGTCATGCATCCCCTGCCCCGCGTAAACGAGATTTCCGTCAAGGTCGATAAGGACCCCCGTGCCTGCTACTTTAAGCAGGTTTTAAACGGAAAATACATGCGCATGGCGCTCATTTTAAAGCTCTTGGG
Source organism: Clostridiales bacterium (assembly GCA_015056255.1). Lineage (GTDB taxonomy): Bacteria > Bacillota > Clostridia > Christensenellales > Aristaeellaceae > SFHK01. The sequence continues at coordinate 53,381 of SVGP01000015.1, read as the reverse complement.
GGTGAAAGCATGATTATCGGCCAGATTAAAGACGGCATCGTTCTTGACCACATCACCGCAGGCCGCGGCATGGAGATTTATCACATCCTCCATCTGGACGAGCTCAACTGCACCGTAGCCATGATTAAAAACGCCGAATCCGTCAAGATGGGCAAAAAAGACATCATCAAAATCGGCGAGATTATCGACATCAATTTTGACGTTCTGGGCTATATCGATCCCGGCATCACCGTCAACTTCATCGAAAACGGCGAAAAGGTCAAGCGTCTGCACCTGACCCCGCCCGCCACCATCTACGACGTCATCAAATGCAAAAACCCCCGCTGCATCTCCTCCACCGAGCAGGAGCTGCGTCAGGAGTTCAAACTGACCGATCCCACGAAACGCATCTACAGATGCGTATATTGCGATGCGGTGAGCAAAAACGTATAAAAATAGCTTGATAGGAGAAGGGATTGCCGTATTTTTCGGCAATCCCTTTTTGATATGTTTTCATTTGGATTTTGCATAATAAATATGATATAATGGGTGAAGAAAAAGTATTAGAGGAGACACGATATGCTTTTCAGTTCCATGACCTTTCTGTGGCTGTTTCTGCCGTTTACGGTGGTTGTAAACTCACTATTGAATCCCAGATATTCCAACCTGTTTCTGCTCATCATGAGCCTTCTTTTTTATGCGTGGGGCGAGCCGATCTATGTTGCTTTGATGCTTTTGTCAATCCTCATCAACTATCTTTGCGGACAGTGGATCGATAAAGCAAAGCGCGGGCGGGGCGTGATATTGGCCTTTGACGCTATACTGAATCTCGGCATTCTCGGTTTTTTCAAATACGCCGGATTTTTTGCGTCCTCCGTCAACTTCCTGATCGGGCGCGAAGCGATACCGGTCATCACCCTTCCGCTGCCCATCGGCATATCGTTTTTCACCTTTCAGGCGCTTTCTTATGTGATCGACGTATACAGAAAAAAGTGCTCCGTTCAGAAAAATATATTGAATCTTGCGCTCTATATTTCCTTTTTCCCGCAATTGATCGCGGGCCCCATCGTGCGCTATTCGGATATCGAGAAGCAGATTGCTTCCCGTCAAATGACGACGGAAGGATTTTCGGTTGGGTTCAGGCGGTTTATTTATGGCTTGTCCAAAAAGGTAATGATTTCAAACTGCATGGCGCAGATTGCGGACAAGGTGTTTGCGCTGAGCGCAGGCGAGCTTACGACCATTTCCGCGTGGATCGGCGCAATCAGCTACATGATGCAGATTTACTACGATTTTTCGGGATACAGCGACATGGCGATCGGCCTTGGAAAGATGTTTGGGTTCGATTTCCTTGAAAACTTCCGCTATCCGTATCTTTCAAAGTCCATTCACGAATTCTGGCAAAGATGGCATATTTCGCTTGGAACGTGGTTTAAAGAATACGTGTATATTCCGCTCGGCGGAAACCGGAAGGGAAAAATTCTTACCTACGTCAATCTTTCCGTTGTTTTTCTCTTAACCGGCCTTTGGCACGGCGCAAACTGGACGTTTGTTTTGTGGGGCGTATACCACGGCCTTTTTCAGATCATCGAGCGCATGGGCGGCGCAAAGCTTCTGAAAAAGGCGGGCGTTTTTGCCAATCTTTACTGCCTGATTGTGGTTTTGTTCGGCTGGGTTCTGTTCCGCGCGGATTCTGTTTCGCACGCGCTTGCGTATGCCGGTTACATGGTCGCTCCATGGAAATACGGCCTTGAAAATGCGCTTCATGTGCGTCCGCTGTTTGTTTTGAATGTCAAAAGCATGATCGTGTTTGTGATCGCCGTGTTGGGCGCGGGGCCTGTTCAGGCGATTTCAAAGAAGGTTATGCCGCGCGTCAGCGAGAAGTGGAAAATGAGCGTCATTGAAATTCCGTTTGTCGCGGCGCTGCTTGTCTACTGCATTCTGCTTCTTGCCTCCGGCACATACAATCCGTTCATTTACTTCCGATTCTAATGGGAAGGGGGATAACAAATGGCGAAGATCAAACGCGGATTATATATCCTTCTGTTTTTGCTTCTGATTGCGCTTCCGGTTGTCGTTTACCCGTATCTGGGTGAAAAAGTGGACAAGGAAAACTTTGAAAAGCGCGCGCTTGCCCAAAGACCCGAGTTCACACTTGACAATTACACGTCCTTTCCGGAGGAGTTTGAGGCGTATTTTAATGATTCGCTTCCTTTCAGAAACCGCCTGATCGGCCTCAATACCAAAATCGACTTATCTTTGGGCGTTTCGCCGCTTGAGCATGTTTTAATCGGCTCGGACGGCTTTTTGTTCTATCATCCAAACGGTTCGGACGGCGACCCCATTGGCGACTATATGGGCGCAACCTCCTATACTGAACAGGAAATCAAGCTGATCGCCCATCGCCTTTTGCGCGCGCAGTACGACCTGGAAAGGGAAGGCCGCGCGTTTGCAGCCTTAATTGCGCCCAACAAGGAAACGATCTATGCCGAAAAATACCTTCCGGGCGTTCAGAAGGTAAACGATGTTTCCCGCGCCGACAAGGTGTACGCCTATCTTAAGGAAAAAACGGACCTGAACATCGTCTATCCGAAGGACGACCTGAACGCCGTCATGGCGGCGCATCCCGACTGGTACACCTACTATAAAACCGATACCCACTGGAACTCCATCGGCGCATACGTCGGAACATCACTCGTCATGGAAAAGCTGGGCCTTCCGATCAACGACATCGACTCCGTCCGCGTGATCGAAAAAGAGCGCGCCCCGGGCGACCTTGTGTATATGCTGGGTATGACCGAAAGCTTCCCCAATGATGCGGATTACAACATTGTGGATGTGCCCGCTGCAATTAAGCAGGACAAATCCTTCGGAGACGGTGAAAATATGGTGAGGTACACAAACTCCGAGGGCAACGGCAAAACCCTTCTGGTTGTGCGCGATTCCTTCGCCGTTTTCATGATGCCCTATTTCAATATGCATTTTTCCGAGTGCTACTACATCCATAAATCCGCATACCATCCAGGCATGATTCAGGAATATGACCCCGATTGCGTGGTGTTTGAAACGGTGGAAAGGTATCTTGGGGATGCGATGAACTTTTATGCGAAATAGAAAAATGGAGCTGCTTTTGTGGCGAAGCCATTAAGTCAGCGCGGGCGATCAATGATCGCCCCTACAGGTTATGATGGTATTGTAACCATACTGTGGGGGCGGTCATTGATCGCCCGCTTGATTTTCTTATTGACAATCTATATACTTCGTGATATGATGTATACCGCTTAAGGAGGTATGAAATGGATATACAGTTAAAGCGCGGGCTGCTGGACGTATGCGTTCTTAAGGCGATCAAGGATGCGCCGTCGTACGGATATCGCATTATCAAGGACTTAAAGCCCTATGTGGCGCTTTCGGAGTCGACGCTTTATACCATTTTAAAGCGTCTTGAAACGGGGGAGATGCTGACGGTAAAGTCCGTAGAGCACGACGGCCGGCTTCGGAAGTACTATTCGATCACGAATGCGGGCGTAAAAAGAATTTCTGAATTCAAGGAAGAATGGAATGAAATCATGTCCATTTACCGGTTTATTGTCAAGGAGGATGGAGCGGATGAATAAAAGAAGGTTTCTAATAAAGCTTAAGCGGGCGCTTTGGGGCCTGGGCCCGTCTGAAATCAAAAGCAGACTCGCTTTTTATTCCGAAATGATCGATGATCGCGTGGAGGAAGGGCGGACGGAAAAGGAAGCGGTTTTGGAAATCGGAAAGCCCGAGGAAATTGCAAAGGAGATTCGATTGGAAATCTCCGAACGCCCCAAAAAGGAAAAAAGGCCGCTCGGCACAGGCGCAAAGGTATTGATTCTGCTGGGCTCGCCCATCTGGCTTTCGCTTGGAATTGCGGCTGCGGCGATTGTGTTTTCACTTGCGATTTCTGCGTTTGCAGTTGTTTTTTCGGTGTTTGTGTGTTTGCTTGCCGCACTCATTTCCCTGTATGCGGTTGTGCTTTCTTTGGGCGTTTCGGGTTTGGCGTGCATTGCAGGTGGGGCTGCCTGCCTGTTTACGGGACGGTTTACTGAAATGCTGATCGTATCGGGCGCGGGGTTTGTGCTGGCGGCTGTATGCATTTGGCTCTTTCTCGTATGTGCGCCTATCGGAAACGCGATTCTGCGCGGTATTGGAAATACATGGGATTTTGCAGTGCGGATTGTTTTGAAAAGGAGGTCGTTTGAATGAAAAATGCAAAAAAGTGGGCGCTTACGGGGCTTGTTTTGTTTGTGATCGGGCTTGTACTGGCAGGCGCGGCCTTTGTAAGAGCGGATTTTGATTTTGAAAACCTGATGAGTCAGAATATTATAGAAAAGACCTATGAGCCCGAGGGCGAATTTGATAAAATCGTCATTAACATCGTAAACGCCGATGTAATTTTTGCCCATGCCGAGGACGGAAAAACAAGGGTTGAGATCCACGAAATCGAAAAAATCCCGCATTTCGTTCAGATCACGGACGGCACGCTTGAAATTACATCCAGAGACACGCGTCAATGGCTGGACAGAATTGGTTTCTTCGGATCCAAAACGAGCGTTAAGGTATATCTGCCCAAGGATTCCTACGAATCCGCCTTTGTCATGACGCTCACGGGCCATATTTCAGTTCCATCTGGTTTTTCCTTTCAAAACCTTGATGCATGTACATCCACGGGAAAGCTTTCCGTAAGCGGCGTGTCTTCTGAAAATATAAACCTGACCGGCACAACCGGAAGAATCATCCTTACCGACATTGACGTTCAGAATGAACTGACCGCGCACATGACCACGGGCGATATCAGCATCAAAAACCTGAAAGCGCAGAAAATGACCGCATCCACGACCACGGGCGATGTGATGATGAATAATGTGCTGATTGATGATCTTTGTAGCGTCAAGGCTACAACCGGCGACATCACCTTCCGCGAGACCGACGCGGGCGAAGTCCATATGAAATGCACAACCGGCGATATTGAAGGATCGTTTTTGACGGAAAAGAGATTTACTGCCAAAGCCACGACGGGGCATGTCTCCGTTCCCAATACCCAGTCGGGCGGATTGTGCACGGTGACAACCACGACGGGACACATTCAGATTACGATCGGAGGATAACGGCATGATCAAACGTCTTCTCATTCACCCGGAGGAGCTTTCAAAAAAATGGATCGACCGCATGGCGGATCAAGGCGTTGATGTACTGGGACTTCATCCTGCGGGCGGCGAGGAATCGCATATACATATTGAACGGATGATTACGCTTCTGAAGACGGACGAATACCGGCGTCTTCTCGATTACGCCGTGTTGCGCGGGCTCAAAATCGAATACGAAATGCACGCGGCCAGCTTTCTTGTCAAAAGGGAATTATTTGATGATCACCCGGAATATTTCCGGATGGATGAAACGGGTGCGCGTACGCCAAAGCTTAATTTCTGCTTTTCCGATCCCGCGGCAATGGAAATTGCGCTTTTAAACGCTGAAAAGCTGGCCGAAAGTCTGTATCTGTCTGAGCCCAACTATTATTTCTGGCTGGACGACGACGCAAAGGGCAGCGGCTGCAAATGCGAAAAATGCAGGGAATATTCGTTTTCCGATCAGCAGCTTTTGTTCGAAAACAGGCTTTTGAAGCGTTTAAGGCGCGTTTGTCCCGATGCGTCAGTTTCGCACCTTGCGTATTATCAGGCCATGCATCCTCCGAAAAAGATTCAGCCCGAGGAAGGCGTTTTCTTGGAATACGCGCCCATCGAGCGCGATATGAAACAAACGCTGCGCGATCAGAACGCGGATAAAACGCACATCGCTGCGCTTTTGAATGTTTTTGGATGCAAAAACGCCCGCGTTTTGGAATACTGGTACGATAATTCCTATTTTTCCTCATGGAAAAAGCCGCCCAAGCCCTTTCGGGCGGACGGCGAACTGATTAAGAACGACATTGATTTTTATGCTTCGCTTGGTTTTGACAACATCGCCTCCTTCGCATGCTTCCTTGGCGAGGATTACGAAGCGCTTTACGGAGAAGCCGACATCTCGGCATTTGAATGAAGGGGAATGAACCTGCAGGAGAAAGCTGTGCAAAGCGGCGACAGGCCTGTTCCTTGTTTTTAATCGCACAAGCGCCCGGCTGGAAATTCTGCCGGGCGCTTGTGAATTACAGGAATGAATGAAAATCGCCTTGCGTGAGCTCGTAATCCACGACGGACTGGAGGTTGCCCAATTGGTCGCGCCACGAATCGATGCGAACACCCGTCTTCTGAAAGCCCAGAAGCTCGTATACGTGCTGGGCGCGGGTGTTGGTAAGATTGGTGTCCAGAATGATTTTTGTATAACCCATCCCGAAAAGGGATGAGATCAGGAGGCTCAGCGCCTTTCTTCCAATTCCCTTTTCCTGATGGTTTTTTTCGCAGATTTTGATACCAATCTCGGCAATGCTGGTTCCCTGATTTCTAAAGCTCATTTCGCCGATAGGCCTGTTTTCATATTCAAGGATCAGACGGCGGCGCGTGTCGTCCTTGTCGGTTTTGATGCTTTCCCAGATTTTGTCCTCATTTGTATGAAGCCCCATCGGAAAGCCCGCGTGCGCCATTATGCTTCCGTCGTTCCACCAGGCGGCAAGCTGTTTGCAGTCGGCCTTTTCGGCGTTTCGGATGGTGATGCTTTCGTATATAGCGTGCATAGTTTATCTCCTTTTTAACTGTACAAGGTATTCGTCCGTGTCGTCTTCAAGCATTTTGTCGCCCGTTTTCATAAATCCGTGTCTTTCATAAAACGCAATTGCGCGGACGTTTTTCTCAAGCGCCCAGAGCGAATGCGCGCCCCTTTCGCGGATTGCATACGTCAAAAGCGTATCTCCGATTCCCTTTCCCTGTAAAACCGGCTCCACAAAAAGCTTTTGAATCACACCCTCCGTCACGCGGATAAAGCCCTTTACGCACCCGTCGTCGAAAACATAGGTGTTTTTTATCATTTCGGGGTTCATTTTGTAGGTTTCCGAGAGGGATTCAGTCGTGTATTCCTTAAAATAGAATTCGTCGTTTTTGAAAATGGGATAGAAATTGAGCCGGTAGTTGAAAACCTCAATTTCGGACAGGCGGCAAACGTCGCCGGTTTCAGCCGGGCGGATATGTTTCACGGGATCACGTTCCTTTTTGGTAATTGCTGAAAAGCGAGGGCGGTCAATGACCGCCCTTCCACCTTGTAATGAAACTACAACTATGCTGCAGAGGCGATCATCGATCGTCTGCGTACTGAATTATTTCTTTTTCGAAAACAGCATGCAACCGAGCGCGCGGAACTCTTCGATTTTCCTTAAAAGCAGTTCCTCATCGCACGAAAAGAACTTCGAAAGGCACGTTATGCACATCCATTCCGTTGCGCCGCGGTTGATCATTTTCTGAGTGAGGCCGATTTCATCGGCGGTCAAGGTTCTTTTGCAGATTTTGCAGTCCGCCATTTTATTTGTCCACGATCTTCACGCGGAACAGGCGGCAGGCGTGCGGCGCGATTTCGTCAAGCGACAGCGTATCGTTAAATGCCTTTACAACTTCGCCCGACCATACATCCACGCACTCAAAGGTCTTTCCGCAATTGCGCGGGAGACCAAGGTTGTCGCAGGTGACCGTCATGTGCCAGCGGTTTGCGGGGGTGTCCATGAAGTTGAAGATGCCAAGGGCGATATCGCCGTTGTCCAGGTATTTGGCGATGATCGGAACCTCGAGGGGATAGTTCATAAAATGCGGCTCTACGTCGCTTTTTCTTGATTCGTTCACCTTCCACATGTTGTTGTTGGCGAAGAAAGGCTGGCAGCCCTTGGGGTCCTGATTGATTTTGAGAACTTCCTTGTTTAAAAGGATTTCCTTGGTGTCATCATCCATGTTTCTGATGTCGCAGCCGATCATGAGCGGGGAGTTTAAAAGCGCCCACAGGGAGAAATGCGTTCTGTATTCCTCCTTCGTGCAGCCCTTAAGGCCGACGTTGCCCTTTCCGTTCATGCCGACGACCAGCATGTCCATGTCGTTAAAGCATCCCTTGCCGTTGTATTCCTGAAACTTTAACTGGCTCTTGGCAAGCTCTTTGATGGACTCCCAGGAATCAAAAATATCGCCCGTCGAACGCCACATGTCCGCGCCCGTTTCCTTGATCCACATTTTTGAGTTTTCGCTGCCCCAGCTGCAGGCGGAGAACAGAATATCGCGTCCGCAGTTGGCAAGCGCAAGGCCCATGCGCTTATAAAGCGTGTCAGGGCGCACGGTCATCGGATGGAAGCAGAAATCGTACTTTAAAAAGTCCACGCCCCACTCGGCAAAGGTCTGTGCATCCAGCCACTCATAATCGTAGCTGGCCGGATAGCCTGCGCACGTCATATAACCCGCGCAGGAATACATGCCGAACTTAAGGCCCTTCGAATGCACATAGTCGGCCACGTATTTCATGCCGTGGGGGAATTTTTCAGGGTCGGGCACCATGCGGCCGTCTTTTCCGCGCTCCTTTAAGTGCCAGATGTCGTCGATGACGAGATAGGTGTAGCCCGCATCGCGCAGGCCGGATTCGACCATTGCGTCGGCGGATTCAAAAATCAACTGTTCATTGATGTTTGCGGCAAAGGTGTTCCACGTGTTCCATCCAAGCGGCGGCGTGTTTACATGCATAATATTCACCTCATATATATTTTTGGGTTTGGTTAAATTATACGCCCCGCGAAGGAGGGTGTCAAGGATGATATGCGCGTGAAAAAGCCGCCCGGAAGCGGGCGGCGATATTATACGGACGCTCTTTCGATGATGGAGCAATGGATAATTTCCCTCGCAGGGGGAGACGAGGGATTGTTGATTTTTTCCATGATGTGAAGGGCGGCGGCAGTACCAATTTCTGTGGTGGGCAATTGGATGGTGGTAAGCGGAGGCTGAAGATAGCGGGAAATCTCTCGGTTGTCAAAGCCGACGACCGCCATGTCCCTGGGCACGGTCAGCCCTTCTTCGTTGAGCGCATGGATACAGCCGGCGGCCATCAAGTCGTTCATGGCGAAAATGGCGGTCGGACGGGGATCAAGTGCGATGAGGGCGCGGGTTTCGGTGATGCCGGATTCATATTCCCAGTTGCCGTAGCGTACATATTCTTCCGGAATTGCAAGTCCTTCCTTCTGAAGCGCCATGCGGATGCCGTGCATACGGCGGGCGGTGGGGTAGGAATGGGGATGTCCGGCGATGACAGCGATGCGCGTGTGCCCGCGCGCAAGAAGATAGCGCGTCATGTCGGAGGCGGAATCCTGATTGGAATAGGTGACATAGGTGTCCTGGTTGGTGCCGTGGGAATAGGCGAACACCAAAGGCGTGTCCATGGGATCGAAAAGATAATCCAGATGCCTGTCGTGCATGCCCACATAGATGATGCCGTCGACATTGGAAGATTTTAAAAGCGCGACGCCGTTGTTGATCCTGTGGCGATAAGAGGCGATCTGCTCGTATTGGTTATACAGCTTTTCAAGCAGATGAAGGTCGTGAAGGATCATCCGGTAGCCGGACTTGGACAAAGTTTCGTTTATGCCGCTGACAATGCCCGCGACGGGCAGGCCGCGGATATCCTCAACCAGAACGCCGATGGTGTGGGTTTGCCCGCTTCTTAAGGATTTTGCCAGCGTGTTCGGCGTATAATTGGCTTCCTGAATGGCCATCAGAACGCGCTCCGTGGTCTCTGGGGACAGTTTTTTGGTGCCGTTTACGACATGGGAAACCGTCGCCGTGGACACGCCTGCCAATATAGCGATATCTCGCATGGTCGCCATGGTCCTGTTCACCATTCTTTCCATTAAAAGTCAATCGTTTGACTGAATTATACCCGAGGTGCTTTCGTTCGTCAATAGCTTTGGTTATCAAATTAACCACCCAAATAAGGCCAAAAATCGCCATTTGGGTATTGACTTTTTGTTAACTCGGTGATATTCTGTAATCAGCGGAAAGGTTAATCGAATAACCTTCCATGAGAGCGCAAAGAACCATCAAGCAAGGAGGAAACCATCATGAAAAAACTCTTGGCCCTGATTCTGTTCGTCGCCATGCTGATTCCGTCGATGGCCATCGCGGAAGACGACCGGATCCACATCACCTATTCCTTCTGGGGCAACCAGACGGAGGCGGAAAGCGTTCAGGTTGCGCTGGATGCCTTCAACGCCATGCAGGACAAAATTTTTGTTGAGCCCATGCAGATTCCCAACGAAGAATATACCCAGACCCTGGTCAACTACGCCATCGCCGACCAGCTGCCCGACTGCGGCATGGTCAATGAAAACGCGGTTCTCTACTTCGCGCGCAACGGCGTTATGGCGGATGTATCCGACATGTACGCGGGCGAGCAGCTTCAGCCCATGGACTGCATCACCTTCAAAGATGACGGAACGCCCGTAGGCTATTCCAGCTGCAACGAAATCCTCGTTCTCTACTACAATAAGGACATGTTTGACGCAGCCGGCGAGCCCTATCCCTCTGCGGATGAGCCTTACACCTGGGACGAATTCGTTGAAGTTGCCAAGAGACTGACCATCGACGTAAACGGCAAGCATCCCGGCGAGGATGGATTTGACGCCAACAACATCGTTCAGTACGGCGCATTTGTCAACAACTGGACCTGGCAGATGGAAGTCTGGGCGCTGTCCAACGGCGGCGCATGGTTCACCGAAGACGGCAAAGAGTGCGTGATCAACACCCCCGAAGCCATCGAGTCCATCCAGAAGGTTGCCGACCTTGCTCTGGTTGAGCATGTCGCGCCCCTCAATGTTATCCCCGAGGATAACGGCGTAGGCATCGGCATCGGCAGCGGCACCGTCGCCATGACCACCGACGGCACCTGGCGCCTGGGCACCGATTTCCCGAACCTTGACATCAACTACGGCATCGCGCCCCTACCCGTGATGGAAGAAAAGGTCACCCTGTGCACCTCCGGCCTCACCGGCGTATTCAAGGGCAAGAATCAGGAAGCCGCCTATGAATTCGTCAAGTGGTATACCCGTGAAGAATCCAACTGGGAGAGCCTCATCCTGACCGGTATCTGGCTGCCCAAGTCCGAATACTACTACACCACCGAAGAAGGCATCAACGCCTGGCTCGGCAACGAAAAGTATCCCTACAACCACGACATGGAAGTCGGCAAGAAGGTGCTGGTTGACTACACCATGAACAACGCCAAGCCCGCATGCTGGTACTTCACCCCCAACACCCAGATTACCACCAATGAAATCCTCTTCACCGCTCTTCAGAGCGTATGGAGCGGCGAGAGAACGGCTGAGGACGTTATCAACGAAATTTATCCCGAGCTTTGCGAAGCCATCGTGGTAGACTAAATCAATATCCGGACAAACGCAGGGGGAACGCATTTGCGTTCCCCTTCCTTGCTGCCGGCTGTGAACGGAGGAAGCGGGTATGACCGTTAAGCCGATAAAAAAACTTGTAAAATACAATAAGGCCGAAACACGCACGGCATGGCTTTGCCTTTTGCCCTCCGTGATCGGCCTTGTATGCATTACCTATCTTCCGATGATTGCATCCTTCGCCCTGAGCCTTTTCAGCTGGGACGGGTTGGGCGAGATGCAGTATGAAGGGCTTTTTAACTACATAAAACTGTTTACAAGCGACACAAAATTCTATGATTCCCTTCTTGTGACGCTCAAATACTCCCTCATGTCTGTCACATTGTCGATCGTCTATTCGATGATGATCGCGCTGCTTCTGAACCGAAAAATTCCCGCCCGAAGTTTTTTCAGAGCCATCTATTATCTGCCCTATGTGCTGCCTGCAATGGCGGTTTATCTGGGCTGGAAGTGGCTGTATGACTTCAACCACGGTTTTATCAACTATATCGTGCGCCTTCTGGGCTTTGCTCCGATCAAGTTTCTGGATTCGAGCACGCTCGTCACGCCCTCGCTTGCGTTCATCGCCGTGTGGCTGAGCGGAAACCTGATTGTCATTTTCTTAGCCGGTCTTCAGAACGTACCCCGCACCTATCACGAGGCGGCGGAAATCGACGGCGCAAACGCGTGGCAGAGATTCTGGAAAATCACCATTCCCTGCATGACGCCCATTATTTTCTACAATCTTCTTATGAGCCTTGTATCCAATCTGCAGGTCATCACGCCCGCCTTGTCCCTCACCAAGGGCGGCCCGGGCACCGGCAGCTACTATATGTGCTTTATGCTGTATCAGCAGGCGTTCAAGAGCCATAAATACGGCTACGGAAGCGCGATTGCGGTTATTTTATTTATATTGATTGCGGTGTTCACCGCCATCCTGTTTGCCACCAGCAAGGGCTGGATTTTCTACGAGGGGGATGATAAGGAATGATTTTTACATGCAGAAAATCCGCTCGTCTTGCCTCGAAGCGCAGGCGGGAAAAGGCCGCAAACATCCTCGCAATTGCTGCCCTGATCCTGATGGGCATTGTTGTCATGTTTCCCATTTACTGGATCTTTCGCTCCTCTCTCATGTCCAACGGCGAGTTGTACGCCTATCCTCCGGCATTTACGCCGCCCAACTGGCGCTTTTCCAACTATAAAGAGACGCTCAAGGTGTTTGAATACTGGCGTTTTTTGGGAAACACCATGACCATTCTGGTGCCTGCGGTCATCGGTGCGGTGATCACCGCGACCATGGGCGGCTACGCGTTTGCGCGTCTGCGCTTCAGGGGCAAAAAGTTTTTGTTTACGTTGTGCGTAGGCTCGATGCTTCTGCCCTCGATGGTCACTCTGATTCCGCTTTTCGTCGTGTGGGCAAAGGTTGGTCTGGTCAACACCTATTGGCCGCTGATTCTGCCGCATTTCTGCGGCGGCGGCGCGTTCAACATTTTCCTCATCCGCCAGTTTGTCAAAACCGTGCCCAGAGAGCTTGACGAGGCGGCGACAATCGACGGCTGCGGTTATTTCAGAATCCTTGTCTATATCATCGTACCCGCCATCAAGTCGGCGATGATCGTTGTGGGGCTTTTAAAATTCATCGAGCTGTGGAACGATCTTCTTCAGCAGGTCACCTACATCACCCGCCGCGATCAGTATACACTGGCCTTGGGTCTTAACATCTTCAAAGGCTCGTTCAACGATGACTGGTCGTCCATCATGTGCGCAACCTGTCTTTCGTTCATCCCCGGCATTGTTTTCTACCTGATCGGGCAGAAATATTTTGTTGAAGGCATTGTCATGACCGGCATGAAAAATTAAGGAGGCAGTATGGGAAGGCGCGAAATCCCCGTAAACAGGGTCAGAATCACAGACGCTTTCTGGTCACCCCGCCAGCGTCTGATGACCGACGTAACCATTCCCTACATGGAAAAAATCCTTCGGGATGAGGTGGAAGGCGCGGAGAAATCCAACGCCATCACAAATTTTAAGATGGCCTCAGGCGAGGTGACGGGCGAGTTTTACGGAATGGTGTTTCAGGACAGCGACGTATACAAATGGCTGGAGGCGGCTGCGTATTCGCTTCAGCTGAAGTGCGATCCGCTTCTTGAAAAACGCGTAGACGAGGTTGTTGATCTGATCGGACGCTGTCAGCAGGCGGATGGGTACATAAATACCTATTTCACAGTGAAAGAAAAGGAAAACCGATGGAAAAACCTGCTCGAATGCCACGAGCTTTACTGTGCAGGCCACCTGATCGAAGCTGCAGTGGCCCTTCATGAAGCCGCAGGAAAGGATGAGCTTTTCAAAATTGCCATCCGTTTTGCCAATCACATCTGCGAAAAATTCATGCACGAGGATGGCATGCCCGGCCACCAGGAAATCGAAATTGCCCTTATGCGGCTTTATCACGCGACCAAAGACGAAAAATACAAGCGCATGGCTGTGCGTTTTTTGGATCTTCGCGGGCAGGATTCCGAGTGGTTCAAACGCCATACGCCCACGCACCCCGGCACGCACTATGGCGGCTACGACATCGACCCGAACGACGCCGCCTACAACCAGTCCGACGTCCCCGTTCGAAAGCAGACCGTTGCGCGCGGACATGCGGTAAGGCAGATGTACATGCTGACGGCGATGGCGGATGCAGCGGGTGAAACTGGCGACAATGAAATGATTGCAGCCTGCGTAAAAATGTTTGAAAACATCACCCAAAAACAGATGTACATAACCGGGGCCATCGGTTCCACACCCATCCATGAATCGTTCACCGCCGACTATGATCTGCCCTCCGACCGCTGCTACGGCGAAACCTGCGCATCTGTCGCCATGGTTTTTTTCGCTCACAATATGCTTTCCATAAAGCCGGACGGAAAATATGCCGATTTAATGGCGCTTGAGCTCTTTAACGCCGCGCTTTCCGGCATGCAGCTGGACGGCAAACGGTTTTTCTACGTCAATCCTCTTACGGTTGACATGCGCGTTTCAGGAAAAGCGGCTGGTTATGAGCACGCTTTGCCTCAACGCCCCGCATGGCATGCCTGCGCATGCTGTCCGCCGAACCTGGCGCGCTTGATTGCGTCGCTTGGAAAATACCTCTTCACGGAGGATGAATCCACGCTCTTCAGCCATCTTCCGATTGGTTGCGAGGCGGACACAAAATTCGGAAAAATCTCGGTTGAAAGCAAATATCCGTGGGAAGGATACGCAAAATACGATTTTTCGGATAAGGCATCCTTTACGCTTGCTGTTCATGTTCCGTGTTTTGCAGAAAACTTCACTGTGAGGATCAACGGTCAAAAGGAAGAATTCCCGATAGAAAACAGCTATGCGCACATCCAAAGGCAGTGGCAAAGCGGCGATTCAGCGGAAATCACTTTCGATATGCCGATTCAGCGCATGCACGCGAATCCCCGCGTGCGAGACGCAGCAGGAAAAGTTGCCGTCAAACGCGGCCCGATCGTTTACTGCGTGGAGTCGGCGGATCACGAAGGCGACCTTTCCGCGCTCATTCTCCCGGAAAACGCCGAAATCAGAATCAGTGAAAATTCTGCCTTTGATGGCATGATCGATCTGACCGCCGAAGGCAAGGCGCAAAAGATACCGGATCAGCTCTATTCCCCGCGCCTTTCCTGCGCACCCGCGCTCATTCGCCTCATTCCCTATTTTGCCTGGGGTAATCGCGAAAAAGGCGATATGCGGGTGTGGATCCGGGAGCATTAAGAAATTGCAGATACACAACAGCCCATTAGAAAACAGATCTCTCATCCACTGTAAAGGTGGAAGAAAGATCTGTTTTGTCGTATACGGATCATTGGGTAGCCGATGTTTCTTTTGAAGCGGGAAGCTTTAAGGAAGGGCTGAGTTTTGATAGCAGCTCTGGATTGAGAACCTTGATTGCCGTGACTTTTTGGTCGTCCCATTCATAAATCTCTGCAAGCGAACGGGTTTCGGGGTTATAGGAATAAAGCGTACAGGGCGTCCACAGGTTCACGTTCAATTCTGTATAGACAAATGTATGCGCCTCGGTTTTCAGAATTTTTAAAACCATAATGTCGTGATTGATCTGAGATGCGAGGTGAACGATATCGCCGAATTCCTGTGTAACGGGAACCTTTTTGTTGTTTTCATCCAAAACCCGAATGCGGCTTACACGGTTTGCGACTTTTCCGTTTTCAATGTAGGAGCGGGTGCTTGAAGAGGCGTCATACACGCTCATTTTATCCGGTTCAAAAGCGTCGCTGGACTGTATGCGCTTGTGGTCTGCAAGTGTGTAAAAGAAGGTTCCCGGTTCGTGCCACATTCCGCCGTCGCTTACCGTCATCACTTTCACGATACCGCTGGTTTCAGGGTCGAAGGAATCCTGATCGAAATTCGAAGTATCATTACACAGATATAATACGAGATAAAGAAGCACCGGCAGAGAAAGAAAAAAAGCCATTAAAGTCAGACAGCCTCTGCACTTTGACTTCATTCTTCATCGCCCCTGCGGTATTCCAGAAGATCGCCGACTTCGCAGTCCAGAATTTCGCAGAGTTTCAAAAGCGTTGAAATTTTAATCGCTTTGGCTTTGCCGGTTTTGAGAATGGACATATTGGCAATCGTGATGCCCACCTTCTCGGAAAGCTCGGTCAGGCTCATTTTTCGCTTGGCGAGCATAACGTCGATATTAAAAATAATTTCGCCTTTCATGCCTGCCTCCTAAATTGTAAAATCGTTTTCTTCCTTCAGAATCGCGGCTTTTTTCACCAGATGCGAAAGCGCGGCGGAGGCAATCGTCACGGCAAAGCCGATGAAGGCAACAAACAAGGACGCAAGCATGACCCCCGGATGGCTCATGTTCATGAGCAGCAGAGCACCATTTCCAAGCGCAAAAAACGCGGTATCGCCCGCCGCGAGGCAGGCAATCGTCTTAAGCGACGCAGCGTTTTCCATGCAGAACGACTGGTCAAGTCCGATGCGTCTTGAGATTTTCAGCCCCGCAATGATCGCCGCGTAGCAGGGGATCGCAAACACCCACAGAAAAATCAGCCATGGCCAGAAACGGTTTGAAAATTCGGGATAACTTTCAAGAAGGTTTTTTCCGTACACAGGAATGATGACAAAGAAAATGATAAATCCGATGATCGCCCCGCCCAGAAGCGCGAATGTAATCCATTTTGATAAGGTTTTTTGTTCCATATGACAGCCTCCTTTTTTTCTTCGTACTCTTTGGCTCCCTCTGATGAGGGAGCTGTCAAAATCGGAGATTTTGACTGAGAGAGAGAGAGAACCAAACGTTTGTTTACGATTTAAGTATATACAGAAAATCTCGATTGTCAATAATGATTTATCGAAAAACGATAATATTTTACATGAAGAAATCCTTCAAAACCGCTTGCCATTTCTCACGGCCTCCGCTATAATGGTGAAAAAGTATTTTTTCAAAGGAGAAGCGATATTATGAAAGTTGCAATGCTTGGTATGGGCGGCATCAGCAATGCGCATCGCGCGTGCTGGAAAAAGATTGAGGATATCGAAGTGGTTGCGGTCTGCGACATTCGAAAGGAAAACGCGGACAAGGCTGCCGAGGATATGAATTGTAAGGCGTATTATTCCTACGAGGAAATGGCGGCAAACGAGGAATTTGACATTCTGGACATCTGTCTTCCCACATATCTGCATGCGGATTACGCCGTGAAGGCGCTTGAAGCGGGCAAGCACGTTATCTGTGAAAAGCCTGCGTCCCTGAAAATCGAGGACATCGACAGGATGTATGACGCGGCGAAGAAAAATAGTAAAAACGTGATGATCGCGCAGGTTGTCAGATTCTGGAAGGAATATCTGTATCTGAAGGAAGCCTATGAGAGCGGAAAATACGGCCGCCTCATGTCCGGCCGAATGACGCGCCTTGGAAGAACGCCCATTTTCTCCTGGGACGACTGGATGCGCGACCCCGAAAGAAGCGGACTGGTTCCCTTTGATCTTCACATTCACGATTTGGATTTCATCCTCTACGCGTTCGGAAACCCCGAAAACATGCAGCGTTTCCGCGCGAAGAACAAAGAGCAGGATTATTTCGAGGCCATTTATCAGTATCCCGATTTCTTTATCGCCGCTGAGGCCGCATGGTACGACTGCGACTACGTGTTCCAGTGTTCCTTCCGCTTCCAGTTTGAACGGGCGGTTCTCGAATACAAGGATGGAAAGCTGACCGTTTACGAGCAGAACGGAAAGGTTTCCACCCCCTGCAGCGAAGCCTCCATCGAAGGCGACGGCTATGTGCCTGCAACCAACGCCTACGACGATGAAATTCTGTACTTTTTGGATTGCATCAAAAAAGGCGTTCCGTGCGACAAGATTAAGCCGGAAGAGCTTAAACATGTGCTCAGGCTCATTGAGCAGCTGGCGTAAAGAAAAATGTTGCGAAGTACCCTCTCAGTCGCCTTCAGCGACAACTCTTCCGCAGAGGGTTTGAGGCCACCGTTTTACCTGGCAGCTTCTATGAATCAAGGAGAAAAATGCATGAAGAAACTGCCAAAAGAAAAAATACCCGCCCGTGCAAAAATCTGTACGGTGATAGGCGGCGTAATTTGTATTTCAGCATTCATTTTTGTTGTCTATGTCGAGTCGTCTGCATGCGCAATCCCCGGTATTTCGAACCCGATATGGGCGCGGCCTTTTGTGCGGTTCTGTTATTCGCCGGTTGGCTTATAAAATGGGGCTGGAGCGGAAAGATGTAGTTTGTTGCCCGCAGCACTTATCTGCGATTCGGGAAAAGGAGCATTTTATATGGCAAAAAACAGTAAAATTGTATGCGCCGGATGTCTGACGGGCAGCATTGTTTTGCCGATGACGCTGCTGATTATGGACAGCCTCGGTTTTTTCTTCAGCAGCGCATGCCTTTATGCTATTTTCGTTGTATGTATAGGCGCAATGCTTTCTGCGTGCATACTGTTTGTTAAAAACAAATCGCCGCGGCTTGGCGTAGGATTTGGGCTGACGATTACCCTTTGCGTCTTGTCTTTCATTGCGTGCGCTACGATGTTTTTATTCAGAAACGAGTTTCTCCTGTTTTTGATTTTAAATATCGCGTGCGTTTTGATGGCACTTTTTCTGTTGATTCGCTTTGTGCGATCACGCGTGATTCGGGTGATCGCACTTCTGCTTTGCGTCCTTATGTTGCTTCCGGTCATTGCAATTGCGCCGTTTCGGATGATCTTTAAGGATTTCGGAAAAATCACGATTGTAAATGAAATTCCGTCGCCCGATCAAAGGTATGTTGCGCATCTGATCGATAACGATCAGGGCGCTTTGGGCGGAAGCACGCAGGTGAAGGTGATCGGAAAACCGGTAATCGATTTAGGCCCCTTCCGCATCGAAAGACCGGAAAAAACGATATACACCGGTGAATGGGGCGAATTTGAAGATATGGAGATTCATTGGAAAGACGAGACGACGCTCGTTATAGACGGAAGAAAGTATCAAATAGATTAGCGGCGATTTACGAAGAAACCCTCTCAGCCGCCTCCGGCGGCTTTTCTCCCAAACGGAGAGCCAAGGTCTGAAATGTTCTTCATGCTTTGTAGGGAACGGCCTATGTGCCGTTCCTGACATTTTTATACACATAAAAAAGGAACGGCACATAGACCGTTCCCTGCAGATGTTTTGAACGCATACAGCATTATCTATTTAACCTCATTCACAACGCCCGCAAACAAGGGAAGATCGTCGTCCGACGTAATGACAAATGCAAATGGGCGGTCGACGATAAAGTCCATTGATTTCTCGGGGAAGCGGGTGGAGCCGAGCACCGGTATAATGACGGTGTAGGCTGCGGCTTCCACGCCCTTTTCGTCGATTTTCACGCGTACATCGTGCTGCGCTTTGGAAACATAGATATCGGGGAAATCGGTAAGGGGCGTGAAATCCGATTTTGTGATATCAAAGGCAAGCTGAACGCCGAGGTTTTGAAGGCTCTCAACCAGGTTGTTTTCGCCGGTTACGTCGAATTTCGGGATGGCTTTATTGATGATGAGGTGTTTCTGCTTTTTCCATGCGCCGGGATCGTTTGTGAGGCGAAGGATGGCGTCGCTTTCAAAAAGGCTTTCGGGCGATACGCCTTTATTCGGCAATATGAACCACATTTTTCCGCCGTTTGAAAGAGGGAGCGCAACTGCGCCGAATTTTTTGTCCCAATAATAGGTGCCCGAGTCTCCCTTGTGCATGAATTGAGCTTGCCTGTCGCTGCTTACAGCGTGGAAAACGTCGGTTTTCGTGCTGCTTTCAGAAAATACGTCGTTCCACTCCGCCCTGAAATACAGACTGGCCGCAAGCGCAATGAGGGTGTCTTCGTCAAAGGAGAGACCCTTCGCCTGCTCCTCAAGAAGTCCGCCGGTATTCTCGTTGAGCCATGACTGAAGCTGCAGGTCGAATTCTGGATCGCCCATTACGCCTTCAAAGGAAGAAGCAAAGTAATCATTCACAAGGGCTTCAAGCGCGTCCGGCTTATACTGAATGTCGTTTCGAAGCCAGATGGATGCGGCGGGTAAGCTGGTTGTCCTTTCGCCTTCTTCACGGACGGATTCATAAATCTCTTTTGCGTGCTTTCGGACGGTTTCGATGTTTTCAACATTCAAAACGGATAAGATCTCGCTTCGCGTATCGCCGCCCGTGATTTCGGAAAGCATGGACAGCGCAAGATAGATGTTGACCGGCGAATAGACCTTATTGGCCTGATCTTCATGACCAAGAAGCTCTTTAGCCGACTGTGCCGTACAAGCGATCAATGAATCCTCATAGGCAAGGGTAACTTTTTTGGCAGGGTAGTCGTTTTTTGAAATGAACTCCGTATATGCCAATACTGAAAAAACACCCAACAGCAAAATACATAAAATCACGCAGATAATAATGACTCGTTTCACCACGAAAACACTTCCTTTTATGAATCACGGGAGCAATTCCTGTGATTTTTTAATTTTCTATCGTATTCACAATCCCCGTAAACAAGGGAAAACCATCGTCCGACGTGATCAAAAAGGCAAACGGGCGGTCGACGATAAAGTCCATTTTCTCCTCCGGCGGACGTGCGGAGGTTGCATATGCCATGATTACGGTGTAAGCTGCGGCTTCCACGCCCTTTTCGTCGATTTTCACGCGCGCGTCGTGCTGGGCTTTGGAAACGGCGATTTCGGGAATGTCGGTCAGGGGCGTGAAATCTGACTTTTTAGGGTCGAAGGCCAGCTGAACGCCGAGGTTTTTTAAGCTTTGGATCAGATCGTTTTCGCCCGTTACGTCGAATTTCGGGATAGCTTTATTGATGATGAGGCGCGTCTGGTTCTGCCATGCGGCGGGATCAGTTGTAAGGCGAAGGACAGCCTCGTTTTCAAAAAGGCTTTCGGGCGATATACCTTCATCCGGCAGAATGAACCACATTTTGCCGCCGTTGGTCATAGACAATGCCACCGCGCCGAAATTTTCACCCCAATAATAGGTGTCCGAGCCGCCTTTATGCATAAATTCCGTCTGCTGATCGCCTTTGACGGCGTGGAAAACGTCGGTTTTTGTGTTGCTTTTGCTGAATTCGCCTGTCCATCCAGCCTTGAAATACAGGCTGGTTGCAAGCGAAATGATGGTATCGGGGTCAAAGGTAATGTTCTTTGCCTGCTCCTCAAGGAGCCCGCCTGTTTTTTCGTTGAGCCACGATTGGATTTCCCTGTCGTATTCGCTGTCGCCCATCGTGCCTGCAAAGGATGAAGCGAAGTAATCCTTACAAAGGTATTCAAGCGCGTCCGGCTTGTACGAAATGTCGTTTCGAAGCCAGATGGATGCGGCGGGAATGCTGGTCGTCTGCCCGTCGTTTTCATAGATGGAAAGGAAGATCGCGTTTGCGCGTCTTCGGAGCGTTTCGATATTTTCAGCGTCCAGAAGGGATAGAATCTCGCTTTGCGTGTCGCCGCCCGTGATTTCGGAAAGCATCGACAGCGCAAGATACAGATTAACCGGTGAAAACACCTTGTTTTTCTGATCTTCACGCGCAAGAATTTCTCTGGCCGCCTGAATAGCATATGCCGTCAGAGATGCTGATTCATCTCCGGAAAGAAACTTCTGTCTGTCATCTTCAAGCCACGCCATATACGCCTTGTCATACGCCTCATAATCAAATTCGCCATCCTCAGACAGGTAGTCTGCCTGATCGGGCATGGGTACGCGCGTGGGATCCTGCGCCTCAAAAAGTACAACCGCGCGTGTATAAACGCCCGACAATAAAACAGACAAAATCATTCCAAAAAGGATTATACGTTTGAACATACGATCACTCCTTTTATGATGTATATTTTAGTCGTTTAAACGGTGGAAAAAGTTACACTTTTTCTGATCAGGGTTGAATGAAATGTCGCTTTGCGATATGAAATAATAAAGGGATCAGATTTATTCTGATCCCTTTATTATGAAAAATCCTGAACTTTTGTTCAGGATTTTTACGGAGGAGGAGGGATTCGAACCCTCGAGACGCTTTTGACGCCTACACGATTTCCAGTCGTGCGCCCTCGACCAAGCTAGGCGACTCCTCCATATGGTCGAAAGAAAAATTATGAAATTTCTCGGCTTTTCACCCGACGCAGATTATTATAACACAATTGCATGCCAAATGCAATAGGAAAATCAAATTATTTATTCGTAAAGCGAAAAAATATCTGAAACGAAAAATGAATTTTGAAGCGGCAGATATATAATACTTCCGGTAAACGCTCATTTATGCGCTTGACTCTCCGTTTGGGAGAGACGGCGCCGAAGGTGACTGATCGCAGCCGTTTACAAACTTCTGGTTTTATAATGGTTCATTTTGAAATACTCGCAGAATGCCTTTTCAAAATCCTTTATTGTATCAAGGGTTATGCATTTTTCGTATGCGTTTTTATGTGAAATTGCGAATACTGGGATATTCAGATTTTTGGCAAGCATAATATCACATTCGCTGTCGCCTACCATCAAAGCCCTTGACATATCAATATCGGGATATTTCTGAATTGCATTTTCAATCATGCCGACTGCTGGTTTTCTGCAGGTACAATTGACAGATCTTGCGTGGGGACAGAAGAATATATCTTTGATTTCTATTCCCTTGCTTTTCAGCGTTTCGAGTAGCTTTTGGGTGTACATCTCATACTGGTGATAAGTAATATACCCTTCCCCGATAATGTACTGGTTGGTCAGAATGACGATTTCGTAGCCCTTGTTTCTTAGAAAACGCATGGCATCGATTGCTCCCGGCACGAGTTTAATATCCATGACGTTTGTCCAGACTTCGTCGGGATAATCCTTGGCGATGGTGCCGTCTCGGTCGAAAAATGCGGTCAGCATGGATTTTTCCTTTATCAAGTGATCACCCACTCAACTTCTCTTGCTTCGAAGGCTTCGGGCGGGATGAAGCGGGAAAGCATATCGGCGATCACTTTTTCAGAAACGGTGTGTTTTCTTTCGGCGTCTCTTTTGAGGTTTTCCGCCCACTCTGTTTCTAGGAAGAGGATTTTGACGCTTGCGCCGTAGTTTTCAAAAAGGGATACCTGCGTTTTTCGAAGGGCGGGAATGAGAGAGGTGGCGTTCCAGATGAAGGGCTGCTTTTTGCGAAGGAGCTCCTTCGCCTTTTCGTGGGCGGCCTGAACGACAACACCCTGGTTTTCGCCGGGCTTTACGCCCATTTCACGGCGGATGTCGTCTAAGGAGACGACGGGAAGGTTTGGAAAATGTTTTTTTATGTAGGTATCCTTGCCGGTTCCGGGCAGGCCGGACAAGAGAATGACCTCGCCCCATGTGTCGTCGAAAAGATTCTGATCTTCCCACACGTTTTTTCCGGAAAGATAGGCGTATTTTGTGACGGGCGAGGGGAACGGATAAGGGGATTCATATGCGCCGGACTCAATGCAGGCGGCTTTTGCAAGCTCAACATTCTGGATACGCTCGGCTTTTTCCGGGCTTATGCGGCCGACTTCGTCGGCTTGCGCCAGAAGACACAGATTTTTAAGCGAAAAATATTTTGAAAGCGATCCGTTTTCCGCGATTTTCCGCGCTTTGCGGGCGGGGTCTGCGTTTTCAAGGATATGCGCGGGCTGGGTATGGTAGCGAATCAGAAAGCACACGCCTTCCCGGAAAGACTGATATTCCTTTTTTCCGGACAGGCCCAAATCGCGCCACAGAAGGGCGCGGGTGAGGTTTGCGCCCTTGAGCGCATGGCCCGGTGAGACGAGTTCGCCGTTTTCCTCGCGCGTGGCGAGCGGTTTTCCTGCGTCGTGCAAAAGCGCGGCGAGGGCAAGGGCATTTCTTTCATCAATCGGAAGCGTTTGAAATTCGCTGATTTCACAAAGCGCTCTGCACACCATTTTCGTGTGCGCCCACACATCGCCCTCGGCGTGCCATGCGGGATTTTGGGGCGTTTTTTGCATATCCTTTAAAATGCTTCCAAGTGGCGTTTTGAAAAGGCCGTCAAAATCAAAGGCAAATTCCGGCGGCTTCGGAAGGCATTTCAAAACGCATTCAAATTTCTTGGGGTACATTTCTTTCTCCTTTAAAGAGTCGGCATGAACATTTCGTCGATGGTGTGGGTGGTGCCGTTGGGGATGATCGGGCGTTCCAGCCAATGCGAGCCGGATTGCTCAACGGTCTGAAGGAAGCTGGCGCGAACAAACTTTGCGCGTTTTACAACTTCGCCGTTTTCTTCGATTTTAAGGTACAGCCCTTCCATGGTCATGGAGGCGTCTGTTTCGCGAAGGATTTTGTCCGCGTCCTGCTTTTCGCGCTCGGCGGCATGTCTCAGATTTTCAAGATGGTTTTCGGTGATAAAGCGGCTGTTTCCAAGATGCTTCATGACGTCGTCCTTTTTCTTGATAATCCCCTCGCCCAGAACGGGCACCGAGCAGACGGGAAGACTCTTGATAATTTCGCGCCGCGCTGGCGTATCCAGAAACTTGTCCGTTTCGCGGTCTAAAATGTCAAACTCCATAAAATAATGCGGAAGCGCGTCGTAATAAATGGAGTGCTTTGCGTACATCCACTCGCCGTACATGACATAGCGCGAGGAAAGCGCGGAATAAAGCGCGTCTTTGTGAACGCCGGCCCACTGCTTAAAGAGATTGTAGTGCTTTTCGCGGTAGCCGCCGGTTAAGTAGTGGCCGCGGCTTTGAAGAAGGAGGTTTCCCTCTCCGTCAAAGGAAACGGCAGTGTTTGCGCCGTCGATTTTTTCTTCGATGACGAGGTGCCTTCCTAAAAATTCTTCAAACGGTATCTGGCTTAAGTCTTCATCGCCCGCCTGCAGGCGCGAACCCTCAATGTGGTGCGTGCGCGGGTATTTGATGATGGTGTAATCGCCTTTCATTATAAATCCCTCCTTGGGTCAAACGCGCGCGGTCATGAAAAGATGGCCGTTTACGCCGTCGAAATGCAGGCTTTTGGCCCCGGCGCGCGTGAAAAGATCGGTCAAAATGTCTTTGGTTAAAAGATGGATGTGCTCAGGATTGTTGTCCTCCTTGCTCGGAACGGACACAACTACGTAGCGTCTGGCTAGGCGCACGGCGTTGAAAATCGCCTTTTCCACCTCTGGGATGTGCTCTAAAACCTCAAGCATGGTGACAATGTCAAAGCTTTTGTCCGGCGCGTTCCAAGTGACAATGTTTTCCTGAACTGCAGTCAGGGTTTCAATACCGCCCAGTGCAATATCTCTTAAGAATTCCACGCGGTAGTCAAGAATGTCCGCGCTTGTGACAGACACATAGGGAAACGCCTCCAGAAACGGAAAAAGGAAAACGCCTCGTCCGCTTCCAACGTCCAACAGGCTTTCCGGCCACACGCCCTTTAAAAACCCGATTGCCTTTTGAACGCGGGGCAGCTCGCCCAGATTTTTAAAGCGGTACAGCTTAAGCTCTGCTTCGCGGCCAGCCTTTTCAAGGATTTCCTTGTCATTTTCGGTCAGCTCGTTTAAGGGCTTTCGAACAAGATCTTTATCAAGCGCGGGCACGCCAGTGCGCTTGCTGACACCGCGGATGTATGCGTATTTGAGCATGAGGGATTCTCCTTTCCTGAAGCATGTATGAATGATATCACAGGGTGCATGCGGGGTTTAATTCTGGTTTCCGGCTAAGTCAGCGCGATTTAATCTTTTTAAAGTGAGAAACGGCGATCAAAAGCACGACAAAGCCCAATATCGGAAAAAGCGACGTGACCAGCATGCCGCACTTCATGCCGATTTGCTCCAAGGTCAGGGCGGTTTTTTCACTCAGATGCGCGGCAAACGCGCTTTGGGAAACCGCATCCGTCACCGCGCCCATCAGCTGCGGCGCAAACGACGCGCCGAGGTCTCCTCCGGCTGCCATCAGCGCATAGGCGGCAACGCCAACGCCCGGCACGTTTTCCTCCATGAAAATGAGCGATCCCGGCCAGAGCATGGAGGTGAAAATGCCGGTTAATATGCATGCTGCAAACACAACGGGCACGCAGTTCGAAAGCCCGGCAAAAAGATAGCAGACAAATGCGCCCAGCATGCCGATTGCAAGCACGCGGGCGATGTTTTTTCCGAAGCGGGCGTAGCCAATTCTGGTAAGACCCAGGAGGATGGCAAACGCCGCCATGCCCAGAAGATCGCCCATCGCCTTATCGATGTGAAGCGATTTTTCCATAAAGCCGCTCATCCAGCTGCTCATCGTGTTTTCGGCGCAGCTTCCAAAGAAGATGCAAAGCACGCATAACGCCATCGAAAGCGCGCGCTTTTGTCCGGCGGTGGCGGCGTTTTCTTCGCTTCCCTTGTTCATATCCGGCATCGGCGAAAGCATGAAAAGAACGGACGCAATCACAGGCAAAAGCGCGAAAAACACCGTAAGATACGGCCAGTTTTCATGCCCAAAGATCTTCATGAATACAGTTGTGATGACGACCACGGTGAACACGCCGAAGGCGTACAGCGAATGAAGCATGCTCATGTCGCGGTCGGGCGTATCGGAGGGAATGGCTGCGATGACCGGGCTTAAAAGCACCTCCGAAAGACCTGCGGCAACCGAGAAAATCACGGTGCCGGTCAACAGGCCCAGATATACGCGGGAAGCAAAAATAACCGGCGCAAGGGCGTAGATGAGAAGTCCCAGACAGGTGATGAGCGGCATGATTCGAACAATCTTCTTGACATTAAAATGCTTTGAAAACACGGTGAAAATGAGATCCACCGTTAGCTGTGTTACAAAGTTCGTAAGCACCAGCGTTCCCAAAAGCGTATAGGAAATGCCGTACAGGTTTCTGAAGGTAACAAACAGAAGCGGCGGCAGGCTGAAAATGGAGGACATGGTGAAATACGCGCTGTAGGCGGCGAGCTTTGTGCGTTTGAAATTCATGTCGCTTTCTCCTCTATAATAGGATAATATTGCTGTCAGCATGATAGCATTTTACGCAGGGTTTGTCAATTTGTGGCAGAAGCGCATAGAATTTCTGGAGGTTAGAGATATTTAACATGGCTTTCGCTTGACAATCTGGTCGAGTTAGTGTATTCTAATTATGGTTAGCTCAAGCTAACTATTTGAAAGGCGTTCAGTTATAACTATCTAACTTATTACGGGATAAGGGAGTGGAGCCATGATGCCGCTGACGGTTTTGGACGCAGGCGAAGAGCGTATTGTTTTAAGAATTTCGGGAAAGCCGGATGTGAAAAAGCACCTTGAAAACCTTGGCTTTGTTGCAGGATCGGAAGTAATGGTAATGAACGTGATCGGCGGAAACGTCATCGTGAAGGTGAAGGAAGCGCGCGTGGCGATCAGCCGCGAAATGGCGCAGAAAATCATGGTTTGATCGGAGGAATACGAGATGAAAACGCTTAAGGAAGTATCGGTCGGCCAGACAGCTGTGATTAAAAAGCTGATGGGCGAAGGCGCAGTCAAACGCCGCATCATGGACATGGGCATCACGAAGGGCGTAGAGGTTTACGTAAGAAAGCTTGCGCCGCTGGGTGATCCGATTGAGATCACGGTGCGCGGATATGAGCTTTCCATCCGCAAGGCCGACGCCGAGCTGATTGAAGTGGAATAACGGGGGCTTTTGAAAAAGCCTCCATTTATAAGGATCAAGGTTAGAATCATCTAACCTACATAAGGAGAGGACGCATCCATGAACATTCGAATCGCCCTTGCGGGAAATCCGAACTGCGGAAAAACCACGCTTTTCAACGCCCTGACCGGCGCAAACCAGTATGTCGGCAACTGGCCGGGCGTTACGGTTGAAAAAAAGGAAGGCAAGCTCAAAAAGCACGAAAACGTGATCGTGACCGACCTTCCGGGCATCTATTCCCTGTCGCCCTATACGCTTGAAGAGGTGGTCGCGCGAAATTACCTGATCGGCGAAAGGCCGGACGTGATTTTAAACATCGTAGACGGCACGAACCTTGAAAGAAACCTGTATCTCACGACCCAATTGACCGAGCTCGGCATTCCCGTGGTTGTCGCCATCAATATGATGGACGTTGTGAGAAAAAGGGGCGACAAGATCAATATTGACGAACTTTCAAAAGCGCTGGGCTGCAAAGTGATTGAAATTTCCGCGCTTAAGGGCGAAGGCACGCTCGTCGCAGCTGAAGCCGCCATCGAGGCTGCAAAAGGCGCGAAGACCCAGCCCATGCACTCCTTCTCCGGCTGCGTTGAGCACGCCATTGCTCACATCGAGGAAGCCGCGGTTCATCATCTGCCCCTTGAACAGCAGAGATGGTACGCCATCAAGATTTTCGAGCGAGACAAAAACGTGCTTGAACAGCTTTCCCTCTCCGAAGATAAGCTTTCCCATATCGAAAAGGACATCGCCAATGCCGAAGAGGAGATGGACGACGACGCGGAGAGTATTATCACCAATGAACGCTACATCTACATCGCTCAGGTGATGAAAAGATGCTATAAGAAAAAGTCTCAGGGAAAGCTGACCCTGTCTGACAAAATCGACAGAGTCGTCACCAACCGCATTCTTGCCCTTCCGATTTTTGTCGCGGTTATGTGGCTTGTGTATTATCTTTCCATCGGCTCCATCGGCGACTGGACGGTCGGCTTTATGAACGACACGCTCTTTGGCGAGTGGATCGTTCCGGGCGTTACAAGCGCGCTTGAGAGTATCGGCGTTGCCAGATGGCTTGTAAGCCTGATTGCCGACGGCGCAATCGGCGGCGTGGGCGCAGTTCTTGGCTTTGTTCCCCAGATGCTCATTCTCTTTCTGCTTCTTTCCATGCTGGAAGACTGCGGCTATATGGCCCGAATCGCCTTCATCATGGACCGAGTGTTCCGAAAATTCGGCCTGTCCGGAAAATCGTTCATCCCCATGCTGGTTGCCACCGGCTGCGGCGTGCCCGGCATCATGGCCTCGCGCACGATTGAGCAGGACCGTGACAGAAAAATGACCATCATGACCACAGGCTTTATCCCCTGCGGCGCAAAGATGCCCATCGTCGGCATGATCGCGGGCGCGCTGTTCGGCGGAAGTCCTCTGATTGCGGTTTCCGCGTACTTTATCGGCGTTGGCGCCGTCATCGTTTCGGGCATTCTTCTTAAAAAGACAAAGCTCTTTGCGGGCGACCCCGCGCCGTTTGTCATGGAGCTTCCCGCCTATCACGCCCCCGTTCCCGGAAACGTTCTTCGCGCCACGTGGGAGCGCGGCTGGAGCTTTATAAAGCGCGCAGGCTCTGTAATCCTTTTAGCCTCAATCATCATCTGGGTGATGAACAGCCTGTCCTTTGAAGGCGGCTTCCATTACATCACCGAGGAAAATGCCGGCGCGTCGATCCTTGAAGTCATCGGCTCCTTCATCGCGGTTCTGTTTAAGCCCCTGGGCTTTGGCTCGTGGCAGGCTGCCGTTGCAACG
This sequence comes from Clostridiales bacterium, assembly GCA_015056255.1. Classification (GTDB taxonomy): domain Bacteria; phylum Bacillota; class Clostridia; order Christensenellales; family Aristaeellaceae; genus SFHK01. Next base: position 24,160 of record SVGP01000015.1, on the reverse strand, counting down.
GTGCTTGGCCTTGTCGCCAAGGAAGAGGTGGTCGGCGTATTTGGCTCCTTAAGCTCCATGGCGGATGCCGATCTGGCGTTTGAGCTCGTTGAAGCAGCCGACGCAAGCGGCCTTAACGTGATCGGACAGGAATTCTTTAACGGCAGCAGGCTCGCCGCCTTCTCCTTCATGATCTTTAATCTTCTGTGCGCGCCGTGCTTTGCGGCGATGGGCGCGATCAAGCGCGAGATGAATAACGGCAAGTGGACTTTCTTTGCCATCGCCTACATGTGCGTGTTCGCCTACGTGATTTCCCTGATCGTGTACCGCCTGGGTCTCGTGTTTACCGGCGCATTCTCCGTATGGACTGTTGTGGCTCTTACGCTTCTCATTCTCCTTGTCTATCTCACCGTCCGTAAAAACCCCTATCAGGAATAAAAAGGAGGCTCTATGAACGCACCCACAATCATCGTTTTATTGATTGTCGTTTTACTGTTTGCTTTCGTCCTCACAAAAGAGATCAAAAAAAGAAAATCCGGAAAGGGCGGCTGCGCCTGCGGATGCTCCGGCTGCGCCATGAAGGGCGTGTGTCACGGAGATGAATAACCGATCATACAAACAGGGCTGTCTTCATGCGAAGGCAGCTCTTGATTTTTATTGTTTAAAACAGAGATTTATTCCGGAGACGGCTTAATAATTTTTGTTAAAATCTACCAAATCCCCCCCGTTCATTGGCACTTTAGTACACTGATTTATGTTTAGGATAATATTGTTGACAAATATCATTGCGTCCGCTATAATCAAAATTGAAGGAAAATAAATGTTAATTATTCATATTTAACATTTATTATTATAATAACCCATAATAAAGGAGTGTATTTGCATGAAAAAGGTTCTTATAATTCTTGCTCTGCTTCTTTGCCTTGCATTTTTGGCGAGCGCAGAGACATTTGACGCACCCAAAAGCGTGTATGAGGGCAATGCATTTTTACGCTCCTCCGCTGTGTGGAAGGACGGATTTATCAGCTTTTGTCCGCCGGACGAGGCGATTTTTGTGTGCGATGAAAACCGGGTGTTTCACAAATACGATCTTGTTTATGACCACACGGGCTATGACGAGGAAGTAAAGGCGTTTTTGAAAAAGACGGATGCGCTTTTGATGGACACGGAATTTATCGAAAACGGCAACTATAATATTGCGGTCAGTGGGGACAGGATTTTCCTCGTGCATCTGTATACGGCTGCGATTTACGAAGTGACGTTGTCGGACAGCCAGGCGCACGCGGTATTTAAGTGCATTCCCGAATATCTGCCTGATCAGAAGATCAAGGGAATCTTTTCCGTAGAGAACGCTTGGGCGGACGATGAAAAAATCTACATAAACGTGAATTTTCACGGAGAAGACGGATATGTTGAGCTTTCCGTATTGAACTGCTATGATTTACAGTCGTTTGCGCGGGAAAATTGCGATCTTTCGCTTCCCGGCGCGTATTATGCGTATGCGGCGCAGCCCTATAAAGAGGGCAAGGTGCTTTTGCAGGCGACGACGGGCAAATCCAGCGATAATTCCATCGTGTTTGTAAAAGATCTGAAGACGGGCGAGGCCGAACCGCTCAGCGATTACCTGTCCGCAGCGGCGCTTCCCGCCGCCTATACGCTTATGACCTATGACGCCGTTCACGACAGCGTGATTATCCGCGATTACGATTTACTGTATGCGGTTTCCGAGGGCAGGCCCGCTATGCCCTTTGGAAGAATCGAAGATATCAGCCCGCAGGCGCTGATACTGAAAAACGGACAGCTTTTTACCATCAGCAAAATGATTCAGGTTTTTGATCCGACGAAGGAAATGGCGGTCACGCATCTGTCCGTACTGACCGACGGCACAACGCCCCCGAACATCGCGAGGGGATCCAATATTCCGGACATCGAAATCGATGTAAAGGAAGCGGGCGGCACGGTGAGCGGGCAGTCGGCCTTCGATCAGTTTGCAAACGACATGACCATTGCCTCCAGTCGCTATGATATTTATATCGTGCCCATTCAAATGGCGGACAATATTCTGGACAAGGGCTATTATGTGCCGATTGAAAGCGAAAAGGCGAAGGAAATGGCCGAAAGCATGTATCCCTTTGTCAGTGAAAGAATGGCGGATGAGAATGGCAGCCTTGCCATTTTGCCCATTCAGGTCGTGCGCAAAAATACGCTCGGCTATGATGTGCGTGCGGCCGAGCTTCTGGGTCTGACAGAAGACGATCTTCCGAAAACCTATGCGGAGCTTTTTGAATTCATCCGAAATTTCGACTATGACTATGGCGATCTGGCAATTGATTACGACATCAGTCTTTTCAAAGTGACGTTGGGGCGAGCGATAGGCCTGATCAGACAGTCGATTCTGCAGGAAACCATCGCGCTTTCCAGAATTGACCGCGAAAAGCTGATTGAAAATCGCGATGAAATCGCCCGCCTTTTAGACGACACCATGAAAATCGGAAAAGAAGTGTCGGACGTGGTCGCGCCGTATTTCGCCATTCCGCAGATCTTTATGGAAGACTATATCGACGCGCCCGAGCACCTTTCTGAGCCCGCGTTTTTATTCACCTTTGATCTGTCTCCGCTTCCGTCCTCGCACGTGGAGCATTACCCTTATAAGTATCTGACGTTTGTTTCGTCGAATGCGCTTTCTCTGACCGATGCGCTTTCCCCCGTCGGCATCTATTCCGGCCTTGCCATGGTCGTCAACCCCTATTCCGAGAAGATCGATTATGCCCTCAGGTACATCGATTATTGCCTTGAAAACATGGAGGGGCGCGACAAAGCCGACCTTCTGATGAACGCGGAGCCGGTTCCTTCCGGCTACATGCAGGCGTATGAATCCCATATGCAGGCGATTGAGCGCAATGAAAAGCAGTTGGAATACGAAACCGGCAAGGAAAGAAGGGAAACCGAGGAATTCCTTGAATGGCTGTATCAGGCATGCGAGGGTATGATTCCGTTCCTTTATGACGTGGATCAGAATGCGCTTGACATATACGAAAAGGATATCGAAACCGCAAGCGAAATCTGGCTGGATATGGACGCCGCCTCCGAGCCTATTAACGCCGCGTTTGACCAGTTTCTAAGAGGATCGGTTGACGGAAGACAATTGATTGACAGGATTCTCGAAGTCAGCAGGATGGTGGGATTGGAGTAGGGAAGTGCAAAGGTGGGGCGGGAAAGTCGTCCCCTGCGGTAAGCGCAAACGTTTTTGTATAAGTCAAACGTCCCGTTTTCTCTGCGGAGGAGGCGTTTTATTTCCCGCGTTACACGAACGATACCCCCGAAAGGAGGCGCAATTCTATGTTCCGAAAAAAGAAAATCGTATATCTGCTTTTGCTTCCTGGGCTTACGGGGCTTGCTTTGTTCTACATCGGGCCGTTTATCGGAGGCATATGGGTCTCGCTGACCGACGGCACGCTTCAAAACGGTTTTGTCGGGTTTGACAATTACAAAAGGGTGCTGTCTAACGAAATGTTCCGGCTGGGGCTTAAAAACACGCTGGAGCTTTCGGTCATTTGTGCGCCGCTGATTTGGCTGACGTCGTTTTTAATCGCGTCCATGCTCTCATCCATTCAGAAATACGCCGCGGGTTTTCGAAATATCCTGCTCGTTCCCTATCTCATGCCCACCTCCGCCATGCTCATCATCTGGACGCTTTTGTTCGATTACGGCGGATGTATAAACCGCGCGCTTGTGTTTTTCGGCTTCGATCGCGTTTTGTGGCTGTCCGAAAGTGCGCTGCGCGTTCCTATTGTGGTCATGTATATTTGGAAAAACATGGGGTTTTCGGTGGTGTTGTTTTTATCCGCGCTGTCGCAGATTCATCCAAGTTTGTACGAGTACGCCTCCATCGAGGGCGCGTCCTGGTGGGAGCAGGCGTTTAAAATCACCATGCCCCAGATTCTGCCGACGGCCTTTTTGGTGTTTGTGCTCGCTTGGGTCAACGCTTTTAAAATTTTCAAGGAAGCCTATTTTATCGGCGGCGACTATCCCTCGCCTGAGATTTACACGCTTCAGCACTATATGAACAACAAGTTTTCAAGCCTTGAATATCAGGATGTGACCACGGCTGCGTATCTTTTCGCCGTGATTGTGCTTGTGCTGTTTGCGCTTATGTACTTAAGCAAATCCGTGCGCGCGCCGGAAGAATAAGGAGGGCGGGCGAAAATGAAGAAGCATTTCAAAAGAAAATTAAAGAGCCTGTCCCCCGGCGGCTGGGTGATGATTTGCGTTATGTCGCTTCTGTGCGCGCTGATTTTGATTCCGATGGCGCTTACGTTTCTGTATTCCTTCTTTTCAAGGGGCGAGATTTCAGCCTTTTTGTCGGAGCGCGGAAATTATGACGAAAGCGTTTTTCTGACGTTTCCGTTGTCGCCCGCCCCGGCCTCCATCGGCCAGTATTACGAAATCTTTATAGAAGATTCGTCTTACCTCAAGTTTTTTCTGAATTCCGTGTTCTACACAGGTATGATTCTCCTGGGGCAGGCGCTTATTGTGCCGCTTACGGCCTATGCGCTGAGCAGGTTCTCGTTTCGCGGGCGCGATCTTATCTTTTTTATCATCCTCATTCTTATGATACTGCCCTTTCAGGTTACGATGGCGCCAAGCGTTATGATGCTTAGGAAAATGAATCTGATGGATACGGTATGGGCGGTCATTCTGCCGATGTGCTTTTCGCCGCTGTACATTTTTCTCATCCGCCAGTTTATGGTGGGCATTCCAAACGAGCTTTTGGAGGCGGGCATGGTGGACGGCGTAGGCCCGGTTCGCGGGTTTATTCATGTGATTTTGCCGGTGTGCAAGCCCGTGATCGGAGCGGCGTGCGCGCTGTCGTTTGCGGATTCGTGGAACCTTGTGGAGCAGCCGCTTTTGTATCTGGCCAACCGCGAGGATTTAAGGCCGCTTTCGGTTATGTTCAACCGGATTTCAACAGATGGCGCGGATATCGCCTTTGCCGGGGCGACGCTTTATATCCTTCCGACGCTGTTTGTATATCTGTTTTTTCAGGAAAACATAGTTTCCGGCATACAGCTGACCGAGCTGAAATGAGGAGGAAAAGCGATATGAAGAAATTTGCGCTCAAAGCGCTGGCTGCGCTTTTTGCGATTGTTTTTCTGTGCATGTTTTTTTCAAACACCATAAAAACCATGACTACGGCAAAGGTGCAGATAATCGCCCTTGAAAACAAGCGGTTTGAAGAAAAGCTGGCGTTTACGGGCGGGATTCTGTTTGAAAACCCGACGGAGGTTTATTTTGACGATACGCCGGAGTTTCCCCTTATGGTTGAATCCGTCCTGTTCGGGCCCGGCGAATATGTAAAGGAGGGCGATATTGTCCTTACGCTGAATACAGATGGCGCGCAAGACGCCAAAGCGAAGCTCAAGGCCGAATACGCAGCCTGCTCGGAGGCGCTTTTAAGGCTTGACGCGGAGAATGCGTTTCTTCCGAAGGAAAGCGAAATCGCCCGGTTGTATCATGAAATGCTTCTGAAAAACGCCGCATACAACGAGTGTATGTTTACGGCGATGGAAAAGGGAGAAACGGATGCGTCTGCCCTCGTCGCGCTTAAAAATGCGGAAAGGGAAAAAGCCGAGGCCGAAAACGCGTATCTTGAATGCGCCGGGACGCTTGAAAACGGCGAAAAGACGCTTTCTTACATCCTCGAGAGAAACGCGCTTGCAGAAAAGATGGATGCGCTTCTCAATAGTCTCTCCGATCTTATTCACGCGCAGGACAGCGTCAAAGCCATATCCGCGCCGTCGAGCGGCTTCATCAGCGAGATTTGCTGTCAAAAGGGTGATGCGGTCAAAGCGGGCAAGCTGTTTTCCGTGAGCAATCCGCAAAGCGATCCGGTGATTTGCATAACCCTTCCGCTGGGCGCGCGGGAATTGGAAGACGGCGCGCGCGTTCAGATTGAGGACAGCGTATACGGAAACACGCGAAGCAAGATTCTGGAAACGCGGGCCGGCGAAATGGGGCGAAAGACCGTCGTTATCGAAATCCCGGATGAATTTTTAAAGGCGGATTCATTTGCGCTTAAGCGCTTCATGCAGGAAGGCGTAAACGTTACCGTCACCTATCGCGCGAAGGAAGCGACGACCATTGTGCCTTCTTCCGCCATTCGCGGAAGAAGCGGAGAAGAATATGTGTATCTTATTCAAAACACGTGGGAAGGCATCCTGGCCCAGAAAGGAATGAAGGTAGTCAAAACGCCTGTAACCGTGATTAAAAGAAACGAAAGCGGCGTTTCAATCGCGGAGGATCTGGCCGGAAAGCGGATTGCCGACCGCGAGGACAGGCCGCTTTCCGACAATGCACAAGTGATGGAATACATCGATTAGGAGAAGAGGGCATGAAAAAAAGCGTTATTATGGTTCGGCTTGCGCTGCTTCTTCTGTGTGCGTTTTTACTGATTGCGTGCGTGTATGAAGTAAAGCTCGTTCCCGATCATCTTCAGTACGCGGTTTTGCCGCCCGCAGGCGATATTGCGCCTGAGAAATGGCTTTCATCGCTGAACGCGCTTTCCTCCGAATGGGAATCATCCGTTTCGCAGTGGCAGCTCAGCGCGGTTTTTGAGGATTTGGATGTGACTTCCGAAAGCGGACAGCGCACGCTGGCCACCGCACACTGTATTACCAAAACCGATTCATCCTTTATACCCGTTCAGCTGATTTCGGGAAGGGCGTTTACGGATGAAGAAATGAAGAGCGGCGAAAACGTTGCCTATATTGATCAGGACCTTTCGCATGCGCTTTTTAAGACGACGGATGCGCAGGGGCTCAATATTTTTATATCCGGCCAGATGTACAGTGTCGTCGGGATTGTAGATAATAAAAATGCGCCGGGCGAGAAGAATAGCTGCCATGTATATCTTCCGTATCTGAGTATAGAACGCCTCGCGCTTTCGCCCGACGCGTTAGTCGTTGCCGCCGCGCCCATACCCGGCGCGGGTGCAAACGCAGCGTTTTCCTATGTCGCTCGCGCGTGGATGCAAGGCGGCACGGAGATTTCTCTGAAAAGAGAAAAGATGGCCGCAACGCTTTGGCCGAGAACGCTTGTGTTTGCAGTCGGCATAGCGGCATTTTCAACGTTCATCCGCCTTTTGAGCGCAGGCGCAAAGGCGATCTGGGCGGAATATCAGAATCGGCTCAAGGACCATTATGCGGTTCGGCTTCTGCCAATTTTTATCCCCGCCTGCCTGTTCCTTCTTACAGGCTTCATAGGTTCGCTTTACATTTTGTATCAGCTTCTTACTTTCATGATCCGTCCGGTGTACACATTTACGGAGTATGTGCCCGAGTCACTTGTGAAGTGGACGGAAATCAAAGAAACCTTCCGCGCCGCGATCGAGAACGCCTCCGGCGCGCTGTTCGTCCGCACGCAGGAGTATCTGCACCTTCGATTCCTTGCGGGTGCAATCCGGGTTCTGACTGCGGTTATCGGATTGATTCTTGTTTCCTTTAAAATGCGTCTTCCTCTCGTCCGGCGTTCGGCGGACGCGTCCGTATATAAAGATAAATCATAAAGAAATGCAGGGGACGGGTTTTACCGTCCCGCATTCGCCGAAAAAAACCGGACTGCTAGTATAGACAGCCCGGAATGAATCGTTTTGCTCGCGCAGGCAATTTTAGAATTGCCCGCGCATTTTTTATTTGTTATTTATAGATTTTTACCTGACAGATGGTGTAGGCGGGAACGGGGAAGGAGACCTCTTTTCCGTTTACACTGGCTTCTGCGAGCACGTTTTCGTCAAGATCGGTGAGGACGGCCTTCTGTACGGGCGCGTTTACGGTGATTTTGACTTCGTCGTCATGGCCTGCGGTTTCGTATACGCGAACGGTTAAGGCGTTGTCCTTTGCAATCTGGATGGCGCTTACGATGGAGGAGGCGGACTGGATGCCGATGAGGGAGGCGTTGGGTTTGAGCGCGCCCTCGTGTGCTCCGGTGGGTACGGCGACCATGCTTCTCGTGAGCGCCTGAGCCTTGGTCTTTAAATGGACGGGGCAGGCGGGGGACACGAGGACATAGAGATTAATGGCATGGATGCCGCGCTCGGGATAGAGGTCGGGCGTTCCGGCGGTATTGATGAGGGTTACGGTGAGCACGTCGTCCGCCAAACGGAAGCCGTATTTGCAGTCGGTGATGAGGGCGGCAGTTTCGCCTTCGGCGTTTGCGCAGGCGTAGGTGAGCGCGGGAACGTCCATTTCGCGCTGCGGGCGAAGGGCAAAGCCTGCGGGCACGTCGGTCAGGATTTCGGATGCGCCCTTTTTCAGCGGCAGGCGGTAGGTGAGTACCGGAAGCGCCTTTTGACCCTTGCAGGTTTCGTGCCAGTCGATTTTGAGGGCATAGTGAAGATTTTTTGCGCCCTTGTCGAGGGAGATGGTCATCTGAACATCGGAATGCATAACCGTCTGCTTGATGACGGCGCTCTTTCTTAAGGCATTTTCGCGGATGGACACGTTGTAGGTTTCGGTCACGGGCGTGATTGAGAAATAGCGTCCGATGCGCCATGCGCTCATGTCGCTGTCCTGCGTCATGACGAGGTTGAGGCCGGCGGGGGCAGAAAGCATTTCATCGCCGGTTTCCTTATTGATAAGGGAATGCATCTGGCCGCTTCCGGTGTCGAAGGTGGCCTTGATGAATTCGTTTTCAAGGACGATTTTATCGTGCGGCTCTTCCACGCGCTCATCGATTAAGAGATGGGTGGGATAATCGGTGATTTCCTTTTCGCGAAGCGCGTATACGCGATAGCCGAGCGCGGGAACCGCGGCTTCGACCAAAAAGCGCGTATAGTAGTGCGTCCAGTAATATCGGGGCGTGCTGTCGAGGCGAACAAAATTGACGGGAGAACCCGTTTCGTCCACGATTTCAACGTGATTGAGATCGCCCGAATAGTCCCATACGGTGATCTCGACCATTTCTTTTCTTTCGATCTGGCTTGCGTTGAACACGGTGTAGACTCTGGTTTTGCCTGCGCCGCGCTCGGGATTGGGAACGCCTGCGTAGTTGTCGATGCCAAAGCCGACGCCTGCGCCTTCGGACATGGAGAGGGAAAGGTCGTCTTCGGAAAGGAACAGGGACGTGTCGATATTTCTGGAAATGGCTTCATAGGCCTTGGTTTCTTCGCTCTGGGCATACCCCACGGCTTCGGCAAGTCTGCCCATGGCGTGCTCGCGGCTTTCCTGAACGTCGGAGCCCGTGATGATGTCGTGGAAATGGCAGAAAAGCGTCTTCTGCCAGCCCTTTTCAAACTGCTGAGGCTTAAAGGATGTGCCAAGCGTATGGGCTGCCAGCGCGCTCATTTTTTCCGCGCCCGTGAGCGCGTTTTCGGCGCGGCGGTTGCCCAGTTTGATGCGGCTTTGCGTTGTGTAGCAGCCGGTAAAGATGGCGTTTAATTCGTGATCGATGACGGGCAGTTTTTCGCGCACCGCCTCGGCCTTTTTGAAATATTCGTGAAGGGATGAGAATTTGAGGCTTGGGAACACGGGCCAAGCTTTCATCTCGATCATGTTTTCGATATCGCGTCGGGTTGCGCCGCCGCCGTGGTTGCCCACGCCGTACACGATCATGCTTGTCTTTAAGCCTTTGCAGCGTTTTTCAAGCTCGAATACGCCCGTTCCGTTGTCGGGGTTAATGCCGCTGTTGTACCAGTAGGGCTCTTTGTACATAAGGAGCTCTTTTCCGGAGGGGGCTTTGTAGCGGTACAGGGTCAGATCATCCTGGAAGCCGCGGCAATGGTAATAATAGGGCACGTTTCCGAAAAGATCAATTTCGGGCACAAAACGGCTGTGGCCGAAGGTGTCCGGGGAGAAATCAACCTTGACGGAGCCGGGTGCGATATCCCAATGCTCATGGAGATATTTGCGGGTTTCAGAAATATGGTGGATGAGGGATTCGGTGTCGGGCATATTTTTATCGGTTTCGACCCATGCGTTTGCGGTGACCTCCCAGCGGCCTTCACGGATACGCTGTTTGATCTCCTCCATCATTTCGGGGTCGTGATCCTCAACGATCTGATAAACACTTGCCTGCGACTGGGCATAGGTGAAGTCCGGGTATTCCTTCATGAGGTTCAGCATGGTTCTGAACGTTGAAAGCGTGACGGCGACGGTTTCCTGCCAGCCCCACATCCAGTTCATGTCGATGTGCGCGTGCGCAACGTACAAAACCTCGTAGGCCTTGGCTTCGTCCTGCATGACGAGAAGCTTTTCCTCGGCCTTTTTGCATGCGGAGGCGGCGAGTACGCCGTCTTCTTTGATGGCGCATTCGAGGATGGAAAGGGCTTCGTCGATGGCTGCGTCGTACTTATGCCCGCGGTTTTCGGAAAGCTTGATGGCAAAATCAATTTCGGACAAGATGCGTTTGTTCCATTTGGACATGCCGGTGATGTTATTCATTTCAGCTCTGCTCGGACCCATGGTGTGCTCGAAACGGGCTTTTTCGTAGTTTCCGGGCACGAGGATTTTGAGGGCCTTGAAGCGTGCATACAGATTCATTCTTGTTTCCTCCTTTTATAAATGGGGGATGAACGTCATTTTCAGTTCCTTTCTCTCGCCGGGCTTTAAGCATTCGATGCCCGTCTTTTGGGAAACGTCGCCAGAAAAATCCACTTCGTCGTCCACGCCGAACCACGGCTCGACGCACACATATTTCATGTCCTCTCTGGCTCTTGACCAGATGCCAAGCCACGTGACGCGGCCGTAATCGAGGGTGATGTTTTTGCCGTTTTGGCGGCAAAGCGTGCATTTTTCGGACTTTGGAGATTCAAAGAGCATGGCGTCGTCCTTGAAAAGTGCGCCCGAGAGCGGAATTTCGCCCAGGAATTCGCCGAATTCACCCTTGTTTAAAAGATGCTCCGGCATCTTTAAGCGGCGGACGATGAGCTTTTCGTCTGCGTCGAATACGAGCTTGTCGTTTGCCTCGGCGATAAAGCCAGGGTGTCCGCCGAGGGAGAAATACATGTCCTTATTGTCTTCGTTTGTGACGGCGCAGGAAACAGTAAGGGTTTCCTCTGTAATCTGATACTTGATCCACATTCTGAACCGCCACGGGAAAACGGGCAGGGTTTCGCTGGTTGCGGGCAGACAAAAAGTAACTGAATCGGGCTTTATGGATTCAATCACAAATTCTTTTTTGCCCGCAAAGCCGTGTGAGGGCATTTCATAGATTTTTTCACCCACCTTGTATGCGCCGCCGTTTAATTTTCCAATGAAGGGAAACAGCCACGGGGCTTGGCCCTTCCAGACTTCGGGATCGCCCGTCCAGATGTATTCGTGGTTTTCCTGTTTGTCGTAAAGGGAGCTTAATTCCGCGCCGAAAACCTTGATTTTCGCTTTCAGGCGGCCGGATTCGATGGTTACTCTGTCAAGCATATTCGTGTTTCTCCTTCAGTCCTCTTCGATTTGGGGCATACGAACGATATTTGGGTCTGTAAAAACGTCGGTTTCGTCGGTGGAGCGGGTGGAAAACTCGCTCACGACCGCGCCCTCTTCGCCGCCCTGGAACCAGTGGTTGGTTCCGGGATAGAGCGTGTACTGCTGACCCGGCAGAAGCACGATTTCATGAAAAACGGTTACCTTGCTGTCGGGCAATTTCGCCTGAATATCTTCTTTTTTGCCCTCGCCGTCCACGTACAGATACACTTTTCCGAAGCGGCAGCGGAAGGTTTCCTCCTTGCCCTTCATACCGTAGGAATCCACGTGCCTGTGTTCGGGACAGGACTGATGGGGGAAAAGCACCATTTCCTTGGCGCACACGCGCTCGGTGTTGATGTAGGTGACGAGCTGAAGGCCCACGTTTCTGACTCTGTTTAAGCCGAAATCAGCCACTTCAATACCTGCTTTTTCGCTATCCGTCAACACGATGCCCGCCTTTTCATAATAGGAGATGGCATCCTTCTGGCACAAAATCATTTCGCTTCTTTTCATTTATGCATTTTTCTCCCAACTTACGATTCTCTTTTTAAGCTCGGTCATGGGCGCCATGCCGCCAACAGAGTCTGCGCAGGATAGGTTGGCTGCGCCCGCTGCATTTGCGATTAAGAGCATTTCTTCCGCGTCCGCGCCCTCGTAAATGGCGGCAAGGCAGCCGGCGGCGAATGCGTCGCCTGCGCCTACGGAGCCCTTGATATAGCCCTCCGGCAGGCGGAAGGTTGGAACGCGGGTGAATTTGCCGTTCGGCTCCAAGCAATACCCCGCCTCCGGGCAATGGATGACCGCGCGCTTTTTAACGCCGGTTTGAATGAAAAGTTCAAGCGCCTTTTTGATGTTTTCTTCGATGATACATCCGTTTTCGTCTCTCGGCTCAAGGCCCGCAGTCGCGCACCCCTCGATTTCGTTCATGATGGCGTAATCGGAATATTTGAGCGCGGGAAGGACTTTTTCTTGAAATAACCCGCTTTTGTCGCTCACAACGTCGATGCTGGTTTCGAGCCCTGCGTCCTGCGCGCGCTTAAGATACCGGGCCATTTTGGTGCCGTATTCGTCGTCGGCTTCGTCGAATTTGTCGAGCAGAAGAATATATGCCGTGTGAAGAATCTTCGCTGACAGCGATTCAATCGGCACTTCCTCGGGCGCAAAGGAGGCGTTTTCACCCCTGCAGTGGAAAAACGCGCGTTCGCCGGTTGAGATCTTGGTCATCACGTCGCTGAAGCCCGTGATGCCGCCGGGGATGATGCGGATGTTTTCGGTGTCTGCGCCTGTTTTGTTTAGCTCGTTTAAGATAAACTGGCCGCCGTCGTCGTCGCCCAAGCGGCCGATGGCGGTTAAGGGGATACCCGTTTGCATGCGGGCGAGGTTGATCAGCGTGTTGGGCACGCAGCCCCCGACTGCCTTTTCAACCGATTTCACGTTCGCCAGCATGCCCATATCCGGGTATGCGTCTATTTTTTTGATGGTGTCGACCACGATGTTTCCGGCAATGGCTATTCCTGTGCGCGTAATGGCGAAACACCCCTTTTCCATAATCTTATTGTGTTCAGTATAATGTATATTTTACCTACTGTCAACAAAAAACGCGCGTCCGTTCGATCAAAAAATGTGGAGAAAATTGGCATAAAAGGGGGGATGGCGCATATATATGTGCATCCAAATCTGAAAGGAGTCGCATTATGCCGACAAGAATCGAAACTCCGTTTACAAACGAACATTTTGCCGCATTCTGCCAAAAGATGGTGGGCCAGCCCTATTGGTATGGAACGACCGGAAACCGCGCAACCGACAGCCTTTTAAAGCGCAAAACCGCGCAGTATCCTTCGCATTACCCGTCTTCCCGAATCGCCCGCTACAAAAAAGACATTGCAAATGGTGCCATTGTGTGTGACTGCATCGGCGGCTGCAAGGCGTATGCATGGACGGGCGGCGGCGAGGAGCTTTTAAGGGCGCTTTATTCGGACGAAAGCTTTTCATCCAAATACGGCGCCAACGGCTGCCCCGACAAAAGCGCAAACGGCATGTTTTCCTATGCGAAATCGAAGGGCATGCCCTACGGCGGGATGTCGACGCTTCCCGATCTTCCCGGAATCGCCCTCTGGAAGGACGGACACGTTGGCTACACGATCGGAAACGGAAAATGCGTAGAGTGGCGGTCGTTTTCCTACGGATGCGTAACGACTGTGATTTCTCAAAGGAGCTTTCAGAGCTGGTATTATCTGCCGTTTATCGATTACGGTGAAAATCAGACGGTGGTTCGCGATCTTAAGCGCGGCATGACGGGAAAAGATGTAACTGAAATGCAAAAACAGCTGATAAGCGCGGGCTACGCTCTTCCAAAGTATGGTGCGGACGGCGATTTCGGCAAAGAAACCGAGGACGCTTTAAAGAATTTTCAGGCGGACAACGGTCTTAAATCCGACGGCGTGTTCGGGGAAGCCACGCGCGAGGCGCTTGACGCGCTTACGAAAAGCGAAGAAGAAAAGGAAAAACCGCCGGTTCAGGAGACTGAAGATCAAAAGAAAATCATCATAAGATCAAACGGCGGAAACGTAAACCTTCGCCTTGGAAACGGCACGGAATACGAAAAGGTGGCGTCCGCCAAAAACGGAGAAACATTTTCGTATATAGCAACCGCCGAAAACGGCTGGAATGCTGTAAAGGGCGAAAAGGCGGTATTGTGGGTGTCCGGAGAGTATTCGATTTTGGAGGAATAAAAAGTAAAGAGCAACGATGCAGCGCCCGCTGTCAAAGCCTTCCCTTCGAGAGGAAAGCTTTGACAGCGGGTGCGGATTTAAAAAAGATTTGGTTTTTGCGTCATAACCGCCCCCAAACCGCATATAATTTTCCCCGCCTGGAGGTGAGGGATTGTATGAAAAAAGGTCTTTATGTGGTTTTTTCTTTGCTGGTGGTTGCGCTTTTGAGCGCGTTTTTCCTTCCGGAGCGCGCGGGAGAAGTATCAACGGACAAGCGGTTTTTTGCTTCGATGCCGTCCCTTTTCTATATGGAGAATGACGATGACGAGTTGGAAGAAGAGCGTCAGATCAAGGTATATCTTAATGAAGAAGAAAGAATTTGTTCGATTCCGCTTGAAAAATATGTGGCTGGGGTGGTGGCTTCAGAGATGCCCGCTGGCTTTCACCACGAGGCGCTGGGGGCTCAGGCGGTCGCAGCCAGAAGCTATGCGCTTTTTAAGTCGCAGTTGTATTCGGGCGAAGGGTGTCTTATGCATCCGGGGGCCGACGTATGCTCGTCGCCCGGGTGCTGTCAGGGCTATCGCGACCCGGGGGGAGATATTTATAAAAACGCCATAAAAGCCGCGAAGGACACGGAAAATCTGATCGTTACGTTCAGGAACCATCCGATTCGCGCGCTGTACCATGCCTGTTCGGGCGGACACACGGAGAACGCGGAAAACGTGTTTTCCCAGGCCCTTGCATACCTCCGGGGTGTGCCATCGCCGGGCGAAGAGGGGTATGAACGATATGAAAACAGGAAAAATATGCATATAACCGATCTAATAGAGGCGTTTTCAGACGATGAAAATATTGTGTTTTACATGGACTATCCTTTGAGCGAGCAGCTGGAAATTCTTTCCCTGACCGATACCGGGCGCGTTCAGGAGATCAGAATCGGATTAAACCGCGTGCCCGGAACGGAATTTCGGAAAAAAACGGGCATAGACAGCCTGTTTTTTCAAATGGAATTTGACGATGAAAATGAATCCGTCGCCTTTTATACCAGGGGCTACGGGCATGGCGTCGGATTAAGCCAGGCCGGAGCGCAGGCGATGGCGCTTGAGGGGCGGACGTTTGAGGAAATCCTTATGCATTATTATTCGGGCGTTCAGGTGAAACGGGTCGATGAAATATTTATAGAGGAGGCTTGATCGTCATAAATTGACAGTGCGTTTTTGAATTGCTATAATATAAAGAAAGGAAGAGCTTCAGATTCATACAAAAGGAGAGGGAAGAAATATGAAAATCAAAGTGTTGATCGTCGGCGCAGGCGGCTATGGCAGCGGCTATGTGCGCGCGCTTACCTCGCGTGATTACGGCGCGGAAATTGCGGGCGTTGTGGACGTAATGGAAAATGTGAATGTGGTTTGCCCTCAAATTGACGAACACCGCATTCCCGTATACCGTACCCTCGCTGACTTCTATAAAGAGCATACGGCGGATCTGGCCATACTGGCTTCGCCCATCCATCTTCACACGCCGATGTCCATCGAGTGCATGAATAACGGGAGCAACGTGCTTTGCGAAAAGCCGCTTTGTCTTACGACGGAGGAGATCGAAAGCCTTGACAAGTGTTGCCTTGAAACGGGCAAATTCCTGGCCGTTGGCTATCAGATGAATTATAGAAGCGATGTTCAGGCCCTTAAAAAGGACATTCTGTCTGGAAAATTCGGTTCTCCCCTTCGCGCAAAATGTCTGCATACCTACAGACGCGGCAGCATCTATTATGCCCGCAACAACTGGGCGGGCCGCATTTCGGTCAACGGACACGAGGTGTTTGACAGCCCCTTCACCAATGCCTGCGCGCACAATTTCCAATTGCTCACCTTCCTTTTCGGAAAGGACGCCGAAAGCGCGTGCAATATTACGGGCGTAAAAGCGGAAATGTATCGCGGCAATGAAAACGTCGAAAATTACGACATCGCCTGCATGCGGTTTTCCACCGATATCGGCGCGGATATCCTTTATTACACGGCGCATCCGATTTCTTCGGAGGTTTTCGGTCCCTATGCGAGGATCGAATTTGAAAGGGCCGTTGTGGAGTATGGCGTCGACCACAGGATGACTGCGCGCATGGCGACGGGCGAAGTAATCGATTATGGCGAAGCGGATCTGGATGCGTATCACTATAAGCTTGAAAACGTGATTGCCTGCATAAATGAAGGAAAAACGCCCGCATGCACGACCAAAAGCGAATTTGGACACGTCTGCGCGGTGCGCATGGTACAGGCGCTTCCGATTGAGAACATCGACAAATCCCATGTCGATATCGTTCAGGATGAAAGACGCGGAACCTGCTATCATGTCAAAAACCTCGAGGAATATCTGAAGCGCTCCTTTGACAACTGGGCGCTTCCCAAAGAGATTGGAATCGAGCTGTAAAAGTGATTTCAAATTTAAACCGTATTTTCGTAATTCGATTCCTCTTGTTATTTGCGTGCACGCTTGTTATAATAGGGGTAAATTGAATTTCGATGGGAGATATGCCTGATGCCCAATACAAAGATAACCCTTCAGAAGTGGAAGGATCACTATTCCTACGCCAAAAAAGTGTATATCATCGGCGCGCTGATCGCAGCCGGCGTTGCCAGCCTGATTTTCTCCGTCACCCGCTATGTCGCGCCCGACGAGCGCGCGGTCATCATTCAGATGGTGGACACCTATGCCGACACCACCAAAATGGACGCGGATATTCCCGCAATGCTCGCCGCCGGTCAGGAATATGACGCGTCGCTTGAGGAGATCACGTTCTTAACTATCGCCTACACGGGCGACGACAACTATGAGGGCAGCCAGGTGTATACCGTTCAGGTATATGCCGGCGACAACGACATCTATTTCCAAAACGACGTTCTCACCCAGCGCATGGTGAACGAAGGCTATGCCGTGCCGCTCGAATTTATGGAAGGCTTTGACGCGTTCAACGAGAAGTATTCCGAATACGTCGTGTGGCAGGGGATTCAGCTGGAGGAGGGTGAAGAACCCGATCCCGATATGGACTATGATGAGCATGCCTATTTTGTGGATATTTCTTCGCTCCTTGGCATCAATAAGCTGGGCGCGTATGACGTTCGCGGAAAATATGCCCTGATCGCCATCTCCTCTGAAAATGCAAACACCAGCTTCATGGTGCTTTCAGACATGTTCGACCGATATATTGACCCGGAGGCGGCGAAATGAAAGTAGATCAGCTGGTTGGTCAGAACGAAGTGAGCGGCAAAACCGGCATCGTTGTCGTTTTGGCTTCGCTTGCGGCTCTTTATATGGATTCGATGCTTACGCGGCTTTTATCGTCCATCGGCCTTTCGCCGCTTTTTACCTCCATTGTGTTCTGGGGGCTGGGCGGCGCAGTTGCGACGATTGTGTATTACAATTTTGCCATCCGCTATCTTTATGCCGTTGACGGCGTAAAGGTGACGGTCGAGCGCGTTTACCACAAAAAGCCGCGCCCCATGATTGAATTTATGAAGCGCGATATTCTGTTTGTAGGCGCCGCAGAGGAAGCAAGAAACAAGCATGGCAAAATGAAAACCTATAAAGCCGTCAGAAAAACCAACCCGAACAAGCCCATAGCCATCGTCTTTAAACGCGCAGGAGAAAAGCAAATGCTGGTTTTCCAGCCCAATGAAGAAGTTTTAGAGGCGATTTCGGAGAAATGAATACATAAAACCTCAGGGAAGGCAGATATGGCCGTTTCCCTGAGGTATTGTGCACTCACAACGCGCGTTATCCCGTAGGGCGGGGGCTTGCTCCCGCCGCGCGTCATCCGTTTCGCATCAAAAACACCTTACCTAAAAACAGCTGCGTTCCGGCGGGAGCAAGCCCCCGCCCTACGATCAAAGGCAATATTTTCTTAAAAGCATTTCCCCGTCCGGCAGTCCTCGGCCTGATTGCCCCTGAAGCACAGTTCGTTTGCGCACTGGCCGTCCTCAAAAAGATCCACGAGATTTTGGATGGTGGTCTGAGCGATGTTCTGAAGGGCCTCCTCGGTCAAAAACGCCTGGTGCGAGGTCACGATGACGTTGGGCATGGAGATGAGGCGGGCTAAAATATCGTCGTTTAAGATGTGGCCGGAATTGTCCTCGAAGAAAAGGTCGCTTTCTTCTTCGTAGACGTCCAGGCACGCCGCGCCCACGTGGCGGGACTTGATGGCGTTTAGAAGGTCCTCGGCGTCTACCAGGCCGCCGCGCGAGGTGTTGATGAGCACCACGCCCTTTTTGCATTTTTTGAGCGTTTCTTCGTTGATCATATGCATGGTGTCGTCGGTTAAGGGACAGTGGAGAGATATGACGTCGCTGTTTCTGTAAAGTTCGTCGAGGGACACGTATTTGATCGTGTCTCCGTTGTCAAGATCCTTTGCCGGGAACTTGTCGTAGGCCAGAACCTTCATGCCAAATCCCCGCGCGATGTCGATAAACACGCGGCCGATGCGGCCAGTTCCGATCACGCCCACGGTCTTTCCGTGAAGATCAAAGCCGGTTAAGCCGGATAAGCTGAAATTGAAATCGCGCGAACGGATGTAGGCCTTGTGAATGCGGCGGATGGACGTGAGTAAAAGCGCCATCGCATGCTCGGCAACCGCATACGGCGAATACGCAGGAACGCGCAGAACGTGAATTTTTCCAAAAGCGTGGCGCATGTCCACATTGTTAAACCCGGCGCATCTGAGCGCAATGGCTTTTACGTTCATTTCGGAAAGCCTGTCGATCACGCGATCATTCACCGTGTCGTTTACAAAGGCGCACACTGCGTCAAAGCCGTGCGCCAATTCCGCCGTGTCCTCGTTTAATTTGGTTTCAAAATATTTGATATCGATGTCGTTTTCCCCGGCATATTTGTCAAACGACTTTTTGTCGTAGGATTTTGTATCAAAAAAAGCAAGCTTCATGCTTTTATCCTCCTTTATTACGCTTTATAGTATAGCAGATTCCGAGCGTTTTATCCGTTGCATTTCCAACCAAATGCAAGAAAAAGGAATGTTTTCCTCCTTTTGAAAATTGAACCAAACCGCGCGGCGCTTCGTCAAAATAGCAGATTCCAAACGAAGCGTGAAAGGGGAGAAAACACGATGAAAAAGCTTCTTGGCATTCTTTTGATCATTTCCTTGTTCTGTGCATCCATTCCGGCCTTTGCGGCGGGCACGCAGTACGGCTATTGCGAAACGCCTACGACCGACGGAAGCGCGTATGTCAGAAAAGTGGCGGGCGCCGGGCAGCCGATCGTCGGCGCCGCAAAGTACGGCGACAGACTCATCATCCTTTCCCGCGGAAACACCTGGCACAAGGTTCGCGTGATCCGAACCGGCGTTGAAGGTTACATGTACGGAAAATACGTGCGCTTTGCCGAATACGTGTCTGACGACAGCTACACAGGCGGCGCAGCCGATGACGGCTGGGGTACGACGAACAATTCCGGTTGGGGCGGCACGAATGCCTATGTGCCCGACGCAAGCCTGAAGGACGCGGACGAAGTCGTAAACGTGAGCGCCACCGTGCGCTCCTCAGACGGCTACGCCAATTTCCGCTGGGGTCCGGGCACGAATTATAATGTAATTGGCAGACTTTATAACGGCACGACCGTGTGGGCGCTTGAAAAGAACGGAAGCTGGGTCAGATGCGCAACCTCCGACGGCAGAATCGGCTATATCAGTAAAGGCCTTCTGAAGCTTGATTCCAAAACTGCCGAGGGACTCAACGGAAAAACCGCCGTCATCCGTTCAAAGGACGGCTTTGCCGCTGTTCGCGCGGGTGCAGGCACCGACCACGTGATGCTGTATCAGCTCTATGTGGGCGATAAAGCAAACGCGTATTCCTCCACCGGTCAGTGGGTGCGTGTTGAAAACCTGAACGGCTGGGGCAGCGCATACATCCATCGCTCGCTCATGCGCTTCAACTGGAACGCTGTCACCACGGGTAATGTCAACCTTAGAAAAGGTCCGGGTACAAATTATGGAAAACTGGGCGTCGCCTATACGGGCACGCAGTTTAAAATTCTTGCAACCGATGGAAGCTTTGCCCGTGTGGACACGGGAACGGGTTTTGCCTATGTATCTCTTCGCTATTTAAATTACTGATTTGGAGTGATTGATCCATGAAATTTGTCATCATCGGCGCATCCGGGCACTATCATCAGGCGCTCGACGCGGTTTCAGACGGGCTGAACGCACAGCTTTCGGCCATTGCGCCGGGTTCCAGGGGTGAAGACATGACCAGGCTTTCCGAGAGAAAAAAAGTAAAATGCTATTCCGACTGGCGTGAAATGCTGGACGCGGAAAAGCCGGATGTGGCGGTGGTCAATCCGTGGTTTTCGGATATTGCGAAAATATCCATCGAATGCCTGAAAAGGGGAATTCATACCTATTCCGAAAAGCCGCTGGCCATCGAAATGGACGAGCTTCAGGCGGTAAGAGCGGCATATGAAAATTCGACCGCGTCCCTTGGCTGCATGCTGAATCTCAATTGCTGCGCGTGGTTTAGAACCGTGGAAAAAGCGATTCAGGACGGCGAAATCGGCTCCGTGCGCGTGATTCATGGCCAGAAAAGCTACCGAATGGGCGTTCGCGACGAATATTACCGAACCCGTGCGCTCTATGGCGGCACGATTCCGTGGATCGGCATCCACGCCATCGACTGGGTTTTGCATCTGGGCGGAAAGGTGAAAAGCGTGTCCGCCGTTCACACCACCGTCGAAAACCGCGGCCACGGAGACATGGAAAGCGCGGGCAGCGTGCTTTTGTCCCTTGAAAACGGCGTGATCGGCACCTGCGATATTGATTACCTGCGCCCGATCGGCTCCGCCCGCCACGACGACGACCGTCTGCGCGTAACCGGCACAAAGGGCATGATCGAAGCGGTGGACGGCATTGTCACCCTCGAAAACGACGAAAAAAAGCGCGTCCTTCCCCTCGAAGAAGGCGTGAATCCCTTCACAAGATTCATAAACGCAATCGGTACTGAGGAAGCGGATCGCCTTGCCGAAGCCGCCTTTGAGGACACACGGATCAGCCTCCTTGCAAGACAGGCCGCGGACGAGGAAAGGACCATCCGCACGTAAGAACAAGTGCATAAAATTACATTTCGGAAAGCAGCAGATCTGCATTCTCGAAATAAATATAACGGATTGGATGCGCTTGTAAAAACATTCTTGTATAAGGCTGCGGTCAAATGAATCGCAATGCCTATCTTTGAAGATCTCCCTCCAATCAAACCATAAAACAAAAAATGGGGCTGTTGCACAACAGCCCCGAGAAAAAAACAGAGATTTATGAAGCAGTTCCGCATCAAAATGTAGGGGCGATCATCGATCGCCCGCGCAAACTAAAAAAAGCGTCAGCGTTCATCCGCCCGCGGATATCAATATCCGTTGTTTCAACAAGAAAACCCATCCCCATACAGCAAGGAACATGGATTTTCCTGCTGCAGGGGATGGGTTTTATTTTGAAAACACGAATGTATAATATACAGAATATCGATAAATATGCAATTAAATCCTATCTGAAAAACTCCCCGCCCACGCGCGGACAAACGCTTTCGGGCGTAGACAGCGTAAGGCTTGCAAGCTTCGTTCCGTACTTGACCGCGTCTTCAAGGCTCTTTCCATTGGAGAGCGCCGTGACAGTGGCCGAGAAAAACGCATCGCCCGCGCCGGTCGTGTCCTGAACAACGGTTGGAATCGGCGGGCAGTGTCCGAAAACCTGCCTTTCAAAATCCATATACACGCATCCGTTTATGCCCATTGTCACAATCATCTGGCGGATGCCCGCCTTTTCGGCAAGCGGCTTTGCGGATGCAAGCATCTGATCGGGCGTAAGATGCTGAAGGTTTGCGTCAAACAGCCGTCCGGCTTCGATTTCATTTAAAATCACGCAGCTGGTTTTGTACATCAGATCACGCCTGGCCAGAATCACGCGCATGTTGGCCACGATGACATAAACCTTCTTATGATAGCGATTGCATAGCTCGATCACGCGCTCGGCCAGCTTTTCGGAAACGTCCATTTCCAAAACAACCGTGTCAGCGTTTTGAATCATTTCTTCGCCCTTTTCAAAAAATGCCTTTTCCATGAGATCGGGCTTGGGCATGTGAGAAATCGAGCCGGTCAGGTCGTTTTGCTCGTTGAAAACCGCAAGCCACATGCCCATGCCTTTTCGGGGTGTGATGATCGCGTTTTCAAGCGAAACGCCGGCTTCTTCCAATCGGCTCTTCATTTCATTGCCCAGCGCATCGTCGTCCACCATCGTGATCATATCGACGTTTTCACCAAGATTTGCAAGGTTTTCGGCTACGTTTCTCGCAACGCCGCCATGGGTCATTACAATATTTCCAAGATTCGTGCCGCGGGGATCATAGCTGCCGTAGGGAAAGCCTTTGATGTCCAGAAACACAACGCCGATTACCTGCGTATTCATTTAAGGAACACTCCCTCTTTTGTATTAAGCACAAGTATACCATAGAAAAGATATGGAAACAACGAAATAAAAGCGAATTTTTGCGTATTTAAGGCATGCCGGACAGGATATCCGAAAGACGCGATTCTCCGTGAATGACAGACCTGAGCGCTTCTGCCGTATCGTTTTCGGAATCGGAAAAAGCCGGGGCAGGAATGACCTTTGAGGAAGACAAATTCATTTCAATTTCCTGATAATGCCTCTTTCCTGCGTACAGATTTGCGTCGGTCACGCTGAAAGCCTTTGTACTTTCAAGCCGCTTCTGCGCATCCTCCGATAAAAGATGTTCAAGAAAACGCACGCACATTTCCCTTGCTTCACCGGTTTTTGTATCCGTCACGGCGAAAAGCGAAAGAAGATCAGCGTAAATTTCTCCCGTCACCGCGATTCTAAATTCCGGTGCGTTTTTTGCGTTTGTCAGAGTTGAAAGCGCTTTGTTCGAAACAAACGCGGCGTCGCCTTCGCCGTTTATGAAGGAGATGCATGCGTTTTCGGACACATGGCTGTTCGCACCGGGCCGGAGCTCGCCGGTCTCTTCTATTATAATATCATCACTTTGATGTTCGTATATTGGAAGACCGAGATCCACGCCGTATCCTGCTCCGGGTGTTTTTTGCGGATTCAAATCGCTTTTGAGCGCATAAAGTGCGGAATAGGCGTATTCTTGATCGATGAGCAATGTTTTCCCGGAAAGCGGAGGGTCAATCCCTTCCCGAATCGCCCAGAAGGCTGCGCCCATGGCAACCGGCGTGCACAGCCCGTCAGCATAATCCGAAAACTCTTTCCGTAAAAGGCGGGCAGCGTCTGTTTCAGTAAGCCCCTGCGCGTTTTCAAGCATACCCGGTGAAAATACAATCATATCCGGCGGCAGTTCGGCTGCATATGAAAAAGAGGCAAGCGTTTCTTTGGACACCGGGGTGATTTGTACATACACGCCGTCGTGCTTTTTCTCAAATTGCGCGCTTTCTTTGGTCAGCCACGTGGAAAGACCTGATGGGGAGGGAGATTTTTCTTCTGAAATCCAGAGCCGCAAAACGCCCGAAAAACCTTTAGAATTCTCTGTTATTGCGTCGTCCCCTGGCAGCGGAAACACATCCAGCGCATTTATGGCCGCAGCAAGCAGCAGGACAATGAATCCTATAAGTAGTATACGGCGCCATATAGCCATAAAACCACCTCCAAAAAGCAATTCTATGCAAAGGAAAATAAAAGATTCAAAAAAATGAAAAAAATTCAAAAAAAGGGGTTGACAAACCTTTGACCCTTTGATATAATGAACAAGCTTTCGACGAGAGCACAGCAAACGACGAGAGCGACAAACGATCCTTGAAAACGATACAGAGAACGAAGAAGAAGCGAAACAGTCGATTCGATATAGATTGAGCGAAAAACGCTTAATTGGTTGAAGGTGTTGGCGCACCTGAGATTGATTAAGAGGATGGATTAAACATAAGAGTTTGATCCTGGCTCAGGACGAACGCTGGCGGCGTGCTTAACACATGCAAGTCGAACGAGGATGTTGACTTCGG
>SVGP01000014.1 GCA_015056255.1 Clostridiales bacterium | reverse complement strand
CAGTCGTGGTCGCAAGCAGGGATTGCATATCCGCAAACGGTGCATTCCGTACCGGCGGTCTGGCCGGCATGGTCACAGGTGTGGGTTGCATCATTCTTGCACACGCCATCCTTATTGTCCCAGTCGTGGCCGGTTGCATCAGCGGTTTCCGTGGTCACAACACCACGGCACACGGAGCACTGCTCCATCTTAGCGCCGGTCTGGTCACAGGAAGGTTCACGAGACCAGATCTTTGTCAGCGTGCCTTCATGCTCGCAGACAGCGCCGCACTTACGGCAGGTGTAGTCCGCATGATTCCAGTCGTGGTCGCAAGCAGGGATTGCATATCCGCAAACGGTGCAGTCCGTACCGGCTTCCTGATCTTCGTGGGCACAGGTATGAGTGTTATCATTCTTGCACACGCCATCCTTATTGGACCAGTCATGGCCCAGTGCGGGAGCGGTTTCCTCGGTCACAACAACGCCACGACACACGGAGCACTGCTCCATCTTAGCGCCGGTCTGGTCACAGGAAGGTTCGCGAGACCAGAACTCTGTCAGCGTGCCTTCGTGCTCGCAGACAGCGCCGCACTCACGGCAGGTGTAGTCCGCATGGTTCCAGTCGTGCTCGCAATTGGTATAGCAAACAGTGCACTCGCCGTTTTCCCAAGTATGTTTGCCAGCTGCGTTGCAGATATCCTTCTTAAAGTTTTTGCCGCAGTCCCAGCAAATATCTATATTTCCCCAAGTCTCTCGGCCTTCATGGAGGCACTCAGCGCCGCACACGGTGCAGATGCCATCTTCCCAGGCGTGCTCACACGCCTCTTCCGCATGCGCATGACTATGCACAGCGGGCACGGGCATCATGGTCATGACCATCATCAGAACCATGATTAAGGTAAAAATCTTTCTTTTCATGTTGTTCTCCTCTTTTTAGAAATTCACAACACAGTTGCTTATTGAGCGGAATCTGCATATGCGCTCCATGTCTTTATTCCGCGAAAGACAGGGGCCTGTTTTGCGGGTCTCTCTTCACCTTCCTTTCGGGAGCAGACCAGCCACGGGGTATCGGTTTGATTCCTTCCATGGCTCACCTCCTCTTTGGGTTCGCGCGTTACTTGTTGCCTTGGCCAAAGCAGCAAGCACTCTGTGCCCGGAGCATAGTGCGCCAAGCACAGTAATGCTCCAATAGGGAATGCAGCAGGCGATTGACAAAAATCAAAGACTGCGCTGCAGAAGCGATTTGGAAGGAAGCTCTTTCAGAGGGGTGGGGCGTAAAGTAGACTTTTTATTCCAAAAGTGGTATACTGATTTTGAAGATTTTGGAAGGGGTTTTTATGCCCTTTTTTGAAAAAAATCGAGCTTTTTCAAGCTCGATTTGGGTAGATGGGTACTGGGGAGTTATTTCTACATTTATCACCAAATATTTGCAAAATATCAATCTAAACGAAAAAGATTGTTTAAAGCGGGTTGGCGTTCCTTTGCCCGATTGATAGAGCGCGGAATGGCACTGGGCCATTTCCTGCAATTTTCTTCGGACTATGTTCCTATAAAATGAATTATGATATTCTCCTCGTAGGGAACGGTCTTGTGCCGTTCCTTTTTTCCATATGCGAGAACATAAAAAGAGGGAGCTGCCTCTCGCTCAGGCAGCTCCTATGTGAATGGAGTTTGTTTACAGCATATTCAATATCTGGTTTTTCGGCTTTGCGCCTAAAGACTGGTTCACCACCTTTCCTTCCCTGACGACCATGATCGTCGGGATACTCATGATGCCGTACTCGCGCGCAAGCTCTGTCTCTTCGTCGACGTTGACTTTAACTACCTTTACATCCCCCCTTTCCGCTGCAATCTGCTCAAGGATCGGCCCCACCATGCGGCACGGTCCGCACCAGGGCGCCCAGAAATCAAGAAGAACCGGTTTATCGGATAAAAGAACTTCGTTTTTAAAATTATTTTTATTTGCATTGACGATTGCCATGATCGTTATCTCCTTTCGTTTTATGGCCTTATTATACCCGGACTTTCGCCTTTCTTCCGTGACGAGGTCACAAAAGACAACAGGGAATGGCAGAAAATGCCATTCCCTGTTGAATCGTTCGCAGCCATTATGGCTGCATTGTTTTATCGGCTGTTTTTTATTTATTGACAAATTCAATCGTCTGCGTCATAAGGTCCAGATAGAAAATGGTTTCTTCGGGGATATCGGCGGGATAGATTGCCGTGATGCACAGGCAGGAATCATTCCCCGCTACAATGTAATAGCGGTGGATTTCCTCGCCGTTGTTTGCGTCCACAGACAGGATGCGGTTTCCGGCGTCGGTAAAAAACTCCCTGTGCATGGCGATGGTCCAGGTATCGTCATAGCCGCCGGTGGCTTCGACGATCATCTGATCCATCTGCTCGGGCGCGATTTCGCTGTTTACGATCAGGTAGGAAAATCTTCTGTCGTCGTCCTGCGCGTCAACGGGTCTGAAGTCCGCGTGGTCAAAGTAGTAACAGGGCTTTAAAAGGCCTTCCTGATACCAGAGGGAATAGTTTTCGTATGTATAGGCGGTTTCATTGATTTCCATGGGGCCGAATTCCGTTTCGAGAACGCGGGTGCGCAAATCGGGCGCTTTTGCTTCCTCTCCCAATTCCGCACATGCGGAAAAAGCGATGAGGGCGATGGCGAGAACGAGCATAAAGAATTTTTTCATAGTGGTTCCTCCTTTTAATAGTTTCGTTGGTTTGACGAAAACAGCGCGTTTTTCGTTCCATTTTTTGAAAAAACAGATGGATTTTATTTTCCGGAGCGCTGACAACAGAATATACGCACAAATTGGAGTTGTCTTTCATCGGCAAGGCGCACGATACGCGGATTTGTCGTTTGCATTTCCCAAGGCTGTGTGCTAAACTAAAACCAAAAGCACGTGCTCTTTATAATGAAAAAACAAACACCCTTCAGGAGGATAGAATATGGATTTTCTTTCGGTCTTGAATCAAAAAAAGCCCGCGCTGATCATGAGCCTTCCGGGAAATGATCCATCTCTTGCGCGCATTGCCGTGGAATGCGGCGCGGATGTGATCAAAATCCACATGAACGTACAGCACCGGGCCAGCGGCATTCATTTCGGAAGCTTTGAGGAAGAAAAGGAGCGTCTGGCTGAGATTCGGGAAATCGCAGGTCAGCTTCCCTGCGGCATTGTTGCGGGCAGCTGCGTGGAGGATGTTGAAAGAGATTTTCTTTATCCGGCGCAGATGGGCTACGAATTTATATCGCTTTACGCTTCCGCAACGCCCCTGTCTGTTCTGGCTGACAAAAACATGAAAAAAATGATCGCGCTTGCGCCGGGTTATTCTCTGGAAGAAGTGAGGCTTCTTGGAGCTATCGGCGCGGATGTATTGGAAGCATCCGTGATGAGGCCTGAAACCTATGGGCAAAGGCTGACGGCAAAGGAGCTTTTGGAATACGCGGCTATTACCGAAAACAGCAAGCTTCCCGTGGTCATACCGACCCAACGCGCGATACTGCCCTGTGAAGTCAGTCAGCTTTCTCAAATCGGCGTTTCCGGCATCATGATCGGCGCTGTGGTTACGGGAAAGGAAATGGAAACCATCAAAAAAAGCGTTTCGGAATTCAGAAACGCCATCGACAAGCTTTGAGGAGATCGATATGAAGATTGGATTTCTTCCCCTCGACAGCCGCCCGTGCACCTACGATTTTCCGGTGCAGCTGGCGCGTCAGGCGGGCGCAGAGGTGATTTTGCCGCCGAATGGGTATATCTCTGAATACAGACAGCCGTCCGATACGAAAAAAAACATCAAATGGCTGAAGGCAATCGCGCCCAGGTGCGATTGTCTTGTAATCAGCGCGGAACAGCTGATTCACGGCGGACTCATTCAGTCGAGAAACGCGCGCTTGACGGAGGATGAGCAGCGCGCAGCCTTGGGCGCACTTGAAGCAATAAAGCACGATACGCCGAGTGTGAAAATTTTCCTTTCCACAGTGCTTATGCGAACGTCCATCAGCACGGTGGATGAGCAAACGCGCATCTGGTGGGAAAAGATGAACGAATATTCCCATTTAAGGTATCTGGCGCATTCCGGCGCGAATGAAGAGATTTTAAGGGCGTATGAATCGCTTGAAAAGGAAATTCCGGAGAATGTGGTTGCGTCCTACCTGAATGCAAGGCGCGTCAACCACGAACTCAACCGCGCATGTATTGAATTGGCGGCGAAAAATGTCGTCGATACGCTGTTTATTCTTCAGGAGGACTGCGCGCCCGAAAGAATTCACTGGCTGGAACAGCGCGTTCTTATGGAAGATATCGAAAAGAACGGTTTGCAGGATCGGACGTTTCTTTTCAACGGAACCGACGAAGCCGCCTGCGAGCTTATGCAAAAAGCCCTCCATCCGGAGGGCGCGCAGGCGGAGGTCGTATGGCTTTCGGAGCAAAATAACTTCATTGCAAACTACGAAGACCGCCCGTTTATTGAAAATGTGGAAGGGCATATGCGCGCTGTCAACATCCGAAACCGCGCGGGCGCAAAGAGGGTTATCTGCATTCTGCCGCCCAAACAAAAGCAGGGCGAAGCCTCTGAGCCCCGAATTGGAAATGCCGTCGACTATACCGCAGAGGAACTGAAAGCCATCTGCGAAAAAATCAGAACTATGACCGAGCAGGGCAGAAACTGCTATTTGCTCGACGTGGATTTTGCAAACGGCGGAAACGTCAGGCTATTGGAAGCGCTGGGTCAAACCATGCCGGTTTCAGAACTATGGGGATATTCTGCATGGAACACCGCCAGCAATTCTTTGGGAACGCTGCTTTCCCAGCTGCTGGCAAGCCCCGAAAACACCCCTTCCAATCAAGCATTCACGTATGAAAGAATGCTGGACGACGGCGTCTATCAATCCATCGTGCGCCGCGAAGTCACAAAACAGGTAAGAGACAGCGGCGAAGACGTCTTCAATATCAAAAACACCCGGCAAACCGAAGCGTGGCTCAGGGAAGCATTTCAAAATCAGCGTCCGCTGCTCAATCGGATTTTCGGCGGCAATATCCCGGAATTTGAAGCAAAAATGCGCTGGAACAGGCTGTTTGAGGCGGAAATTTTCGTAAGCGGGCACAGGCCGGTTTATCTTTGAGATATCTGAACGGAAAAGTAGTCGTATGCTTTTAGCAGCCATGATCCGCCGCTTCGTCATGCGCCAGTTTATGTCGGAACAGGCTTAATGCCGTATGCTTTCCATATTCTGCAGAAATACTGTCAAAGCATTTTTTCAGGCAGCAGGGCCGATAACGCGTATCGTGGCTGTCTGATGCGATGATATCGATCAGGCCCTTTGAAAGAACCTGCTTTTTCCATATTTCGGTAAAAAACCCTTGCCTGGAAAGCACGAAATGCGCGTTCATTTGAATTGATGCACCATAGGCGCTTTGAAGCTCCGCCATTCTGCCGGGAAAACGAAGGCAGCGATATCGTTCTGCATGTGCAATCACCGGCTGATAGCCGGAATTTTGCAGCTTTCGCGCCGCATCCTTAAGTTCATTGTGCGACACGTCCGGATTGAATTCAACGAGCACGCAGTTCGTATCGCCAAGGCAGGGTATGCGCCCTTCGTTCAGAAAGCGAATGGTTTCCGGCGTATAAAAGATTTCGCATCCGGAAAGAACGCTGAGCGCAAGATCGTTTTCCTCGCACCAATCATTGGCTTCCTTCACCCGCTGCAAAAAACGTTTGAGCGGAAAATCAATTCTTCCGGGAACAACATGTGGGGTGGCGTATATTATCGCCACCCCATTGTTCTTTGCCTGTAAAAGCATTTTTGTGGTTTCACGAAAACTCTTTGCGCCGTCATCCATACCGTAGATCAGATGATTGTGCAAATCAACAAATCCCTGTTTGTTCAAATTAAATCCCTGCAGTTCAAAAACCAGAACTTACTGCTCTTTGTAATAGGTAGAATAACGTTCTGATTTGTAATAATACTTACGGTTTGTGAAAGAATCCATCTTTACATCGTTGAGCACAGCGCCAAGAACCGGGCAGCCCGCATTGTTCAGCTGGGAAACCAGCTCGTCGATATCCTTTTTCTTTCCCTTATTATAGGTAACGGATATGAGCGCGCCATCGCAGTGCTTCGCCATTTTCAGCGCATCTACAATCATTCCTGCCGGAGCGGTATCTACAAGAATAATATCAAATTGCTCTCTGAGCTTTTCCATCATGAGCCCTAC
Source organism: Clostridiales bacterium (assembly GCA_015056255.1). Classification (GTDB taxonomy): domain Bacteria; phylum Bacillota; class Clostridia; order Christensenellales; family Aristaeellaceae; genus SFHK01. The sequence continues at coordinate 69,759 of SVGP01000014.1, read as the reverse complement.
TTTAGGAGAAGAAAGGAGCTGCAGCGAGCTTTCCACTTCCTTGCCAATGGGGATCATATAGGCGTTTTCAATATTGGTCTGATAGATGATGTTGTTCATGTCGCACTGCCCGGAAAGATAGTGCGCAAGGCCCGCCTTTTTGCCCTTGCGGAAGCGGATTCCGTATGTAGAGATGTGCTTGGAGCGCCGCAGATCCGTGTCAATCAGAACAACCTTGTAGCCAAGGCTTGCAAACGTGCACATCAATTGCATGCTGATAAAGGATTTGCCTTCTTCGGCATAGCGGCTCGTCAGCAAAATGCTGTGGATATCGTCGCCGCAGAAGGAAATTGCAGTAGCCAGGGTATTCATCGCTTCGTTGCAGGCAAATTCCAGCTTGGGCAAACGCGAAATCTCCATGCCTACACTCGATGGAATCGGCTCGTTATCCTTATCCTTTGCATAGGTCTTTTCCGAATGGTGCGGAACAACCGCAAGCGTCGGAATGCCGGCGCTGCTTTGGATATCATCGGGCGTTCGGGGACGGTCGTCAAGAATAAATCTAAGCACGATTATGCACAAGGCCGCTGTAATACCGAGCATAAAGCCCATGGCGACGGTCTTTGTCTTGCTCATGCCGATGGCAGTTGCAGGCTCAAGCGCCAGGGAAAAAACATTCGGCTCCTTGGTGTCCATTGTCTGCTGGATAAACTGCTTGGCGGCCTTTGCATATGCATTGGCAATATCCGTCGCAAGCTGCGCATCTTCATGCGTTATGGAAATATAGAGAATGCGCGTATCATCGGGATTTGCAACCTCAAGCATGGACTGCAGGCGTCCATAGCTGTAATCCAGTTCAAGCTCTTCGCGCACCATCTCATGGACTTCCCATGTTTTGAACACTTCTTTATAATCGCTGGTCAGAAGGGTGCCGATCTGTAAATCCGAAAGAACCGCCACGCTGTCCCGGCCCAGAATATACAATTTCGCAGTTGCTTTATAAGTCGGCACATCCAGCACAAAAGCCTTCACCCCGGCAAGCATTGCGCCAATCAGGGCAGCGATAATTACCCACTTGATTTTTGCCAGAATATGATACATCAGTTCAACGAGGTCGATTTCCTTCGCTTCACTTTTAGCGGGCTGCTCGTGACTTTTCTGCGCCTTTCCCAACAATTCCTGCGTTGCTTTCAGAACAGACAGCGCCTCTTCGAGGAGCTGTCTGTCTTCCGTTTCGGGCGAAACGGCGCTGTTCAGTTCGCGTTTATTCTGATTCATAGATTGATCCGACTTTCGTGTGATCTGAGCGTTTATTCAACCTCTGCAAGTACAACCATCAGCGCATCGTTTGCCATCATGTAGGTAAGCGCTTCGCTGGAAAACTCAACAACAACGCCGCCGTCGTGCGCGATTGCGGGGAGCGCAAACCAATCCGCTGCGGCTTCATTGTTCAGCATGACGATCAGGTTCTGGCCCTCGGCAAACTGGCTGGCAAACTCAAGGCGAATCATCAGATTGCCCATATTCTCCTGATAGCCGGAGCAGGTAATAGACGCAGCCTCATACACGGCAAGGTTTTTAATGTCGCTGCCGGCAAGCCAGCTCTGCATCTGCGCCTGTACATTTTCGCTAAAGAATTCGCAAACGGGCTTTTCCTTGACCAGTTCTCTCATCTGGTTCAGAACATAGGCATGTTCTTCCTTTTCAGCGGAAACATCAACATCAAGTTCGCCGTTCAGAGCCATCTCCTTCGGAGCGGAGGTGATGACTGCACTTTCCGTCAGGTCGCCGGCGGTGATGCTGGGAGAAGAAGGAACAGCTTCCTGATCTACTTCCTTCCAGGTCTTTTCGAGCCATTTGTATGCAGTATGGTTCTCGCTGAATGCGCAGAAGAGAACCTCGCAGCCCTGATTCGAATTGACCAGCGCCGCAGGGAATTCCACCTGAATCACATTGCCTTCTGTGGCTTTGCCGCTCACGGGAACCCACTGAGTCTGTCCGTTTGCGTCGGCGCAGCCGATCATAGTAACGATGGGGCTTCCGACCGGATAGGCGGCGTCCATCTTGAACTCGGCGCTTACATAAGCTTCATCCGTCGTTCCGTTAAGGACGAGGGACATGAACTCGGTCATCTGAAGATCATTCAGGTTCACGCCTTCGGGCAGCATGCTCTGCATTGCCGCTGCGGTATCGGCGCCAAACCAATCTGCAGGCGCGTTCTGATCCGCGCCGACAAACGCCTGAATATCAGCCAGCGTTTTCATTCCCAAAGGAGTGGTATCCAGAATTTCGATATTGCACGCGGAGGCTGTTTCAACGCTCAGCACGCATTCATCCGTAGACGCCAGCGAAACCAGAATCTCCTTGCCCTCCTGTGCATATGCGCAAATGCCGCTGAGCATCATTGCAGCAATCAGCAATACCGTTACCATCTTTTTCATACCAATAACCTCCCCAATTCTATATCACATGATAGAAGAGATTCAAAATCTGTTCTATCAGAGCATTCCTGTCCAGATGAAATTCTATAAACCCGTTTTCCCCGATCCGGTGTTCTCCGGGAAGCGTCTGAACCGCCTCCCATGTATACTGCGCCTTGCTGATGGCCAAACTCTCCGCCCAGCCTTCTTCCATATCGGTAAAAATATGAGCTTCCATTTTCTCCGCCAGCTCGCTTAAGTAATCCTGATCCGTCCGCAGCCTTTGCTTCATTAATTCAAGCGCCGCGCTCATATAGGCTCTCTGACGCTCCATACGGCCCGCATTTGTGCCGTCGCCAACGGTCATGCGGCTGCGCAGATAGATTTCCGCCTGCGCGCCCTCAAGCTTCATGGTTTTTCCAAGCGTCATTTCGGGATCAATATGGGAAAAATCCTCATTCAGCGTCACGGTTACGCCGCCAAGCGCCTCATTGAGCCCTGTCATTGCGGACATATCCATAGCCAGATAGCCGTCGATTCTGATTCCGTCCAGCATATCGCTTACGGCCTTTACCGTATTTTCGCAGGCCGTCGTCGGATCCGTACCCATTGCATAGGAAAGGCATACCTGCAATTCACGAATGCTGGCGGGATTGCCAAATATGCCGTATACCTGCACCGGCGTTATGCTGTCGCGGTCAATATGCAAAGGGACGATCGTTTCTTTATTTCGATCCATGCTCAACAAGAGCAAAAAGTCCGCCTGTCCGTTTCCGCGAATGGATGCGTTCGTGTCGTCCAATGTATCCCGATCCACGCCAATGAGAAGGATGTTGGTAAAATCCTGCTCGTAATAAGCATATTTTTTGCCGTCAACTTCCATGCTTTTCGTGGGCTCAAACCTGTTTTCGATGCTTCCAAACACCGGCTGGACGTTTCTGTTTTCCAGGTGATTTCCGACAAGACCGATTCCAAGGATTCCAAGCGCCATCGCAGCAAGAATGCATACGGCAATTGCCAACGCGCCCCGCCTGCTCCTTGGCCTTACATGGTCTTTATCGTGCCTGCTCATCATCTGACTCATGTTACTGTATTCAACTCCGGCAGCATACCGCCGACCTTTTTGCGGCAACGCTTTATCGGGATTCAATTCATACACAACGGGCATGAAGACAGGGAGTGATAAAAATACATAATTCTCCCTTATACAAATCTTCACAATTGTATTATACTCGCAATCAAAGATATCGTCAATATAAAAGCCTCCTTATTTATCCGAATTCTGCAAATTTAATCCGAACTAAATGATAGTCCGTCTGCAGCCGTAAAAACAGAAACCCCGTCCCATGAAGATCTAAAAAGTGTTTTCGATCCTCAAAAGGACAGGATTTCCAATATTTCTTTTGTTTACTGTTTCTTATCCGAATTGGTGTTTCCCCGTATGATTTGCTTCATCGCATATATCCGTTCATTGGATTACAGAACCGCGACAACTTTATGCACTTTTCCGTCCGCATACGCAGGAAGGACGTTTCCTTTGATTTCTTCACCGTCGCATGTCAGCTTCTTTATTCCCCTTGAAACCTTGTTTTCATTCCTGATTTCGATTTCGTAGGTTGCGCCGCGGAAACGGCGGGAGATTTTGTATCCAGCCCAGTCCTTCGGGATGCAGGGATCGATCATAAGACCGTTCCAGTCGGGTTTGATGCCGAGGATATAGTTGGAGATGACATAGAAGTTCCACGCGGCGGTGCCGGTGAGCCAGCTGTTTTTTGCCTGACCGAAGTTGACCGCGTCCTTGCCGGCGATCATCTGGCTGTAGACATAGGGCTCCATCTTGTGAAGGTCGCTGATTTCCTCGCGGTAGGCGGGCGCGATCTTTTTATAGAGATTGAACGCACGGTCGCCATGGCCCATGACGGTTTCGGCGGCGATGATCCACGGGTTATTGTGGCAGAAGACCGCCGCGTTCTCCTTATATCCCGGCGGATAGGAGGAAACCTCGCCCAGCTCCAGATGATATTCCTTGTACGCAGGCTGCAGAAGCACAATGCCGTGCTCGGTTTCGAGGATCTCCTCGACGCTCTTTAAGGCTTTTTCGGCCTTTCCGTCGTCTACGCCCACGCCGCCCATGATGCAGTAGCCCTGGCTTTCGATGAAGATCTTGCCGTCCTCGCACTCTTTCGAGCCGACCTTGTTTCCAAACGCGTCGTAGGCGCGGATAAACCATTCGCCGTCCCAGCCATGGGTAAGGATGGCGGCATGCATCTTGTCGATTTCCGCCTGCGCCTTGTCAGCCTTTTCGTCCATGCCCTTGATGCGCAGGATGTCCACGAGTTTCGGGCCGATGGACATGAACATGCCCGCGATCAGCACGCTCTCCGCCACGCGGTCGTCGGGCGCGTCGGGGTTGGAGAAGGTCTGGAAGCTCTCGCCGGGAGCGTCGGAGAAGCAGTTTAAGTTCAAACAGTCGTTCCAGTCCGCGCGGCCGATCAAAGGAAGGCCGTGCGGGCCCAAGTTGTTGACCACGTGATAGAAGCTGTTTTCAAGGTGCTCAAGGAGGGTTCCAACGTCGTTCAGGTTGCAGTCGTAGGCGGTGGGCTCGTCAAGGATGGAGAAATCGCCCGTTTCCTTGATGTAGGCAGCCGTGCCCTCAATCAGCCACAGGGGATCGTCGTTGAAACCGCCGCCGATGTCGTTATTGCCCTTTTTGGTCAGCGGCTGATACTGGTGATAGCAGCCGCCGTCTCTGAACTGCGTAGCCGCGATGTCCAGGATGCGTTCTCTTGCTCTTTCCGGAATCTGGTGGACAAAGCCCAGAAGATCCTGCGATGAATCTCTGAAGCCCATGCCGCGCCCGATACCGCTTTCAAACATCGAAGTGGAGCGGGACATATTGAAGGTGACCATGCACTGATAGGGGTTCCAGATATTAACCATGCGGCATAATTTTTCGTCGTCCGTTTCGAGGACATAGGCGGATAAGAGGTTGTCCCAGTTCGCCTTGAGCTCGTTAAACGCATTTTCGATCTGACAATCGGTGGTCAGAGAATCGATGAGCGCCTTCGCCGGGGCTTTGTTGATCACAAAGGGCGCGACGAATTTCTGATCGACAGGCACCTCCACATAGCCGAGGACGAAATTGTATTTGACTTCTTCGCCGGGATTCAAATGCGCCTTGATCTGGTGCGCCGCCATCGGCTGCCAGCCGGAGGCGACAGAGTTTGCCATTGTTCCGGTCACAACGCTGTTCGGCGCTTCAAAGCCGTTATAGATGCCCAGAAATTTTTCCATGTCCGTGTCAAAGCCGGAAACGGGGGCGTTTACGGTATAGAAGGCGTAGTGATTTCGGCGTTCGCGGAATTCAGTTTTGTGGTAAATGGTGCTGCCCTCGATTTCAACTTCGCCGGTTGAGAAATTGCGCTGGAAATTCTGGCTGTCGTCGTTTGCGTCCCACAGGCAGAATTCCACAAAGGAGGTGAGGATGATATCCTTTTCCTTGTCCGATTCGTTTTTGAGCGTGATCTGGTGCACCTCTGCGTTTTTGCCCATCGGAACAAAGGCGAGCTGGGTGGCGGAGAGGCCGTTTTTCTTGCCGTTTATGATCGTGTAGCCCATGCCGTGGCGGCAGGAATACGCATCAAGCTCCGTTTTTACGGGCTTCCAGCCGGGGTTCCAGATCGTGTCTTCGTCTTTGATGTAGAAATATCTTCCGCCATTGTCCACGGGCATATTGTTGTAGCGGTAGCGGGTCACGCGGCGAAGGCGTGCATCGCGATAGAAGCAGTAGCCGCCTGCAGTATTTGAAATAATGCCGAAGAATTTTTCACAGCCCAGATAATTGATCCACGGATAAGGCGTGCGCGGCGTTTCAATCACATATTCGCGCGCTTTGTCGTCAAAATAGCCGAATTTCATATATCTTTCCCTCCTGCCAGTATATTTTGATTTTATTATAACATAAGCCGCGCCTGTTAACAATGTGTTTAGTAAAGTTTAGTGAAAAGGGGTTAACGAAAAAGAAATGGCAATTTATGTTGACTAACCGCCCATACATGTGCTACGATTTTCATCGAGGGAGTAGCGGGCGCGTACAATATGCGTAGCAAGTCAACATACTGGCAGGAAGCCTGGCTTGTTTTCAATCGCGAGACTCATGCTTTATGGCGAATAAACGCATAGAGTCTGCCCTTATCACGAAGATAAAGACGACCGGATGTGGTTTTGCGCCATAGCCGGATTTTTTTATGGAGGAATCGTATCGATGCATATTGGTTTTCGCTTCTTTTTTGAAAGCATTCTCTTGGGCGCAGGCCTTGCGATGGACGCTTTTTCCGCATCCCTGGCCGACGGCCTCAACGAGCCCAATATGAAGACAAAGCGCATGCTTACCGTTGCGGGCGTGTTTGCGTTTTTCCAGTTCGCTATGCCTTTGATCGGCTGGATCTGCGTTTCCACGATTGCGCATCATTTCCGCGCGTTTGAAAAGTTGATTCCGTTTATCGCGCTTGCGCTTCTTGGCTACATCGGCGGAAAAATGCTGTATGAGGGCATTAAAAATAAGGAAGAGGAAGCCGAAAAGAAGGACGTTTCCCTGAAGCTTTTAATGGTTCAGGGCGTGGCTACTTCCATCGACGCCTTGTCTGTAGGCTTCACAATCGCCGAATACAGCTTCCCACAGGCTTTTCTTGCCTGCCTTGTCATCGGCCTTGTTACATACGCCATTTGCTTTATGGGCCTTGAAATCGGAAAGCGCGCCGGGACAAAGCTTTCCGGTAAAGCCGGTATCCTCGGCGGGGGCATATTGATTTTCATCGGGCTTGAGATTTTTATTACGAGTTTTCTGTAGATAACAAATGCGCGGGCGTTAGGTGATCGCCCCTACATATGGTAATTAAACTATATCTATGATGTAGGGGCGTGCACCTAACGCCTGCGCTAATATAATATAACGGGGCTGTTGCAGATTTTTTCTTCTGCAACAGCCCCCTTGGTTTTATGCGTTAGCCTCAGGAAGAAGCTCTTCTTCCGTCTTTGCTTTTTTAGTGGTCTTGCGCTTTTTGGGCGCGGTAAGGGCGGCTTCCTTCATGACAAGAGTGGGAACGGCTTTTTTGTCCACCGCTTCCTCGGTGATGATGCATTTTGCTACGTCCGGCATGCCGGGCAGGTCGAACATGGTGTCCTGCATCACGTCTTCGATGATTGCTCTTAAGCCGCGCGCGCCGCTTTTTCTTTCGAGGGCTTTTTTCGCGATCTTCTTAAGCGCATCGGGCGTGAATTCAAGATCAACCTTATCCATCGAAAGAAGCTTTGCATACTGTCTGACGAGCGCGTTTTTGGGCTCAGTCAGAATCTTGACCAGCGCTTCCTCGTCGAGCTTTGAAAGCGTGACCATGACGGGGAGTCGTCCGATGAATTCCGGGATCAGGCCGAATTTCAGAAGATCCTCGGGCTCGAGGTTTTTAAGCGTATTTTCGCTTGCCTTTTCCATCTGGCCCTTGATTTCCGCGCCGAAGCCCATCGTCTTTTTGCCGATGCGGTTTTCGACGATTCTTTCGATGCCTTCGAACGCGCCGCCGCAGATGAAGAGGATGTTCGTGGTATCGATCTGGATGAACTCCTGATGCGGGTGCTTGCGTCCGCCCTGCGGGGGAACGGAGGCGACGGTGCCTTCGAGCATCTTAAGCAAAGCCTGCTGAACGCCTTCGCCGCTTACGTCTCTTGTAATGGAGCGGTTTTCGCTCTTTCGCGCGATTTTATCGATTTCGTCGATGTAGATGATGCCCCTCTGCGCAAGCTCAACATCGTAATCGGCGTTCTGAATGAGGCGCAAAAGCACATTTTCAACATCTTCGCCCACGTATCCGGCCTCGGTCAGGCTGGTTGCGTCGCCGATAGCAAAGGGCACGTTCAAAATCTTCGCAAGCGTCTGGGCAAGATAGGTTTTGCCGCAGCCGGTCGGGCCGAGCATCACGATATTGGACTTTTGAAGCTCGACGTCGTTTTTCTTGCCCTGGTATTTGATGCGCTTATAGTGGTTGTAAACCGCCACGCACAAAGCCTTTTTCGCCTCGTCCTGGCCGACGACATACTGGTCGAGTACTGCCTTGATTTCCGCGGGCTTTTTGATGGTGATTTCGCCGCGGTCCTGAATGGCCTCAACGTCGTCGGATACGATTTCCTGACAAAGCAGCACGCATTCGTCGCAGATGTATACGCCGGGACCGGCAATCAGGCGGCGAACCTGATCGCGGGGCTTTCCGCAGAATGAACAGCGGACGGTCTTTTCAAAATCTTCTCTGCCTGCCATTGATTATCTCCTCGGGGGAATGATTTCGTCGATGATGCCGTAGGAAAGCGCCTGCTCAGCGGTCATGTAGTGGTCGCGCTCAACGTCTCTTTCGACATCCTCAAGGGGTTTTCCGGTGTTTTTGGAAAGCTCCTCGTTCATCTTTTTCTTGATGCGGATAATGTGCTCGGCGTGAATCAGGATATCGGTGGCCTGGCCTTCCGCGCCGCCAAGGGGCTGGTGAATCATAACCTCAGAATTCGGAAGCGCCTTGCGCTTGCCCTTTGCGCCTGCGGCAAGCAGGAACGCAGCCATACTTGCAGCCATGCCGATGCAGAGGGTGGAAACCTCGCACTTTAAATATTTCATGGTGTCGTAAATCGCCATGCCGGAGGTGATGGAGCCGCCGGGCGAATTGATATAGAGCATGATGTCCTGATCCGGGTTTTCCATTTCAAGGAACAGCATCTGCGCAACGACCGCGTTTGCAACGCTGTCATCGATCGGGCCGCTTAAAAAAATGATGCGATCCTTCAAAAGGCGCGAATAAATATCGTATGCGCGTTCTCCCATTTCGTTTTTTTCAATTACGGTAGGCACCAGATACATCGGATGCACCTCCTGTTTATAAAGTATTTTTGTTATTATGTCCAAAAGCGGCGCGGCGTATGCGCCGCGCCGCCTTCTTTTATGATATGCTTTTTAAGAGGGTTCTATTACTTGGCGCAGGACTTTAAGAAGGCAACGACCTTGTTCATGGTGGCTACCTGCTTGAAGTATTCCATGTCGCCGGGCTGGAAGGTGGCCTTCATGTCCTCAACGGACTTTTTGCGGCTTTCAGCGAGCTTGGCGATTTCGGCGTCCACTTCTTCGTCAGAGGCGGCGATGCCTTCGGCGTCGCGGATGGCTTCAAGGGCCAGCTGGGTCTTTACGCGATCATGAGCCTGCTCGCGATACATTTCGCGAACATCTTCTTTGCTCTGGCCGGTGTACTTGAAGTAATCGTCCAGCTTCATGCCCTGATAGGCGAGGCGCAGTTCCATATCGCGCATCATGTTGTCGATGGCTTCCTCAACCATGGCGGTGGGGATGTCCATTTCGCAGGTTTCAACGGCCTTTTCTACGACTTCGTTCTCAAAAGCGGTCTCGGCGCGCTCTTCGGCCTGCTTGACGAGGTTGGCCTTAACGTCGGCCTTGTATTCATCGAGGGTGTCAAAGCTCATGTCCTTGGCAAACTCGTCGTCCAGCGCGGGAACTTCCTTCTCGCGGATGGAGTTTACGTGTACATGGAAAACAACGGGCTTTCCGGCTAAGGACTTCTCGTGATATTCCTCGGGGAAGGAAACGTTTACGTCAACGTCTGCGCCGACTTCGGCGCCGACCAGCTGCTCTTCAAAGCCGGGGATGAACATACCAGATCCGAGAGTAAGGTCAAAGCCCTTCGCGGTGCCGCCTTCAAACTGGTTGTCGCCGTCAAAACCGGCATAGTCGATGTTGACCTGATCGTCCAGCTTCGCAGCGCGGTCGGTCACTTCGATAAAGCGGGCGTTGCGCTCGCGGGCGCGCTCGATTTCGGCGGTTACGTCGTCGTCGGTCACTTCGACAGCGGTCTTTTCAGCTTCGATCTCCTTGTAGTTGCCGAGGGTAACGTCGGGGCGAACGAATACTTCGCAGGAGAAGATCAGATCCTTGCCCTTTTCGATCTGGGTAACATCCAGCTCTTCGGGGCGGTCAACCGGCTCCACGTTGTGCTCGCGCAGGGCTTCGGAGTAAACAGTGGGGAAGACTTCGTCAAACGCTTCCTCAAAGAAAACGCTGGGGCCGTAGTGCATCTCGATCACATGCATGGGGGCCTTGCCGCGGCGGAAGCCGGGGATAGTAAAGCGGCCTGCGGTCTTGGTGTAGGCCTTTTTAAGAGCAGCGGCAAAAACGTCTTTGTCTACTACAAAGCTGAGCTTTACCTTGTTGGAAGAAAGTTTTTCAAACGTAGAACCCATGATAAAAGTCCCTCCTGATATGAAATGGCACATTGATATCAATCATAGCAGAAGAGATTTTAGCACATTTTTCTTGATTTTGCAACGCGCCCGGGTAAAATCGAGTTGCTGTATTGGCCTAATTATGTTATAATTTCGTATATTCGAGGAGGCGAAGCCACATGGGCGCATTTTCCGAGGCAATTTCAAATCAGGTTCTACTCTTTGACGGCAGCATGGGCGCATTGATCGGTCAGATGGGCATAAAGACCGCCTGTCCCGACGAACTGGCAGTCACGAGCCCCGAGGTCATTTCGGGCATTCACAAAAAATACCTTGAAGCCGGCGCAAACGTCATTTTATCCGACACCTTCGGCGCAACCGAAATGGCGCTTTCCCACAAGGGCAAAAAGGGCCAAAGCGCATCCATCACCAAAGCCGCCGTGACGCTTGCCAAGGAAGCGGCGGGCGAAAACGCGCTCGTGGCGGTCGATATCGGCCCGACCAGCGAATTTCTGTATCCCGTAGGCCAATATAAAATGGAAGATTTTTTTGAAACCTTCCTGATTCAGCTTCGCGCGGCAAAGGAAGCGGGCGCGGATTTTGCCATGATCGAAACGCAGACCGACGTTTCCGAAGCCCGCGCAGCCGCCCTCGCAGCCAAGGAAATCGGCCTTGAATGCGCCGTGTCCTTCACCTTTCAAAACGGAAAAACCTTAACCGGCGCGTGCCCCGAAGTGTGCGCAAAAATCGCCGAAGCCGCAGGCGCAGTGGCCGTCGGCATCAATTGCTCCGAAGGCCCAGAACAGATGATGAAGACCATCGGAAGGCTTATAAACGCAACTCATCTGCCCGTCATCGTTCAGCCCAACGCCGGCCTTCCGAAGTCCCGTCCGGACGGATCGACCTATTACCCCTACACCCCGGAAGAAATGCATAAGGCCATGAAAACCATCGTGGAAATGGGCGCAGGCGCGATCGGCGGCTGCTGCGGAACAACGCCTGAGCATATCAAAGCCATTTCCGCCCTGGCAGGCGGCGAACCGAAAAAGCGCGATAAAGACGAAGAAAAATACGTCTCCTCCGCAAGGGCGTTTTATCCCCTTTCCGAGGCCCTCGAAAATCAGGCCGAGGTTTCCGATCCCGAGGATATGTTCGATCTGGAGCCGGAGGATCTGCTCGCGGTCATCGATCTTGACGAAATCGACGCAGACGAAATCTCCGATTTCGTTTCCGAATGCGCCGCCAACGGAAAAACGCCGCTGGCGTTCAAAACGGATGATACCGAAAAGCTTGAAAAAGCGCTTTTCACCTATCCCGGCATCGCATGCGTGTTTTCGGGCGCGCAGGCGAAGGCTGTCTGCGAAAAATACGGTTCCATGCTTATTGAAGCATAGCGCTGAGCGGATCATTTCCGTTTTTCCCTGTATGGAGGCTTTGGCAGAAACAAAAACTACTTAAGCCTCATTTTTATATAAAAAACAGAGCTTACTTCCGCTTTTTAAGCGTCGGTGAGCTCTGTTTTTAGTTTTTTCTTTCAAGCCTAAAAAATCATTCCCTCAAAGCACTGCGCGGCCAGAACGAGGAAAACCGCGGTCAAAACGGGCGCAAGCTTCGCCTTCGGGCCGGTTGAGAGGCGATCGACGCAGGCAGTAAAGAGGAAAGAGAAAAAGGTAAAAATGACCATGCCGACGAAAGCGATTTTCAGGCTTTCAAGAATCGGAGCGTAGGCAGCGAGATACGGAAGAAGGAAAAACGACAGGAAGGAAAACACGGCGATCAGAAGATAATTGCGCTTTGCGCCCTTTGCAATATAGTGATCGATCAAAAGCGCGGCGCAGGACAAAATCGCAAGGTTCACAATCGTCGCCTTCGGGATCAAAAACTGGGGAAGGAAGGTATGAACAAGGGTGATTGCAATCAGCGCAACCACTAAAACGAGCATGAGGGACAGATGGATGAATGATGATTTGTGTTTCATATGCTCAGCCTCCCCATGTCGTTGCGGTCGAGGACGTATCCGCGCCGGTCACGACGGCTACGGCGGAGGACACGCATTTTTGGATGGTTTTGCTGGTTACGGTCGCGCCGGTGATCGCGTCCACGGTTTCGCCGACCTTGCTGTCGCCCGATGTGTTTAGAAATTGAGACAGGAATTCGTGATCATAAAGCGCGTTCATGCCGAGGGAGAGGGTTTCATTCATGTCCCGAACGACCAGGCCGGTGACACGTCCATCGTTATTCACGCCCACCATCATCACGATTTTGCCGTTATAACCCTCGTGCATCGTTTCGACGACGAAGCCGTTTTCGGCCTTGTGAACGGAAAGGACGGCCTCGTCATTGCCTAAGTAGGGTTCATGCACAAAGTTTTCGCTGCCCGGAAGCAAAAGGCGCATCATGTATTCGTGTTCTTTCTGAATGTTTTCTTTCCTCAAATCAGAGGTGAAATACGATACGGAAAACACAAGCGCGCAGGACACAATCAGCGCAAGAAGCGGAATCAGAATACAGCTGAGCTTTTTCATGTTCTCGCTCCTTTCCCCGTTCCAAAGCGGCGCGGCGCAGTATAGCGGTCAATAATCCACACAAGCGCGTTGGACAGAAGGATGGCGTAGGTTACGCCCTCCGGGTAGATGCCGAAATAGCGGAAAAGCACGATGAGCGCGCCGATCAGCGCGCCGTAGAGCATCTGGCCCTTGGCTGTGACGGGAGACGTCGCATAGTCGGTCGCCATGTAGATTGCGCCAAGCATGAGTCCGCCCGAGAAAAGCGTATAAAGCATCCACTCGATGGGCGATCCTGCTTTTGCAAAAATCAGGGACAAAACCGCGCTTGACGCCATTACAAACACGGGAATGCGCCAGGAGATGACCTTTCTTACAAGAAGATAGGCAAAACCGATCAAAAGCGCAAGGGCGGAAATTTCGCCGATCGAGCCCGGGCAGAAGCCCAAGAACATATCGAGAACCGATTCCTCCGGAAGCGACGGCATGACCATTTTGTGAAGCGGCGTGGCTTGGGAAACCGCGTCGGGAGCCATTGCATAGCGCGTAATGCCGACGGGATAGATCAGCATCAGAAACGCGCGGCCGATGAGGGCGGGGTTAAAGATGTTTTGTCCAAGGCCGCCAAAGAGCATCTTTGCAAACAGAATGGCAAACGCCGCGCCTGCCGCGCTCATCCAAAGAGGCGCGGACACAGGCAGCGTCAAGGCCAGAAGAAGCCCGGTCACAATGGCGGAAGCGTCGATAATGGTTATGCGCTTTTTTAAAAGCACGCAGTAAAGAAGCTCGGTTATGACGGATGCGCAAATGGAAATCAGTATGATCAGAAGCGCGCGCAGTCCAAACCTCGCAATGCCCACGCTGACCGCGGGCATAAGCGCAATCACAACATCCAGCATCAATCGGCTGGTTTTAAAAGCTCCCCGGATATGAGGGGACGAGGCTACGGTCAATTTCATTTTCCATTCGCCTCCTTGATCATTTTTTTGCCAAGGCGGAAGGTTTCAACCAAGGGCAGCTTACCCGGGCAGGTGTAGGCGCAGCTTCCGCATTCCATGCAGTCGGTCAGGTTGTATTTAAGCAGCATTTTGACGTCGCCCGCCCTCTGATAGCGGTACATGTATAAGGGCTGTAGCTTCATGGGGCACACGGACACGCATTTTCCGCACCTTAGGCACACGGGATTTTCCGCCGCGCCGTTTTCGTCCTTCAAAAGGCATAAAACGCTGTTTGTTGCCTTCACAACAGGAACGCTCAAATCACTTTGCGCCTTTCCCATCATGGGGCCACCGGAGATGACGCGCTCGGTTTTGTCGTTAAGGCCGCCCGCGATTTCAATCAGATCGTGAAACGGCGTGCCCAAGCGCACGATGAAATTCTGGGGTCTTGTTATGGCTTCGCCGGAAACGGTCACAATGCGCTGGGTGATGGGATAGCCCCATCTGACGGCGCGATGGATGGCGGCGAAGGTTGCCACGTTGAAAACCGCGCAGCCGATGGAGGCGGGCAGGCTGCCCGGCGGCACTTCGCGGCCGGTTACGGCCTGAATCAGCTGTTTTTCGGAGCCCTGCGGATATCGGGTGGGCAAAACGACCACTTCAATGCCGGGATAGCGGGGTAAAATTTCCCTGATCGCCGAAATGCCTTCTTTTTTGTTGTCCTCGATGGCGACAATTGCGCGCTCGGGCTTGATGATGGCTTTTAAAATCTCAACGCCACTTAAAATCTGATCGGGCGTTTTTCTTAAAAGGTAATCGTCGGCTGTAATGTAGGGCTCGCATTCGCAGGCGTTGGCAATGAGCGTGTCCACCTTGCCCATCGCGCCCAAGGCCTTGATGCTGCCCGGAAACGCCGCGCCGCCCATGCCGACGATGCCGGCTTCGCGGATTTTGTGAAGAACCGTGTCCGCGTCCATGTCCTCGGCGCTTTCGTTCATGCCCTCTGGAAGGATGGACGTATCCTTAAAATCGTTTTCAATCACAACGGTGAGCGCTTCCCCGCCGTTTGGATGCGGTCGATTTTCAACCGCGACGACTTTTCCCGAAACCGATGCGTGAACCGGCACGCACATACCCTCGCCGTCGCCGATTTTCTGGCCGCGCAGAACATAGTCGCCGACTTTTACAAGCGGCGTACAGGCTGCGCCTATGTGCTGCTGCATGGGCAGGCAGGCAAATTTCGGGGAGATTTTCTGAATATCGGTGATCTCGGTCGACATTTCCTTGTTGTATTTGGGATGAATGCCGCCGAAAAACAGGCGTTTCATAGTTTTCACCTCATTTACGTTCGAATGAGTTTTTGAAAGGCAGGGCTGTAGTGAATTTTTCCCTCCATATCGATCCACACGGCTTCCGCATTGCATTTGTCCAAAAGCGCCTGCCCTTCGTCCATCGGGAGCAGGAAAAGCGCAGTCGACAGCGCGTCAGCAAGCGAAGAGGATTCACAGACAACCGTGACGGCCCGATAAAGCCTTGCCGGGAAAAGCGTTTCCGGGTCGATGATGTGGTGGTAGTATGCCCCGTTTACCAAATACCCTCTCTGGTAGTCGCCGCTGGTTACGACGCTGCCTTTGGTGAGATAAATCGTATGAAGATATTTGTCACTGTCCGGGTCCTGTATGCCGATTACCCAAGGGGTGCCCTTTTCATCCTTGGGGCCGGTTGCCACGACGTTTCCGCCGACGCTGATCAATAGCCCCTCGGGCGAAATCTCGGCTGCCTTTTCCGCCGCCCAGCCCTTTGCGACCGCGCCTACATCCAAAGACAGATCGGGATCTGTAATAAAGACGGTGGACTTTTCCTGATCCACGATCACGGAATCAAATCTTATGTGCTTTTGCGCTTCACGAAGCGCGTTTTCGTCCGGCAGATACGCGTTTTCGGGGTCGTTTATGCCATCCTGCCTTGCCTCATGCCAGAGAGAAAGCACGCTGCCCATGGCGGCGTTCACGCGATGATGGGTCATTTCGTCGTACTTTTTAAGATCCAATATAAGGTCGATGATTTTTTTATCCACCTGAACGGGCGCGACGCCTGCATTGTCATTCACGGTTTTTAAATTGTTCACCGATTCATAGTCGTTATAGATATCAAAAAGCACGTGATAATCATACAGCGCATCGTGAACCTTCTGCGCTTTTTCTGAAAACGCTTCTTCGCTTACATCGCGCCCGATGACGGTGGTCACGGTGTCAAAGAGGGTTAAAAAGGTTGCGGTGTACTGCTTTTGTTCCTTTTTTTCGCTGCAGCCCGTAAGGAAAAGCGAAAACAGCAGCAAAATAACGAAAATTCGCTTCATTTTAGTTGGCGGCCTTTGTAATCAAGCCCTTGAATCCGCCGATGGAAATGGTTACGGTTGCGGAAAGGTCGGCGTCCGTGGGCTTCGTGCTTTCGTTTACGGCGATGGAAGCAACCTCGTCAAAGGTCTTTCCGGTTACGTATTTGCAGAAGGACGCGGCCTGCTCGTACCATTCGTACTTGCTGCCGGCGTACGCTTTCATGTTGTAGTCTTCTTTAAGCTCGTTCTTGGTTTTGACTTCATCGGTATTTCCCGAAACCACCTGACCCTGCGCGTCAAAGCCAACCTTTAACTGAACCGAATCGATCACGCAGCTGGTGATTGCGCCTGCATTCACCGTGAGAGCGCACGCATCCACATCCATTTCGGCGTTTCCGGCCTTTTCGCTGGTAGCGGAAGCGCAGGAGGCGAATGCGGGAACGATGGACAGGCGAAGCTCATCTCCCGCCTTTGCGCCGAGGGGCTGCGCGTTTAAAACGGCCTTTTCGATGGCGTTTACGTATCCGCCAATGTAGATGGTAGCGACGGAGGCCAGATCGGCGTCCTTGGCCTTGCCGCTTTCGTTGACCGCGCCGTTTTTAAGCTCGCTTACGGTCTTGCCCACAGCGTAATCGGAAAGCGCCTTGGCCTGCTCGTACCATTCGTACTTGCTGCCGGCGTACGCTTTCATGTTGTAGTCTTCTTTGAGCTCGTTTTTGGTTTTGATGGGCGAGTTTACATCGCTTACAATCGCACCCGCCGCGTCGAAATTCAGGCTTGCGCCGACGGAATCGATGATGCAGGATGCGATCACGCCGTTATTGTCAACGGTGACGGCGACGACGGTTACGTCGTACTTGGCTTCGCCGTTCGCATCAGCCGTCGCGCCCTTGGAATCCTTCGCGCCTGCGACGATGGCCAGACCCGTTTTTAAGTCGCCCTCCACCGGGACAGGCGCAGGAGCGGATACGTGGTTTTCAGGGCAGTCGCAGTTCGTCATGTAGATGACGGGCGTGCCCGTGCAGGCGGTGATGGAAAGGGCGATGAGAATACATACGAGGATCAGGGAAAGCTTTTTCATGACAATCGGTCCTCCAATTTGATATTCCTTAAGCGGAAACGATTCCGCAAAGACTACGACTCAAGCATGCGGGTTTTTAAAAGCGATTTTATAACGCCGGACGACAAAAACCCGACAACAAAGCCCGTAAAGATAGAAATGATGAGAAGATACGTAAGATACGACGCGATGTATACGGAATTCATAAGGATCATCGCGCAGGCGATCTGCCCGATATTATGAGCCGCTGCGCCCAGAATGCTTACGCCGTATACGGAGAAAAATTTCACGCGCTTTGAAAGCGACATAACCAGTATTGCCAAAATGCCGCCCGAGACGGAAAACAGAAAGCTTGTTACGCTGCCTGCAAAAACGGAAGTGAGGAGCGAGCGCACAGCGAGAATCGAAAGCGCGTATTTTCCGCCGAGCAGATACAGCGCCACAAGGCTTACGATATTCGCAAGGCCCATCTTTACCCCCGGAAGCGGGATCAGCATCTGAAGCGGAAAAAACCTTTCCATATAAGAAAGGGCAAGGGCGAGGGTCAATAGGATAGATGTGAGGGCGAGCTTATATGTTTTTTTCATGCGCTACCTCACAACAAAATCGACATCCGGCTGACCTGTGATTCTGATTTCCGCGCGGTTCGGAAGGCACACAATCGAGCGGCCTGCCGACGATATCCATCCTGTATGCACGCAGTCCTCGCCCGGACAATCGCTTTTTAAGATCCTGACGGATGCATCTTTGATCTCGATTTCGTTTGTATACACGCCGGTTAATGTAATGGTTCTGTCCTCATAAAGAGGATAAGCATAAACAAGCTTTCCGTCCAGATACACCTGTACTTCGCTTGCTGCATTTTCCCCGCGCGGAAAAAACAAAGCCGCGCACAAAACGATCAGAATCAATATAAGTCCGACCGAAACCAAATCGCCCCGGCGAAAGGAAAGCCGCGCCGTCTTATCCATTGAAACGCTCCTGAATACCCACTTTCTCAGTTTACTATTCTATATGATTTAACAATTAAAATCAATTCCTAAATATAAAATAAACAGGCAATCGATGATTGCCCCTACAGCTTGTGATTGTTTCATAATCATCCTGTAGGGGCGGTCATTGACCGCCTGCGCCTTCGTATGTATGACAGTAAACGCCTATAAAGAAAAAAAACACGTCCGCCACCCAAAAGCATTCCTCCCGGAAGGAGCCTGAAAATGCGCGAAGCTGTTGCAGAAGCAAGAAATCTGCAACAGCCTCTTTCTGATTAATCCTCCACCGTCATTCCGTCATACGACACAAGGAAGCCCGGCAGGCGCTTTTGAAGCTCCTCATAGGGAGCAACGCCGTTGTGGGAGAAATGGTTGGCAATGAAAATAGTGTTTTCATCGGCAGTTCCGATTGAAATCAGCTTTTCCTTCATGCGAAGGTTGTCCGAAATGCCCATATGGCCGACATAGTCCATCTCGAGCACGCCGTTTGTGCAGTCGAGAGAAACCATCGTCACCTTTTTGGTTTTCAAAAACTCGATGTGCTCATCGGTGAATTCGTCCGTGTCGTGGCAGTAAAGAAGCGCCTTGTCGCCCTTTTCGATCAGATAGAAAAACGCCTGCTCGTTAAAGGCATGGACGGCGGGGAGGGGGGTTACGGTGTAGTCCTCGATCTTTACAGGCTCGTAGGCGGTTAATACCTTGAATTCCAATACGCCCTCTTCGAGCATCGGGTGAATCATTGCTTCAGCCTGAATGCTTCCGTAGACGGTTAAGGGCTTTTCGGTTTTCGCCTTCTGGGAAAACGGCTTTCTTCGGTTGTTGAGCTCCAGTACGCAGTAGTGGTCCTCGTGGGTATGGGTGATCAGGATATGGTCGAGCTTCGAATAATCAAGGCCGTGAAGGAGCGACTGCATATACCCGTCAGCCGGCATATCGATTTTCAGAAAATCGTCCACCAGCGCGCCCGAGCGCGTGCGGATTTCCTTGCCGCCCACTTTTCTGGCATAAACGCATTTTTCACAATTGCAGAATACCGCAGGCACGCCCTCGGCGGCAGCGGTTCCGAGATACATAAGCTTCATTTGTACATCCTCCTGCATATTTTTCTTTATTATATCACATTTTTTCGGTTTCTACAAAGAAAAAAGCGGCGTCCAGCGGCCTGAAACATCATAAAGCACGCCCTCCGCATCGGGGCAAAGATCCATAACTCGCATAACCGTTTTTTCAATCACGTCATAGGGCAGGCGATAGGCGTAGCCGCCCGCATGATCGGCGGGCAAAAGCGCGTGGAGGATGAGAAACGCACCCGCGTCTGATGAGATCTGAGAGACGTAATACTGCCACAGCTTTTTATCGAGGCCGGATAAGCGAATTTCGTTTTCAAATATATGATCCGCGTTTTTGAGCATTTCAATTTTTTCCTTTGTCGCCTCTCCGCTCATCCGAACGGCCATTCCCCCGCCCGGAAAAGGACGTCTCGACACAAATTCGTCGCTTAGTCTCAAAATCTTTCCGAGCGTGCGCACTTCGCTTCTGAAAAGCGCGTCGACCGGAGAATATTCGTGCGACATGGACGAGAAAAACACATGCTCCGCCGCGCTTTTGATCGTTTCATGAATGATTTTATATACGATATCGCGCTTTTCCCGCGCGCCGGATATGCCCTTCAGACTTGAAAATGTTTCCTCTTTCGCGTCAAATACCGTAATCTCCCTGCCGCATGCTTCGAAAATCGCCTTTTGGGCATACTCGATTTCGCCCTTGGGCAAAAGACCCGTGTCCACAATCGCGCATTCGGCGCGGTCTCCGAGCGCTCTATCTGCAATCAAAAACGACACCGTGCTTAAAAGCCCGCCGGAGCAGGCGACCGTCACGCGCCCGGAAGGAAACGTTTCCTGCATTTTTGAAACCGAGCGGTCCAAATAGCTTTCCATATTCCATGAAAAGGCGCAATTTGATATGTTCCTTGCGAAATTTTCAAGCATCTTAAGTCCGTCCGGGTCGTTTGATTCCACGGAAAAAAACGCGCCGAATATAGGCTTATCCTTCATCCGATAGGCGCAGATATGCCCTTCCGCGCGGGCAATAGGCTGGGCGCAGGCGAACAGATGCGCATTCGGCAGTCTTTCAAAATACCTGTCCCCCTCGGTGAGATCCGAGAACAGTTTTCCATCATCAAATTCCACATGTGCTGCGCGCTTTTCAAAAACAGCGTCGCCCGTTTCGCCGCCGGATGCTGTAAGAACCGCCTCGGCATTTATATTCAGCGCAAGCACCGGCACAGGCGATAACAGAATTTTCTCCATCGCGTCCTCTGCCGCCTTTAAAACGATTCCGTTTCCGGCAATGATCGCGCCTTTTGTATTTTTTAAATACTCTATTCTTGCCGCGCTTACCAAAACGGACGAAACCCCAATCGCCCGAAGCTTTTTCAGAATGCTCCTGGCCGAGGTTCCGCCCGTATCGATAACCAAAATATGTTCAAAATTTTCCGGCATACGCCCTCCGCATTTTTACGTGTGCGGGACATCCGCCTTCCAGGAAGCATCCCGCTTAAGAACGATATCGATCTTTCTTTCGATTTCATGCGCAACATCAATATCAAGGCTCCACATCAGCTGAAGCCCGTACATCATCACGTCCGCGTATTCCTCTGCGATTTTTTGCTTCCGTTTTTCATCTTTTCCGTCCAGAAGCGCCTGAACGCCATCCGGATCAAGCCACTGAAAATGCTCGAGCAGCTCGCTCATTTCTACCGTCATGGCCATGGCGACGTGCTGCGGGTTCTGAACGCCCGTTTCGCCGCCCCAGCCCTTTTTCAGGCACATTGCATGAATCGCGTCCTTCAGCTGGCTTACGGTTGTTACATCATCATGCATTATTATATCCTCCAAGTCCTTTATTTATACCTGTCTTTTTGAAAAAACACAAGCAAATCCATGCGTCTCTGCCTTATGCGGGAAAAACTAAATAATAAAAATCATTCTACCATCGAAAAGCATATTGCCGAATACGAGGCTGCTGCAGAAAAAAATCTGCAGCAACCTCTTTGCTTTTGTATGAGTGCCTATGTATCAAGGAGCCGTCCTCTGATTTAAAAATACCTCACTGCTGATCACATTGCTATATTTTTCGCTTTGAGAATGATATAGCGTTCATTATCCAATAAAATACAAACCTTATTACATCTGTACCCAAGAAACTTGTGTCATATCTCGCCACTTCCGACGAATAAGCCGGTATTTTGTTTAATAGAATTGCCTTTACATCTCTTATCACCGGAAGAACACTGATAAGCAATGATGCGTAGCGGTTCCAATCCGCTGCTCTGATAGGGGATAGCTTATTCATACGCACCAGAAACTTCTCTCTGGTCAGGGCGTATGCCCATTCTAATTCCTCTTTGGTCGCTCTCGGCATATGTTTTCACCACTTTCGCTTGATTGGGGTTCCGGCAGTTTTCACCTTTCAAAAAGTACACGTCACAGTATTGGTGCTTTATATCCTCCGCTGATTGTTTGGGATTTTCTTTTGGTATGAAAATGGAGCGGATTTCCTTGAAAATCCGCTCCAAAACAGCATTTCTTTGATTATTTGTGGGATAAAAAGAGACAAACAGGCTTGTTTCAGCGTATGTCAGAGGGACGGTCCCTTTGATATATTTTTGAATTGTGAATCATGGATCGGTTCAATAATTTGCGCTTTTGACGTCGTTCCCGCCTAAAGCTGCAATCCATCTTGTAGGGAACGGTCCTGTGCCGTTCCTAAACATTTTTAAAGATAGTCCGGAATAGCACAGGACCATTCACTACGAATTCTTCCGGGATCGCAGGTGAATTAAGCAGTACCATTAAGCTTATTTTGCATCATAAATATACCATATCCCGCCCAATCTGTCTACCTTGCTGCCGGAGGGAAGGACGAAATCGGTTATCGGAGGACAGAAAAAGCCCACGGCGCGAGGCCGTGGGCGGTGCTTCTGTATGAATGTTCAAGATTGAATCAAAGTACTGCCCCCTGATTCATAATTCATGCTCATTGTGTGATAAGCGTACTCTTGCGTTCGGGTACCTGACTTTCTGTTTCCTCTCCTTCGCGCATGAGATTTGTCTGTAAATTAATTTCGAGGATAAGAGGTTCGTTTTTGGAATTAACGATATCCTGTACAATTAATTCTGCATAGGGAGTTCCGTTTTGATCATCTTCGTAGAACCTCATCTGCACACCGCCAATCAGCTCAATTACGAATCCGTCAGGAAGCTCTGTCCGGATGTATTCGTAGTCCATATAGGTGAGCGCTAAGTGGATAAAGTCGGCGTTCGGCATAAAATTTTCATAAATGCCGGTCTGCCTCTCCGAGGCAAGAAACTGGATTGTGCTTAAGAAATGCAATGCGGAAGCCATACCTTTGTCTATATCCTGAGGGCCTTTTTCAAGGTTTTCATATGCCCATTTTTCGCCGTACACATTGTCCGGCTTTTCATATACATTTCCCTCATCGTCATAAATCGGGCTTTCATAGATGACCTGAACCTGCGGGATCGGTTCCTTTCTTGTATAAAACTGATCGGTAACATATTCATCCCGGCCATACGCTTTTGTGTTATTGATTCCGAGATATTCTCCTTCTGCCATGCTTTCCGCCCACTCGGATAGCTCTATAAGCTCATAAGCGGGCGTTAAGCCGATCAGGATATCATTTTCTTTGGACACAGGAGTAACTCTGCGCGAAAGAAAAAGGATCGCAGAAATTGTTACCAGAGTAACCGCGAAAGCACATACGGTAAACAGCTTCTTTTTTCGCATTGAAACACCCCATTACTACTTATATTGTGTATATGCATGATAAGTGTTATTTTTTCCTCTGTATTCAGCGTATATCAGAGGGACGGTTCCTGCGATATATTACTAATTGTAAATCAAAGGATAGTTCACAGATCAATGATTCAAGCGGCTGGAATTATCGTATTCGTTACACGATAAATATATCATATCCCGCCCAATCTTGTCTACCATGCAGCAGAGGAAAGGACGAAATCGGCGGTCAGATGACGGAAAAAGCCCGCAGCGTGATTTGAACTGCTCCCCAATTGTTAGACAGTATGGTATACTAAATAACAATTGGGGAGCAGTTTATTCCTCTGCGGTTTTTTGCTTCCGTTTTTCGTCTTTTCCTTTCAAAAGCACCTGAACGCCATCCGGATCAAGCCACTGAAAATGCTCGAGCAGCTCGCTCATTTCAACCGTCATTGCCATGGCGACATGCTGCGGGTTCTGTACGCCCGTTTCGCAGCCCCAGCCCTTTTTAAGGCACATTGCATGAATCGCGTCCTTCAGCTGGCTTACGGTTGTTACATCATCATGCATTATTACATCCTCCGAAATAGAGAACTATTCCTGTTTGTTGCTGGTTTTTTGGGGGGATAAAAACATATACATATGCAGCGGGAGCAAGCTGTATAATGTAGTAACATAGTATACAGTTTACTCCCGCCGCGCACATGTTTCCTCATATATGCGAAAGAAGCTGCCTTACGAAAAGACAGCTTCTTTTTTGAAAAAGTTTGATTACTTGATTTCGACGGTGGCGCCGACTTCTTCGAACTTCTTCTTGATCTCTTCAGCGGCTTCCTTGGTGACGCCTTCCTTGAGGGTCTTGGGAGCGCCGTCAACGAGTTCCTTGGCTTCCTTGAGGCCGAGGCCAGCAACGACTTCACGAACAACCTTGATGACCTTAATCTTCTCGGAACCAACGTCCTTGAGGATTACGTCGAACTCGGTCTTCTCTTCAACAGCTTCAGCAGCGGCGGCGGGGCCAGCGGCTACAGCAACGGGGGCAGCGGCGGATACGCCAAACTTCTCTTCCATGGCCTTTACGAGATCAGCCAGCTCGAGAATAGTCATAGACTCAACAGCAGAAATGATTTCCTGAGCGTTCATTTATCTTTACCTCCAAAGTTATTCATCATATCGATGTGTTTTTTTAAATGGTTAAGCTGCGATTATTCCTCGCCAGCCTTCTGCTTGCGGATAGCCTCCACAACGCGAACGAAGCCGGATACCGCGCTCATCATGCTGCCCATGAGTCGAGCGATAAGGACTTCCTTGCTCGGCAGATCTGCCAGAGCCTGCACGCCGGCTGCGTCGAGATACGCGCCATCGCAAACGCCGCACTTGAGTGCGAGCTTCTTGGTCTTCTTGCCGTATTCAACCGCGATCTTCGCGGGAGCGATCATATCCTCGTAACCAAAGGCTACGGCGGTGGGTCCCTTAAGGGAATCCTTCATCTGCTCACCATAAGCGGTATCCTTAACGGCCAGCTCGATCATGCTGTTCTTCAGAACCGCGTACTCAACGCCGCACTTGCGGAATTCGTTACGAAGAGCGGTATCCTCAGCTACGGTCAGACCGCGATAGTCAACCAGCACAACGGTAGATGCCTTCTCAAATTTCTCTTTGATACCGGCAACGATGACCTTCTTGCTTTCGATGTTTTTATTGGACATTTTTCTACACCTCACATTCCGTCCTCAAATGACGGCTAAATGAAACGCCCCTGCGCATAGGCGCAAGGGCGGCAGAAAAATACATTTCAAAACCAAATCCTTTGCACCTCGGCGAGCATCCAAAGGATTTACGCTAAACGCACTCGCTGTCTATGGCACAGCTGTTTCACAGCCTTGTACATTATATAGAAGAAATGGTTATGAGTCAAGTTAAGATTTATCCACAAAAGAAAATCTGCGCCGGGTGAATTTCTTTTCCTGCGTTGAATTGTTGAAAACGGTGTGATATCATATGTGCATGCATTCCTATTTCTTCACTGACCGCCAAAGGAGGATATTTTCATGCATCAGAATGAAGGCATGTTTTACGCGCCCAAGGGCTGCCCCGACAAGGTGGTTCAGCCGGGCGAATTCATGATATCGGTGGTCGCCCTTGACCACGGCCACGCCTACGGCATGACGCAGGCCCTTCTTGACGCAGGCGCGACGATCAAATATGTATTCGATCCCGATTCCGAGAAGGTTTCTGCATTTTTAAAGGCTTTTCCGGATGCAATCGCCGCAAAAAGCGAAGAAGAGGTTTTGAAAGATCCCGAAATAAAGCTCATCGTGAGCGCCGCCATCCCATCAGAACGCGCCGCCCTCGGCATCCGCGCAATGAAGGCGGGCAAGGATTATTTCACCGACAAGCCCGCGCTCACGACGCTTTCTCAGCTGGAAGCGGTCAAAAAGGCAATTTCCGAAACCGGCAGAAAATACATGTGCTATTATTCCGAACGCCTGCATTCTGAAGCGGGCACCTTCGTTACCCAGCTGATCAAAGAGGGCGCAATCGGAAAGGTTCTGCAGCTAAACGGCCTCGGCCCGCACCGCATGCACCCCGAAACCCGCCCGGACTGGTTTTTTGACAAGGAAAAATGCGGCGGCATCCTCGTGGATCTGGGCTGCCATCAGATTGAGCAGTATCTTTTCTATACCGGCGAAACGGACGCAACCGTTACCATGAGCCGTGTTGCCAATTATGAGCACGCCGATATGGGCACGTTTGACGACTTTGGCGACTGCGCCATCACGGGCAAAAACGGAACGACCCTCTATTTCCGCGTGGACTGGTTCACCCCCGAGGGCTTAAGATGCTGGGGCGACGGCAGAACCTTCATTCTGGGCACCGACGGCTTCATCGAAACCCGAAAATATATCGACGTAACCGCGCCCGAAAAATGTGAAAACACCGTCATTCTCGTCAATCACGAGGGCGAAAAGCGCTTCGTCGTCACCGGAAAAGCAGGCTATCCCTTCTTTGGCGAACTGATACTGGACGTTCTCAACCGAACCGAAAACGCCATGACGCAGGCGCATGTTCTAAAGGCCGCGGAGCTATCCGTGATCGCGGAAAATACGGCGTTGAAGCTGCGCTGACGCGTACACATAAATTATAAAAGATTCTTTTATGAAGAACCTCTTTTCAGGTTTTCTGACAATATAAAAAAGGAACGGTCGCGCCGTTCCTTTTTTATATCAGCCTGATTTTTCAAACGCTTGCTGCGTTCAAAGCTTTCAAACTTACATGCCGATGGACTTTAAGTAGTCGATGCTCATCTTGGCAGCCTCCAGCGGCGGGCGGCCTACGGAGAGGTCCTGCTCGACGATGAACCAGTCTGCGCCGGATTCAAGGCCGGCTTCCACGATGGCGGGCACGTTCTGGCAGCCGTGTCCTACCGGGCGGAATTCAAAGGCGATCTCGTCGGGAGAGGCGGAATCGTCCTCCATGCCGATGAGCGCGTAGGGGTTCTTGCCGCCCTTTACGCCCACATAGTCCTTAAGATGCACAACCGGGCAGCGGCCCGCGTACTTGCGGACATAGGCAGCCGGATCTTCGCCTGCGTATTTTACCCAGCAGGTGTCGATTTCGGTCTTTAAGGTGCATGCGTCGATGGCCTGATAGATAAAGTCGAGGCCGTAGATGCCGGAAATCTTCACAAATTCAAAGTCGTGGTTGTGGTAAAGAAGCTGGATGCCGGCTTCCTTGCACAGGCGGCCGAATTTATACATATTGGCAAGGGTCTCGGCAAATTTTTCGCCGCCGGGACGGCAAAGGTCGTCCGTATAGGGAACGGCGATGTATTTTACGCCGATGGTTTTGTAGTCGGAAATGGTCTTGAACATATCCTGCTCGATGACTGCCAGCGGCACGTGCGCGGAAATGCCGATCAGGCCCGCATCGTCCAATGCCTTTTTGATTTCCTCAGCGGTATAGTTATACATGCCGGCAAACTCAACGCCGTCATAGCCCAGCTCCTTCAGATGCTTAAGTACGCCCGGAAGATCCTTCTCCGCTTCCTCGCGCGCGGAATAAATCTGATAACCGATCAGCGCTTTTTTCATGATTTGTTCCTCCTTATGGAAAAATATATTTTTTCGTGTCTTTAGTGTACTAAACCTTTTTCCCGCCGTCAAGGGAAATTTGTCTTGTTCTTGGGACGATTTATGCAATGAAAGAAACTTCACTTTTTCTTAGGTGCATACGACGCCGATCGTTTTTCGGCAATGAACACAAAGTAACCGTATTTTTCAAACACCCTGCACCCGCCGAAAATGGCCCTGAGCTTGTTTTCATACCACGCGCGTCTTTTTACAACCATCACCATTTTGCCGCCGAGTACAAGGCGGTTAAATCCCTTTTCGATAAAATGCTTTGCAATCTTGAAATCCGTCTGATAGGGGGGATTGGAATAAATCACATGAAAGCCGGTATCAGAAAGGCCTAGAAAACCGTCGGACAGAACGATTTTCGGAAAAACGCCGTTCAATTGAGCATTTTCCTTCGAACATTCCACCGCGCCTTCGCTCACATCGCACATGACGACGTTTTCTCCGCCCGAAATCTTTGCAGCATAAATCCCGACCCAGCCCGCGCCGCATCCAAGATCCAGAACCCTTTCCCCCGCCTGAGCAGGCCGCGTTTCCAGCATCGCCCGCGTGCCCAGATCAAGCCCCGAAGGCGAAAAAAGGTCGCGCGAGGTGTTCATACGAAGTTCAATTCCATTGATCGTGTCCGAAATCATTTCAAAACCTTCTTTGACCACTCATCTTCCTTAAACCCAACCAACACAAAATTTTCTCCTACCACTATCGGACGCTTGACCAGCATGCCGTCGGTTGAAAGAAGCGAAAGCATTTCCTCCTCCGACATCCCGGGCAGCTTGTTTTTAAGATCAAGCGATTTATAAAGAAGACCCGAGGTGTTAAAAAACTTCTTGAGCGGAAGGGCGCTTTTTTTATACCACTGGGTAAGCTCCGAAAGGGTGGGGTTATTCATTTTGATATCGCGCATCTCATATAAAATTCCGTTGTTATCCAGCCACTTCTGGGCTTTCTGGCAGGTGGTGCATTTTGGGTAGCAGATGTATTTGAGCATGTGTTTCTCCTTGATCATGTTTTTATAGTGGATTCTTAATCATTTGCTATTCGCTTTTGAATATCATCAATGGACGGGAGCTGCTTGCTTAAGCTTTCAGGAAGATCGCTCGTAACTTTGTATGCGCTCACGCCAATGGGCTTGGACATATCCTTTAGTGTATATTCTGCAACAAGGTTGTTTTTGCTTTTGCAAAGCAGAAGACCAATTGTAGGATTATCCTGTTCTGATTTCAATATGCTGTCCACGGCAGATAGATAAAAGTTCAGTTGTCCAGCATAATCGGGCTTAAATTCACCCATTTTCAATTCAATAACGACATAACATCTCAGATTGAGGTTGTAAAACAAAAGATCGATGTAAAAATCGTCTCCGCCTACATTCAGATGATACTGATTTCCGAGAAAAGCAAAACCGGTGCCCAACTCCAATAGGAGCTTGGTTATATCTTTTACAAGCGCCTGTTCAATATCTCTTTCCATCATATCTTCCTTGAATGGTATGAAGTCAAAGATGTATGGATCCTTCATCGTCTGAACAGCAAGTTCGCTTTGCGGAGCAGGAAGCCGATTCTCAAAGTTATTGATTTTATCCGCAACGGCCTGCCTGTGATAAAGCCCGCTTTCGATTTGATGAATAAGAACATTACGGGTCCATCCGTTTTCGATGGTCTTTTTCACATACCAGTCGCGAATCACACTATCCGATATTTTATCCAGAAGAACTACTGTATGCCCCCACGGAATTTGTGCAACAGCCCGTTGCACAAATTCCTCATTCTCATATGTGGCGGCAAACTTTGCCATATATTTTAGATTTCTGACAGAATATCCCTTTGCTTCGGGGAAGGAGAGCCTTATATCAGCAGCAAGATTTTCAATAAATTTGTTGCCCCAGGATTTACGTTCATTGATCATGCGGCCAATTGAGTGATAGAGCATGATCATTTCCTTATTGACATTCAGCGCAGATTTGTATTGCGCACACTGGATTTCCTGTTTGATCATCTGAACAAAATCCAAATATTCATTGCTGTTCATTAACATTAAAATCCCTCCGCCTGCTGAAACAGCCCAATCAAAAAACACTATATCCAACGGTATTATTTGCTGTTTTCTCGTATGACAATCACTTTTATTTCATTAAACCATAAAAACACCTCTTTCGCAATGCTTAAGCGATATTTCCGCCGATTTTTTCGATTTAATTGGCAAAATTTCATCTCCCCATTGACCGAATGCGGCTAATAACGTTATAATGGAAGCAGAAATTTTTTAAGGAGAAAAATATGGAATTTATCAAGATGCACGGCATCGGAAACGATTATGTGTATGTGGACTGTTTTAAAAATCCTGCGCCGATTGATCCCAGTGCGCTATCGACGGAGATTTCGATGCCCCATACGGGCGTCGGGTCGGACGGACTGATTCTGATTCTGCCCGAGGAGGGCGCGGACGCCAGAATGCGCATTTTCAACAAAGACGGAAGCGAAGGCAACATGTGCGGAAACGGCATCCGCTGCGTTGGAAAATACCTTTACGATTCCGGGCTTTGTAAGAAAGAAAAAATGCGCATTATGACGGGCGGCGGCATGAGAGAGCTTGAAATGGTGATCGAAGGCGGCGTTGCCACGGGCGCGCGGGTGGACATGGGCGTTCCCGTGATTGACCCCAATAAAAAGTCCATCGTATTCCCGGACGGAAGAAAAGCGGATTTTACCTATCTGAGCCTTGGCAATTTCCACGCGGTGACGCTGGACAGGCCGCAGAAAAACGACGCGCAGTTTTATTCGGACGGCCCGTTTGCGGAGACGAATTCCGCGTTTGCAACGCCCGTGAACGCGTCGTTTTTAGAGGTCATTGATTCCACGCACCTGAAAACCCGCATCTGGGAGCGCGGAAGCGGCCCCACCATGGCCTGCGGAAGCGGCGCTTGCGCGACGTTGGTCGCCGCAGCGCATGCGGGCGCGTGCAGCAGAGCCGCAAC
The DNA here is from genome assembly GCA_015056255.1 of Clostridiales bacterium. Lineage (GTDB taxonomy): Bacteria > Bacillota > Clostridia > Christensenellales > Aristaeellaceae > SFHK01. Next base: position 39,347 of record SVGP01000014.1, on the reverse strand, counting down.
CGTTTCCCTGCCCGGCGGCGATCTGTTTATTGAATGGCTTTCTTCAGGCAGCGTGTTTATGACCGGGCCTGCGGAGATCAGTTTTACTGGCATCTGGAAACCAAATCACATTTAAAATATTAATATAAAGGAGAATGAACACATGCAGCTTCATCAGCTGGACGCACGCGTTCGCAAGATCATCTCTGACCTTAGAGGTCTTCGCATCCGCAAGCGCACCATGATCGAAAACGTAGAAATCGCCCCGCGCGATTCCAAGGATTTTGTCCCGTTTGAAAACGGCGGACTCTGGGCCCAGAAGCAGGGCGACAACTGGTACGACTTCCGCTTCACCGTAAAGGTGCCGGAGGATTACAGGGGACAAGTTCGTCTTTCCATGCTCACCGGTATGGAAGGCGAGTGGGAAGCTACACACCCTCAGGTGGTTGTCTGGATTAACGGCAAGATCGAACAGGCCTTTGACACCCGCCACACCGAGCTCGTCCTTCAGAAAACCGCCGTTCCCGGCGAAACGTTTGAGGTATTCATGCAGGCGTATCACCTGGGCGCAAACGGCGCGGCGGGCATCAAGCTTGCACGCATGAGCTTAAGCGTAATCGACGTGATGGACGACGTTCAGCAGCTTTATTACGACTTCTCCGTTCCGCATCAGGCCGCGCTCATGCTGCCCGACGGAAACCGCGACAGAGAGCTTACGCTCCGTACGCTGAGCGACGCGATCAACCTTTTAGATCTTCGCGTGCCTTTCTCAGACGCTTTCCACGCTTCCATCCAGGCCGCGCGCGATTTTATGAGCGAAAACTATTATAAGCCCCTTGAAAACGTCGAGCCCGAGGCCATTGCCGACGCCATCGGACACACGCATATCGACGTTGCTTGGCTGTGGGATATCTATCAGACGCGTCATAAGGCCGTTCGATCCTTTTCCACGATGCTCAAGCTCATGGAGCTGTATCCCGATTTCAAATTCATGTCCTCCCAGCCGCAGCTGTATCAGTTTGTAAAGGAAGAAGCCCCCGAGGTCTTTGAGCGCATCAAGGAAGCCGTCAAGCGCGGCCAGTGGGAGCCCGAAGGCGGCATGTGGGTCGAAGCCGACTGCAACTTATCCGGCGGCGAAGCCCTCGTTCGCCAGTTCCTCTATGGAAACGAATTTTTCGAGACCGAATTTGGAAAGAGAAGTAAGGTCCTGTGGCTGCCCGACGTATTCGGCTATTCCGCCGCGCTTCCCCAGATTCTCAAAAAGAGCAAAATCGATTACTTCTTAACCTCCAAGCTCTCCTGGAGCGAATTCAACCTCTCGCCCTACGACACCTTCATGTGGAAGGGCATCGACGGAAGCGAAGTGCTCACCCATTTCACCCCCTCCCGCGATTTCGGCGGCGACGCGAACACCGACCTTGCCTACTTTACCACCTATAACTCCATGCTTAACCCCAGTCAGGTCAAGGGCGGCTGGCAGCGCTTCCAGCAGAAGGGCGTTGACAACCACTACATCATGTCCTACGGCTTTGGCGATGGCGGCGGCGGAACCACCGAAGCCATGATCGAAAACGCCCGCCGCATGAAGTCTCCCGTGGCCCAGATGCCGGCTGTTAAGCAGACCTTCTCCCGCGACTTCTTTGAGCAGCTCGAAAAGCGCGTGGAGGGCAAAAAGAACCTGCCCAAGTGGTCGGGCGAACTCTATCTTGAATACCACAGAGGCACCTACACCTCTCAGGGCAGAAACAAGAAAAATAACCGTAAGCTTGAAATCGCGCTGCGCGACGTTGAATTCTGGCTCACGCTCGCCGAAAAGAAGGGCGTTTCCTATCCCCAGGACGAGCTTCGCGAAATCTGGCGCAGCATGCTAACCCTTCAGTTCCACGACATCCTGCCCGGCTCCTCCATCCACAAGGTCTATACCGATTCCAACGAAACCTACGCAGATCTCTTTAAGCGCGTAGGAAAGCTTCGCATGCAGGCGATGGACGCCCTCATGAAGGATGCCGCGGGCAATCAGGTATTCTTTAACTCCCTCTCCCACGAGAGAAACGACGTCGTCTGGTTCGACGCGCCCGAGGGCGTTACGCACCTTAAAAACGCCAAGGGCGATGTTTTCCCGGTTCAGAGAGTCGAAGGCAAGTGCGTTTCCTTCGTAAAGGGCCTTGCGCCAATGGGCGCAACCCACATGTGGTATGTATACGCAGAAGAAGCCCCCGCGCGCGTACACGCATGCGAAAAGTGCTTTGAAACCCCGTTCTTCAAGGGTGCGTTCAACGATATGGGCGATATCGTAAGCCTCTTCGACAAGGAAAACGGCCGCGAGGTCGTAAGAAAGGGCGAGGCGCTCAACAAGATCGTTCACTACGAAAACCGTCCCCACAACTACGACGCTTGGGACATCAACATCTATTACGACGAAAAGTGTTGGGACATGGACAAGCTCGTTTCGGTCGAAAAGATCGCGGAAGGCCCCGTGGTATCTATCGTTCGCATGAAGTATTTAACCTCCATGAGCACCATCACCCAGGACGTGATCTTCTATGCCGACCTTAAAAAGATCGACTTCAAGACCCACATCGACTGGAAGGAACCCCACGGCCTGTTAAAGGCTCACTTCCCGGTGGATGTTTTCTACAACGATGCGCAGTTTGACATCCAGTACGGCAACGTCAAGCGTGCAACCCACAAAAACACCTCCTGGGATGTTGCCCGCTTTGAAGTCTGCGCCCACAAGTGGGCCGACGTCAGCGAGCCCGGCTACGGCGTTTCCATCATGAACGACTGCAAGTACGGCTACTCGGTCGACGAAAACGGCGTCGCACTCACCCTCGTCAAATCCGCCACCGATCCCGACCCGACGGCGGATCAGGAAGAGCACGAATTCACCTACGCCATCTACCCCCACGCGGGCGACTGGCGCACGGCCAACACCCCGAGAGCCGCCTACGAGATGAACATTCCCGTAGAAAGCGAAAAGGCCTCCGGCGGCGAAAACGCCTCCGTCGCCGATACCTTCGCCTCCGTCGATCAGGAAAACGTCATGATCGAAACGGTCAAGGGCGCGCTGCACGGAGAAGGCGTGATCCTCAGAATGTACGAGTGCTTCGGAAAGCGCACAAACGTAAATCTGACCGTAAAAGCACCCTTCGAAAAGGCCGTCTTCACCTCCTTAATGGAAGACGACGAAAACGAAGCCACATTCGAAGGCGACAAGCTCACCCTCACTATGAAGCCATACGAAATCGTAACCATCCGCCTGGTATAAAACATAAAAATCCCGCCGGAGCAATCGGAAAATTTGCTCCGGCGGGATTTTTTTCATTTGATCAGTGCGAGATTCTTTCAAAAATCTCATCCGCCGCCTGTTCGGCGGTTTTATGAGTGGTATCGATCTTTATGGTGTCAAGAGCATAGTAAAGCGGAATTCGCTTTACGCTTCTTTCAATCACGTCTCCTGTGCGGATGCCCGCGCTTACGTCCGATTCCAGCCTTTTTATGAGGGCGGTTTCATCAGCTATAAGGGAAAAGGTGAAAACACGGGCGTTTTCGGTATTCAGACGCGAAAGGATATCGTCGATAATGGCCTTTTCGTGCATGACCCATGTGAAAACAATGTTTTCGTAGACAGTTGCAGCGAGAAAACGATTCAGAAGAAAAGCGATGTTTGAAATCACCATCTCTTTGGTTTCCTCCGTCACAACAAACGGATCCGCATCCCAGCACCAGTCGCCGTCCAGGTATACGGCGTTTGGAAGCTTCTTTTTCAGAATTTTTCCGGTCGTGGTTTTGCCGACGCCCATTGTGCCGCCGATTAATAAAAGGGTTTTCATGGGGATTTTCCTTTCACAGGCGTAATTGGTCGGAAACATTTTGAGTTTTCCTCCCGGAGGGAGCCATATTAAATGAGTAGCAGTCAGTTTCCTGGCTGCCATTCATGTTTATCTTCTTAAATAGTCGCCCTTTTCGATGCCAATGGGTGCGGGCATAGTGAAGCGCATGCCGGGCATGGGAGCGGACTGAATGGATTCGCCGTCCATGTTTTTCATATCCTGCGCCGTGAAGGAAAGGCCCAATTTTCCGGGGGAGACGCACTCGATCTGTTCGCCCTCGACGATTTTGTTTTTGACTTCGACCAAGATTCTGTCGCCCATGCGTTCAAGCACCGGGCCTGCATATTCCTTGTCGTGCAGGTAGCTTGCAGGGGCGTTTTTCTCGGTGATGATTTCGCCCTTGTAAAAGCCGGTGGAGTAGGGACGATGGCTTACGCATTCGAGCTCTTTAAGGCAGGTTTCTAAGTCTGCGCCGTCCAGATACATTCTGTAGGCGTTTACGACGCTGGCCACGTAGTAGGCGGTTTTCATTCTGCCCTCGATTTTAAGGCTCATAACGCCTGCTTTCTGAATTTCGCCGATCAGCTCCATGGCGTTTAAGTCGTAGGAGGACAAAATGGTCACGCCCTTTTCGTCCTCTTCCACGGGGAAATACTGGCCGGGGCGCTTTTCCTCAGTGAGGGCGAAGGTCCAGCGGCAGCTCTGCGCGCAGCCGCCTCTGTTTGCGCTTCTTCCGGTTAAGTAGGAAGAAATTAAGCATCTTCCCGAATAAGCCATGCACATTGCGCCGTGAATAAAGGCTTCAAGCTCCAGATCCTTGGGCGTTTTTGCGCGAAGCTCTGCGATCTGGTCTATCGAAAGCTCTCGGGCGAGCACGACTCTCGACGCGCCCATTTCGTAATAGGCAGTTGCGGATTCGTGGTTGGTGCAGTTGGCCTGGGTGGAAACGTGCACTTCCATATTCGGGCATTCGCGCTTGATGGCGCGGATCGAGCCCATATCGCTTACGATCATTGCGTCGACGTTTGCGTCTTTAAGGTTTTTTGCGTAGTCGACGATGGATGAAATTTCATTGGGATAGGTAAACGCGTTGGCGGCGACATAGAGCTTTTTGTTTAGAGAATGCATATGCTCCGCCGCTTTTTGGATGTCCTCCATCGTAAAGGCCGTTTGTCCCGCGCGAAGCTGAAGGAGGGGGCCGCCGATATAAACAGCGTCCGCGCCGTAGCGGGCGGCGGCGATCAGGCTTTCCATGCTGCCGCCAGGCGCGAGCAGCTCTAAGTTTTTGAATCCGCTCATACGTTGAACCTGAACAGCGTTACGTCGCCGTCCTGCATGACGTATTCCTTGCCTTCGGAACGGACGAGGCCCTTTTCCTTGCAGGCATTCATGCTGCCTTCGCGAACGAGGTCGTCGTAGGAGACGATTTCGGCTCTGATAAAGCCCTTTTCAAAGTCGGAATGGATTTTGCCCGCCGCCTGCGGGGCTTTGGTGCCGCGCTCGATCGTCCAGGCGCGAACCTCCTTGGGGCCGGCGGTTAGGTAGGAGATGAGTCCTAAAAGATCGTAGCCGATGTTGACAAGGCGGTCAAGACCGCTTTTGCCGATGCCCATTTCCTCCAAGAACATTTCCTTTTCTTCCTTGTCGAGCTGGGCGATTTCCTCTTCAACCTTGGCGCAGATGACGAGCACCTGACTGTCTTCCTTTGCAGCGATTTCCTTTACTTTTTTGACCATTTCAAGGTCTTCCGCGCCGTCGCCCACGTCGTTTTCAGAGATATTGGCGGCGTAGACCACCTTTTTCATGGTGATTAAGAACCAGCCGTCCGCGATTTCCTTCTGCTCCTTGGTGAGGGGCGCGGTGCGGGCGGATTTTAAATCGTTCATGTGCTCAAGAAGGATTTTCGCGGTTTCAACTTCCTCCGCGTACTTCTTTTCGCCGTTTTTCATCAGATGCTGGGCTTTTTCAAGGCGCTTGGTGACGGTTTCGATGTCGGCCAGCACGAGTTCGGTCTCGATGGTCTCGATGTCGCGCGCGGGATCAACGCTTCCGTCTACATGGATGACGTTTTCATCCTCAAAGCATCTTACGACGTGAACGATCGCATCCACTTCTCTGATGTGGCTTAAGAATTTGTTGCCCAATCCTTCTCCGCGGCTTGCGCCCTTGACAAGACCTGCGATGTCGACGAATTCAAGCACGGCGGGAGTGTACTTTTCGGGATGATACATCTCGCTGAGCACATCCAGTCTCGCGTCTGGCACCGCGACTACGCCGTTGTTCGGCTCGATGGTGCAGAAGGGGTAGTTGGCTGCCTGCGCGCCTGCACAGGTGATGGCATTAAACAGCGTGCTTTTTCCGACGTTCGGAAGACCTACAACGCCAAGTTTCATAATCTTTCACACTCCGAATTTGTATATATTAAAGAAGGAATACATTATTTTCTTCACAGATTCTTCTGGTTTCCTCGGGCCATTCGCTTGCCTGAACTTCGCCGATATGGCATTTTTTAAGAATCTGCATGCAAAGCCGGCTCTGGCCGATGCCGCCGCCAATGGACAAGGGAAGCTCTCCCTTCAAAAGCGCAGAATGGAAGGGAAGATTTTTTCTGTCCATGGCGTTTGCCTTTTCAAGCTGATCCATGAGCGACTTTTCGTCCACGCGGATGCCCATGGAGGAAAGCTCCAAAGAGCGGTTCAGCGTTTCATTCCACACCAGTATATCGCCGTTTAAGTTCCAGTCGTCATAGTCGGGCGCGCGGCCGTCGTGCTTTTCGCCGCTTTTGAGCTTTCCGCCGATGTTTTCAATGAACACAGTTTTATATTCCTGCGTAATTTTGTGTTCTCTGTCCTTGGGCGAAAGATCGGGATAAAGATCTTCAAGCGCCTGAGAGGTGATGAATTTGACGGTGGGACTTATGCAGGGCGTAAGCGCGGGGAACATGGCGCACACGGCAAGCTCCGTTGCCGCAATCACGCGCACGATCACTTTTACCGTGTTTTCAAGATATTCCCTCGTTCTGTCCTCTTTGGAAATCACCTTTTCCCAGTCCCACTGGTCGACGTAAACGGAATGAAGGTTGTCCGCGTCCTCGTCGCGCCGGATGGCGTTCATATCGGTATACAGGCCCTCGTGCATGGAGAAGCCGTACATCTTAAGCGCCTGACGCTTCCATTTGGCCAGCGAATGCACAATTTCGATATTTTTTCCTTCCATATTTTTAATTTCAAAGGATACGGGGCGCTCGACGCCGTTTAAGTTGTCGTTTAAGCCCGAATCCGTGGAAACAAAAAGCGGCGCTGAAATTCGAAGAAGGCGCATCGCGTCTGCAAACGTGTGCTCGAACGTGTCCTTCACATATTTGATCGCGCGCTCGGTTTCCTGAACGCTTAAAAGGCTTTTGTAGCCTTCGGGGATCATGCACATATCCATAATTTATATCCCTCCGGGGACAAAACTCAAATGTATCTTTTATCATACCACAGAAATCATTTTTGGTAAAGTATGATGCAGGGATTGTTCTCGTAAAAATAATCCCGCTCAGCTGTTTTTTCTGCGCTTATCCACTTGTCTTACATTTTCATACCCAATTTATCCACAACTTATCCCAATTGAAAAAACGTCGATTTTGGCCGATTTTTGGTGTAAAATATGCCGCTGCCCTTGAATTAGGCGCAAAAATCTGCTATGATAGGGACAGTTATCCACAAGCTGTTGAAAATCCACAGCAGATTGTGGATAAATATTTTGAAGGGAGCTTATTCATGAATTACGCAGACGCATCACAATACTGGAAAAAGGTTTTAGGCCTCCTGAAAGAGGGGATGTCGGACACCAGCTTCAACTCCTGGTTTTCCAAGCTTTACATGCATTCTGCGGAAAACAACCGGCTGATTCTGTGGGCGGAGAACGATTTTATTGTAAACGCAATCCGCACGCGGTATTTGACGCAGCTAACAACCCTCGTCGGAGCAGTGTTCGGCGAGAAATACGAGGTTGTGGTCATGAATAAAAAGGACATCGATACCTTAAATAAAAAGGATGAAAGCCCTTTAAACATAAACCCCAAATACACCTTTGACAATTTCGTCGTCGGTCAGTCCAACCGCTTTGCGCACGCCGCTTCCGTGGCTGTTGCGGACGATCCGGGCGAGGCGTACAACCCCTTGTTCATCTACGGCGGTGTTGGTCTTGGAAAAACCCATCTGATGAACGCCATCGCAAACGCCATCAAGGAAAAGGATCCCGACAGCAAAATCATCCTGACCACCTCCGAGAACTTCACGACCGAGGTCATCGAGGCCATTGCGCGCAAAAAGACGATGGAACTTAGAAACCGCATGCGCACAGTGGACGTACTGATGATTGACGATATTCAGTTTTTATCAAACAAGCAGGCCACGCAGGAAGAATTTTTCCACACCTTCAACGCGCTTTTTGAAAAGAAAAAGCAGATTGTCATTTCCTCCGACCGACCGCCGAATGAAATTGCGGCGCTGGAGGAACGAATCAAGTCTCGCTTCATGAGCGGCCTGATCGCGGACGTGGGCAAGCCCGACTTTGAAACAAGAGTCGCTATCCTCCTTCACAAGGCCGAGATGGAAAATCTCGATATCGATCTTGAATCCATCGCCTACATCGCAGAGCGCGTCGACACCAACATCCGAGAGCTGGAGGGCAGCTTAAACCGCGTAAACGCGATTGCCACGCTTGAACAAACATCCATCACCATCGACCTTGTCAAGCGTTCGCTTCAGAACCTTGTAAAGGTGCGCGACGAAAAGCGCATCACCACCGACCGCATCATCGACGAAGTGGCAAAATATTTCCACATCACGCGCGCCGATATCCTGTCCGACCGTCGAAGCCGCGACGTTGCCATTCCGAGACAACTGGCCATCTACTTAACCCGCGAGATGACCGGCGCATCCACTACAAAAATCGGAGCCGATTTCGGACGGGATCACGCAACGATCATGCACGCGTGCAAAAAAATGCTGGAAATGATCGAAAAGGACGAGATTTTCTCCCATAATACAAGCGAAATCAAGCGCATCCTGACGGAAGGATAGAAAAAGTTATCCCGCATTATCCCTTGTTATCCATACCTTCTTCAACATCAAAAAAGTCAGGTGGCAACTCACTTTTTGGGACTTATCCACATTATCCACATCACTACTACTGCTACTACTTTATATAATATATAATATTCTTTTGGGGAGGGCCCGCACATGAAATTCAGATGTAATTCCCATGATTTATTATCCTCGCTTCAGATCAGCATCCGCGCCATTTCTTCCCGCTCTACCCAGCCGATTCTGGAAGGCGTTCTGGTTGAAGCGCTGGAGGACGGCTTAAAGCTCACTGCCTCCGACGGCTCCTTTACCTCCGTTACCCGCGTAAACGCGATGGTCGAGGTAGAGGGCGAAGCGGTTCTGCCCGGAAAGCTGTTTTCAGACGTCATTCGCAAGATGCCCGCCGGCGAAATTTCCGCCAGCATGAACAATGCCTTTATGCTTACGCTCAAATGCGCGGGCTCCCGCACCAACATCGCCGGTCAGTCCGCGGACAGCTATCCGCGCGTTGAAGAGATGAACGAGGAAAACAGCGTAACGCTGCCTCAGAGCCTTATTAAAGATATGATCCAGCGCATCTCCTTCGCCATTCCCACGGAGGACGCGCGCGAGGTGCTTTTGGGCGGCTATTTCAATATGCAGTCGGGTCAGATCGACATGGTAGGCCTTGACGGCTTCCGCCTCGCCATGCGCACCGAGCGCGTGAGCGACATTGAAAATAATGCAAAGGCGATCATACCCTTAAAGGCGCTGGAAGAAATCGCCAAGCTCATGACGGACGATGAGGAAAGCATGGTCACGCTGAAGTTCGGCGAAAACAAGCTGCGCGTTGACCTTGAAAAGGCTACCTTATATACGCGCCTTAAGGACGGCGAATACGTAAACTACAAGGCTATCATTCCCAAAACCTTCAAAACCACTATCCGCGTATCCACGGACGATTTTTCAAGCTGTGTAGAGCGCGCTGCGCTCATGGCCATTGAAGGCAAGAACAACTTAATCAAGTTCTCGATCGAAGGCGACAAGCTTTTCGTGACCTCCAATTCCGAGATGGGCGACGTTTTTGAGGAGCTCGACGTTGTGAATACGGGCGACGACATCGTGATTGCCTTTAACGTCAAATACCTCCTTGAGTTCAACCGCGTGATCACCGGAAAGGAGATTGATCTGAAATTCAATTCCCCCGTTTCCCCCTGCGTCATTTCTCCCGCCGAAGGAAACGACTTTACCTATCTCGTGCTACCGGTAAGAATCAATGCTTAACAGAAACGACGCCATCTGCGCCATCGCCACCGGAAACGGCGGCAGCATAGCAATTGTTCGCGTGAGCGGAGAAAACGCCTTTTCTATTTTGAAAAGGTGCTTTTCTCCGATTAAGCGCATTAAAAACGCCTATCAGCATGGGCGCATGATGTATGGAAATGTATATGATGAAAGCGGCGAGACGATCGATGAAGCGATGGCCGTTTGCTTTTATGCCCCGAATTCCTATACGACGGAAGATGTTTTTGAAATTCAGATGCACGGCGGAACCATGAGCGCGCAGGCGGTTTTAAAAACGCTTGTGTCCCTCGGCGCGCGCATGGCGGAGCCGGGAGAATTTACGCGCCGCGCGTTTCTGAACGGAAGAATCGATTTATCCGAAGCCGAGGCCGTGATGGGCATCGTGGGCGCAAAAAGCCAGTCGGCGCTTCGCGCCTCCATTCGCCAGTTAAAGGGCGGCGTGTCTGCGGGCATCGGAAAAGCGAGGGAGGAGCTGATCAGCCTCGTCGCGCTCATTTCCGCAGCCACTGATTTCCCGGACGAAATCGACGAGGACGTAACGGCGAAAAATGTGTCCGGTCGCGCAAAAAAAGTATGCGATTACCTGATAAGCGCCTCGGATAAGCGGCACGCGCGAATTTTAAGACAGGGCGCGTCCGTGGTTCTGGCGGGTCTTCCGAACGTCGGCAAATCAAGCGTTATGAACGCGCTTTTGTCCTGCGAAAGGGCGATCGTTACCGATATCCCCGGCACCACGCGCGACGTTTTGACCGAAAGTGTCGAATTAAACGGCGTAAGGCTGTCTCTATCCGATACCGCGGGCTTGAGAGACACCGAGGATACCGTTGAAAAAATCGGCGTTCAGCGGGCCAGAGACGCGCTTAAGGATGCGGACGTGGTTTTGTATGTATTGGACGCTGCGCGGGAAATGACGGACGAGGAAAGGGAAAACCTTACGGAAATGGACGACAGATACATCGTTGTTCTCAATAAGTCCGATCTTGACAGCGTGATTTCCCTTGAAAACGCCGTTACCATCAGCGCTAAGACCGGGGAAGGGATTTCTTATCTTACGGATAAAATCATCGAAAAAATCGGCGTGGATGCAGAAAACGAAGATCTGATGACGCTTCCAAGGCACATCGAGTGCGCAGAAAGGGCAACGGAAGCAATCAATCGCGCGATTGCATGGATCGAAGGCGGTATGCCTCTGGATTTTGCGGCGAACGATCTTACGGAGGCATTGAATGCGCTTGGCGACATCACGGGCGAAAGTATGAATGAAAACGTCATCGACCGCGTGTTTAAAGACTTTTGCGTCGGTAAGTGAGAAGCAATATGGATTACGAACATTTTTCCGAGCCCGGCGCGCACGAAGGACACAGAGAAAGGCTCAAATCCCGCGCATGGGAGGACGGGCTTTTAAGCCTTCCTGCGCATGAAGTGATCGAGCTTCTGCTCTATTACGTATTCCCGCGCCAGAATGTAAACGAGCTTGCGCATCAATTGATCAAACGCTTCGGAAGCATAAAGGGCGTGCTGGATGCATCGTACGACGACCTTTTTTCCATCATGGGCGTAGGCCATTCCGTAGCGACGGCCTTAAACGCGTTCGGACGCGCCGCAAGAGCGTACGCAGAAGTGCCGCGCGAAATTGCGCCTGTGATTCTGAATCGGTCGGACGCCATTCGCTACGCTTCGTCCCTGTTCGAGCACGACCGTCGCGCGCAGACGTGGATCGCGCTTGTCAATTCCGGCGGCGTAATCGCGTTTTCGGGTCGCGTATTCACGGGCAATATGTGGTATAACGACCGCGTTCGAAGATACATCGTTGAGCGCGTATTGGCCTATAACGCCCACGAGGTGATCGTGATTTCAAGGCGCGGCCTGGATACGCCAAAGCCGTTCGACCTTGATTTGCGGTCGCTTGTGGACTTAAGCGAGGCGCTTAAGATGATCAGCGCTTATATTCTCGATTACATCATCATCGGGAAAACGAAAAACGTGTCCATGCGTCAGGTGGCCGACATCGGAAACAGTCGCTGGGAAGATCAGGAAAAGAGCTTCTTTATGAATGAATCGGAAGAGATTTTGGAAATTCATGAGCTTTCAGAAATCATGGACGTGTAAAGTAATTTAACTTGACAGATACCTGCGCGTGCGATATAATGATCAGGCTGTGTTGAAAGGAAAGGGGTTCGTATGGAAAAACGGGTAGAGCTTACGCGGCTTCTCGATTTTTACGGCGGCCTTTTGACCGAGCACAGGCGGGAGATCATGCGCATGCATCTGGAAGAGGATCTTTCTCTTCAGGAAATTGCGGACAACATGGATATCACCCGACAGGGCGTGCACGACGCGTTGGGTAAGGCGCAAAAGCAGCTGGAGGAATACGAACAGAAGCTTGGACTTTTGAAAAGATATCAGTTCCTTCAAAAAGCGCTGACGGAATGCGAAATCGCGCTTCAGGAAAAGACCGACACCGCGCGAAAAAAAGCGCTTGACCTTATAAAAGAAATCAAACTCAGTGAGAGGTGAGCACCGTGGCATTTGAGGGCCTTTCCGAAAAACTGCAAAATGCATTTAAAAAGCTGTCCAGCCGCGGAAAGCTTACGGATTCGGACGTAAAAGCCGCCATGCGGGAAGTCAGAATGGCGCTTCTCGAGGCCGACGTTAACTACAACATCGCAAAGGACTTTGTCAAAAAAGTCACCGAGCGCGCCGTGGGCGCAGAGATTTTGGAATCCCTGACCCCCAGCCAGCAGGTTATCAAGATTGTAAACGACGAATTGACCGAGCTCATGGGCGGCGCAAACGCAAAGCTCACGCACTCGCCCTCCGCGCCCACCATCTACATGATGTGCGGCCTTCAGGGCGCAGGTAAAACCACCATGTGCGCAAAGCTCGGACGCATGCTTACCAAGCAGGGCAAAAAGCCGCTTTTAGTCGCCTGCGACGTATACCGTCCCGCCGCCATCAGACAGCTTCAGATTGTCGGCGAGCAGGCCGGCGCAGAGGTTTTTGAAAAGGGCCAGGGCAATCCCGTTCAGATTGCAAAGGAAGCGGTCGAATACGCAAGATACTACGGACGCGATCCCGTCATCATCGATACCGCAGGCCGACTGCACATCGACGAAAAGCTCATGCAGGAGCTTAGAGATGTAAAAGCCACCGTAAAGCCCCAGGAAATCCTGCTTGTCGTCGACGCCATGACCGGTCAGGACGCGGTCACCGTCGCCGATACCTTCAATAAGGAACTGGGTGTGGACGGCGTTATCCTCACCAAATTGGACGGCGATACCCGAGGCGGCGCGGCCATCTCCGTAAAGGCCGTTACCGGAAAACCCATCAAGTTTGCGGGCGTCGGCGAAAAGCTGACCGACATCGAGCCCTTCCACCCCGATCGTATGGCCGGCCGAATCCTCGGCATGGGCGACGTGCTTTCCTTAATCGAAAAGGCGCAGGAAACCTTCGATGAAAAAAGCGCGGAAGAGCTTGAAAAAAGGCTTAAAAACCAGCAGTTCACGTTGGAAGATTACCTTATGCAGCTTAAGCAGCTGAAAAAAATGGGCTCCATCACCGACATGCTCAAGATGATCCCGGGCGTCGGCAGCAAGCTTCAGAACGTCGAAATCGACGAAGAGAAGGTTATGAAGGAGCAGAAAAAGAACGAAGCCATCATTCTTTCCATGACCCGCGCCGAGCGCCGTCACCCCGACATCTTAAACGCCTCCCGCCGCCGCAGAATCGCAGCCGGAAGCGGAACCACGGTTCAGGAGGTCAACCTTCTGATCAAGCAGTATGAGCAGGCGAAACAGATGATGAAGCAGATGATGGGCGCCAAGGGCAAAATGCGCCTCCCCTTTAAGGGCATGCGATGAACAAATTTTGCGGAACACCGGAACAACCGGATTTCCATATATGGTAATTACAAGGAGGAACACCCCATGGTTAAGATTCGCTTAAAGAGAATGGGCATGAAGAAAGAGCCCTTCTACCGCGTAGTAGTTTCCGACAGCCGCACTCCCCGTGACGGCCGCTTTATCGAAGAAATCGGCTACTACAATCCCGTTACGGAACCCGCCGTTATCAAGTTTGACGAAGAGCGCGCGAAGTACTGGATCGGCACCGGCGCCCAGCCCACCGACACCGTACGCGGCCTTCTGAAGAAGAGCGGCCTGCTGTAATCCGATAAGGATCGGCAGACGGGAGGAAACAGTTGAATATGGTCGAATTGGTCAGGTTTATCGCCAAGACGCTGGTGGATAAGCCCGACGCGGTTGACGTGCGCGAAGTCGAGGGCCCCGAGTCCATCGTTATTGAGCTGCGCGTCGATCCGGAAGATATGGGAAAGGTGATCGGCAAACAGGGCCGCATCGCCAAGTCCGTTCGCACGGTTGTAAAAGCTGCAACCATGAAGAACGAAAAGCCCGTATTTGTCGAGATTATCTAAACAAACAAAAAAAGCACGCTGCCCGGCGGGGGCGGCGTGCTTTTTGTATATTCATTATACCGTGATTTTGTTTACGGCATAATCATGTCGATGCCTCTTTGCAGGGTGTCGATATCGATTGCGCCCGTGGCCTGCGCTACGGCCTCGCCTTCGGAATTGATAAAGTAAGTGGTGGGCAGGGAGTATGCGCTATAGGTGATGGCTGCGTCCTGATTGGTGTCGAAGTAGATCGGGAAGGAGAAATTTTCTTCCTGAATGAACTCCTGTGCGCTTTGTTTGGTTTCGCGGCCGGTGGTCATATTGACCATGAGGAAGTGTACCTCATCTCCCAGCTCAAGATACTTTTCATTGAAATCCGGCATTTCCATTCTGCAGGGAGGGCACCAGCTGGCCCAGAAATTGAGCACGATGGGTTTTCCGAAGAACGAGGAAAGATTGACTTCGTTTCCATCCTTGTCATACACGGTAAAATCCGGCGCAAGGTGGACGTGATCCTCTTCATGGTCGTGATCATGCGCATGCTCGTCTTCGTGCGTGTGATCGGCGCTTACAGAATCGCCGGCGTTTTCTGCATTGGGTTTGGTTTGATTGTGCTCATCTGCAGCGGCTTCGTCCTCAGCCTTTGCACTTCCCGTCAAAACCAGCGCATCGGGCGCGGCGCTGTCTCCAAGCCATCCGTATACGGCGGACGCGCCGCCAAGCAGTAGTACCATTGCAAGCACAATTGCGATTAGGGATTTATTGTTTTTCATTTCATATTCCTCCTTAAGATAAGATCGATAAGAATCTGCTGAAAAGGCCCGTGGCCATGAGAACGCCGATCAGAATGAGAAGCAGGCCACTGATGAGATTAATCACCTTATAATTGCGCTTAATGAAATCAAACGCGCTTTTCAATGAATCGATTAAAATTGCGCTTACGATAAAGGGAATGCCCAGTCCCAGCGAATATACAAAGAGCATCAGCATGCCCTGCAGCGCCTGTCCCTCATGCGACGCCATTACCAGCGCGCTGGCTAAGAACGCGCCAACGCAGGGCGTCCAGCCGACGGAGAAAATGATGCCGAAAAGCACGGCCTTTAAAAAGCCCATGCGGTTCGTGTTGATCGAACCCACTTTGCCTTTGAAAATCGAAAATTTGAATACGCCTAAAAAGCTTAAACCGAAGAATATAATCAGAAGTCCGCTTACAAGGTTTACCCATGTGGAATATTGTCTTACAAAGCTTCCGACGGTTCCTGCAAGCGCGCCCAGAACAACAAACACAACTGAGAAACCCAGCACAAAGCCGATTGCGCCCAGAAGCGTCTTTTTCCGGTTGCTTTCGCCGCCTGCAAAGTAGGAGATATAAATCGGCAGCATCGGAAGAAGGCAGGGAGAAATGAAAGTAATCATGCCCTCTAAAAACATAATCAGGTATTGCATTTGTCACACCCCTTCGAAATGGATAAGGAAAGTAATAAACCGACAAGCGACATATAGAATATCGACGAAAACGGATTGGAAGTAATGGCGCACGCGCCCGTTGGACAACCGATAAAGACATAAACAAGATATCCTGCCAGCGCGCCGAGCGCGGTAAAAAGAATATGGCGAATCATTCGCTTTGCATTGATTTTCATAATTTATACCTCCCGTCCGTTTCAGCTTACAAGTGCATTATAATTCAAAACGAAACAGAAAACCGTGATGAAATCACAAAAGCGGAAGGCAAAATGCCTTCCGCTCAGATCAAATGACTATTTTTGTAAAAAAATTATATTGCGAGAAATTAAAAAACGCAGAGAACTCCCTCTCAGTCGGCTGCGCCGACAGCTCTCCCAGAGGGAGAGCCAAGAGTATAACCTGATTTTACGATCAATCTCTATTAATAGAATCACATATCCAGCGCAAACAGTCCGCCCGCGCCTCCGGAATGAAGGAAGAGAACTTTTTCGTCTTTTTTGAATGCACCTTCGTTGGCCAATTTGATAACGCCGGCGAAGGCTTTTCCGGTGTAGACCGGGTCTAAGAACAGGCCCTCCTTTTCGGCCATCAGGGCGACGGCGGCGTTGCCTTCCTGACTTGGAATTGCGTAGCCCGGGCCGCACATGTCGATCAGGTCAAAATCAGACCTTGAAATTTCAATATCGGCCTTCAGAATCCCGGCGGCTTCCTTCATAAGGCGCACGGTGATTTCGTCAAAGGGATCGGTGTCCACCATCATACCGGTCACGCGGCAGGATGGCATAAACAGCTTTGCGCCCAGCGCAAGGCCGGCCATTGTGCCGCCGCTGCCCTCGGCGCAGATGATGCGGTCGAAAGTGTATCCCTGATCGCGCATTTCTTTTACGCATTCTACGTATCCGATTGTGCCAAGGGCGTTTGAGCCGCCGCAGGGGATTTTGTAGTAGGGTTTTCCGGACGCTTTTCCGACTCTGTCCATTTCCTCATAAATATCGTCGTAGGAATTGATGTCCATAAACCGCACGTCGGTGCCCATCAGGCTTTCCAAGAGCTGGTTGCCCTTTCGGTCGGTCACGCCCTTCTTTTTAAGGATTAAAATGGGGGTCAGGCCGATTTTGTTGGCGCAGGCCGCCGTCAGCATGGCGTGGTTGGACTGCGCGCCGCCAGTGGTGAATACAATTTCTGCGCCCTTCTGCTTTGCGTCATAAAGGAGATATTCAAGCTTTCTTACCTTGTTTCCGCCAAGGGCGACGCCGGTCATGTCGTCGCGCTTGATGGAAAGATGGATATTCAGAATTTTCGAAAGGTTTTCAAGATACTGAACGGGCGTTGGGAAAATGCCCAGAGACAGCTTTTGGGGAAATTGGACAGAACTCATATTTCATTCTCCTTGTGTTTTTCTAAGTTCATTATACGCCTAAATTTTGTCTTTATCAATGAAACGCGCAAAATTGCATATCAATCAATTGAAATTTGTTTGATCGCGTGGTATGATAGTTCTATAAAAGAAAATGATTCCCGGAGGAAGAGTATGGAATACAGATATCTTGGAAAAACCGGCCTTAAAATTTCCCGCCTCGGCTTTGGCGGCATCCCGATTCAGCGCGTGGATCAGGAAAAAACGAAAAGCCTTATGGAAAAGCTTTTATCTCTCGGCGTAAATTACATCGATACCGCCCGCGGCTACACCGTAAGCGAAGAATATCTGGGCTATGCGCTTTCAGGAATCAGGGACAAATTCATCCTCGCCACCAAATCCATGGCGAGAACCCGAGAGGCCATGGAAAAGGACATTGAAATAAGCCTAAAAAACCTGAAAACCGATACCATCGATCTTTATCAGGTGCACAACGCCTCTGTTTCCGATCTGGACGCGGTTTCAGCGCCCGGCGGTGCGCTGGAAGCATTGTTTGAAGCCAAAGAAAAGGGCAAAATCAGCCACATCGGCGTTACCATGCATTCCAAGGAAGCGTTTGAAAAGGCGCTCAGTCTTGATTGGGTGGAAACCATCATGTTCCCCTACAACCTCGTCGAAACCCACGGCGAGGATCTGATTCAAAAATGCAAAGAAAAGAACATCGGCTTTATCGTCATGAAGCCCTTGGCCGGCGGCGCGCTGGAAAATGCGGATCTGGCGATCCGATACATACTCAATAACGACGCGGTGTCCGTGGTCATCCCCGGCATGTACGACGAAAAGGAAGCCGAACAAAATGTGCGGGCTGCCGAAAACATTTCGCCCCTGACGGAAGCAGAAAAAGCGGAAATTGAACGCATCCGAAAGGAGCTCGGAAACGAATTCTGCAGAAGGTGCAACTATTGTCAGCCCTGCACCGTTGGCATCAATATTTCGGGTGTTTTCCTGTTTGAAGGTTATCTGAAAAGGTACGGCCTGGGCGAGTGGGCAAAGGGAAGATATGAAACGCTCAACAAAAAGGCGAAGGACTGCATCGAATGCGGCGTTTGCGAAACCAGATGCCCCTATAATCTGCCGATTCGCCAGATGCTCAAGCGCGCAAGCCTTTCGATGGACGAATAAAGGAGAAAAATCATGAAAAGAATCAAAATCGGCAATAAATTCGAAGCCAGCGGTGTCGCCCTTGGCGCGATGCGCATGGCGGGGCTTTCCGTTGAAGACGCTGAAAAGGTCGTTATGACCTATTGCGAAAACGGCGTGGATTTCGTGGATCATGCGGACATTTACGGCGGCGGCAGGAGCGAGGAAATCTTCGCGGAAGTTTTAAAGCGCAATCCTTCCCTTAAGGATAAATTCATCGTTCAGGACAAGGTCGGCATCCGAAAGGGCTTTTACGACGCGTCCTACGAGCACGTTGTTTCTGCGGCGGAAGGCTGCCTTAAACGCTTGAATATGGGATCCATCGACGTACTTCTTCTCCATCGCCCCGACGCGCTCATGGAGCCGGAGGAGCTGGCGGAGGCATTTATGCGCCTTAAAAAGGACGGAAAGGTTCGCTTTTTCGGCGTGAGCAACGAAAATGCAGGCCAGATGGCGCTTTTGGACAAATATATGCCCGGCGAAATCATTATTGATCAGATGCAGTTTGGCCTCTGCCATACGCCCATGGTGGACGAAGGCATAAACGTCAACATGCACACGGACCATGCCGTTTCCAAAGACGGCAGCACGCTCAATTACTGCCGCCTGCACGACATCACCATTCAGGCCTGGTCGCCCTTCCAGTACGGCTTTTTTGAAGGCCCGTTTATTGGAAACGAAAAGTACAAAGAGCTTAATAAGGTTCTTTCGGAAATTGCGGAAAAATACGCCGTTACCGAAACCGCCGTTGCGGGCGCGTGGATTCTCAGGCATCCGGCGAATATCCAGATGATTTCCGGCAGCATGAATGTAAAAAGAATCGGCGAAATCTGCGCCGGCGCGGACGTCACCCTGACCCGCGAGGAATGGTATAAGCTCTATCTGGCAGCCGGGAATCCGCTGCCGTAAAACGGATCAGAAAACGAATATCCGCCTGATTGAATTTTCCCTTTTTCAGGCATAAAGCCAAGCCGCCTTCCGCATATATTACGGGAGGCGGTTTTTTTGCACATATTTGTTCAAATTGTAAAGCTCATCACCATGCTGATTGTTAGCGCATATTTTTTGAAGCAGCTGATTCCGAAAAAACACGTGGATCCGACCGATTTGGGGAAGCTTGCACGCCTGCAGGCGCAAAATGAAATCTCTTTGTCAAGGCCGCTCACTGAACGCGCGCGCCCGAAAACGCTTTCGGAAATTTCCGGCCAGAAGGACGCGATTTTTGCTTTGAAGGCAGCGCTTTTTGGAAAATATCCAAAGCATGTGATCCTCTACGGTCCTCCGGGCGTTGGAAAAACAACGGCAGCGCGGCTGATTTTAAAAGAAGCGGTCAAAAGCCACGAAAGCCCTTTTCGAAAGGATGCGCCTTTTGTCGAAATGGACGCATCCCTCATTCGCTGCGACGAAAGGGGCATTGCCGATCCTCTGATCGGAAGCGTTCATGATCCCATCTATCAGGGCGCGGGCGAAAAGGGGGAACGGGGCGTTCCGCAGATCAGAGAGGGCGCGGTTTCGCGCGCGCACGGGGGCGTATTGTTTCTGGATGAAATCGGCGAAATGCACCCGATGGAGATGATGCGGCTTTTAAAGGTGATGGAGGATCGGAGGGTGCATTTTGAAAGCGCGTACTTTGATCCCAATATGCAGGGCATGGATGAATATACAAAAAATGTGTTTTTGTATGGGCTGCCTGCGGATTTTCGTCTGATCGCGGCAACCACGAAAAAGCCCGAATATCTTCCAAAGGCGCTTCGTTCGCGAGCGGTTGAAATCCGTTTTTCGCATCTGACCGATAAGGAAAAAGCAAAAATCGTTATGCAGGCGGCAAAAAAATGCAAAATAAGATTGTCGGATGAAATCTGCATGGAGATTTCTAAAAACGCCGGAAGCGGAAGAAAAAGCGTAAGCCTTCTGGAATTATCCATAGGCGCTTGCGCAGCAAACGGGCGAATGCAGGTTTTGAAAAAGGATGTAGAATGGGCGATACAAGCCTTTGGCGATCAAAATGAGAATTTTCAAAACGATAAATACGCATAAATGGCTGAAAACACGGATTTATCAGAAAAATCTGCAATATATGGTTTTACTGCTTGCAAAATATAATCATGTGTGCTATAATATCTGCAATTCTTTGAAAAGGAACTTTTGAAACATGCTGAAGATTGCCCGTTTTGCCTATTATTGCTATTTTAGCTTTACCGGCTTTTGCGGTAAGGTTATTTGCGGTTAGGCCAAAAACGAGCGAAGAAAAAGCTTCTTTCTGGAAAGAACAAGAATCTATCGCCTGCGGCTTAATCGGTCGCAGGTTTTTTGTATGAGGGGGAAACGCAAAAATGATCGTTATTCTCAAGTCCAATCCCAACCCGGCGCAGCTGGACAGCCTTAAAAAATGGATCGAAATGAAGGGCATCGGCATTCATGAGTCCATCGGCGACAGCCATCGGATTTTAGGCCTTGTGGGCGACACAAGCAAGCTGGATATGGATTTGATCAGCGCGCTGGACATCGTCGAAAACGTAAAGCGCGTTCAGGAGCCGTATAAAAATGCGAACCGCAAATTCCACCCGGAGGACACCATCGTGGACGTTGCGGGCAAAACGAAGATCGGCGGAAACAACTTAACCCTGATCGCCGGCCCCTGCTCCGTTGAAACCGAGGAGCAGATGGTGGCTGTTGGAAAGGCCGTGAAAGCCGCAGGCGCGACGATACTTCGAGGCGGCGCGTTCAAGCCGCGCACATCTCCCTACGCGTTTCAGGGCCTTGGAAAAGAGGGCCTCAGGCTTTTGAAGCTCGCACGTCAGGAAACGGGTCTGCCCATCGTTACCGAGATTATGGAAATCGGACAGCTCGATCTTTTTGACGATGTGGACATCATTCAGGTCGGCGCGAGAAATATGCAGAACTTTAACCTTTTAAAAGAGCTCGGCGCGCAGAAAAAGCCCATTCTCCTTAAAAGAGGCATGTCTGCCACATATGAAGAGTGGCTGATGAGCGCGGAATATGTGATGAGCGAGGGAAATGAAAATATCATTCTCTGCGAGAGGGGCATTCGTACCTTTGAAACCTATACCAGAAACACGCTGGACCTCGCCGCTGTTCCCTCACTTAAAAAGCTTTCCCATTTCCCCGTCGTCATCGACCCCAGCCACGCAACCGGCAAAGCCGACCTCGTGTTCCCCCTTGCCATGGCGGCGGTTGCCTCCGGCGCGGACGGCCTCATGATCGAGGTGCACAACGACCCCGCCCACGCGCTTTGCGACGGCAAGCAGTCCATCACGCCCGATGTGTTCAGCGTGATTGCGAAAAAGACGCTGGAATTAAAGGACTTCCTCAACATGCAGGAGGGAAAATAATATGAATATCGGTATCGTGGGTCTGGGTCTGATCGGCGGGTCGCTTGCAAAGGCGTTTAAAACCCGAACCGGCCACAGCGTGTTCGGCTCCGATTTAAACGACGAAACAATGCTGCTTGCCCGCCTTTCCGGCGCAATCGACGCGCCCCTTTCGGATGAAAATTTAGGACAAATGGATCTTCTGCTCATTGCGATCCGCCCTCTCGCCGCGATATCGTGGGCGAAGGAGTATTTTAAAAAGCTTAAAAAGGGCGCGTGCGTCGTGGATATGTGCGGTGTAAAGCGTGCAGTTCAGGAAGAATTGGAGATCATTGCCTCAGAAAACGGCGTTTTGTACGTCGGCGGACATCCGATGGCGGGAAAAGAGCGCGGAAAATTTCAAAACGCGACAGAGAATCTCTATGTCGGCGCGTCCATGATCCTGACCCCCGGAAAGGACACGACCCCGGATACCCTTGAAAATCTCAATAACCTCTTTACCGATATCGGCTTTGCGCGCATCGTGTTTACCACGCCCGATGAGCACGACCGCATTATCGCCTACACCTCCCAGCTTGCCCACATCGCATCCAGCGCCTATATTAAATCGCCCGAAGCACTCCGTCAGCGCGGCTTTTCCGCAGGCAGCTTTCGCGATATGACGCGCGTTGCGTTCATGGACGAGGATATGTGGACGGAGCTTTTCCTTTTGAACGCGGATTACCTGACGGGTCAGGTGCACCTGTTGATCGAAAACCTCAAGGAATATGAGCAGGCCCTTCAAAACAGGGACAAGGAACAGCTCCGCGCGCTTTTAAAGGACGGACGCGAAAAGAAAACACAGGCCGGAGGAAACTAACATGGAAAACCTTTCCGTTTCCGTAAAGGTGCAGCCGGAGTACGAGGTTCTGATCGGAAAAGGCCTTATAAATTACGTTGGAAGTCTGATTCAGAACATCCGCCCCCGGGGCGCATGCGCGGTCATTACCGACACAAACGTAGAAAAACTGTATTTAAATACCGTGCTCGACTCTTTAAAAGCTGCGGGCTTCACCCCCGCCGCCTATGCCTTCCCGGCAGGGGAAGAACATAAAACCATGGAAACGCTCACAGGCATCCTTGATTTCATGAGCGAAATTCCCTTGACCCGATCCGATTTCGTCGTTGCCTTGGGCGGCGGCGTGACCGGCGACATGGCGGGCTTTGCTGCGGGCGTTTATATGCGCGGCATTCCTTTTATCCAGATTCCCACCACCTTTTTGGCGGCCGTGGATTCCTCCGTCGGCGGAAAAACCGCCGTCGATCTTAAAACCGGAAAAAATCTCGCGGGGCTTTTTCATCAGCCAAGCCTCGTGATTACGGATATCGATGCCTTTAAAACCCTCACGCCCGAAAATTACGCCTGCGGAAGCGCGGAATCGATCAAAATGGGCGTGATTTCCGATCCCGAGCTTTTCAGGATTTTTGAATGCGAAAACCCTGCCGAGTATGAAAGCGAAATCGTCAAAAGAGCCGTGCAGGCCAAGGCCGACGTCGTCATGCGCGACGAAAAGGAAACGGGCGACCGAAAGCTTTTAAACCTCGGCCACACCTATGGCCACGCGGTTGAAAAACTGAGCAATTTCACTCTCCCCCACGGCCATGCCGTTGCCATCGGCCTCGCTATGGCGGCAAGAGCCGCCGAAAAAATGGGCGATATGGATTTCAATACCAAGGACAGAATCATAAAAACCCTCGAAAAAAATAACCTACCCACCGCATGCGGTTTTAGTGCAAAGGAAATCTATCTTTCCTCTTTGAACGATAAAAAAATGGCAGGAAAGAATTTAAGCATCATCGTGCCCAAGAAAATCGGCCAATGCGAAATCAGGAAAATACCGGCGAGTGAATTTGAAAAATTTATTGAACTGGGATTGAAATAAAAAACAAACGACATAAAAACCCCAACCGTTGCACGGGCGGGTTAGAGCCCCCGCCCTACTGAACAAAAAACAATTTTGCAAAAAAACCGTTTTTCTCCCGGTAAACACAAACCAATACATAACGAAACAAACCACTAACAACCCGATACCCCCCTTGGCTCTCCCTCTGGGAGAGCTGTCACCGAAGGTGACTGAGAGGGCTGCGCTCTCTTAACAAACCGATTTTCTCCCTCATCTGCCGTAGGGCGGGGGCTTGCTCCCGCCGCAAACCAAATAAAAACCCCCGCGGCGAACAAAATCGCCCGCTCCAATCCTAAAAAAGGAGCATCGCCCATGAACATACAAATTTCTCCGTCCCCTCTCTTTGGCGCAATCCCTGCCATCGCCTCCAAAAGCGACGCGCACCGAAAGCTCATTCTTGCTTCCTTTTCCGATCAACCCACGACCTTTTTGATAAGTGGCGGAAGCGACGATATTTCGGCAACCATCCATTGTCTTGAAAGCTTGGGCGCAAAGTTTGAGCGGGACAAAAACACCCTGACTGTCATTCCCGGCCCCGAAAAAAAGGAAGTCGAGCTTTTTGCGAATGAATCCGGGTCGACCTTGCGCTTCCTTCTTCCCGTCGCCATGGCAAAGTGTGAAAAAGCGCATTTTTCCGGCGCGGGCAGGCTGCCCGAAAGGCCGCTTACGCACCTTGTAAACGCCATGAAGGAAAATGGAACGGCGTTTTCAGGCGACAGGCTTCCTCTGACGGCGACGGGCAGATTGAAAAGCGGGAAATTTGTCGTTCCGGGCAATATTTCTTCCCAGTATGTGACCGGGCTTTTAATGGCGCTTCCGCTGCTTGACGGAGACAGCGAAATCGTGGTCGAGGGCGAGCTTGCCTCAAAAGCGTATGTGGACATCACGCTTTCGACACTTAAAGAATTTTCTCTTTCGGTAACGCCCACAAAAAATGGCTATTTTGTGCCCGGAAACCAGAAACCAAAGTCAAAAGGCCGAATGACCATCGATGGCGACTGGTCAAACGCCGCGCTTTTCTTAGCGGCGGGCGCAATTTCAAAAACAAGCGTGACCGTAAAGGGCCTTTCCATGAATTCGCCGCAGGGCGACAAGGAAATTGTAAGCCTGATTCAGAAATTCGGCGCGGACGTTCGTGTCACAAACGACGAAGTCACCGTTTCGGGCGGAAATCTTGTGGGCTTAAAAATCGATATCGACAAAACGCCCGACTTGATTGCGCCTTTGGGGATTTTAGCGGCGTATGCAAAGGGCAAAACCGTGTTCACAAACGGTGCGCGGCTGCGCCTTAAGGAATCCGACCGGATCAGAACCATGAAAAATCTGATTTTGTCCTTAGGCGGACAGGCCGAAGAGACGGAAAACGAACTGATTGTAATGGGATCGGACACGCTTTCCGGCGGAACGGTCGACGGGGAAAATGATCACAGAATCGTGATGGCGGCGGCGATTGCCGGCGCGTACAGCGAAAAAGGCGCATGCATTTCAGGCGCGGAGGCTGTAAATAAATCCTATCCCGGCTTTTTTGACGACTTTAATATGGCGGGAGGCAAAGCAGATGCCATCTGAATTTGGAAATAAACTGCGCGTGAGCATTTTCGGCCAGTCTCATGGCGAGGCCATCGGCTGCGTCGTAAACGGCTTTCCCGCGGGCGAAGAAATTGATTTTGACGCGCTCGATCGCTTTTTAGGCAGAAGGCGCGGCGGAAAAAATGCGCATTCCACCGCCCGCGCGGAGGCGGACAAGCCCGAATTTTTATCCGGCGTAATGGACGGAAAAACCTGCGCCTTCCCCCTGTGCGCGATCATCAAAAATGCGGACACGCGCTCAAAGGACTATTCCGCGCTCAAACACACCCCCCGTCCGGGTCATGCGGATTTAGCGGCGCACTTTAAATGGGGCGATAACGCCGACATGCGCGGCGGCGGCCATTTTTCGGGCAGGCTCACCGCGCCCATCTGCATAGCGGGCGGCATTGCAAAGCAGATTCTGGAACGAAAAGGCGTTTTCGTAGGCGCGCACGTTTCCGAAATTGCGGGAATTAAGGACGAATCCTTCCCCGTTTTTCCGGATAAAGCAATGCTGGACGAAATCGCGGATAAAAAAATCCCGGTGATTTCGGATCAGGCCGGGGAAGAAATGCTTAAGAAAATTGAGGAAGCAAGAAAAAATCTCGATTCCGTGGGCGGCATCGTGGAATGCGTGATCACCGGCCTTCCGGAAGGCTTGGGCGATCCCATGTTTGACGGCGTTGAAAACCGATTGGCGCAGGCGATTTTCGGCATTCCCGCCGTAAAGGGCGTGGAGTTCGGTGCGGGCTTTGGCGCAGCCAAACTTTTCGGAAGCGAAAACAACGACCAAATGTATTTTGACGAAAACGGACGCATTCTTTCAAAAACCAATCACGCGGGCGGCATCTTAGGCGGCATTACAACCGGCATGCCCGTAACCCTTCGCGCAGCCTTTAAGCCCACGCCGTCTATTTCAAAAATGCAGAATACCGTGAACCTCGAAACAAGAGAAAACACCCAAATCGAAATCACCGGCCGCCACGACCCCTGCGTGGTCATAAGAGCCGTGCCGGTTGTGGAAGCGGTTTGCGCGTTGGTGATATTGGATATGCTCATATCTTAAAAGAAAAATGTTCCGAAAAAAATGGCAGCGGGAGGCGAAACGCCTCCCCTACAAGGTGAACGAAACGTATCAATTCAACCGTATGGGACAGTTCCAGTCCCGCGCACGAAGTGTAATAGGTACAAGCTGTCAGGAGGAAAAAACATGGATCTTAAGGAAATCAGAAATCAGATTGACGAAATCGACAGTGGAATTCTGGATTTGTTTTTAAAGCGCATGGCGCTTTCCGAAAAAGTGGCTGAATACAAAATCGCCAATAATCTGCCCATTTTAAACCGAGAGCGCGAACGCGAGATTCTAAAGGATGTTATGGAAAAATCGGGCGCGGATGAGGCTTATGCCTATCGCCTTTTCCAGACGCTTATGTCCCTTTCAAAGGCCAAGCAGGGCAACCTCCTTTATGGAAACACGCCCCTGACCGACAGAATCAAGGAAACCGTTCAGCCTCTGGACGCCGTTTTCCCGGAGACGGGTATGGTCGCCTGCCAGGGCGTTGAAGGCGCAAACTCGCAGGAGGCGTGCGAGCGGCTGGTGAAGCGCGGAAACATCATGTATGTGAAGACCTTCCAGGCCGTGTTTGACGCGGTGGATTCCGGCTTCTGCGACTACGGCGTTGTGCCGATTGAAAACAACATGAACGGCTCCGTGCGCGCTGTTTATGATTTAATTCGCGAGCGCAATTTTGCAATCGTCCGCGCAACGAAACTCAATATCCGCCATGCGCTCATGGGCATTCCGGGCACAAAGATGTCGGATATTAAAAACATCATCTCCCACGAGCAGGCGCTGGGCCAGTGCTCGGGTTTTATCCAGTCGCTGGGCGACAAGGTGCATACGACCGCCTACGCCAACACCGCCGTCGCCGCAAGGGACGTTGCCAACGGAAAGGATAAGTCCGTAGCGAGCATTTCCTCGCCCGTCTGCGCAAAGCTTTACGGCCTTGAAATTTTGAAAACCGATATTCAGGACAGCGACAACAACTATACGCGCTTCATCCTCGTATCGAAAAAGCCGAAAATCTACCCCGGCGCGGATCACATGAGCCTGATCGTGTCCTGCGAAAACCGCGCGGGCGCACTGGAGGAAATTCTGTCCATCCTGTCGGCCAGAGGCGTAAACATGACGAAGCTTGAAAGTATTCCGGTGCCCAGACGCGATTTTGAGTTCAGGTTCTATCTGGATCTGGACGCGAACATCCATGCGCCGGGCGTACTCAGCATGCTTTCCGACCTTGAAAAGCACGTAGATTCCTTCACGTTCTTAGGTAATTACCCGGTGGTGTGATATGGAAAAGGAAATTTTCGGCCTGATCGGAAGAAAACTGGGCCACAGCGATTCGGCTATCATCCATGATACCTTTGGGCTTAAGGACTACAGGCTTTTTGAAATCGAGCCCGACGAAATCGAAAGCTTTTTAAACACGCCCGGCCTTAAGGGCTTAAACGTCACCATTCCCTACAAAATGGACGTGATCCCCTTTATGGACGAATTGACCGACGAGGCCAAAGCCGTCGGAAGCGTAAACACCATCGTTTTTCGAAACGGCAGAAAAATCGGACACAACACGGACGTTTTCGGCCTTATGTACATGGCAAAGCGCGCAGGCATTGACTTTTCAAACAAAAAGGCCGTCGTTTTCGGAAACGGCGGCGCATCCCGCGCGGTTGTATATGCGGCAAAGAAAATGGGCGCAAGGGAAATTGTCGTCATTTCCAGAACGGGCAAAAACAATTATGAAAATCTGTATCTTCACGAGGATGCGGATATTCTCATAAACGCAACGCCCGTCGGCATGTATCCGAATCCTGAGGGCGCAATCGTCGATCCGGCGCGGTTTCAAAAGGCAGTCGGCTGCATGGATCTTGTGTACAATCCGCGCCTGACCGATTTTCTGCGCCTTTCCAAACAGGCGGGCAAAATCGCAGTCAACGGTCTTGGCATGCTGGTCGCGCAAGCCAAGGAGGCCGAGGAATGGTTTTTGGACAGGGAAATTTCGGACAGCGAAATTGAGCGCGTTTTGACCCATGTCGCCCGCGCGCGCACGTCCATCGCCCTTGTCGGCATGCCCGGCGCAGGCAAAAGCGCGATCGGAAAACGATTGGGCGAGCTTTCTGGCCTTCCCGTCTACGACGCGGATACAGAGGTCGAAAAGGAAGCGGGCATGACCATTCCTGAGATCATGGAAAAAGAGGGCGTACCCGCCTTCCGCGAAAGGGAGGCTGCGGTTATTAAGAGTCTGTCGCTCCTTCGCGGCGCGGTCATCGTTACCGGCGGCGGCGCGGTTTTGCGGGAGGACAACCGCTTAAACTTAAAGCGAAACGCAAGGGTTTATCAGATTGCAAGGGACGTTGCCCTTCTTCCCAAGGAGGGTCGTCCGCTGTCCGTTGATTTAACCCAAATGGAAAAGGAACGCGCGCCCTATTATGCGCTTTCGCGGGATGTAATGATTCAAAACAATACTACTATCGAAGAGGCAGCAGAGAAAATCTGGAGGGATTTTTGTGAAAATACTCGTGATTAACGGGCCGAATCTGAACCTTTTAGGCGTTCGTGAGCCCGAAATCTACGGAAGCCGCACCCTTAAGGACCTTGAAAACCTGATTACCGCTCACGCGGACAAACGGGGCGTGAGCGTGTCGTTTTTCCAGACCAATCACGAAGGCAAAATGGTGGACGCGATTCAGTCCGCCATGAACGTTTTTGACGGCATCGTCATAAATCCCGCCGCCTACACCCATACGTCGGTTGCGATTCTGGACGCAGTCAAGTCCACGGGCGTAAAGACGGTTGAAGTGCATATTTCAGACCCCGATACGCGCGAGGATTTCAGAAAAATTTCGTATATCCGCTTGGGCTGCATTGCAACCGTCAAGGGCAAGGGCTTTGACGGATATCTGGAAGCGATGGACATTTTGATTGATGCGATTGAGAAAGCGCAGTGAAAAGCGGCGGATGCTTTTAAGATAGCGCGGGCGATCGATGATCGCCCCTACGGTTTGTGATGTAACTATAACCACAATGTAGGGGCGGTCATTGACCGCCCGCGCTTTGTTTTTTGTATCGGCAAACGCTGACAAAGGGGAGTTTGTCCGCCGTGACAGAGGGAGCCTAATGAAACCCCCGGACCGATCATCAAATGAATGACCGGTCCGGGGGACTTTTTTATCTGATGAAATTCGTCCAAACGCCCTTTTCTCTTTCGGGGATGCCGTATTTTTCCTTGCCTAAGGCGATGGATTTGATTAAAAACGCCATGTTTCGCGCTAAGGTTCGCATGCCCTGCATGCCTTCAAGATCCTCTGCCGCTTCGCCCGGCGCGCCGCCGTGCACGCTGTTCCAATACTGGCCGGAGGCGATGGGCATGCCGGAGATGCCGTAGAATTTGTTGACCTCGTCATAAGTGGAGGAAAGTCCGCCGCGGCGGGCGATCACTGCGCTTGCGCCGACCTTCATGGTCTTTGAAAAATGCGTGGAATAGAAAAGCCGCTGAAGGAGAGACGTGATCGTGCCGTTGGCCATGGCGTAGTAAACCGGCGTACCGACGACAAGGCCGTCGGCTGCTTCGAATTTCGGCGCAATCTCGTTGACGATGTCGTTAAATACGCACTTGCCCAATTTTTTGCAGCCGCCGCAGGCCACGCAGCCGCGGATCATCTGTTTTCCCACCTGAATGATCTCGGTCTCAATGCCTTCTTCGTTCAGGGTTTTTGCCATTTCTTGTAAGGATAAAAAGGTATTTCCGTTTTCGCGGGGGCTTCCGTTTAATAAAAGAACCTTCATTTTCCAATCCTCCCGGGTGAAATCTGATTCGATTTTATCATAGAACGAGGATAAGAAGCAAGCGGAATATGAGAAAAAGGCAGATGGGAGAAGAAAACGCGGGCGCCAAATGAACGCCCGCGTAAACAGCCGGAAATGATGTTCTGATCCTTATTCCACTTCGACCCGGATCGTGGTTCCGTTGTCCATGTAGATCGTGATGGTTCTGCCCAAGATATCTCTGAGCGATAAGCCGGTATAATCCATGTAATAGGCGCGTCCGCTTAAGTAGAAGCAGAAGTTTAAGGTGAAGGTTGTATTGAGCGTCTTTTCTTCGTCGGTCACTTCCACTTCAAGGGAGGAATTTTTGTTGAGCCATCCTGCTGTATTTCTTGCCTTGCCCCAGCTGGCTGCGCCGTCGGGATAGAGATAGACTTCGCTGATGGAGAAGCCCGCGTAATTTCGAAGCGTGAAGGAATTTGTATTTGCCGAAGCAAAATTGATTTCGTTTACGCCGGTGTTGATGTCCTTCCAGTCGGCGAGCGGTGTTTTTTCATCTTCCTTATGCTGTTCGTAAAGCTCGATAACTTCGATGATATTTACCGCAAAATTAAGGTTCTGCGCCGCTCCGTCTGCGTCATAAAAGGTAGCGGTGGTAATGCCGATGACTGCGCCGTCGTCGTTTATAAGCGCGCCGCCGCTGGAGCCGGGAGAAACGGGCGCGGTAAACTGAATATAGCGCACTTCTTCCTCCGTAAATACGGAAGAAACATTGCCCTTGGACACCGTGTTGTGAAAGCCCATGGGACTTCCGATGGCAACGGCGGGCGCAGCTCTTAATACATCGCCCGTTTCGTTGAGCGGAAGGGGCGCTAAGTCGGTGGGCGATTCGAATGAGAGAATCGCGATGTCCTTATCGGAATTGACGCACAGAACGTCGCTGACCACATAGCTTTCGCCCACATCGCTGTAGGCGATGATCTTTTTTGCCTCTGCGATCACGTGGCAGTTGGTCACGATCAAATCGTTTGAAAACGCCACAAAGCCGCTGCCCGTACCGATGAGCTCGTCGTTTTCATCGAACAGTTCAAGCTTTACAACGCTTAAGCATGCCTCATTCATGGCGATGGGATCAGTTGAAAAGCCATCTGCGAGAGAAGAAATGCTGAAAAGCAAGAGAAACGCCATCATTATGCTTATGAATTTTTTCATTTTTTGTGGCCTCCTTTATTTCTTTTATGGTCATTTGAGTTCGTATGTGACTTTGCCGTCTTCGCCGTTATAGAACCGCATCGTTTTTCCGAAAATATCCGCACGATTAAAGGTCCAGTCATAGTAATGAAGGCCGGATTGGTCTCTTAAAACAAGCCGCAATATAAATTTATCGGTTTTGTTAATGTCATAGTCTGATATGAAGAGCATATATTCCTCGCCCGGTTTCATATTCTTCGTTAGATCTCTGAACAATCCGATATGAGAAAAGGCATATTCTAAAATCTCCGAATCGGTATCATTGACGATTCTGATGCAGTTGTAGGGAATCTCTTCTTCGACCTGCAATGGAGCGTTTTCAGGTACGTGTCTTCGCTGAACGGCGTAGGTTTTATTCAGTTCGTAAGAAATATATTCTGTGTTATTCTCCGGATCTATGAGGTTTGAAAACTCAAATGTCTTTCCCATAAGATAGGAGACTGAATATCTTTGGGTAGTATAGTAGTTATCTTTCCAGTTTGACAGGATTACTCTGACCCGCCAAAGCGTTTTGCTGTTATACTCCTTTTGAGTAACCTGAATGGTTGCGCTCTCGCCCTTTTTCAGTCTGCCGCTGATGCGCGATTCTGTTGGATATTCACCCTCAACAAATAAAAAGACTTTCGTTATTTCGTAATCAGAGTTATTTGTGATGTAAAACTCCAGCGGAGGCTCGGAATTCTGATAGCTCTTTAAGCCTACATCCGTAATCGCCCAATCGCTGAAGGGCGCAATTTCATCTTCCTTGACGATTTCATAAAGCGAAAGCGCCTCAGAGATATTGACTGCGAAATTCAGATTCTGTGCGGAGCCCGTTCTGTCATCATAATATCCAACGGTGACGCCGGCTACATTGCCGTCTTCGTCAAACACCGGGCTTCCGCCGGAGCCCAGGGAAAGCGGAGAGGTGAACTGAATAAGGCTTACATCCTCCTCTTCAAAGAGGTTACTGATGTTACCGATGGATATGGAAATGTTTTTGCCCTGCGCGCCGATGACCACGCAGTCCGAGCCGCGCAGCAGCTGCTTTTCTGAATTGATTCCAAGCGGCGCAAGCTTGTCCTTATCCTCCAAAGCGATGATGGCGATATCGCTGTCGGTGTTTACGCCCAGAATTCCGCTTACAGTCAGCGCTTCGCCGCTGTCGGTTATGGCGCTGATCGCCTCTCCCGTCTGCACAAAGGACGCGCTGGTTACAACCAGGCCCGGCTCGATTGCTGCAAAGCCGCTTGCAAGGAGCGTGACATTGCCTTCCTCGTCCTTCTGTTCAAGAATCACAACGCTTTTTGCCGCTTCATTCATGCGCGCCGGATCCAGGGCAAATCCGCCCTCCGCAAAAGCGCTTACGAGCAGCAGCGCGCATAGAGCAGCCAGTATGCAAATTGCTTTTTTCATTTTATCGACCTCCTGTCATAAGGATTATATTCGATTAACATGAATATCAGATGAAGAAAACGATTAAACAAAAAATAATTTATCATTTTCATATGGTAACCGCTTTCATCTTTATTGTCGTTTCTCTTTTTTCGATTTACCGGTATCTTTTCTCTCCCACTTGCGAAATCTTTTAACAAATGGTATAATAAAAAGAGATTATACCATTGGGAGGAAACGAATGAAACTCGTATCCTGGAATGTAAACGGCCTTCGCGCGTGCTGGCAGAAGGGTTTTTTGGAAAGCATACAATCGCTTGACGCGGACATGATCTGCCTTCAGGAAATCAAGCTTCAAAGACACCAGTTCACCTTTGACATGGAAGGCTATTTTGCTTTTACCAATCACGCGGACAAGCCCGGCTATTCGGGCACCGCGATCTATACAAAACTTCAGCCTTTGAGCGTTGCCTACGGAATCGGCGTCGACGAGCACGACCATGAGGGCCGCGTGATCACGGCGGAGTTTAAGGAATTTTTCCTCGTGTGCTGCTATACGCCCAATTCCCAGAATGAACTTAAGCGCCTTTCTTACCGCATGACGTGGGAGGACGCGTTTTATGATTATTTAAAGGGCCTCGAAAAGAAAAAGGGCGTAATCCTGTGCGGAGACCTGAATGTCGCGCACAAGGAAATCGACCTTAAAAACCCCAAGACCAACCATATGAACGCGGGCTTTACGGACGAGGAAAGGGCGAAAATCTCCCGTCTCTTAGGTTCCGGCTTTATCGACACCTTCCGCCATTTCCACCCGGACGAAAAGGATCAGTATTCCTGGTGGAGCTACATCGGCGGCGCAAGAGGTCGAAACGCCGGATGGCGCATCGACTATTTCCTTGCAAGCGAATGTCTTAAGGATAAGCTGAAAGACGCGTCCATCCACCAGTCGATCATGGGCTCGGACCATTGCCCGGTGTCGCTGGAAATCGACGTGAAATAGGTTTTTATACGGGAAAATGCGGTTTTTGTGCAATAAACATTGAATCAGAAAGCAGGATCCGGTAGGATAGATCTATTGAAAAACGATACAGCGGGCGGATGTGGGCATCCGATCCTGCAATGGACTTCGGATATGTGCTCCTTGCCTCTCCCATAGGGAGAGGGTAAGCAATGCGCCGACTAAGCGAAAACAACCGGCAAAAGAGGCATTGCCCGGATTATCTTCCTGCAAGTAAATGCATATGCCCTCTCAGTCGCCTACGGCGACAGCTCTCCCAGAGGGAGAGCCAAGGGTTGAATTACAGTTGATTTCGCGCCGTCCCGGCTTATAACGAGCCATCTTCCTCCCGGAGGAAGGCTAAACATCCCCCACCCACCAACCAGGAGGTTTTTTCATGAACGGGAACAAAAAAACCAAAACCATCCATCATCCAAGCGCCATTCCACTGTATGCTGCGGGCGCGATTTTCCTCCTCTGGGCGCTGATTACGCCGATTTACAGGCTTTCATATATCTTAATCGGCGCTTCTCTTGCGATTGCGGCGTGGCTGGCGGCCAAGAGGTTCTTCCCGGGCCGCGTTGAGACGTACGAGGTCGAAGAATACACGGGCGACGAGGAACTGGACAAGCAGATCAAGTATGCGCGTCAGCTTAATAAGCGCGTGGGCGAAATTGCAAAGCAGACGCCCGACGCTTCCATCCGCGAATCCCTTGAAAGCGTTACCCGCTCCACGGACCGCATCATCGAGGACGTTGTGCGCGATGAGACGGACAGAAACAACGCCTACACCTTCTTCAGCTACTATCTGCCCACGCTCGATAAGCTGCTTTCCTTCTATACCGCCGACGTCGGCGCGGGCGCAAATGCTTCCGAAAGCAAATCGCGCATCGAAAACAGCCTTTCCATGGTTGCGACCGCCTTTTCCAAGCAGGCCGACAATATGTATAAGAACGAGGCCATGGACATTAAAACCGATATCGCCGTTATGGAAACCATGCTCAGGTCCGAGGGCCTTATTGAGAACAATTAAGGCATAATATAATCGTTTTTCTTGAATTTTTTGAACGGAAAGGGAGTTTTACCATGTCTGAATCCATGTCTTACGCCGCTGCAACCCCCGTCATTCCCGAGTTTGAAGAGGCCCTCAAGGCGCTCGATATCGAAATCGATTTAAATCAGGATGCGGAACAGGTGAATAAAGAACGCAAGGCCGTTTACGACGCGATGAACGATGTTCAGAAAACGAACATCCGCGAAACCACCGATATCTTTTCCTACGGCGCAGCCGCGCAGAGCGAACTGACCCGCTTTTCCGACACCGCGCTTAACAAGGTCAAGATGAAGGATCTGGGCGACACCGGCGACATGATCGCAAACCTCGTCACCGAGCTTCAGGGCTTCTCGGCGGACGAAGAGCCCAAGGGCTTCCTCTTTGGCCTTTTCAAAAAGGCCGTCGACCGCGTTGCGCTTTTGAAGAACCGCTATGAGGACGCGTCCAAGAACGTGGATGGCATTGTAAAGGCGCTGACCAATCACAAAATTCAGCTTTTAAACGACGTGATCCTTTTAGATCAGCTCTACGCCGAGAACCTCACCTACTTTAAAACCCTGTCCGTTTACATCGACATGGGCAAAAAGAAGCTGGAAGAGTTCCGCGCCAAGGACGTTGCGGCTGCGCACGCGCTTGCTGAGCGCACCGGGCTTCCGGAGGACGCGCAGGCGGCGAAGGATCTGGCCGACAAGGCGGATCGCTTTGAAAAGAAGCTGTACGACCTCGAGCTCACCCGCAATATCTCCCTTCAGATGGCGCCCCAGATTCGCCTGATCCAGTCCTCCGATACGGTGATGGCGGAAAAGATCCAGTCCACCCTGAACAACACCATCCCGCTTTGGAAGAGCCAGATGGTGCTTGCGCTCGGCATCGAGCACAGCCGCGAGGCCATGGAAGCCCAGCGCGCCGTCACCGACGTGACCAACGATCTTTTGAGAAAGAACGCAGAGAAGCTCAAGATGGCCACCGTAGAAACCGCCCGCGAGGCGGAACGCGGCATCATCGATATCGAAACCCTCACCCACACCAACCAGATGCTCATCCAGACCATGGACGAGGTAATGGCCATTCAGAAGGAGGGCAAGGAAAAGCGCCGCGCTGCGGAGGCCGAGCTTGCCAATATCGAAAGCGAACTCAAGAAAAAGCTTCTTGAGCAGCGCTAAAAGGAAGGGAATTTATTCATGGCGAAAAACCCCGCCCCCGTATCCTTTAAGGAAAACACGCGCCTGGGCGCGCTTGCGCTCATCGTTTGCGTGCTTGTTTCCATCTTTGTGCTGGGACCAGTGAAGCTGTCGGGCGCAAGAAAAGAGGCTGTCAACGTTTTCAGAAACGGCGTGGAAGAAGGCATCACGGTTTCCGTGTACACCGACCTTATCGCCATGGCTGAAAACGCCAACCGCCTTGCCAATTTTGCATCCGATCAGCTGGGTGAAGACAATCAGGATATCAAAATCCTTAAGGAAAGCGCGAAGAAGATTCTGGACGCAAAGGACGAAAAGACGATGCTTATGGCCTATTCTGACATCGCTCTCGCCTCCGACAATGTGTACACCCGCTTGACCGGAAGCGCAAAGGACGACGCCAAGGGTGCATATGTCAACATCGACAACTACGTCTCCACCATCAAGCGCGACAGCTATTTTGCCTATGCGGATGATTTCAATCACAAGCGAAACGGCTTCCCCGCGATCATTTTAGCCGGGCTTTTCGGCATCGACGAAATGCCCACATTGGGAAAATAAAAGATGAAAAAGATTTTAAAGGGATTCTTTTCGGCGCTTGTTCTGATTGCGCTGTTTGCATCAAGCGCCCTTGCCGCCGTGCCCGATCCGGGTGACGATTTTTACTACCTCGATCAGGTAGGCGTGATGTCCTCCGAAACCAAATCATTGCTCTATACAAACGGAGAGGCTCTTAAAAAAGCCTGCGGCGCACAGATTGTGGTGTGCATTGTGGATTCATTCGGAAAAATGAGCGACGAGGATTTCGCCTACGAGCTCATCAACAAATGGGGCGTGGGCGATAAGGACAAGAAAAACGGCGTCGCGCTGGTCATCGCCGAAACCGACGGCGTTTACCGCATGGTCATCGGAACGGGCCTTGAAAGATATATGGACGGATCTGACGTTCAGGATCTTTTAGACCGCTATTTCCATCCGTATTTCAAGGACTATGAGACCGATAAGGGCATTCAGGCTCTGTATGCGCCGCTTTTTAAGAAAATCTGCCAGATTTATGATGTAAACGTTCCCCTCGTAACGGGCAGCGCGCTTCCGGAGGAAGAAATCATCTATGACGATGGTTTTATGCCCGGCTATTATGTGGAAGAGGACGAAGGCTTAAGCTTCGGCATGATCCTTGTCATCGTCATCGTTTTCATTATTATCATAAAGATTGTATCCAGCAATAGGCGCCATTACACCCATCCCGGCTCCGGCGGCCCTGTCAGCCGTCCGAGTCGCAGACCTGTGATCATCATCAATCGTCCGCACATCGGCGGTCATCGCCCGGGCGGACACCGGCCCATGGGCGGCTTCGGCGGATTTGGCTCAAGCTCATCCGGCCGTTCCCGCTCCGGCGGCTTCTCCGGCTCCCGTTCTTCCGGCAGATCCGGCGGTTTCGGCGGAGCCAGAGGCGGCGGAGGCGGCAGCCGAGGCGTTGGCGGCGGCGGTAGACGATAAACACAAAGGAGCTTTTTTCACCCAAAACGTGAAAAAAGCTTTTTTATGCAGAAAAAGCCTTGGGTTGAAGGGTGGCGTCGTTTGAAATTAACAAAAAATCTTCCAAATTGAAAAATACGACTGTGCTGCGTCAATTTACTTTCGAAGGCTTTTGTGATATACTTTTAAAATCAAAAAAAGGTATCATTTCTTAATTATATATCATGGAGGCGTCGTATGAACAGAAGCATGATCGCAATTCTGGATCTGGGCAGCACCGAAAACGCAGCCGTCGCGCGCGAAATCAGAGCGCTCGGCATGTACAGCGAAATTTTCGCGCACGATATCGAGCCGGAAACGCTTAAAAACCTTCCCGGCGTCGTGGGCGTCATCGTAAACGGCGGTGAAAACAACATCGTCGACGGTGAGAAAATTGACGTGAATCCCGTAATTTACGACCTCGGCCTTCCCGTGCTCACCGCCTGCCATGTAGGCGCACATCCCGCGGATGTCGAAAAGTGGCCGGAAGACAGAAAAGAAATTCTTGATTCTTTCATCGAAAAGACAAACGCCCCCCGCGACTGGAACATCGAAAACTTCATCGAAGGAGAAATCGAGCTTTTAAGAAAGCAGATCGGCAATAGAAAGGTTCTTCTCGCCCTCTCCGGCGGCGTTGACTCCTCCGTCGTTGCCGCCATGCTCATCAAGGCCATCGGAAAGCAGCTCACCTGCGTTCACGTAAACCACGGCCTTTTGAGAAAAGGCGAGCCCGAAGAGGTCGTTCGCGTATTCGGTCAGGAGCTCGGCGCAAACCTCGTCTATGTGGACGCGGTCGACCGTTTCCTTGATAAGCTCGCGGGCGTTGCCGATCCTGAGAAAAAGCGCATGATCATCGGCGGCGAATTCATCCGCGTGTTTGAAGAAGAAGCCAGAAAGCTCGAAGGCATCGAGCTTTTAGGCCAGGGCACCATCTATCCCGACATCATCGAGTCCGGCACTAAGACCGCCAAGATGGTCAAGTCCCACCACAACGTGGGCGGCCTTCCCGAGGATCTGAAATTCGAGCTCGTCGAGCCATTAAAAATGCTCTTTAAAGACGAAGTCCGCGCCTGCGGAAAAGCTCTCGGCCTTCCAGACAGCATGGTCTATCGTCAGCCCTTCCCCGGCCCGGGCCTCGGCGTAAGATGCCTTGGCGCCATCACCCGCGAGCGCCTCGAAATTGTCCGCGAAAGCGACGCGATCCTTCGCGAAGAGTTCAAAAACTTCGGCCTCGAAGGCAAGGTATGGCAGTATTTCACCGCCGTTCCGGATTTCAAATCCGTAGGCGTAAAAAATCACGCCCGCGCCTTCGAATATCCCGTCATCATCCGCGCCGTAAACACCATCGACGCCATGACCGCTTCCATCGAAGAACTCGAGTGGCCCGTCCTTCAGAAGATCACCAAGCGCATCTTAAACGAAGTCCCCGGCTGCTGCAGAGTGCTGTATGATCTCTCGCCGAAGCCTGTTGCGACGATCGAGTGGGAATGACCCACGGTATCCGAAAAAGCCTTGATTTATAAGGGTTTTTCGGCTCTCCAAAGGCTTCCTGCGGACAAATTGAGGACATGGCTCCTTTAGGGAGAATAATGTCAAAGCGTTATTACGCTCTCAAATCTAACTGTTTTTGGTTGGATTTGAGAGCGTTTTTTATTCTTTATCCACCCATTTCTCTCATGTCTCTGACAAGCGCCAAA
>SVGP01000041.1 GCA_015056255.1 Clostridiales bacterium | reverse complement strand
GGTACGTGGACGAGTACCTATTGGTATCAATGAATTCAATGTTCCCATTATGAAGCATGTACAGGCCAAGACCGAGTACGAGTTTATGCTCAAAGCAGCTAAAATGGTTCTCGGTTCTGGTCTATTGGGAGATTATGTACTTCGCAACAACTCCGCTGAAGTCAAACGTGAAAAGGCGATCACATTCAAAGATATGGCAGAATGGTGGTTCAGGGTTTACAAGCAGGATAACAACAAGCTGAAACCCGCAACCATCGACGACTACCGTCGAATGTTGGATCGCGTTATTTACCCTGCGTTCGGAGATAAACCGATCAACGAAATCACGACTACCAATATTCAGGAACTGCTGAACGATAGCAGAAGCATTGCTGCTTCCACGCAGAATAAGCTGCTGATCACGCTTCGTCAGATCTTCAATATGGCAATTCAGGAATCGCTGATCGTGATCAATCCCGCAAAGGGCAAACTAACCAAGACCGGCGCCGATAAGAAGGAAGGCCGCGCACTGAGTCAGGATGAATGGCTGCGAGTACAGCGTCTTCTTCCCAATCTTAACATCTCCGATAGAGTTCTGGTTGCTCTGATGATGTACGAAGGACTGAGGCGCGGTGAAGCGCTTGGCCTCACTTGGGATAATGTGGACTTTGCCGAAAACTGCATCCACATCACCCAGCAGGCAGCTTTCAACAACGGAAGCAATATCGCCACCATTCAACTCCCCAAGACAAAGAAGAGCATCCGTACAATCCCGCTGGTCAAGCCGTTGAAGACTATACTGGAAAACATTCATGTCCATGGGGATTACGTTGTTGGTAACAACAACACGCCCTACACGAAGTCAATGCTTCGCAAAGCAATGGAAAGAATCAAGAAGGTTCTGGAAATCGATGATCTGCATCCGCACATGTTCCGGTACAGTCACGCCACAGTTCTCCACGAACTGGGTGTAGACGATAAGACAATTCAGCACTGGGAAGGCCACGCCAATCAGGCAACGACTGCAAATATTTATATAAAAAATACGCAGACGATGACTGATCGCGCAGAAGCCATTCTGTCGGATTTTGCATCGGCAAATGCTTAAAACTTCATTTTCCTCAAAAGTCCGCAACCCAGATTTACGGGGTTTGCGGACAATCTTGCGGAGTTTTGAGAAAATCGTTTTTGAGCAATTGATAACTTCATGCTTTCTTTACGTTTGATCGTCTCTTTTTTATTTACATATACAAAAAACAGCACCATGTTTTCACATAGTGCTGTAAAATCATTTATACACCTTCAGGGACTCGAACCCTGGACACCCTGATTAAGAGTCAGGTGCTCTACCAACTGAGCTAAAGGTGCATATCGCTTAACGACTCATTTATTATATATCTATGGGGACAGATTGTCAATGGTTTTTCGTGTTAACTTTTGAAGTTGCATGCATATTTTGTTTTTGTGGGATTTTTATCTTGATAAACTTCCTTATGACTGGTATAGTATAGAAAACGAAAGATATGGTGATTGATATGCGATACAGGGCTGTTCTTATGGATTCAGACGAGACGCTTTTGAATTTTGAATTGGCGGAGGAAAAGGCGCTGCGGATTCTTTTTGACCATCTGGCGATGAATTACGATCAGGTTCATGAGGATTACAAGCGGATCAATTCCGCTTGCTGGGCTGCATATGAAAAAGGCGAGATGACGCAGAAGGAATTGCGCATCCGGCGTTTTTCGGATTTTCTTTCCCTTCATCCGCACGCGCTTTCGGCGGAAACGATTGCCGCATACTATGAAAACGCGCTGTCCATGCAGCATGACGAGCTGCCCGGCGCGCTGGAGGCGGTTCGGACAATTTCCACATCACTGCCCATCGCGATTGTCACGAACGGCATTGCCAGCATTCAGCGTCCGAGGATGGAAAGCTGCTCAATGCGCGATTATTTTTCCGAAATTGTGATTTCGGAGGAAGTGGGCTTTTCAAAGCCGCGGCCCGAAATGCTCCTAATCGCGCTTCAAAAGCTGGGCGGGATCGCGCCCTGTAATGCGCTCATGATCGGCGACAGCTTGACAAGCGACATGCGCGCCGCTCAGAACGCGGGTATTGATTTTCTCTGGTATAATCCCAAGGGAAAGGCGAGACCGGAGGATGCGTGGATTCAATACGAAACGGACAGGATTTCCGATTTTGCAAAATATGCGCTGATGAATTCATAGAGGTGAATAGCATGATCAGACATACCCTAAAAAACCTTCCCTTTACCATTTCCCCTGAGGAAGCCGCAAAAATGCTGCATGTAAACGAGGACGATTACGATGAGTTTTTAGACGTTTATAATGAAATCGTGCCGCTTTTGAGTCCCGCACTGTACTTTGGCGAGGCGGAGATTCTTTCAAACGACGGACGTAGGGTTGTAATCGGCGATCAGACGTTTGAAAGCCGCATACTGGCTGTAAACATCAAAGACGTTAAAAAAGTATATCCTTATGTTTCTACCAGCGGAAGAGCGGCTTATGAACGGGCAAACGCCTATGACGATTCGCTTTACAGCTTCTGGGCGCACGGAATCTGTGAAATCGCGCTGAAAACCTCCATGGCTGCGGCTTTCGAAGAAGCAAAAGCGCGCCTTGGCGTAGGCGCGCTCAATTCCATGAACCCCGGCTCTCTGGCGGATTTTCCGATCAGCCAGCAAAAGCCGCTGTTTGAACTGCTTAAAAACGTTGAAGAAGAGTGCGGCGTAACGCTTACGGACACGTTTTTGATGATTCCGATCAAATCCGGCTCGGGCATCTGGTTTGAATCTGACAAGCACTACGCCAACTGTATGATGTGTCCGCGCGTGAACTGCCCCAATCGCCGCGCCGACTACAGAGAGGATATGTTTGAAGCGGAATACGCGGAAAAGTGATCGCTCGTTCTCATGCCATAGGGCGCGATTCGCTCCGGCTTTTTAAATATATCCGAGCCGTACTGGCCGAATCTGAAGCCGACAATTGCAAGTAAAACAAGCAAAATGAGCGCAAGCAGAAGGTATAACGCCTTTTGTCTTGCGCGTTTTTTTTCCTGCGCGCTTCTGGCTTTTTGGGCATGCGGGCGGTGCGCAAACTCATCTTCCTGCGCGCGCCTTACAGCCTTGGCGTTGAATTTTTTAAGCACCAGATTTCTGTCCCTGTGGCAGCGCGCGCACACGCCGTCTGAGAGCAGATTGATTCTTCCGCACACGCATCTCCAGTATTCCCTCTGGATTTCGGGATACTGAACGGCGTCCTCGCCCGCCAATTCCTTGAGCGCATCCAGCCTTACGCCTGAAAGCAGCTTCTGTTCGCCGATTTCGATCAGGTCGCCGTTTCCCGGCTTCCATTCTGCGTCGTCTTCATACGTGACGGACGTAAAATACATTTCAACGTGATCCACATGCGCCTTGTTTTCAGTGGAATGAATGAGCTTGAAATCGCCCGAGGGCTCGGCAAGACACTGATCGACCTGAATGTTCTCTGTGATGCGCGCTCTGGTCAGCGCGTTGTACCAAAGGATCGTCGCCGAATAGCCGGTTATGCGTTTTTCGGAAAGGTTGTGAAGCCGGATATAAGCCCTTACGTTTCCAAAATCATCGCTTAATAGCTCGTAGGAACGAAGCTCGATCGGGCAGGAAAGATCAACAATCAAATTGCGCGCCTCCGAAATGATTTTTATTTGAAACCTATCATACCATCTTTATGTTACATCCGTATGAAACGAACACCGCCGTCATGCGCTTTATGCGCTTGAATCGGCGGTGTTTTTTCGTTCTTCTTATTTCTGCGTTCCGTCGCTGTTAAACAGGGGCAGCTTTTCAAGATAGATGATGTCGTCTCTTCCCTGCGCGTCGCCCTCGGCCAGAATGGCCATCTTGCCTACGATGTTTCCGCCGGCGGCGTTTACGAGCTTTTCAAGCGCCCTTAAGGATTCGCCGGTGGAAATAACGTCGTCCACGATCAGAACGCGCTTGTTCTTCATAAGCTCGGCGTCCTTTCCGTCCAGGCACAAAATCTGCTTGTGGTCGGTGGTGATGGAATCGACTTCGACGGTGAAAACGTCCTTCATGTAAAGCTTGGGGGCTTTTCGGGCCAGAAGATATTTGTTCGTGCCTTCCTGACGCGCCATTTCATGCGCCAGCGGAATGCCCTTGGATTCGGCGGTGATGATCACGTCGTGCTCGGGCGCGAGCTTTAAAAGATCTCTTGCGCAGGCGGCGGTCAGTTCAACGTCTCCGAAAATGACAAAGCCCGCGATGTAGAGGTCGTCGTTGATGGGACAAACGGGCAGGTCTCTTTCAAGGCCAGCGACTTTGATTCTATAGTACATATCCATTTGATTCACTTCTCCTTAAAGTAGAGTTTGCTCACCTAATTATTATACCACTGTTTAATAGGTTTGCAAAGCCCTTAAAGAAAAAGCCCGGAGGAAATATTTCTCCTCCGGGGATCTGCTGATTGAAAGTTTAAACGTTAAGCTCCGACTGCATCTGGGAAAACTTCTGCTTTGCGGTTGAGAGCACATTTGCGTCTGCATTCTGGCCTGCATACCAGCCCTTCTGCTGCATGGTGGTGAACACGCGGTACTGATCCGCCGCGCAGTCGTTTAAGTTATCGGTCAAAACGCATCTGAGCTTGGGCTCAGTGGCCTCAGGAATAAAGGTTCCGTAGGCATGGATCAGGTACTTTTCCTGCTCCAGAAGGTCCTCTACGCCGTACTGATCGTTCATGACATGCTTTTCCATACGCCGCCTCCTTTCTTTACTGCCAGGAATTCAGATAGTCGAACAAGCGGTTGTAGCGCGCTCTGTGGCAATTGGCCAGTTCGCTTGCCAGCTGCTTAAGCGCGACGTCCTGAAAGCTCTCGGCATACCTTTCCGCCTTTTTGCAGGCGATAAACTCGTGGGTCAGCTGATCCTGAAGAATGGAAAGGCTTTTGGACTGAATCATTCCTGTGGGCATTTCATGTTCCTCCTTGTTATTGGGATCAGTCCTATTATGCCCGAAGATGCATATGAAACATCCTGTGAACTTCTTCCAGCTTTTCATCGTCTAATAAATACATATCGTTTTTGAAAAGATTCTCATAGCAAAATCAATGAAGATGTGATATACTGTATCTTGGGTTTTTATCAAATATACGGAGGATATCATGAGCAAGCAAAGTCCGTTATTTGTTCCGCGCAGCGGATATACAAATTTTATATTGTCAGTAGCGATGACCACGATCAAGATGATGGTGATTGTTGCGCTGATTGCCGGCATGTCGCTTTCAGGGCTTCTGATGGGCATTGCCAAGGCATGGGTGAACACTTCGCCGGAACTGGATCTGGATCTGTTCAACTCTCAGGCGCAGACAAGCTTCATTTATGACAAAAACGGCGAAAAGATCACGGATTTCCGCGGCACGGAAAACCGCGTGTACTGCTCCTTTCAGGAGCTGCCCGAGCATCTGATCAACGCCGTTATCGCCATTGAGGACGCGCGCTTTTTCAGTCACAGCGGCGTTGACGTAAAACGTTACATCGGCGCGTTCGTCGGAAATGTTTTATCC
This sequence comes from Clostridiales bacterium, assembly GCA_015056255.1. Lineage (GTDB taxonomy): Bacteria > Bacillota > Clostridia > Christensenellales > Aristaeellaceae > SFHK01. The sequence continues at coordinate 9,068 of SVGP01000041.1, read as the reverse complement.
GGCAACAACCAGGGCGGAAGCACGATTACCTGCCAGTTGGTCAAGCAAACCATTTTAACCAGCGAGCAGACCTTTAAACGAAAGGTGCAGGAGGCATATCTTGCGCTGGAACTGGAGGACACGCTTGTCAATCTCTTCTCGGGCGATGTAAGAAGCGCGAAGGAGCGAATTTTGGAAGAATACCTGAATGTCGTCTACATGGGCGGCTCGCTTTATGGCGTGAAAATTGCGTCTCAGGATTATTTTGGAAAGGAGCTCAGCGATCTTTCCCTTAAGGAGTGCGCGATGCTTGCGCGCATGATCCGAAATCCCTCGCGCTACAATCCCCGCTCGAATTACTACATCCGAAATACCCCCGAGGTCAGCGAGGACGGCGCAAACTACGTGCTTAAGCAGATGTACGAGCACGGGTTTATTTCCGAATACGAATACAATCAGGCCAAAAACGATACGCTTACCGTTCTTCAGAACAGTCCCACCGCTTCCGTCATGTACGACAACGCCTATTATGTTGAATACGCGATTTACGACGTTGTGACCAAAATGCTGAGGCTTGAACAATTGGAGGACACCTCCTACAACCGCGCCCAGATGGAAGCGCGCCTGCGCACCGGCGGCTATCATGTTTATACGTCGCTGGATCCCGAAATGCAGTCCTCGGTTCAGGAGATCATCTCCACCTGGACGGGCTATCCTCAGATGCGCTATTCCTCCAACCGCTATATCAAAACCCTATCAAACGGCGAATACATCGACGTCATTCAGCCGCAGGCCGCCTGCGCGGTCATCAACTGGCACACGGGCGAGCTGGTCGCCGTGGTGGGTGGACGAAACGAGCCCACCGCCAGAAAGCAGCTCAACCGCGCCTATCAGATTAATATGCCCGTCGGCTCGTCCTTAAAGCCTCTGTCCGTATACGGCCCGGCGTTTGATATGGGCTGGTCGCCGGGAACGCCGGTTATGAACCTGCCGATTCGAATCGAGGGCTGGGACAGCGAACAGGGCTATCCCACCAACTACGGCGGCGGCAATTACACGGGTACGGAAACCATGCGCCTTGCCATCAATAAATCCCACAACTATTCAACCGCGCAGGCGTTGTTTGAATATGTGGGCATTTCAAACAGCGTAAACTATCTTTTAAAGCTCGGTATTTCCTCCGACCGCATTCAGGCAACGGGCTCCGGCCTTGCGCTCGGCTCCTCCGGCGTTTCCGTCATCGAAATGGCCAACGCCTTCGGCGCGATTGCAAACAGGGGAGAATACCTTGAAAGCTACGCCTTTACCCACGTGCTTTATTCCGACAACAAAACGCCCTACATGAACGTAAGGGATGTTCAGATTTCGCGCCAGGCGTTCAAGCCCTCAACGGCGTATCTGCTGGTCGACGTACTGACCGGCTGCGTTTCCGGCGCAAACGGCACGGGCTCGCGAGCAAAATTCGGAAACTTTACCGTAGCCGGCAAAACCGGCACGAACTCCGACGCCTGCGGCGTATTCTTTGCCGGCATGACCGCTTATTATTCCTGCGCGGTCTGGATCGGGCACGACGGCTATAAGCCCCTCGTTTCCAACGCCACCGGCGGAACCTATGCCGCGCCGCTGTTTGCTGCTGTCATGAAAAAAGTGCACCAGATTGCGGGCATCACGCAGAACAAGGCCATCATCGACGGAAGCTATGCGGATTTTGGCCTTGTGAAAGCCGAAGCCTGCGGCGTAAGCGGCATGAAGCCCACAAGCGCCTGCAGAAGGGACGCCAACAACTACAAAGTTACGGAAGACTATTACCTCAATGGCACCCAGCCCACGGTTTCCTGCAATATGCACAGAACTGTCACTCTCTGCACGCGTTCCTACCGCCGCCCGAACGGCAATTGTTCGAACGTAAAATCCTACGGCGTTATCTATATCCCGCAGGGACATCCGCTGCGGCAGGCAACAAGCCTTGCCGAGGTTCAGCACTATTTCAGAGGCGCGTCCATCAATCAGGATACGGGCAGCTTCGGAACGTGCAATGTGTGCAGATGATGTTATGCTATTACCGCCGCCCATCCTGACAGGAGGCGGCGGTTTTCAAAGGAGGTATCATGAAAAAACATTTTTTAGGCCGCGCAATCAATCTGTTATTTCTTCTCGCTGCTCTTTTCTGCTTTCTCTATTATCTTTTAAACGGCGTTTTAATCCGTTTCGGCCAGTCGCTTCTATTCCTGTGGCCGCTGATGGGGTTATTTTTCCTCGCGCGGTTTATCATTTTTGAAGTTCATTATAAAACCGGAAAGCCGCTTCCGTTTTCAAAGCGCTTTCTGACGTTTTTCCGCATTTTCGCAGCCCTTTGCATCGCGTTTTTTCTCTCCGTTGAAGGAATGATCCTGAAAGCTGCTCTGACGCAGCCGCCTGAGAACCTCGATTACATCATTGTCCTCGGCGCAAAGGTCAACGGAACCCAGCCCTCCGGCGCGCTAAGAAACCGCATTGACGTGGCGAGCGAATATCTTCACGAAAACCCCGAAACCCTCGTCATCGCCTCCGGCGGACAGGGCCCGGACGAAGGTATCAGTGAAGCGGAATGCATTTTGAGGGGGCTTACGCAGCGCGGAATCGACGAAGACCGCGTGCTCATGGAGGACAAGTCGACGTCCACATTAGAAAATCTTACATATTCGCTTTCACTGGTTGAAAAAGAAGCGCCTTCCATCGGCCTTGTGACCAACAATTTCCACGTGTACAGGTCGATGAAGATCGCAGAAACCTTTGATGGATATGAATTTCATGCAGTACCCGTCGCAACATCCTTGATCAGCTTTCCCCATTATATGCTAAGAGAATTCTGCGCAACGGTGGTTGGATTTCTGACGGGAAGTTTTTAAAGGGCAAAGCAGAAGGGGCGATTCGCGAATCGCCCCTTCTGCAGCATTTTCCAACGTTAATTTCTAGAATAAAGATAAATAATATGCGGGCGATCGATGATCGCCCCTACAGGTTGCGATGAACATACCACAATGTAGGGGCGGTCATTGACCGCCCGCGCTAACTTATGTGATTTAAGTGTGTGCTCTCTCAAAACCCTGAAAAGAGGCTTGCAGATGCCTTGGCTCTCTGGGAGAGCTGTCGGCGCAGCCGACTGAGAGGGTTTGGATGCGCTTTAGAACTTACCGGGATCAGCCCAGAGGCCGAGGGCAGGATTGGAGATGTAATAAATCTCTTCGCCGTTTTCAAGCGTGTTCCAGCCGTCTTTGAGAACCGCGGGGTTGTACAGCTTTATGGCCTCGTCGTAGGGGATGTAATTAAAGCATACGCCTTCGACTTCTTCCTTGGTCACGTGCTTTGTGCAGTAGGTGATGGAGAAGCGTCCGTCGCCTGAGCCGTGAATCAGGTGGGCTGCGGCGGAGAGGTTTTGGCGGATGTCTTCATTTTCCTTGACGAGCTTCAGTACGTTTTCGCGTCCACAGTAGCCGTACTTGCGGATGAGCGCGTCGATGGACTTGTCTTCGCCGAACTTGTCAACGCCGGGTGCGAGGACGATGAGTTCGCCGCCGTCTGCGATTGCCATGCGCGTACGGTATACGCTCTTGTTTCCAAGCCATGTGGACTTGAACTCCTCTTCGTCCAAAAGAACAACGACCTTTTTGAAGGGCTTATCGACAAAGGTGAGGTTCACCTTCTGGGCGAGGGCGACTGCTTCTTCGAAATACCTGCGCTCGCGGCCGATGAACAGGCCGTGCATGCGCACATTTCCGCCGGGCGCGTCAGTGACGGTCAGGATGTAGGAAAGCGGAATGTTCTTTAAGAAATTTTCTTCGGCGTAATCAAACACCTTTCTAACGGGCGAATGATCCTTGCCCATGATGCGCTCCATGCCGTAGAAAGCGCCCAGCATGTGGGAGGAATTGATCATGGAGGAGCCGCCGCAGCCAACGAAGATGTTCTTGTTGCGGTTGGCCATGCCGACGACTTCGTGGGGCACAACCTGACCGATGGAGAGGATAAGATCGTAGGAGGGATCTAAAAGCAGCTTATTGACCTCAACGTCGATGGGGTCGTTTACAAGGCCTTCGGAAACCTCACTTACGAATTCGCCGGGCACAACGCCGACTTTAACGACGTCCGTGCGCCAGCCGTGCACGATCATTTTGTCGTAGGGGATGTCGCCGAACATCGCCTTCCATTCGCTCTCGGTAACCGGAACGTGCGTGCCGAGCGCGGGCATAATGTCAACCTCGCAATGATTTTTCAGCATGTCATAAAGATGCCAGGTGATTCTGCCCGCCATCGAATGAAAGCGGGTGTAATCCGGCGGGAGAATGAGCACTTTTTTAAGACTCATTCGAATATCGGACAGGGACTTTTCAAGCGCGGAGCGGATTTCGCTGTCGTCCAGACCCGCCTCGCGGGGGGAATAAGTGGAAAAGGTAAGCATATGCATTTTTCCCCTTTTCTTAAGCGTTGTAGGTGTTGGCGGTGGTGTTTCCACCGTGACCGGTCCAGTCGGTGTGGAAGAACTGGCCGCGGGGGGCGTCCACGCGCTCATAGGTGTGCGCGCCGAAGTAATCGCGCTGCGCCTGAAGGAGGTTTGCGCTCATGCGGGCGGTACGGATGCCGTCAAAATAGCTGAGCGCCGAGGTCATTGCGGGGGCGGGAATGCCGGAAAGCATCGCCTGAGCGCAGACATTTCTCCAGCCGTCCGTGCAGGCCTCGATTTCCTTCGTGAAATACTCGTCCAACAGCAGGTTGTCAAGGGCGGGATTCTTGTCAAAGGCTTCCTTGATCTTTCCGAGGAATACGCTTCTGATGATGCAGCCGCCGCGCCACATAAGCGCGATGCCGCCGTAGTTAAGATTCCAGTTATAGGTCTTGGCTGCGGCGCGCATGAGCGCATAGCCCTGCGCGTAGGAGATGATCTTGGCGGCGTATAGGGCCTTACGGATATCCTCGATAAAGGCTTCCTTATCGCCTTCAAACTTCTTTTCGGGGCCGGTGAGAACCTTGCTCGCATCCACGCGCGCTTCCTTGATGGCGCTTAAGCAGCGGGCGAACACGGCTTCTCCGATGAGGGTTAAGGGCATGCCTTCGTCAAGCGCGGCGATGGCCGTCCACTTGCCGGTGCCCTTCTGGCCTGCGGTGTCGAGGATTTTGTCGACCAGAGGCTGGCCGTCTTCGTCCTTCTTGGCGAGGATATCGGTGGTGATTTCGATTAAGTAGCTGTCCAGAACGCCTTCGTTCCACTTTTTGAATACTTCGTGCATCTCGTCGGGGGTCATGCCCAGATAGTCGCGCATGATCTGATAGGCTTCGCAGATGAGCTGCATGTCGCCGTATTCGATGCCGTTATGAACCATCTTGACAAAGTGGCCTGCGCCGTTTTCACCAACCCAGTCGCAGCAGGCGTCTTCACCCACATGGGCGCAGATGCTCTGGAAGATGGGCTTTACATAGGGCCATGCCGCGTTGGAGCCGCCGGGCATCATGCTGGGACCCTTGAGCGCGCCTTCCTCGCCGCCGGAAACGCCGGTGCCGACATAGAGAAGACCCTTTTCTTCCACATACTTGGTGCGGCGGATGGTGTCCGGGAAATGGGAGTTGCCGCCGTCGATGATGATGTCGCCGGGTTCAAGCACGTTTAAAAGCTGATCGATCATGGAGTCGACCGCTGCGCCTGCTTTGACCATCATCATGACCTTGCGGGGCTTTGCGAGGTTCTGGGCAAGCTCTTCGATGGAATAGCAGCCGATGATGTTTTTGCCATTGGCTCTGCCCTCAACAAAGTCCTTGACCTTGGAAGTGGTGCGGTTAAAAACGGCTACGGTGAAGCCCTTGGATTCCATGTTCATGACGAGGTTTTCGCCCATAACGGCAAGGCCGATCAGGCCGATATCTGCAAGTTTAGCCATAATGTATTTCCTCCCGAATATTCTATGTTGATTATCTCTTTACGCGGGCGTTGCCCTTCCATACGGACCAGACCTGCTCTTCGTCGGCAGGAGTCGCGTAGTCTTCCAGCATCGTAACCGCCATTGCGCCCGTCGCCCAGCCGAACTTGACCCACTCGGAGGGCGCCCAGTCCTTAAGGTAGGCATACAGCATGCCGCCGACAAAGCCGTCGCCGCCGCCGATACGGTCGAGTACCGGGATCTCTCTGGGCTCTTCCACATACCACTCACCGTCGGCGTACAGAATCGCGCCCCAGATGTGGGCGTTTACGTTGATAACCTGACGGAGAGTCGTGGCGAAGTATTTGGCGTTCGGATACGCTTCCTTCACGCGGTAGATCATTTCCTTGAAGGAGTCGATCTTTCCGGCGAGGTCTTTTCCGCCGGCTTCGGGGCCTTCAATGCCGAGGGCCAGCTGGAAGTCCTCTTCGTTTCCGATTAAGATGTCGCTGCGGGCAGCGATTTTGGAGAAAATGTCTCTTAATTCCTTTTCGCGGCCCTTCCAGAAGGAGGCGCGGTAGTTAAGATCAAAGCTGATGCGCGTGCCGTTTTCCTTGGCGTACTCGCTGAGCTTTAAGCAAAGCGCGCCCGTCTCGGGAGACAGCGCCGCAAACAGGCCCGAAATATGCATAAGGCGCGCGCCTTCGGTTTTGAAAATCTTTTCAAGGTCGATATCTTCCACCTTGAGTGTTCTTCCGACTTCGCCTGCGCGGTCATTGTGAACGCGCGGGCCGCGCATGCCAAAGCCGGTGTCAGCGATGTTGAACTGATGGCGATAGCCCCAGGGGCCGCCCTGCTCAACTTCGGGGCCTTCGAACCAGATGTTTCTTCTTCGAAGCTCGCCTTTGATAAAAGCAGCAATGGGGCTGCCTGCGACAAAAGCGGTCAGAACCTTGGTGTTTAAGCCCAGAGACGCAGAAACGTTCAAAACATTGCTTTCGGCGCTGGTTGCCTGCATGGTGTAGTGGTTTCCGATGCCGACGGGCTGACGGTCTGCAGGCGTGATGCGAACGCCCATGCTGGTGGCCGTAATCAGATCATACTTTTTCATGCGATCATTGCTCCTTATTTTTAATTATACTAATACATTTTAATTTTACTACAAATACGTGGATTGTTCAAGCATTTTTGCAGCCCATTACCCATTTAGCACCGATTCCGCATTCATCAGAAGCCATGCGACCGCTCTTGGAAGAGCGTCCTCGTCTATCTTGAACTTCGGATGATGATGCGCGTAAACCGCGTCGGTTTTCTCATTTCGGATGCCGACTTTCATGTAGCAGACGGGGGCAATCGACCTGTATTCGCCAAAATCGTCGCCCAGCATAAAGGGGGTGTCCGCGCCCACCTCATTTGCGGGTGCAATTCTTTTTGCGTTCTCAAGCGCGATTTGGGTCAGTTTCTCGTCGTTCCATGTAACGCCGCAGGCCTTTACGTTGTTTATTTCATATGTGCATCGGTAGGCGTTGCAAATATCCTTGACAACGCGGTCAAAATGCGCGTGTACTTCATCGTACACCCTGGGGTCAAAGGTGCGTATCGTTCCCTCGATGGTCGCTTCGCCCGCGATAATGTTGCACCTCGTGCCCGCGTGGATGCTGCCCACTGTAATGACCACAGGCTCAAAGGGCGACAAAAAGCGCGAAACGATGGACTGAAGATTCATAACAAGGGCGGAAGCGCAAAGGCATGCATCGATGCAAAGCTCGGGCATTGCGCCATGGCCGGCGCGACCGTGGATGTTCACGGTGAACATATCGGTGCTGGCTGCAACGCCGCGCGGAGCCACGCGCATTTGACCCGTTTCGTAGGGCGACCAGAGATGCACGGCAAAAAATGCATTTGCGTCGTTTACAAGCCCCGTCTCGATCACGGCCTGAGCGCCCATTTCGCCTTCCTCAGCAGGCTGGAAGATGATCTTTACTGTGCCCTTTATATCGCTTTTCATATTGCTTAAGATCTTTGCGCACGTAAGCGCAATTGCAATATGTCCGTCGTGACCGCAGGCGTGCATCATTCCCTCGTGCTCTGACTTAAAGGTCAGACGGGTTTCCTCCGTAAGTTGAAGGGCGTCGGTATCCGCGCGGATGCCGACGATGGGGCCGGGATGCGCGCCCTCGATGACGGCGATTGTAATATTTTCCTTTGGCGTATGATAGGCGACGCCCATTTTGTCAAGCTCCTGACGAATCAGAAGATTGGTTTTTATTTCAAAGCGCGACCTTTCCGGAATTCTGTGAAACGCACGGTACATTTCCTGAGCATATTGCTTTTCGGCCTCAGCAGCCATTAAGAAATCCATACATTCGCCTCCTTACAGCGATTCCCATTCCTTTTTTCTATATAAATTCGCCTGAATCCTGCATTTTGTGTAAAATTCTTTCGTTAATTTTAAAACTTTGCCATTGACAAACCTATTATAAGCATATACAATAGATGCATATTTGAGGTTAGGAGAATCGCCAGTATGCGTAACCGTCCTGCAGCCATGATGATGCGAATGAGCATGTGCGAAATGTACATGCTTATGTGCGTATGATTTGGCTGAGGCAGTGTAAATGGTGGTTGACCTCATATTGTATGAGTTTTTCCGTCAGGCAGGCCGAAGCGGCTTGCCTGATTTTTTAGTAAAGGTAGAAACGGAGCGCGCTTAATCCATGATACAGGAAAAAGGCACAAACGCCATGATTCGACTTGAACATGTTTCAAAAACCTTCAATCCCGGCGCAAACGGCGGCGTCAAGGCGCTGGTGGATGTCTCCCTTGAAATTCCAAAGGGCAGCATCTACGGCATCATCGGATTTTCCGGCGCAGGAAAATCCACGCTTGTTCGCTGCATCAATCTTCTTGAGCGTCCGACCGAAGGGCTTGTGTATGTAAACGGTCAGGAGCTTACCCGGATGAGCGAAAAGGAGCTTCGCGGCGCGCGCAAAAAGATCGGCATGATCTTTCAGCTCTTCAACCTCATGCGCTCCCGCACCGTCTATCAGAACGTCGCTTTTCCGCTCAGACATTCGAAACTAAGCCGCGCGGAAAAGAAAAAGAAGGTTATTGAGCTTCTAAAAATCGTCGGCCTTGAAACCAAGCTCAAAGCCTATCCGAGCGAGCTTTCAGGCGGTCAGAAGCAAAGAGTAGCCATAG
>SVGP01000013.1 GCA_015056255.1 Clostridiales bacterium | reverse complement strand
GGCGATCATCTTTTCGCTCACATTTGGTTTATGATAAATCGGAAGCGCCGATGTAAACTTCGGTGAATCCGCACGGATGTCGATTTCAGAAAAATATGCGGGCGCGGGCGTCGGCGTAATTTCGGGTTCAACGGTAACGATGGGCGTCGGGGAAGCGGAAGGATCGGAAGAGGCACCGTTTTTGCCGGTTAATGTAAGAATGAGGATGAGCGCAAGGGCAATCACGGCGAGAATGCACGATAAAAGGATGAGAAGGCGCTTTTGCTGTCTGCGTTTTTTAAGAAGCAGCGCTTGCTTGCGTCTTTGCGCCGCGATACGGCGTTTTCTTTCGTCCATTTAGATCACAGCCTTTTAAGAATGATAAGGGATTTTATAAAGATCAAACTGCAAAGGAATTCCTCTGCAGTTTGATCGTATGAATCTATTACTTCTTCGCCTTGATGGCAGCCTGAGCGGCAGACAGACGGGCGATCGGTACACGGAAGGGAGAGCAGGAAACGTAATTTAAGCCGATCTTGTTGCAGAACTCGATGGAGGACGGGTCTCCGCCGTGCTCACCGCAGATACCGCAGTGCAGCTTCTCGTTTTCGCCCTTGCCGAGGGTGACAGCCATGTTCATGAGCTTGCCAACGCCGGTGGTGTCGAGGCGGGCGAAGGGATCGGACTCGTAGATCTTGGTCTGATAGTACGCGGGCAGGAACTTGCCGGCGTCGTCGCGGGAGAAGCCGAAGGTCATCTGGGTAAGATCGTTGGTGCCGAAGCAGAAGAAGTCAGCTTCCTTGGCGATCTCATCGGCGGTCAGCGCGGCGCGCGGGATTTCGATCATGGTGCCTACTTCATACTTGAGATCAGCGCAGGCTTCCTTGATGAGCTTGTCGGCAGTCTCGACTACGATCTTCTTAACGAACTTGTATTCCTTGATGTCGCCAACCAGGGGAATCATGATCTCGGGAACCGTGTTCCAGTCGTTTCTGGCGTTAACAGCCAGCGCAGCCTTAATGATGGCTCGGGTCTGCATGGCGGCGATTTCGGGATAGGTGACGGACAGGCGGCATCCGCGATGACCCATCATGGGGTTGAACTCGTGAAGATCATTGATAACCTGCTTGATGTAGGCAACGGTCTTGCCCTGCGCCTTGGCCAGCGCTTCGATATCGGCTTCTTCAGTGGGAACAAACTCGTGAAGCGGCGGATCGAGGAAGCGGATGGTTACGGGATAGCCGGAAAGGGCCTCGAACAGTCCTTCGAAGTCGGCCTGCTGCATAGGCTCGATTTTGCTGAGGGCGTTTTCGCGCTCTTCAACGGTTTCGGAGCAGATCATCTCGCGGAATGCGCCGATGCGCTCGGGATCAAAAAACATATGCTCGGTGCGGCAAAGGCCGATGCCCTGCGCGCCGAAGGCAACCGCCTGCTTCGCATCGGCGGGAGAGTCGGCATTGGTGCGAACGCCCATGGTCTTGTACTTGTCAGCAAGCTCCATGATGCGACCGAAGTATCCGCTGTTTGGGTCGGCGGGAACGGTGGGGATGATTTCGCCGTAAATGTTGCCGGTGGAGCCGTCCAGAGAGATGGCGTCGCCTTCGCGATAGATCTTGCCCGCGAGGGTGAAGCATTTGTTCTCTTCGTCCATCTTGATCTCGCCGCAGCCGGATACACAGCAGGTGCCCATTCCGCGGGCAACAACGGCGGCATGAGAAGTCTGTCCGCCGCGAACGGTGAGGATGCCCTGAGAGTACTTCATGCCTTCGATATCTTCGGGGCTGGTTTCGAGGCGAACGAGAACAACCTTTTCACCCTGCTTGCCGTGCATAACGGCGTCTTCAGCGGTGAAAACGATGGTGCCGGCGGCAGCTCCGGGAGAAGCGGCGATGCCCTTGCCTACGGGAACAGCCTTCTTAAGCGCGGCGGTGTCGAAGGTTGGGTGAAGCAGCATGTCGAGAGACTTGGCGTCGATCTGCATGAGTGCTTCTTCTTCTGTGATCATGCCTTCATCGATCAGGTCGCAAGCGATTTTGATCGCGGCAGCGGCGGTGCGCTTGCCGTTACGGGTCTGAAGCATGTAAAGCTTTTTGTCTTCGATGGTGAATTCCATATCTTGCATGTCGCGATAATGGTTCTCGAGGGTCTTGCAGACACCCAGGAACTGCTCGTACACTTCGGGCAGGATTTCGTTCATCTGGGAGATGGGCATGGGGGTGCGTACGCCGGCGACAACGTCTTCGCCCTGCGCGTTCATGAGGAATTCGCCCATCAGACCCTTTTCGCCGGTGGCGGGATTGCGGGTGAAGGCAACGCCGGTGCCGGAGGTGTCGCCAAGGTTACCGAAGGCCATCATCTGAACGTTTACAGCAGTGCCCCAGGAATAGGGGATGTCATGGTCCATGCGGTAGATGTTGGCGCGGGGATTGTCCCAGGAACGGAATACGGCTTCAATCGCCTTGAAAAGCTGCACCTTGGGATCAGAGGGGAAGTCTTCGCCCAACTGATTTTTGTACTCGGCCTTGAACTGGTTGGCCAGCTCCTTAAGATCTTCCGCGGTCAGCTCGTTGTCATAGGTAACGCCCTTTTCTTCCTTCATGGCGTCGATGAGCTTTTCGAAATATTTTTTGCCGACTTCCATAACGACGTCGGAGAACATCTGGATAAAACGGCGATAGCAGTCATAGGCCCAGCGAGCGTTACCGCTCTTTTCAGCCATAACTTCTACAACCTGCTCGTTAAGACCGAGGTTTAAGATGGTGTCCATCATGCCGGGCATGGAGGCGCGGGCGCCGGAACGAACGGAAACGAGAAGAGGATTTTCCATATCGCCGAACTTCTTGCCGGTGATTTCTTCCATTTTTACGATGTTTTCCATGATTTCGGCTTTGATTGCATCGTTGATGGTGCGGCCGTCTTCATAGTACTGGGTGCAGGCTTCGGTGGTGATGGTGAAGCCCTGCGGCACGGGAAGACCGATGTTAGTCATCTCGGCAAGGTTTGCGCCTTTTCCGCCGAGGAGATTGCGCATGGTGGCGTTGCCTTCTTTGAAGAGGTATACGTACTTGGTTGCCATGTTTTATTTCATCCTTCCTCACGATATGTGAATAGGGTACCTAACAAGTGTTACCTTGAGGGATTAATATTATACATCAATTCATGTGCATATTACAAGAGATAAATGTTTCTGATTGTGTGATATTCAGTTAAAAAATGGTCACATCTGCGCATAAATTGCAGATGTGACCTGAATTGAGCCGGAAAGAGCGGCTTTTTGATTATGCGCCTGCAACGTTTACGCCCGGAATCAGCATTGCGGCGGGACCGGAGTAGTTGGAGGAACGATAGGTTTCTTTGGAAAACACGATCGAATCATGCTTTTCAAGAAGGCTTCCGTTTACGCTGCCGCCGGTCACGATTTTTATATTTTCACCGTCGAACAGATACGCAAGCCTGATCTCGCCGCCAAAGCGCCCAGACATTTCGTCCATTTGGAAATCAGAAAACGCTACGGGCATGAGATAGGGCCTTTTTTTCATCTCGGTTAGCGGAATTGAGCCGTTTTCAACGCGAATGGTCCGGTAGCTGCCTTTGGGTTCGATGCCGAGATATCGGCAGAAGCGCGTAGCGCCGACGATATCCTTCAAAACGCCGTCTGAAAGAATCTGTCTTTCGACAAGCTTTACGCCGTCCAGAGAATACGGCTGATCGGGAACGGCGATCAGGTTGATTTTTTCGCCTTTGACGCTTTCTCCCTGAACGCTTGCGCCGATTTCATAGGGGGAGTATTTCGCAAAGATCATAGCTGCGTTCGCCTTTTCGAGGTAGGCGGATAAAACAGTGTACACGTGTTTTTCGGTAAGAATCAAATCGTACACGCCTGCAGATGGGGCTATGGAAGCTTCTGCGCGGTCGGAGACGATGGTGATAGCGTCGGAGACGAGCTTTGAAAGGGCGAAGGTGTCCGGCTCGTCGTATTCGAAATCAAAGTACATTTCAACGTCTTCGGGGGAAACGCACTGAGCGACAAATTCGCCCCAGATGCGCTTTTTGGAAAAACGGACATCCGTTCCACGGGAGGAGAGAATGTGGAAAGAAGCGTTCTCCACAAAAATCTCCGCAGAATTGATAAACGCGTCGGTCATTGTGTCGGGCGTGAAAAGCGCATCCGCCATGATGCGCGCTGCTTCCTCTGCGGGAAGACAGTTCATTTTATCGTCATCGTCCACAGTTTCCACGGCAGGATCGGCAAGCTCGAAGAATAGATTTTTGACATAGCCTGCCGCGTTGTATGCGCCGGCGATTTTTTTATAAATTTCTTCTTCCGTCATGCCGGGCGCGATCTGAATGTCGCTCATGCCGCGCATTTTGGTTTCTCCGATTTCAAAATCATTATAAACGGTTACGGTGATTTCGCGGATATTTTTCATGCGGCGCATGTCTTCCTGTTTTTTAATGAAGTAAATCTCCGCGCTTTCGATGGACTGATCTACGATATTATAAACGCTTACGCCGCAAGCTTTGAGAGCGGACAGAATTTTATGAAGCATATGAATCTCCTCCCATCAGCCCAGACGAATCTTTGCCTTGATGTAGGGGCCGCCGTCTGAAACCTTCACCCATTCCTTGTAGCCCTTTCCGCAGAAGCCTCCGCCGCCAAGGGCGAAATCATCTGACATCATGGAAATGGACTTTAAAAGATCGGGCACATAGCCGGTCAAAACGATGGGCGAAAAGATGCGTCCGGTGAGCCGGCCGTCCTTGATTTCGCGGGCGATGTTCACCATGCACTGAATGCCCCAGTTTTTAGGATCCTCCATACCGCTCGACGGATTTTCGAGAAGGAAGCCGTAATCGATGGAAGCGATCATGTCGGAAAGCTTATCGCTTCCCGGTGCAAAGAAGGTGTTGGTCATGCGGGTGTAGGCTTTGTGGTCATAAGCCTGCCTTCTTCCGTTGCCGGTAGGTGCAATTTTCAAGCGGTTTGCGCTGACCAGGTCCGCATAGCCGGTTTTCAAAATGCCCTTTTCGATGACCAGTGTGTCGCACGCGAGCGTTCCTTCGTCATCGAAAAGGTAGGTGGCGCATTCATTTGCCGCTTTTGCGCCGTCGTGCATGTTCACAAGGTCGCTGGCGACGCGTTTGCCCACAAAATCCTTCGCCTGCGCACGGTTTTTAACAAACATGTCCATCTCAACGCCGTGGCCGAACGCCTCATGAACGATCATGCCGGTGGTGTCGGGATCACAGATGCAGTCATATTCTCCGGGCGGGATGGGATTGCTCTCCAAAAGCTCGAGGGCTGTGGAAACGATTTTGGAGAGAACATCGTCGTTTTCCATATCGTTTATAAGCTCGCAGCCGCCAAGCTTTGAAAAGCCCTTGTAATAATCCTTGATTTCCTCTCCGCGGGCAGCCAGCGCGACGAGCGCGCCGTTTGTCCAGATGACGGACTGGGAGAGGTCGCGGTTTCTGGTCAGGAAAAGCTTGCTTGATTTCTGCCAGGTGAAGCTGGAAGCGACGTCCAAAAGAAGCTCGCTTTTTGAAAGCGCCTTTTCGCGAAGGCTCGTTAAGCGGGCGACGATTTCCTTTGCGCCCATTTCTTCCGGATCGACGTCGTATTCGGCTTCCTGATAAAGGGAGCACAGGTCGTCTTCAGGCAGGGGATCGCTTCCCATCGCCCCGGCCTGCGCGCGGCGGACGGCGGAAATGACGTCGTCCAGATTGTTTTGACTGATTTCGTTGAACGCATATTCCGAAAAGGCGCGTCCGTCGTGAACGCGGATGACAAAGCCGCGTTTGGTGAGCGTTCCGATTTCAGAAACGTTTACGCCGGTTTTGGATACGCCCAAACGCTGGGCGAGGGAATCCTGCGCGAGGATGGAGGCATAGGGATATAGCTCGTTTAATCTTTCAATTAACGTCTTTAAAAGTGGCTTGACGCTTGAAAGATAGGGGCTGAAAGCAAGTTTCATATCATTTTCTCCGTATTACTTTACTCATTATTGCATGGGCTCTTCCGTCCATTTGGGATTTTGCGGAATCGGACAGCGAAGACCCTTTTTGGCGGCGCGCGCCTGACAATAGCAACCGCACAGCGTGCAGGTGGCTTCGAGCCGGTGCCTGCATTCAGCGCACGCCAAAAGCCGCTTTTCGTAAACAGCCTTGGAAACGCGGACGTCCTCCGAAAGAGAGCTAACGTAATTATCGAGATATGCAATCAGCTCTCCTTCGGGTAAAACGTCATCAATGCATTTCCTGCAGAGAATTCTGACCGATTCGTACATTACTTTTTGAATGTCATCGAAAGGACGCTGACCTTGGGAAGGGTAAGCTCAATTTCGGTTCCGCATGCGCAGGCGGAAATCTTTGCGCCCTCAAAGGGAAGGACTTGTACATTTTCGGGACAATCAAAATCATTTTTAGCATGCATATCGCCTGCAAGGATTTTTGCCTCCGTCAGGGAATAGGCGCATCCGTCAAGGCGCATGGCGATGGGCGCGTCATCATCGCAGGAAAGGTTTGCGATCGTTACGTGAACGTTTCCTTCTTCGTCCACAGAGGCGGAATGACTGACGGAGGAGAAGGTGCGGCCGTCGGAGGTGATGGGGGAAGCCGGCATGATGCTTTCGACAAGCGTTGCGCCCTGATGGCGGGAGAACAGGTCGAATACATGATACGTGGGGGTTAAGAGCATCTTTTCGCCGTCGGTCAAAATAACGGCCTGAAGGACGTTGATGAGCTGGGCGATATTGGCCATATGTACGCGATCGGAATGCTTGTTGAAGATATTTAAGGTGAGCGCGGCAACCATCGCGTCGCGCATGGTGGACTGCTGATAGAGGAAGCCGGGATTTGTGCCGGGCTCAACGTCGTACCACGTGCCCCACTCGTCCACGATCAGGCCGATTTTCTTTTCGGGATCGTATCTGTCCATGATTGCGCCGTGCTTTTCGCAAAGCTCGTCCATGAAGGAAGCGTGAGCAAGGGTCATGTAGTATTCTTCTTTGCCAAATTCGGTGGAGCTGCCCTTGTGGTCCCATTTGTCGGTGGGCAGGGTGTAATAGTGAAGAGAAAGGCCGCTCATATGATGGCGGGCGTTTTTCATGAGGGTTTCGGTCCACTCGTAATTGGGGTTACCGATGGAAGTGCCTGCGCCGCAGGCGATTTTGTAGACGCGGTTTCCGCTATAGTTGTGAACATAGGTCTGGAACTGGCGATAAAGATCCGCATAGAATTCCGGACGCATGTTGCCGCCGCAGCCCCAGTTTTCGTTTCCAATGCCGAAATACTTGAGCTTCCAGGGCTTGTCCTGACCGTTTTCGCGGCGAAGATTCGCCATGGGCGAGAAGTTGTCGCTCGTCATATACTCGATCCATTCGGCCATTTCGCGAACGGTTCCGCTGCCGACATTGCCGTTGATGTAGGGCTCGCAGCCGATCTGCCTGCAAAGCTCGAAAAACTCGTGGGTGCCGAAGGAGTTGTCTTCCACAACGCCGCCCCAGTTGGTGTTGATCATCTTTTTGCGGCTTTCCTTTTTACCGATGCCGTCCATCCAGTGATATTCGTCGGCAAAGCATCCGCCGGGCCAGCGAAGAACGGGCAGTTTGATTTTCTTAAGCGCGTCGACAATGTCCTTGCGCATGCCGTTTACATTTTCAATCGGGCTTTCTTCGCCGACGTAGATGCCGTTATAGATGCATCTTCCCAAGTGCTCGGAAAAGTTTCCGTAGACTTCCGGGTGGATATAGGATTTTTTGTTCTCCGGCTGAACGATGAGTCTCATAATCGGATGGCCTCCTTGTAATTTGAATACATTCTGTAAACGCGCTTGTTTACGCATTATCTATATCATAACATATTCAATTGCGCGGCGCAATAAAAAATACCGGGAAAGGTATGCCTTTCCCGGCGAAAAATGTGTTATTCTGCGTATTTCGGCCAATAGGTGTCCCTGGCTAAATTTCCGCGCTCTTCAGATTTGGCGGCTTTATTGGACGGACGCTCGTAGTTGTAGCAGAAGTAGTAACCTGCATCGTACGCGCCCTGAGCGGTGTTTTCAACGGCTTTAAGGTTCTTTCCGTAGCTTGTTGTAGAAAGCTCCTTCATCATGTAATTGAGCTGGCCTTCAAGGGAGTAGGGATCAAAGCCGTTTTCTTCGCAGAAATTGGTAATGGTCTGAAAACGCGATTTCGACCACTGGCAAAGCCCATGATAGCCGCCGGTAGAGGAAACGGCGTTTGGACGGAAGCCGGATTCCTTTTTCATGTTTGCCAGGATGCCGCAGGCGGCGGCTTCGGAATATCCGGCGATGCGCGTAAAGAAGAGAAAGATTTTTTCTTCGTTTGTATAATCGCCCTCAAAGATTACCGCCTGTTCCATATCAAGCGGCGCTTTGGTGGAATCGGGCGTTGGAGTAGGAGCGGGTGTAGGCGAAGGGGTTGGAGTAGGGGAAGGCGTGGGAGCGGGCGTTGCGGCCTCCATCATAATGCGGGCTAAATAGCTTTTGGCGCAGTATCCAAAGCGACCGTTCAAGCTGATGTAAGCCCAGTAATCATCGTAAGCGTGAACGGTTACGACGGTTCCGCGTTTCATGCTGCCGAGGTATTTTCCGGATTTATTCGGAGTTTCGTAAACGCGGAGGCTGGAGGCGTTGACAGACGCTTCGAATTCATTATAAATAAATTCCTGACCGGGTGTTTCGGAAGGCACGGACGTTTCGGAAGGCTCCAGCGCAGCGTCTGCGCGTTTCAGTGTTTCTTTCAGGCAAAAGCCGTATTTTCCGTTGATCTTTACGCGCGCCCACACATCGTTGTAGGCATATACCGTTATGGATGCGCCTTTTTTTATGGTTCCAATGGAAGACGCGGTTCTGGAATGCGTCTGATAAACTGTCGCGGATGAAATGGCGGTGGCCTGATAGGTTTCGTTTACGATGGAATCGGAATCGAGCGTTTCAGTTACGTATTTTTTCTGGCAGTAGGCAATGGTTCCATTGTTTTCAACCATCGCCCAGTTGCCGTTCACAGCCAGCAGGTTGATGTTCATGCCTTTTTTGACGGAAATACTTTTGGATTTTGTGTTGGCGCTTGCGTACACGCGGCAATTGGCGTTGATGGTGGCTTCTATCGCGATATCTCTGACTTTTGCAAGATCCTTAATGTAGGCATATCCTATATTCGTTCCTTTTTGAATGCACGCAACGCTTCCTGAATAGGAAAGAACGTCGACGACGGCATATTTGGAAAGAGATCCGATTCTTTCGGACATGGAGGATGTGGAATACACGTTGATTTTATCGGAAGTTACCATTGCAGGGAAGGATTCCGCAATGGAGACAACGGGAAATGCGGACAGGAAAATAACGAGTGTAATCGCCGCGCACAAGATGCGCCGGCATCTTTTGTAGACAGTATTCATAAGTAAATCCTCTCAAATGTTTCTGAAACATGTATTAAGATGAATAAATTATATCAAAATTATGAACAAAAGTCAATGTGTGTGCAGGGAGTGTGTATTCAGTGGCTTGAAAGTTGCAAAGATGGAAAATTTGGTTTATGATAGATATGATATAAAAGGAAGGCGTTTGGACTTAGTCTAATGAATATATGGAGATGAAATCTATGAAACAGCAGCCGCTACTTTCTGATTTGATCAAGGGCGCGTCGTTTGACGGATTTTTGATGGTGCGCGCTTCTTCCCAGCGCACGGCTTCAAACGGCAGCAAGTATCTGGATATGACTTTAACCGATATCTCGGGCGATGTGAACGCCAAAATGTGGGACGGCCTTGTGCTCGCGCCGGAGGTTGGCAAGGTGATCAAGGTGCGCGGCGTTATGCAGGAATACAACGGCCGCGCGCAATTCCGTGTGGACAAAATGCGCGATTTCAGGGAAGACGACGAAGTAGATATGAATATGCTCATTCCCTGCGCGCCCAGACCCGCCGACGAAATGATGGACGAGATTCTCAACCGCGCCGACGCTATACGCGATAAGGAGCTCAAGGCGCTTGTGCTTATGCGCCTTGAGGAGGCGGGAGATAAGCTTCTTTTTATGCCGGCTGCTTTAAAGCTTCACCATGCGGAAAGAAGCGGTCTTCTTCATCACACATCCACGATGCTCAAGGGGGCTCAGATGATTTCGGAGTTGTATCCCTTTCTGGACGCGGATCTGATCGCCGCGGGCGTGATCCTTCACGATCTTTGCAAGATCGATGAAATGAAAAGCGACGAGCTTGGCATGGTGTCCGATTATACAAGGGACGGAAATCTGCTGGGGCACTTGGTATTGGGCGTGAGCGAGCTCAACCGCTGCGCAAAAACGCTTGGCGTCAGAAGCGAATTGGTTTCAATGCTGTCCCATATGATTTTGTCGCATCACGATTTACCCGAGTACGGCTCGCCCAAGCCCCCGATGTTCCCGGAGGCGGAGGTTTTGCATACGCTGGACGTACTGGATGCGCGAATGAACGAAATGACGCATGAACTGAGTAAAGTGCAGCCGGGTTCGTTTACGGAGCGCATCTGGTCTTTGGAAAGGAAGCTTTACAGGCGAGAGGAACAGGCATAACGATTAAACTATCACGAAGGAGGAAGCGCGCGTAAAATGAAGACGCTGGTGGTGGCTGAAAAGCCGTCGGTGGGCAGGGATCTTGCGCGCGTTCTGGGCGTAAGAAGGTCCGAAAACGGATGCCTTTCGTCGGATACGCATGTGGTCACATGGGCGATCGGTCATCTGGTCGGCCTGTGCGAGCCGGACGAAGTGGACGAAAAATATAAAAAGTGGCGCATGGATATGCTTCCGATGCTGCCGGAAAAGATTCCGCTTAAGGTGTTTAAGCAAACGCAGTCACAGTTCAATATCGTCAAAAAACTCATGAACGATAAAGAGATATCCGAAATCATCTGCGCGACCGACTCCGGACGCGAGGGCGAATTGATTTTCAGATATATTTACGACTGCGCGGGCTGCAAAAAGCCGGTTAAAAGACTTTGGGTTTCGTCCATGACGGACGCCGCCATCAAGGCCGGCCTTGACAGCATGAAGCCGGGTCAGGCATACGACAGTCTGTATCTTTCTGCCAGATGCCGAAGCGAAGCCGACTGGCTGGTCGGCATGAACGCATCGCGCGCGTTTTCCCTAAAATACAATGCGCATCTGTCCGTTGGCCGCGTTCAGACGCCGACGCTTGCAATTCTGGTCAAGCGCGATATGGAAATCTCTGCGTTTGTGCCGGAGGACTATTTCGAAGTGAACGCAGATTTCGGCGACTACAAGGGCGTCTGGATCGATGAAAACCAGAAAACGCACATCAAAACCAAGGAAAAAGCCGATGAAATCAAAAAGAAGGTAACGGGAAAGACGGGCAAGGTGATCGAGAGCTCGCGCGACGAAAAAAGAAAGCCGCCGGAGAAGCTTTACGACCTTACCACCCTTCAAAGAGAAGCCAACCGCAAATTCGGCTTCAGCGCAGATAAGACGCTGAAACTTGCTCAGTCCCTCTATGAAACCAGAAAAATGATCACCTATCCCAGAACGGACTCCAGCTATCTGCCGGACGATATGATCCCGAAAGTCTCAAAGACGCTTACTTTACTGCCTGAGCCCTACGCCGCCTATGTCAAGGCGATTTCGCCCATCAAAACGGCAAAGCGCATCTATGACAACAGTAAAGTTACCGATCACCACGCGATCATCCCGACGGACAGGCGGGCGGATATCGGCGGTTTAAGTGATGACGAAAAAAAGATTTTTGATCTGATCGCGAAAAAATTCATCGCCGCGCATTACCCGGACTATGTATATTCATCTACGAAGATTATTACGGATGTGGAGGGCGAGAAATTCAAAACGCAGGGCAATATGCTGATATCGGAGGGCTGGCGCGTTTTATATAAAGGGGAGGAAAAGAAAAAGGAAGACGAGACAGAGATTCCGCTGCTGAGCCCGGGCGATGAAAGGCCGGTTCAGAAAGTTTCCGTTAAAGCGCAGAAAACAAAGCCCCCGTCTCCGCATACGGACGACACGCTTTTAAAGGCGATGGAGGATGCGGGAAAGACGATCGAGGACGAAGAGCTTCGTGAAAAAATGAAGGACTCCGGTCTCGGAACGCCTGCGACGAGAGCTGCGACGATCACGCGCCTGATCGACGTGGGCTACGCTGCAAGAAAAGGCAAGCAGATTTTTTCAACCGAAAAGGGGCGCCTGCTTGTAAAGGTAATGCCAGAAGAAATGACAAGCGCCATCACAACCGGCAAA
This sequence comes from Clostridiales bacterium, assembly GCA_015056255.1. Lineage (GTDB taxonomy): Bacteria > Bacillota > Clostridia > Christensenellales > Aristaeellaceae > SFHK01. The sequence goes on along the minus strand of SVGP01000013.1, from coordinate 70,890 downwards.
TGGGAAAGAGCGCTTTCCCGAATGGCGCTCATTTCCGATAAAAGCGAAATGGAACGGAAAGAAAAGCGGTTTATGGAGAGTATTCAAAGGTTTTGCGTATACCTTGTCGATTACGCAAAAACCAAAGCGCCCTTTGAGCGCTTTCCCGAAGAAACCAAAACCGCTTATGTGAAAAAAACAAATTACAGCAAAAAACAGACGGAGGTGAAAAAGAAAAATGGATGAAATGATGCTTCGAAAAATCCGCGAGACCGCCTGCAATATGAATCGATTTTCTTCTCAAAACAGTTTGTTTGAAAAAAAGGAATGCGGACTTCCGGACCGAAAAGAAATCATTCTTCTAACGGAAAAGCTCAGAGGCATGATGTTTCCTGGCTATTTTCAGGACGAATTCTTTGTAAGAGGCGAATTTTCCTACGGACAGGCGCTTACGGAGGTTGCGCAAAGGCTTGAAAACGTGCTCGCGAATGCCTTTGGCATAAGCGGCGGCTGCGACTGCGCAAAAGTGCAGGCAACCGACGTATGCATGCATTTTATCGGCGAATTGTCCGGCGTTCAGAAAATGCTTTCAAACGATGTGGAGGCTGCCTTTGACGGCGACCCCGCAGCAAAAACGCGCGCCGAAATCGTGTTTTCCTATCCGGGTCTTCATGCAATCGCTGTATACAGGCTTGCGCACATTCTTTATGAACAAAATGTGCCCATGATTCCGCGCATCATGACGGAATATGCCCACTCCTTAACCGGTATCGATATCAACGCAGGCGCCAAAATCGGAAGCTATTTCTTTATCGACCACGGAACGGGCGTCGTGATCGGAGAAACCACCGAGATTGGCGATTATGCGAAGATCTATCAGGGCGTGACCCTTGGCGCTTTGTCCACCAGAAAAGGGCAGGCGCTTTCCGGCGTTAAAAGACATCCGACGCTTAAAAACCGCGTAACCGTATATTCCGGCGCGTCGATTCTCGGCGGAGACACCGTCATCGGAGACGACTGCATCATCGGAGGCAACGCCTTTGTGACAAGCTCCGTTCCTGACAGAACGCGCGTAAGCGTGGAGAGCCCGAGTCTCACGTTCAGAGAATTGAGCAAAACCATCTGGGAAAAAGCGTAGGGTAGACGATCTAAATTTTCGATCGCCGTGCGCGTGCAGTTCTGAGATGGGCGATAGAGAATGAGAACGGATCGGCAGTGAAACTCTGGAATGGAATGATGAGCATCGATGGACAAGGGCTGAAAATCGAAATTTCAGCACATTTTTTCCACAAAAATACCTGCAAAAATTTCGCATATGCATGAAAAAAGCATTGACATTAACCGAATATACATGTAAAATACATGTAGGTAAGCGGAATTAACCGCATTACAACTTTAAGTGAGGGGATAGACTTATGAAGCTTAAGAACAAATCCTGTTCCCGTTTGACGAGCATCGTCATTGCGATTCTGTTGGTTGCGATGATCGTCGTTCTGTGCTGCCCGTACTTCAACTACGGTAAGCCCGCAAGCGTATTTGCACCCGAAGCTGGAAACGCAGCTTTCCTCGGCGGAAAGTGGATCATTGCCGGCACCGAAGCCGGTCAGGACGGCTACAAAGAAATCGAAATTGACAGCGCAGTAAAAACCCTGACTGTCAACACCACCAACGCCATCCGCGTCAATCAGTTAAATGCTGACGCTGCAGTTGAAGCTGCTGTGGAAGCCTATGACGATGTTAAGGCTGCTTACGAAGGCGCTGATGAAATCAGCAAGAAGCTTGCCGCCCGTGCGCAGGTTGTTGAAGATATCTACGCTTACATCAACAGCGTAAATGCTGACAACGCCGTTAACGACGGCCTCATTTTCGCATACTTTGAGAGCGAATATGATGATATCGAAGTGAAAGCGCCCAAGGATGCTCCCCTGGTTCTCAACGCCGAAACCATCGCCGACATTCAGGCCGACGCCAAGAAGAGCTACGACAAGCTGGTTAAATCCATTGCTGACGCAAACGAAGCTTTGGCAACCATCGAAGGCAATGCCGCAGATCTTCAGGAAGCTGTAAACGTAGCCGTTGAAGGCGCGAAGAAAGCTTACGAAGCCGATGCTTCCTACGCTTGGGTTACCGAGGATCAGGCGATCTTCAACGCGGCGTTCGACGCGGCCAACCCCCAGATCCGTGAAGGCATCGTTGCCGACAATGCAGCTGCCGTAAAGGAACTGGAAGAAAACACCGTTAAGTACAACGAAGCCCTTGAGAAGACCAACGCCGCCAAGGCCGCTTACGACGCCGCGGTAGCTGAGGCCAACAAGAAGATCGAAGCCGAAAAGAAAGCCTATGACGATGCTGTCGCCGCCGGCGAAAAGGCGCTTGCCGATCTGAAGGCTGAATACGACGCCAACATCAAGGCCGGAAAAGCCACCGTTACCGAAAAGGCTGAAGCTTACACTGCTGCCGTCACCGCTGCCAACGAAAAGCTCGCTGCCATCAAAGCTGAGTTCGAAGCCACCGAAGGCGCCGATGTAAAGGAATACAACGAGAAGTTTGCCGAGGCCACCAAGGCTGCCGAAGCTGAAATCGCTGCCGCCAAGGCTGCATACGATGAAGTCAACGCTGCCAACACTGCCAAAGCCGCTGATCTCAAGGCCGCTTACGATGCAGCCGTTGCCGATCAGAAGGCCGCTACTGAAACCATCGTAAACGAAGCCAAGAAGGTATATGATGAAGCCGCTGCTTCCATCACGAAGGATTACGAAGCCGAAAAGGCTGAGTACAACGCCCTCAAGAAGGTTTCCGATGCTGCCAAGAAGCTTGCTTCTGTAAAGGTTTCCCTCTACAACGAGGAAGATGTTGAAGAACTTGTTTACGCTGTAGCAGGCACCAATGAGGAACTCGACAACGCCGTTTATAACAAGCTCGCCGCTGAAAAGGCCAAGGCCGCCGCAGGCTATGCCGTTTGCGCAGACGTTGTCAAGACCACTGAGGATATCGTAAAGGCTGTTGAGAAGGCAAAGAAAGCTTCCGACAAGGCGCTTAAGGATTTCGATAAGGAAATCGAAAAGCTCGTTGAATATGCCAAAGAGCTTAAGGACACCAAAGAGTACGATATCGCCGCGCCCGCTGTAGAGGCCAAGGCTGCGCCCGAGCTCGTTGTGCCCGAGTACGAGAAGAACAACGATGAGCCCGCGCTCATGACCACCACCGGCAAGGCCAAGTACAACGACAAGAAAAACCTCCTCACGCTCACCTTTGCCAATGGCGAAGAAATCGAGACCGAGTTTACCACCAATATCAGCTACAATGGCATTAAGGAACTCTCCATTCTCGGTTATGTAGGCTTCCCCTACAACGTACCGGATTTCGACATGGAGATGGGCTACAAGATTGAGAACTTCTACATCAACGATGTTGTGCTCGTTCCGATCGCCCTTCTGATCCTCGCGGTTCTCGGCATCATCTTCTGCATCCTTAAGAAGGACAAGATGAGCGCTGCCTTCCTGCCCGCTGCGTTCGCTCTGGTTGGTATCTTCGGATATCTCTTCAGCGATTTTATGAAGCTCGGCGTGAACTTCGGCATCCACATGATCGGCTTTGTAGTCATCCTGCTGATTGCTGCCGCCCATATTTTCATGGCTGTTCAGGAAAAGAAAGCGAAGTAATTTGATTTCTTAAATAAAGGAAGCTGTCTTAAATGGCAGCTTCCTTTTTCGTTGACAGAAAAGATTGCCGGATGGTATAATCCGCTTGATATGAAAAAGGAGGGAACAAATTATGAAAAAGGGCTTGACGCTCATTTTGATTTGCCTTTTTCTATTTTCTTCCTTCGCATGCTGCGAAAGCGCGGTATCCTTTGTGGACGACACTGGAATGGAGATTGATCTTGTCAAAAAACCAAGTCGCGTGGCGGTTTTGTTTTCGTCGTTTGCGGACATGTGGCTTCTGTCAGGCGGCCATATCTATGTAACGGTCGGCGAAGCCGTTGAAAGGGGCTTTGCTGAAGAAAATACGCTCCTTGTTGACAGCGGAGCAGGAAAGAAAATTGATGTGGAAGCGCTGTTCATGAGCGAGCCTGATCTGATTATCGGTTCGGCTGACATTCCTTTTCATGAAAAAGCGAGGCAGATGATCAAAAATACATCTGTTCCCTTTGCGCTTTTCCATGTGGAAAGCATTGAAGATTATCTTCGCGTATTTGAGATTATGACGTCGATTAATAATACGGCGGAAAACTATATAAAATATGGTGAAATCGTTCAAAAGGAAGCCATGAAGGTAATTAAGCACGCCAACGAATACGCCAATAAGGAACCGCAGGAAATTTTATTCATCCGTTCCGGATCCGGTTATTCCTCAGCAAAAGCCAAGACGCGCGATATGCATTTTGCAGCGCAGATGCTTTATGACCTTGGAGCAAAGAATATCGCAGACGACATTCCCATAATCATCGATGGACTCAGCTTTGAAGAAATTTTTATGAAGGATCCGGATGCGATATTCATATCGCTCATGGGCGACGAACAAGCTGCAAAGGCGTATATGAATGCGCTTTTTAATAAACCAGAGTGGCGGATGCTGAGGGCGGTTCAAAACGGCAGATGTTATTTTTTGTCCAAGGAACTTTTCCAGTTCAAGCCAAACGCCAGATGGGCCGAGGCATATCTGGAAATGGCGAAAATGCTGTACCCGGATTGGGAGGAAGCGTGGGGGGAAGAGTGAAGAAAAAAGCTTGCTGGCTGATCGGGTGTATTTTTCTCGTCCTTGCGTTCGCTTTGTCGCTTCGCTTCGGGAGCAGCAATCTGTCATGGAAGCAATTCTTTATGGGAATTGCGGGGCGCGAGGGTTATGAGAAAACCACATTTATTCTTTTGAATCTCAGGCTTCCGCGCGCTGTTTCGGCTGTTCTTGCGGGAATTGGACTATCGATTTCGGGCGTTGCGCTTCAGAACATCGGGCAATGATCTAGCCGGACCCAATATCATCGGCGTAAATGCCGGGGCGGGTTTTTTCGTTATTCTTGGCATGTATCTTTTACCCGGGTGCGCGCGCCTTTTCCCTGCGTTTGCGTTTCTTGGCGCATTTTTGACAAGCCTCGTTATCCTCTTAATCGGAAACGCTGTTCCAGGCGGAAAAAACACGATGATCCTTGCGGGAATCGCCATTACAGCGCTTTTGAATGCGGGAATATCGCTGATATCCCTGATTGATACGGATATTTTAGCGGCCTATACCGATTTTTCGGTCGGCGGGCTTTCGGGTAGCGGCACAAACGCGCTGTTGGTTCCTTCCTTTATGATTTTTGCGTCCGGCGCGATCATGCTTCTTTTTTCAAAGGATGTGGATGCGGTTACGCTGGGCGATGGAATTGCGAATTCCATTGGCGTAAATGTGCGGCTTGTGCGATTTTTTGTGATTCTGGCCGCAAGCGCTGCGGCAGGCGCGGTTGTAAGCTTTGCGGGCCTTCTTGGGTTTGTTGGGCTGATTGTTCCGCATATTGCAAAGCGCATTTTCGGAATCAGGACCCGAACGGCAATTTTGGGATCAAGTCTGACGGGCGCGGCGATTGTGCTTATTGCGGATGGAATCGGGCGCACGATTTTTCCGGGAACGGAGGTTCCGGTCGGAATCGTTATGGCGTTTGTGGGCGCACCGTTTTTTGTGTATCTCATTTTCAGGAGGAAAGCGACATGATCGAGTTTAAAAATGTGTCGCTGTATTATGGGAAAAATAGAATTCTGAAGGATGTTTCCTTTCGATGCGAAAAGGGAAAAATCACCGCGATCATCGGAAAAAACGGCGCTGGAAAGACCTCGTGTTTGAAATGCCTGATGGGTGAAAAGCGGTTTTCAGGCGAAATTCTGCTTGAAGGAAAAGACATAAAGGCGCTTTCCAAAATCCAAAGGGCGCAAAGAATTTCATATCTTTCTCAAACGCTCCCGGACACATCCTTTACGGTTCAGGAGCTAACTGCGCTTGGGAGAAGACCTTATCAAAAGGGCGTTAGAAAGCTGTCATCGGAGGATGAGGAAATCATAAGAAGCGCGATGAAAGCTGCGGGCGTTATTTCTTTTTCCGAAAGATCTGTCAATACCCTGTCCGGCGGGGAAAAGCAGAGAGCGTATCTTTCTATGGTTCTTGCCCAGGAAACAGACGTGATCGCGCTTGACGAAGCGTCAACCTATATGGATGCCGCTGTTGAAAATGAAATGTACGACATTATTCAATCGCTTTCGAGGAATTATGGAAAAACAATCATTCTTGTTACGCACAATCTCACAAGAATGGTTAACGACGCGGATGAAATCGTCGTTTTGAACGAGGGAGAAGTGCGCGCTCAGATGAGCAGTGATCAGGCGCGGAAAACGAGTCTGATTGAAGAGATGTTTGGCGTCAAAAAGTATGTGATTGAAGGAGAGACGATTGTATATCTGTAGAGATTGCGCGGGCGATCGCATCCGCAAAAAGATCATAAATATTATAACCATAAAGCGGGGGATGCGTACCTTACGTCTGCGAATGATTTTTCTGGATGATCCGAAAAATATCCATTTCCGATTTTCGTTGAAATCCGTTTGATTCTCGGATATTAAATTTCTTATCTTTGATTTTCTTAACCGTTTCGGATATTGCCGAAGGAGTCGAAACAGGGTATAATAAACTGAATGAATATGAAAATGAGTGGGTTTATTCTATGAAATGGATTGCAGCGGCTGCCTTCGGCATGGAAGGATTGACCGGTAAGGATCTGAAAAGACTGGGCGCAGAAAATGTTCAGGTGATGAATGTCGGCGGCGCTACGTTTGAAGGTCCCATGGAAATGGCCATGAAGGCGAATCTCTGGCTTCGTACGTGCGACCGCATATCGCTGGTGGTGGGCGAGTTTGAGGCGAGAAGCTTTGAAGAGCTTTTCGAAAGCGTAAAGGCCATTGACTGGGCGGATTATATGAATCACGACAGCGCGTTTCCCGTGCGCGCACATTGCGTGAAATCGACGCTCATGAGCCCGTCTGACTGCCAGAAGATTGTAAAAAAGGCGATTGTCGAAAATCTGAAGGCTGAATACGGCGGGGACTGGCTGCCTGAAACGGGAAGCGTTGTTCAGGTGGACGTAAACATCAGAGACGACAAGGTGACCGTTTCTCTGGACGCCTCGGGCGAGCCGCTTTCCAAGCGCGGCTATCGCACATGGAACGGCGAAGCACCCCTTCGCGAAACGCTTGCGGCAGCGCTGATTCTTACAAGCGGCTGGCATCCGTGGCAGCCGCTGTACGATCCGTGCTGCGGAACGGGCACGCTTTTAATCGAAGCCGCGTTTATTGCGCTCAACCGCGCGCCGGGCTTAAGACGCGCCTTCGCCATGGAAGACTGGCCGATTGCAGACCAGAAGGCGCTTGACGCGGTCAGGCGGGAAGCGCAGGCCAGATACGACGAATGCGCAGTGAGAAAAATCACGATTGCGGGTTCCGATATCGATCCTGAAGCAATTGAGCTTGCGACAAGGCACATACGGCAGGCTGGCCTTGCGGGACGAATTGAATTAGTCGTTAAAGACATGCGCGAGGTGACGCTCAAGGGAGAACCCGGCTGCATCGTCGCCAATCCTCCGTACGGCGAGCGCATCGGCGACAGACGCGTAGCGCATGCGGTTGCAAAGCAATTGGGCGAGCTTTCAAAGAGGTGTCCCGGCTGGAACGTATATGCGTTTTCGGCGGATATGGGCTTTGAACGCGAATATGGAAAAAGAGCAACGCGCAGAAGGCGCTTTTATAACGGCAAAATCGAATGCGAATATCATATGTTTGAAAATACAAACGCAAATCCCCAAAGAAATAACGCGAAGAAGCCCCAGGGCTCGCGAGGAGGCAAATAAATACCATGAAGCCGATTTTTAACCGTACTCCTTTAACCGCAAATACGCTGTCTCCGCTTTCTCTGGGCTCCATTCATCCGGAAGGATGGCTCAAAAAGCAGATGGAGGCTCAGGCGAAGGGCATCACCGGCAGGCTTCGCGAAATCTGGCCCGACGTTGGTTCGGGTTGCGCGTGGCTCGGCGGAGAGGGCGACGGCTGGGAGAGAGCGCCTTATTATCTGGACGGCCTTGTATCTCTTGCGTGGGGCCTGGACGATGAAGAGCTTAAGAAAAGCGCGATGGAATACATCGAGTGGATTTTGTCGAGCCAGCGGGAAGACGGCTGGTTCGGCCCCGAGAAAAACGACGATTACTGGCCGCTGATGATCTGCTTGAAGGCGCTTTATCAGTATTTCACCGCCACGCTCGACAAGCGCGTTTTGCCCTTTATGGACAAGTTCTTCCGCTATGAGTATAAAAACCTTTCCGAAAAGCCTCTTCGTGGTTGGGCTTGCGCGCGCGGCGGCGAAAATATGCTTTCCGCGCTTCAGCTTTATAATCTCACGGGACAGAAATATCTGATCGAGCTTTGCAAAAAGATCAAGAGCCAGACGCTTGACTGGCCCAATATTTTCCATACCTTCCCGAACATTCAGCCCATGAGCAGAAGCCTCAACTGGCAGAGACTTTCCGAGGCCTTGAAGGAAGAGGGCGAGGGCCTGAAGGGTGCCGATCAGCCCTATTTCAGCGCCTATTATCATCAGTCGCATGTCGTGAACGTTGCCATGGGTCTTAAAACCCCGGGCGTAATCAATATGTTCAAAAGCGGCTTTAAAGAGCAGGGCGGCTTCAAATTCGGCTGGCAGAAGCTCATGAAGCATCACGGCGTGGCCTACGGCATGTTTACGGGCGATGAGCATTTAAACGGCTCCAGCCCCGTACAGGGCACGGAGAGTTGCGCGGTAGTTGAAGCGATGTATTCCATCGAGACTCTGCTTGGTCTTGGCGATTTCGGTCAGGAGCTTCCCGATATTCTTGAAAAAATCGCGTTCAACGCGCTGCCTGCGTTCTCTACGCCCGACAATATGGGACACCAGTACGATCAGCAGGCAAACCAGATCCGCGTGACAAACGCAAAGCGCCCCTGGTATAACAACGGCGACGAGGCCAACCTTTTCGGCCTTGAGCCGAACTACGGCTGCTGCACGGCAAATCTGCATCAGGGCTGGCCGAAATTCACAGCGTCTCTCTGGTATGCAACCGCAGACGATGGCCTTTCCGCAGTCAGCTACGCGCCCTGTAAGGTAAAGGCAGCTATCGACGGCGTCCCGGTTCGCTTAAGCGTTTCCGGCGGCTACCCCTTCAGCGAGAATGTTTCCATCGAAGTGACTGTAAAGCGCCCCGTGGAGTTTCCGCTGTATCTCAGAATTCCCTTCTGGGCCAAGTCTCCTGCGATTCATCTGCCTGACGGCGAAATCATGAGCGTGCATGCCGGCGAAACCACTTGTGTAAGAAGAAAGTGGGTAACGGGCGACGTTGTCAAAATCGAAATGCCGATGGAGCCCAGAATTACCAGATGGAACCACCAGTCTGCAGCCGTTGAACTGGGCCCGATCCTGATGGCGTTCAATCCCGAAGAAAAGTGGGAAAGAATCGGCGGCATCGACGAATGCCCGACCTATCAGGTGACCACGGAAGACGAGTGGAACTGGGCGATTATCAGAAACGAACCCATGAAGGCGGTCTTCGAAGAAACCGATGAAAATGCCTTTAAAAACGGAAAAGCGCCCGTTAAAGTGCTTGCCAAAATGGGCAAGGCGATGGAGTGGGGCATGAACGGCGAAAACTGCGACCAGACGCCCATTCAGCCTGAAATCAAAAAGGAAACCGTCGAAACTGTTGAACTCGTTCCCTACGGATATACGTCATTACGAATCAGCCAGTTCCCGATTGTGGACGGCGCAAAATAACAAAGGGAGGATACGCATATGCCCGTTGTCGATATGCCGCTTCATGAGCTTAGAAACTATAAGGGCGTAAGCCCCAAGCCCGTGGATTTTGACGCGTACTGGGACAGAGCGATCAGCGAAATGGAAGCCTTGGGCACCGGTTGCACGCTGACACCCGCAAAGTACCATTTCCCGGGCGTTGAGGTATTTGACCTTACATTTACCGGCGTTGGCGGAGCGACCGTCTACGCCCGTTTTGCGCGGCCTGAAAAACGCGAGGGGAAATGTCCTGCCCTTTTGCGTTTCCACGGTTATTCGGGCCACAGAGGCGATTTTGCGCACCTTCTGAATTACGTTGCGCTGGGCTTCTGCGTTGCCAGCATGGACGCGCGCGGACAGGGCGGAAAGAGCGAAGACAATCTTTCTGTAAAGGGCAATACCTTAAACGGCCATATCATCAGAGGCCTTGACGATCCCGATCCCGACAAACTGTATTTCAGAAACGTATTCCTTGATACCGCTCAGCTTGCGCGCATCGTCATGGCAATGGACGAGGTGGATGAAACACGCGTCGGCGCGACCGGCGGCTCGCAGGGCGGCGCGCTCACGCTCGCTTGCGCGGCGCTTACGCCGAAGCTGAACCGCTGCTGCCCCATGATTTCCTTCCTGTGCGATTACAAGCGCGTTTGGGATATGGATCTGGATGTGGGCGCGTATCATGAATTAAGACAATATTTCAGAAACTTCGATCCTCGCCATGAGCGTGAGGAAGAGGTATTCACAAAGCTCGGCTATATTGATAATCTGAACCTTGCGCCGCGCATCCGCGCCAAGGTAAAGCACTTCACCGGCCTTCTTGACACCATCTGTCCGCCCAGCACGCAGTTTGCGGCGTACAACGCCATTACCTCTGAAAAGGAAATGGTGATCTATCCGGACTTTGCCCACGAGGGCTTCCCGGATGCGGATGATATTGTAATGGAATATATGTGCGAGATGCTGAAATAAGCTTTTTATATGGGGCGTGGCAATGGATTCAGCCGCGCCCTGTTTCATGGATAAAACAGCAAAAAATGCCCTTTTTTACATAATATACAGTTAACAAAAGAAAATTAAAAAAAGGTATTGACAAAACCACCCCCCATATGTATAATAGTCAATGTCGCTTGCGGGACACGGTACAAAAAACCGGAATGGTTCGGGGCGTAGCGCAGTCTGGTAGCGCACGTGCTTTGGGAGCATGGGGTCGCAGGTTCGAATCCTGTCGCCCCGATAAGCAGTAAGACCTCTTGGTCAAGTGGTTAAGACATCGCCCTTTCACGGCGGTAACACGGGTTCGAATCCCGTAGAGGTCATTTTTTCTCTTCTCAGGTGACGACACTTTGGGCCTTTAGCTCAGTTGGTCAGAGCAGTCGGCTCATAACCGATCGGTCCGGGGTTCAAGTCCCTGAAGGCCCAGCATGGTCCGGTAGTTCAGTTGGTTAGAATGCCAGCCTGTCACGCTGGAGGTCGAGGGTTCGAGCCCCTTCCGGATCGCCATCTTAATTACAATCCGGGATGCTCGATCTGGGACGCAATCAATCCGCTGGTGTAGCTCAATTGGCAGAGCAGCTGATTTGTAATCAGCAGGTTGCGGGTTCAAGTCCCTTCGCCAGCTTCTTCGGTAAGTAAATATTCGTGGGTAGGTTCCCGAGTGGCCAAAGGGAGCAGACTGTAAATCTGCCGTCGCAGACTTCGGTGGTTCGAATCCACCCCTGCCCACCATTTAAGTCCTTCTCGAAAGAGAAGGCATTTTGCGGGAATGGCGGAATTGGCAGACGCGCTAGATTCAGGTTCTAGTGATCATTACGATTCGTGCAGGTTCAAGTCCTGTTTCCCGCATAGAATGAAAAGTCCTCTGTTGATTTACAGAGGACTTTTTTCATAATGTATGTCATTTGACGAAATAGGAAGTATGATACGCACATGAAGCGCGCTTTGCGCATGATGCGACCCTTATGGGAATATAAGATAGTAGGGAAATGGAGGAGATTAAATGATCATCAGCGCGAGCAGGCGTACGGATATTCCTTCGTTTTATTTGGATTGGCTGATCAATCGCTTCCGAGAAGGATTTGTTTATGTTAGAAATCCAATGAATCCCAAACAGATTTCGAAAATTGTTTTGGCGCCTGATGTTGTGGATGGGATTGTATTCTGGACAAAAAATCCGATTCCTATGCTTGACAAGCTACAATATTTTGACGATTATATGTATTATTTTCAGTTCACGGTCAATGCATACGGAAGCGATATGGAAAGAAATGTGCCTAACAAGAATACGGAAATTGTTCCTGCGTTACAAAAGCTTTCAAAATTAATAGGAAAAGAACGCGTAATCTGGCGGTATGATCCAATTATGATTACGGAAAAATATTCGTTTGATTATCATGTGAGATATTTTGAAGAGCTTGCAAAGAGATTTTCAGGCTATACGCAAAAGTGTGTGATCAGCTTTGTTGATTTATATCGAAACACGAGTGCGAACCTAAAGCCATTTGTCGTCAAACAGTTTACAGATGAAGAAATGATAAGGCTTGGCGGATACATTTCAAGAATTGGAGAAAAGTATAAAATCACAATAGAATCCTGCGCGGAAGGAATAGATCTTGAGAGCGTCGGGATTGCGCATGGTTCCTGCATTGACAAGTCGCTCTTTGAACGCCTTCATGGATGCGAAATGAAAGCGAGCATAGATAAAAACCAGAGGCCAATGTGCGGATGCATGGAAAGCATCGACATCGGCGCGTACGATACCTGCAAAAATGGTTGCAGGTATTGCTATGCCAATCACAGCGCAAAAGCGATGGACAGAAATATTGCCGTTTACGACCCGGATTCGTCGATACTTTGCGGAAGAATCGAGGATGGTGATGTTGTGAAGGAACGGATGATGAAGTCCTTGAAGATAGGCGTTATCTGAATACGAGAATATTTAAAGCACGGGCGATCGATGATCGCCCCGACAGATGGACTGTGATCAGTCATAACCTGTAGGGGCGATTCAAGAATCGCCCGCGCTTATTACGTGACTGAAATGAAGCTTTTTGTATTAAAACGGCTTTAAATTCATATCTTCTGTACAGCTTACAAAGAATTCTGCCAGAAGATCAATGCAGTCCTGAATGTCCTGAAGGGAGCCCACTTCGTTGGGATTATGCATATATCGAAGCGGAATTGAAATCAGGGCAAAGGGAACGCCGACGCCGGTTTTGTGCATGGTGTCGCCGTCGGTGTAGGTGCGCGCGCCAGCGGCTTCCGTCTGGATTTCCATATTCAGTTTTTCCGCGCATTGACGAAGAAGGGCGTTCAGTTTTTTATGAATGGAAGGTGCGTTACAGAGGACCGGGCCCTTGCCGATGGAGACGGCGCCGCTTTGCGCTTCGCTGACGCCGCAATTGTCCGAGGTGTAGGTAACGTCGACAGCGAGACAAATGTTCGGCCTGATGCGGGAGGCGGTGAAGTATGCGCCGTTGTCGCACGTTTCCTCACAGGTGGTCGCTGCAGAGTAGCAGCCAACGGTCGCGCCCTTTTCTTTTGCCTTATACAGCGCTTCCATGGCTATATACGCGCCGATTCTGTCATCTAGAGCTCGTCCGGTGATCAGGCCGTTTAAAAGTTCGCGTACGTCGGTGTCAAAGGTCACGGTGTCGCCGAGCTCAACGTATTTGAGCGCGTCTTCTTTGTCCTTTGCGCCGATGTCGATTCGAAGATCGGAGGCTTTGATGTCGGTTTTTTTAGCGAAATCCCTTGAATTTGCCACCGCGCCGTAGATGACGCCATTTTTGGTATGAATGCGAACCTTGTGGCCGGGATAGGTGGTGGGGTAGATGCCGCCCAGAGCGTTTACCATAAGAAATCCGTCGTCTCCGACAGCTGTGATCATCAGGCCGATTTCATCCGCGTGCCCGGCAAGCAGAACCTTGAAAGGCGACGAGGGGTTGATGATAGCGGTTACGTTGCCAAGCTCATCCACGGTTACCTGATCTGCTTTATCCTGCATGTAATCATAAAGCTTTTTTTCAACTGCAATTTCATTTCCGGACACGGATGCGGTCGCCAGAAGGTCGAATAAAAATTCCTTGTTCATGGTATTCCTCCTTTTGTAATGAACGCATGATTCTATCCCGTTAAAGATAACACGAATGAAGAAAGATTTCAATGACTTTTGATGATTTATGTAAGGAAGGAATGGACGGTAAACAAAAAATACCGCAAAAATTCAAATAAATCGCGATTGAAAACAGATGCTTGTATGAATACAATATTTTTTCGTCAAAACTGAATATGCCAAAAGGCGCAAAAAACCTTTCACGCATATCCAATGGATGGTGAGAGCGTTGGAAAATGAAAAAAACTATCTGGTTCCCGATTACTTTTTTGATTTCCGCTGCAAAATGGGCGCGTGCCGATGCGCGTGTTGCGAGGGCTGGCCAATTTCGGTTTCTCTGAAGGATTACTTTTCGCTTCTGAGCGCAGACGTGTCAAAAGAGCTTCGCATAAAGCTCGATTGCGCTTTGCACATTGCGCCCAATCCTTCGCCCGAAGCGTATGCCCAGATTCTGCCCAGATATGACGGACAATGTCCCATGCGCATGTCGGACGGAAGATGCGCGCTGCACTTCGAGCTTGGGGAATACGCGCTTTCGGACGTATGCAGGCTGTACCCAAGGGGCGTGAGAGAGGACGAATGCTCCTGTGCAAACAGCTGCGAGGCCGTTATTGAGATGTTGATGGAGAGGGAGGAAAAAATCCGGTTTGTAAATACAAAGCTCGGTTTCCGTGTGCCCGAAATTCCCGAAAGAAAGCACTTCTTTGAAACGGCCGGCTGCGAAAAGGAAATCAGAAAGCATCTGATTTCTATCATGCAAATGAGAGAATATGCGCTTACCGAGCGCATTGCGCTTATGGGTATGACGCTTAAGGCGCTTGACGAAGCGCTCAAGGGGAAAGATCACGAAAGCGTTCTTGAAATCGTCGGAAATCGCGCGAAAATCCATCTTCCTGCGCACGGCAGCCCTACCCACGACGACCTTTTAATCGCTCTTGAAATCGCCAATCAAATGCTTTATACGCTGGATGAAAGAAGCGACAGCATAAGGGCATATGGTGAAAATTCGCTCAATACCTATGGTACTGGGGAGCATGAATTTGACGTTTACATGAAAAACAAGGCGCTTTTTGAACGCGCGTTTCCAGACTGGGAAACGTGGTTTGAACACATGTACGTAAATCACATGTTCTTTTCTCAGTTCCCTTTTCAGGATAGACCCGTGGATCTTGGAGAAGAGTATCTGGCGCTGATTTCGGTATATATGCTTTTAAGGTTTCTTCTGATCGGAAACGCCTGTGAAGATTACCCAAATGAAAAGGCGGCGGACATTGCCGCCGCGGTATTCAGGCTTGTTGAGCACACGGAATTTGACCGCTATGCCGGGCCGATCATGAAGCGCGTGTGCAGGGGCGATTATGAAAACGCTTTGCGCGTTTTAAGCCTTTAAACATTTCCCGGGAAACGTTAAAAAGAATACTCGGGCGATCATCGACCGCCCGAGCTGAATGAACGATACTGCTTATAGACGCTTTATTTTCTTGATTTCAAAAATGCCAACCGGGAAGGTTTTCCCATGAGCTGCCGGCGGATTTTCTGCTTGAGCAGCTCTTCTTTTTGGCGCTCAATCATCTTTATGTCTTCGTCTCTTGTAAAGCTCTTCCAGAATCTGACCAGCACAAATCCGAGGCAGAACATGACCAGAGCGCGCATGAGGGTTGTATACTGAACCGCCCAGAAGTTGAGACCCAGAATCACACGGGGCGTGTCTCCGCCCAGAGAGCTTACGAAGGTTCCTGTCATCATGCCCAAGAACGCAAAGAGGTTGCAGCCGATGGTGTTAAAGGCGATGTGAGCGGTGGAGTTTTCCTCGGGCAGGTTCATATAGAGGATGTTGGAATAGGAGAAGTTCATGCCGACGGACATGGTGTTTTGAATAACGCTTGCAAGCACCCAGAGCCACGCCTGGCCGGGCTGGATAATGAACATGATAAACTCGGTCGGAATAAAAATGAGAACGGAAAGGCCGAAGGTTTTGACCCACGAATAGCGGTATAAAAGCTGTTTCCAAACATTTTGGGTAAGAAGGAGAATCACGGTATAGGCAATCGACATGGCGTTTAAAAGCGTGTATTTAAAGCCTAAGTGATTTAAAAGGTGATAATTCCAAATGCCGTTATTTAGATTGCTGTTGTAGTTCCAGACGAACATCAAAAGCATACAGTACAGAAATTTTCTGTACTTGAAAGGAAGGGTAAAAACCTGCGCAAGATTTAATTTCTGCGCCTTTGGATAAGGATATTCCTTTGCGCACGCGAGCATGGCAACGTCGATCAAAACGAGCACGAATGCGATATAGCGCATGACGAGTATGATCGTGTTCTGCATGGGAGATCCCGCGACGGAGTCCGTAATCAAGCTTGAGAACAGAAGCACGCAGCTGGAAACGATGGAGGAAAAAATCTGATTGTAAACGATGTATTTTGTGCGCCTTTGCGTATCTTCAGGATAGAATTTATAAAACCAGGCGGTGACGCCGGGGTTGAAGATGGCCGCGACGGAATAGGCGAGAAACAGTATAACAATGAACCACACAAGCCGCGCATCCGGATCGTGCACAAACTGGGGCATTAAGGTGGTTGCTATGATGTACATGGCGTAAAAATACACCCTCGCCGCCAGGCAGATCCATTTGCGCTTTTGAAAACGCTCGAGAACCGATGAAGAGAAAATCGAGAAGCAGCTGGCGATGTAGGGTATGAAGGTTACGATGCCAACGCCGGTAATTGATATACCGTACATTGACAGAAAGCCAGTGTAGAAGATGCCGGTGATAAACACGTTGTAAAACGCCGCCATAATGGAAGAGCCGAGGCTGATGAGTCTTCCTTTACTGTCGTCGTTTTTGGGGCTGTAGATGTCCTTTAAGGAAAGCTTCAGATCATTGAAACGGAACGGACTTTTAAGCTTCATAAAGCTCAACTCCTTCAATGAAAAATCACCTTGAATAACCATCTTACGATGGTCATGATAGCGTATGAATTCGGCCTTGTCAATACGCCATTTGAAGAAAAATACAAAAATTGAATATGGAAAAAAGCAGTCTGGCGGGTGAGGTGAGTTTACTTATGTGATACAAATATAAAATATTTGATGTATAGCGTCAATTAAAGCAAAAAAAACACCCGAAGCGCCTGTAAAAATGACAGTAATCAATAAAAATAAAAAATTCTATTTTTTTGAAAAAAGGGGTTGACAAATCAGGGAATCCGTAGTATTATATACAAGTCGTCAAGCGAACGACGGCAAAAACCTTGGGAGCATAGCTCAGTTGGGAGAGCATTTGCCTTACAAGCAAAGGGTCACAGGTTCGAGCCCTGTTGCTCCCATCCCAAATGGTCCGGTAGTTCAGTTGGTTAGAATGCCAGCCTGTCACGCTGGAGGTCGAGGGTTCGAGCCCCTTCCGGATCGTAAATATGCCTCGGTAGCTCAGTAGGTAGAGCAGGAGACTGAAAATCTCCGTGTCGGTGGTTCGATTCCGCCCCGCGGCATATCTTATGCGGTAGTAGCTCAGTTGGTAGAGCGCCACCTTGCCAAGGTGGAGGTCGCGAGTCCGAGTCTCGTCTACCGCTCTCTTATTTTATGGTGCCATAGCCAAGTGGTAAGGCAAAGGTCTGCAAAACCTTCATTCCCCGGTCCGAATCCGGGTGGCACCTTAAAAATCCCGTGCATAGAGCACGGGAATTTTTTTTTCTTTTCGTTTGATAGCATTGAGCGTTTTTATTATTATACTTTTGTATGATTAAGGGGATATAATAATTATATGGTAACCGGCGGGACAATTCAAGCGTTTTGAAGGACACAAAATTTATTGTTGAAATAAGGATAAAAAGCAAATATAATATCCATAGAAGAAGTTGTACGACTTAGAGAACTATGGATTTGGAGGAAACAAGCATGTACAAAACCAAACTCTGCCTGGGCATTGAAACAGCCAAGGAGCTTCCTTATGAGGAGCGCATCGCGCTTTATAAAAAGATTGGCTTTGAGGCGTTTTTTGTCGATTGGAAAAAAGAGATTGATTATAAGGCAATGAAAGCAGCTGCGGATAAAGAAGGAATGATTATTCAGTCCATTCACGCGCCGTTTCATAAGATGGCGTCGATGTGGGAGAGGGATGAAAAAACAGAGGAAGCGCTTTGCGAACTTATGGAATGCGTGGACGTGTGCGGCATTCTCGGAACCGATATTATGATTGTTCACGCGATCATCGGCTTTGACAAGCATATGCCAAACGATTTCGGTATTCAGAATTACAAAAAAGTTGTCGACTATGCAAAGGAGAAGGGCGTTAGAATCGCTTTTGAAAACACGGAGGGCGAAGAGTATCTTGCGTGCCTTATGGAAGTTTTTAAGGAATATGAAAACGTCGGCTTCTGCTGGGACACGGGTCATGAAATGTGCTATAACCATTCCAAGGACATGACCGCCTTGTACGGCGACAGGCTGATTGCAATGCACTTAAACGACAATCTCGGCATCTGGGACTACGAGGGCAAAATAAAGGGCTGGGACGACCTTCATCTTTTACCCTTTGACGGCGTCGCCGACTGGAACAGCATTGTTGACAGACTGAACAAATGCGGTTTTGACGGCATTTTAACCTTTGAAATGAGCCGCTTTTCAAGACCTGGTAGACACGAGAACGACCAGTATGCGAGAATGGAGCTGGAGGAGTACCTTACGCATGTGTACATGAGGGCGTGCAGGGTCGCGCAGCTGAAGCTCAACCGGAAACAGGCATGAAACAGGCATAAGAAAAAAACGCGGGCGTGCACGCCCCTGCAGGATGGTAATAAAGCAACGAAAAGCGCGGACGATTGCCCGCGCTTTTATCTTGGAATATATTCAATTATTACATCTGCCTGAACAGCGCGACAACCTTTCCAAGCACCTGAACCTCTTTGGCATAAATCGGCTTCATTGCGCTGTTTTCGGGCTGGAGCCTGACGCGCGTGGGTTCATAAAAGATGCGCTTGACCGTGGCTTCGTCTTCGATCATGGCGACGACAATATCGCCGTTTTCAGCATTGTTCTGCTTTCTTACGACGACATAATCGCCGTCCAGAATGCCGCATTCGATCATGCTTTCGCCCTGCACGCTTAAAATAAACGCTTCGTCCATGCCAATGACATTTGTCGGCAGGGGAAAGTAGTCTTCGATATTCTGCTGGGCGAGAATCGGAAGACCGGCTGTGACCTTTCCGACCACGGGCACGCTGCGCCCGCGAACGGCGGAGCCGTCAATCAGCTCCAGCGCGCGTGGCTTCGTGGGATCGCGGCGGATATAGCCCTCTTCTTCCAGACGATTCAAATGCGCGTGCACGGTGGATGTAGACTTAAGACCTACCGCCGCGCAGATTTCCCTGACCGACGGGGGATAGCCCTTTATTTCAAGCTCACGGCGGATATAGTCCAAAATGAGCATTTTTTTCTCTTTTCCGTTTCTCATGAAAAGCCGCCTCCTGTATGATGGAAGTATAACATATTCTGCCGAAAAATGCAAACGTTTGTTCGCAATAATAAGAGAAAAAGCGAATAAACCAAAGGGAGAACAAAAGTTTTACAAACAGGTGCGTAAAATCGCATACGGTTGAACATTTTCATTCACATTCATGCGATATAATATACTTGTAAGATGAGAAGGAAAGGAATCTTCCGATGCTGCAGCTTAAAAATATTTCAAAAACCTACTCGCCAAACAACAATGCCGTTCGCGCGCTCAGAGGCATTTCGCTCTCTTTCAAAAGAAGCGATTTCGTATCCATTCTGGGCCCGTCCGGCTGTGGAAAGACGACGCTTTTAAACATTATTGGCGGCCTTGACCATGCCGACGACGGAGACCTTGTCATTGGCGGCCGCTCCACAAAAGCCTTTGGCGACCGCGACTGGGACGCATACCGCAACCATTCAATCGGCTTTGTATTTCAGAATTATCATCTGATTCCGCATCAGACAGTGCTTCAGAATGTAGAGCTTGCGCTGACGCTTGCGGGCGTAAGCAAAAAGGAACGCAGAAAGCGCGCGATTGAAGCGCTTGGCGAAGTGGGTCTTGCCGATCAGATTAAAAAGCGTCCGAGCGAAATGAGCGGCGGCCAGATGCAACGCGTCGCGATTGCGCGCGCCCTTGTCAATAATCCGGAAATTATTTTGGCGGACGAACCTACCGGCGCGTTGGACACGGAAACCAGCGTTCAGGTTATGGAAATCCTGAAGAAGGTCTCCGAAAGTCGTCTGGTGATCATGGTTACCCATAATCCGGAGCTCGCCGAAAAATATTCCACGCGCATTATCCACATGCTGGATGGCGAAATCAAAAACGATACCAGGCCGCTGACGGATGAAGAAATTGCCCGTGAAGCTGAAATGGACAGAAAGCTGGGCGAAGAGAAGAAAAAGATCAAGCTTCCGTCGATGTCGTTTTTCACGTCCTTCGGCTTGTCGCTTAAAAACCTGTTTACCAAAAAGGGCAGAACCACTTTAACTTCCTTTGCGGGTTCCATCGGCATTATCGGAATTGCGCTCATTTACGCTGTGTCTCAGGGTACTACCAACTACATCAATCTTCTTCAGGAAGAAACCCTTGCTTCCTATCCCCTGACCATTCAGGCGACGACCGTAGATCTTACCACCCTCATGCAGGCGTTTGTTGGCGCTGCCAGCGACAATATCGGAAATCATGACCGCGAAAAGGTGTATTCTCAGGCGATTCTGTATGATATGATGAACGCCATGATGAATGCGGAAACCATGGAAAACGATTTAAAATCGTTTAAGGAGCACATTGAAAAAGAGCAGGCGAGCGAGGAATCGGTGCTTGGCGAGGCGCTCAGCGGCGTGAAATACACCTATGACTTCAACCTCATGGTGTATACGCAGAACATCGACGGAAACATCATCGTTTCCGACAGCCGCCAGCTGCTTTCCGACCTGATTTCGCAGAACCTCGGCATGGATATGTCCACAATGACGCAGCTTGCGCAAACCACCGGCGAAAACAATTCCATGATGGGCTCGATGATGTCTCAGTCCACCCTCTGGAACGAAATGCTTTCCGCTGAAGATGGCGGCCTGATCAGTCCCGTGCTTGAAAACCAGTATGACGTTATTTACGGAAGCTGGCCTGAAAAGTACAACGAAATCGTGATCGTCGTTAACGAGTTTAACGAAATCGACGACCTTACGCTGTATGCGCTGGGCCTTAAGAGCCGCGAAGAAATCGACAAAATTTTTATGGCGACCATGCGATATGAAGAAATTGAAACCGAGCAGGATGCATGGACGTATGACGAAATCCTCGCGCGCGATTACAGGGTAGTGCTGGGATCGAACGCGTATTATTTCGATGAGAACACGCAGACCTATATCGATCTTAGGGAAAGCGACGCCGGCCTTCGCTACCTGTACGCCAACGCCGTTCCACTCAAGGTTTCCGGCATTATCAGAAGAAGCGAGGAAGCCACCTCCACTATGATCAGCGGCGGCATCGGCTACACGAAGGCACTCACCGAATATGTCATTCGTGAAAATGCCCGCGCGCAGATTATTGAAAAGCAGCTGTCGAATCCTGAAACGGATGTGTTTACCGGACTTCCCTTTAAGGGCGAGGTAAAGACCGATGCAGAGAAGGCGGAAGCGTTCAATGCCTACGCCGCCTGTATGACGAATCAGGAAAAGGCGGACGCCTACAGAAGCATCAAGAGCGTTCCGGACGAGGCGCAGGTGAGTCAGATGGTTGCTCAGCAGATGGCGGCGACCGATACGGAAACCATGATCGCCATGCTCGTCAAGGGCGCGGCTGAAACCATGGGCATGAGCGAGGAAGCGGCGAAAGGCTATATTGCACAGATGCCCGAAAGCGACCTTCAGGCGCTTTATGCAAACGCAATGAGCGAGCAGATCCGTATGACGATTGCAGAGCAGGCGGCTGCGCAGCTCAGTCAGGTGCCGGACGATCAGCTTTCGATGATGTTTGATGCTGAAATGGCCAGGTGGACGGAGGAGCAGCGCTCGGCATGGTACGATGCGGTGATGAAGTTCTCTGAATCCACTTACGAGACCAATCTGAAGCTTTTAAACTATGTGGATATCGATGTTCCTTCCTCCATCAACCTCTACACCTCTACCTTTGAAAGCAAGGATGTTATCAAGCAAGCCATTGACGAGTACAACAGGGATGTACCCGAGCTTTCGAAGATTCGCTACACGGATTATGTGGGCATTATGATGTCATCCGTCACTTCGATCATCAATGCGGTTACCTACGTTTTAATCGCATTCGTCGCGATTTCCCTGATCGTTTCTTCGATCATGATTGGCGTAATCACCCTGATCTCCGTTCAGGAAAGAACCAAGGAAATCGGAATTCTGCGCGCAATCGGTGCGAGCAAGCGAAATGTATCCAGAATGTTCAATGCAGAAACCATGATTATCGGCTTTACTTCCGGTCTGTTGGGCGTTGTGGTTACGTACATTCTCTGCATCCCGATTAACGCCATCATCCATGAATTGACCGACATCATGAGCTTAAGCGCGCATCTTCCGATCAACACGGCGGTTGTTTTAATCGTGATCAGCGTGCTCCTGACGCTCTTCGCCGGCATCATCCCGTCCAGAAGCGCTGCCCGAAAAGACCCTGTAGAGGCGCTCAGAACCGAGTGATTTAAAAGCGGGTTTCTTTATTGTCAAAACGCAGAAAAGCCGCGATATCGCCTTTAAAAGCGATATCGCGGCTTTTAATAGAAAACCGACGTTTTATTCCTTGCTTACGCTGGAATTGAATTTGTCAAGCGCCAGTGCGGCGACAACGCCGATGGCGGCAAAAAGAAGATTGACGGCGATTGCGCCTGCGTTTGCGTATGCGACGGTTAAAAGTTCCTTTTCAAACGGCGTTAAGAGCGTGGCGGCAATGACAACGCCGATGATCGAATGGAACATGACGGAGTAATGATGCTTGAGCATGTAATTGACGCCGCGCACGAACAGAACAAAAGTGACCACCGCGCCGATGGCGACCGGAATGAGAACCGAGAAATCCAGATTTCCGATGCCCTCCACAAAGGGCTGATAAAGGCCAAGGGGCATGAGGAAGGTTGAAAAGCTCATGCCGGGCGCGATGATGCTTAAGGCGAGGGAGAAGCCGCAGAAAAGGCAGGTAAAGAAGTTAAAGGGGATAGTGAGGTTAAAGACAAACATCAGGCAAATAAGCAGCGCAAGCACGATGATAAACGCAACCGCCATTCCGATAAAGGAATTTTTGCTTCTGCCCTGCTCGCCGGCTTCTCTGAAAAGAGAGGGGAGCATGCCGATAATCAGACCCACAAACAAAAATACCGACGGGCCCGGATATCTGTCCAGAAGGAAGCCCAGGAGCTTAGCGATTCCAAGAAAACCGACGACTACGCCGATGACGATCGGAATCAGAAGCTTCAAATGCTTTTTCCAGTTCTTAAGCGGGTTTCCCAGTACCTCCATCAGCGGCTTGTAAACGCCAAATATTACGCAAAGTACGCCGCCGGAAATGCCGGGAAGCACTGCGCCAAGGCCGATCAGAGCGCCTTCCAGAATACGCAAAATAAACTGCATGAAAAAAATCCTCCTTTGGGACAAAATAGGAATGGGAACATTATACAGAAGAAATCTAAAATGCGCAAGTAAAGAACGGATTATTCCTTCCCGATAAAGCGCATGGCGTTATGGAAATAGAGCTTTTCAAGCACGCACGATGGAAGGTTCATTCCTTTAATGTGGAATCCGCCGATTTCATATTCGCCGTCGCCTTCATAAAACGCGCGCATAAGAAGGGTTTTCGTGTCGTTCATTTCGCGCACTTCGCCCTCGATGCAATTGGAAACATCGGTTCCATAAAGGATGCGATCCTGATATTTCAAAAGGAATGCTTTCGCTTCATCGGGCGTATTCGAAAGCTGATCGTATATAATCATGGCGGGGGTCATGTCCATAACAAGATTCGGACATTTTTCCATGAGGGCTTCGGCTTTTTGAATGTCGTCTGAATAAAAGCCGAAATGGGCGAGCGCTGCGTGAAGGCCGGGATGACGATCCAGTATATTTTCAAGCACGTCAAAAAAATACTTCTGAGTGGGGAAGGTGCTGTCGTAGTACCATCCCTTTTTAAGCGCTCTTTCGGAAATTTTATTGATATCCCAATGAATCAGAGGATCGTTGTTGTGAATATCGAGCGGAATCGCGTTTTTTTCTGCATAATCGAAAAACGCCTCAAAGCGCGGATGATCAAACCCATAGCCGTAGTTACGGTAAAGCGTAGGCTTTCCTTCGAGCATCTTTATTCCGCGAAACCCTTTGTCCATGTATTCCTTGGTCTGCTCGACAAAATCGCGGTCGTGATGAAGAGAGGCAAACGCGTACCAGTTTTCATTGCCCTTTATGATTTCAAGCGCCTTCTCGTTGCAGTTAGGGTGCATGCCGTTTGAGGACATGACGGCAGACTGAATGCAGATGGCGGATAAATGATTGCGCTCGGAAAGCGATTTGAAATTTTCAATACTTTGTAAAACGTCCGTCTGATCATTTGAAATATGCACGTGGAAATCCATCTTTTTCATGGATGCGCCCTCCATAAAGCGTATGTTTAGCAATAATAAGTATATCGCGCCCCGGAAACGCTGTCAACGCTTCATGTGTGTTGGAAATAAGCGCTCAACATAAGCGCATGATTCCATTTGAACATGAGCGCAGGTCGATCAGAAATCATTTTTGAATAAAAATAAGCGGGAGTCCTTCCGGATTCCCGCACGAAACGAAAAAGCAAATAAGCACGCGAGGTGGGACGAGTTATCCCTTGATGCCGGAGGAAGCGATGCCCTCGACGAGTGATTTTTGGAAAACAAGGAAAATGATGGTTGCAGGAACGATGGAAAGAGTGGACATAGCCAGGGTAGATCCGATGTCCGAGCCGGATGAAGGATCGTTGAACAGCTGAAGCGCCAGCGATACGGGGCGCATGTTTGCGCGGTTGACGTACAAAAGCGCGGAAAGATAATCGTCCCAGCGCCAGATAAAGGAAAAAATTGCGGAAGTGACCAGCGCGGGTACAATCAGCGGGAGTACGATTCTGAAGAAGATGCTGTAATAACTGCATCCGTCGATTTTGGCGGCTTCGTCCAGCGTCTTCGGAATTCCGCCGATGAAGTTCATGATCAGGTAGATAAAAAAGCCCTGAATCGCAAAAAAGTAGGGGAGGATCATTGGATAATACGTACCGACCCAGTTTAAGTGACGGTACCACATGAACTGAGGAATCATCAGTATCTGCGCCGGCAGCATCATGGTGATGAGCACCAGAACGAAAAGAACACGGCGCAGCTTGAACTTCAGACGCTGAAGCGCATAGGCGACAAACGAGGAGGACAAAAGCGTTCCAAAGGTGGAGGTTATGGAAATGAAAAAGGAATTGGCAAAGAAGGTGCCAAAGGAATAGCCCATAAAGCCCTTCCAGCCGCGGATATAATTATCCACTGTCCACACATCCGGAAACAGCTTTGCAGCGGTGGGAAGCACCATGTCCGTGGGCTTAAAGGAGGAAAACACCATCCACAAAAGCGGATAGATCATGATCAGCATGCCTATTGAAACCAAAAGATGATAGATAAACTCTTTGAGCCTGCTTCTGCCTACCATGTTTATGCCCTCCTTTCTTAGTCTTCATAGACCCATTTGTTTCTTGTCCAGAACAAAAATGCAGTGACTGCAGAAATAATCACAAGCATGATCCATGCCAATGCAGACGCATAGCCCATCTGGCTTTTGCCGACCGCAGGGAAGGCCTTCTGATATTGATAAACTGTGTAAAACAGCGTGGATTTTCGTGGATCGCCGTTGGTGATCAGCTTGCATTGCGTGAAGGCAAGGAAGCTGTTGATGGTTTGCTGAACGAGGTTGAAAAAGATGGTGGGCGTCAGCAAAGGTAGTGTTACGCGCCAGAATTTTTTGCTTCCATTTGCGCCGTCCACATAAGACGCTTCATACAGTTCACGCGGAATCTGCTTAAGCGCCGACAGGAAAATCAGCATGGAGGAGCCGAATTGCCAGACCGTCAAAAGAATCAGAACCCAGATGGCCGGGCCTTCGCTGAACCAGTTATAGCCTTGAAGGAACGGGAAAATATTGCCCAAAATCGCGTTGATGGTGCCGTTGGATTCGAAAATACGACGCCATAAAATGGCGACGGCAACGGACCCGCCGATGATCGACGGAAGATAATAGGTGGCGCGATAGATCGGAACTGCGCGGGTTTCATGGTTTAAAATCAGCGCGACAATCAGCGCGAAGATAACCTTGAGCGGCGTACCGATCAGTGCGTAATAGCAGGTGACCATTAATGACTTTCTGAAGGTAGGATCATCGGTAAAAATCTCAATATAATTACCCAGTCCAATCCATATTGTTGGGGTCTGAATGTCATATCTGCAGAAGGAGTAATAGAAAGAAAGCCCCATCGGTATGACCATGAACATCAAAAAGCCAAAGATGAACGGCAGACTGAAAACATATCCGGCTACATTTTCCTTTTGGATCCATGCGGAAAAGGAAGATCTTTTTTTCTTTGTCTTAGTCGTGAAAGTCATATGAGAGAGCCTCCTTGGCGGTATTTTTCATGTGGATATACTGAAGAGAGGGGCGAAATCCGCCCCTCTCCTGAGGCTTACTGAGGGATGCGTGTATTCATTGAACCGAGTATATGGATTAATACTGGGAAGCGATTTCAGCGATCATTTCAACGGCGAGACGGCCGGCTTCTTCAGCGGTCATTTCAGTGTCCTTAAGCAGGCATTCATCGGACAGATACTGGATAACCTCGGTCTGTGCGGTGCCGGCATAGCTGGGCAGCGGCGGGAAGATCGGGCTGCAGTTTTCGCCTACAAAGGCCAGATACTCAACAGATGCGGGATAGGTGGGGTCGGCCTTGCCAACTTCCTCCGCGATGGCGGAAGCGGTAGCGGTGCAGGGCGGTACGCCGCGCTCGGCGCGAAGAAGGATGTTGCCCTGTACGTCGTTGAGGAGGTAATTCAGGAAAGCAACTGCCAGATCGGGATTCTCAGCGTCGGTGGTGACGGCGAAGAACTGGCCGGGCTTCATGTAGTTGGAAGCAACGGGATCAGAGGACGGCCAGGTGGAGAAGCCAAGCTCAATTCCGTCAGCGGTGGCCGCGTTCTGATAGGCGGCTACCTGGTTGGAGAAGGCGAGCGTGCACCAAGCACGAACGTCGTTGGAAGCGCCGTATACCAACGGATACTGAGCCAGGTCAGCGGTGTTTACGCCAGCGAGCTTATCGGTGTCAAACAGCCAGCCTTCTTTTACACCGTCAATCAGGCGCTGATAGTAGCCGGCCATTTCTTCAGCGTCAGCCAGCAGACCATCTTCGTTCCAAAGCGCATTGTAGCCGAGAGAACGGGAGTAATAGGTCAGGGGATTCTCGGAGTTGCCGTCGCCATAAATGGCGCCGATGCCGGTCTCCTCGTAGATCTGTCTGGAAATGTCAACGAATTCATCCCAGGTGATGTTCAGCGGAACTTCGATGCCGAGGGAATCGGTGAGCGTCTTATTGTACAGCATGGCGGGCGCGTTAACGGCGCAGCAGATGGCGTACAGACCGTCGCCGACTTTACCGGTGTCGATGATATTCTGGGGCATAGTGCTCAGATCAAGGGCGCCGCTTTCTACATAGGGGGTCAGATCCAGAAGGTCTCCGGCTTCTACCCACTGCTCAATGTAGGCGTAGTCCTGCTGCATAACGTCGGGCAGGTCGTTGTTGGCGGCGTAGGTACTCATCAGCGCCCAATAGTTGTTCCAGGTCTGGGCATTCAGGTTAAAGGTAATGTTCGGGTAGTTCTCCGTAAAGAAGTCGGCAGCATTTTTGGTCACTTCGTCGCGAACCTGATTGCCCCACCATCCAAAGCCGAGCTCAACCGTGCCGGCGGATGCAGGATCGTAGGTGCCGACTGCGAGACCTTCCGCCATGGCGGGAACGGCCATCGCAAGAAGCATGAGGGAAAGTACCAGTGCGAGAACCTTTTTCATGTGAGTGCCTCCTTTAAGTTAATAAATTGTTTAAACATATCATAATTATACAGAAATATATAGGCTTGTCAATACAAATAAGAAAAATAATTAAGAATCTTTTTATGCGAGCAGTTTTTTCTCGATAAAGCGCATGGCGTTATGGAAAAAGAACTTTCATGCCTGAAAAACGGAAGAAACATTCCATTAATGTGGAAGCTTCTGATTTCGTTTTACTTTCCTTTTTAGAAGAATGAGCCCTGCGATCAGAAGAACAGGGAAGACAGAGCCGAAGAACAGGCCGTATTTGAGATTTCCGCCCATAAAGCTTGCGATATTGCCTACCATCGATGGGCCGATGGAGCCGCCCAGATCGCCCGCCAGCGCCAACAGCGCAAACATTACCGTGCCGCCCTTCGGGCATTTCTGCGCGGAAATGCTCAGCGTGCCCGGCCACATAATGCCGACGGAAAGGCCGCACAGCGCGCATCCGATGAGTCCGAATACGGGATGCGGGGAAAGGGATGCAAGGAAATAACAGAAAAGGCACAATCCTCCGCAGAAGAGCATGGTCTTGGTCAGATCAAGCTTGTCGCTCATCTTTCCGTAATACACCCTTGCTATGCCCATCAGAATCGCAAAAAGACAGGGCCCCGCAAGATCGCCGACGGTCTTTGATACGCCGAGCGCGGATTCCGTAAACGCCGAAGCCCACTGCGACATTGAAATTTCAGACGCGCCGGAGCATACCATCAAAAGCGCCAACAGCCAGAAAAGGGGCATGCGGAAAAGCTGGCCAATGCGCATGCCTTCGCCGTCCTCAACAAGCCGCTCGATGGGGCAGTTGATGAAATTAAAGGTGTTATAAAATGGGATAACCGCCCAGATCACGGAAAGAATCTTCCAGTTCTCAATGCCGAACAAGGTGAAAAACAGCGTGGAGATAAGGATAACGCCAACCCAACCCCAGCAATAGAAGGAGTGAAGAAGGCTCATCATGCCGTCTTTGTTTTCAAACGGACAGGCCTCCACAATCGGGCTGATCAAAACCTCAATCAGTCCTGCGCCCATGGCGTAAAGAACGACGCAGATCAGTATGCCGATAAAGGGATCGCCCAGCGCGTCCGGTAAAACCGCCATCAGCGCAAGACCGGCGGCGGACACGGCCTGTGAAGTAATAACGCATGCCCGGTATCCGATTTTATCTGCAAATTTCGTCGCGGCAAAATCGACCAGAATCTGGGTCATGAAAAAAACAAGCGGAATCAGGGCTATTTTGTCGAGCGGAATAAAGTATTCGCTTCTGAATGTCAAAAACAGAAGCGGCGCAAAATTGGCGGTGATCGCCTGTGTAACAAATCCGAGATAGCAGGCCAAAAGCGTCTTTTGATAATTCGGTTTGGATGCCATTTTTCAGATACTCCCTTGTAAAATCAAATTCGCTTATAAACGCGTCGGTTTCCATTTTTCATTATATCACTTTGAAAGCGTATTTGCCAGAAGGAAAAGAGGGTGCGCTGTGTAATATTACGGGAAAAGCCTACCCGGGCGAATTGTCCGCTTTTTCCTGTTTCAGTTTCAGCGCTATCCGCGATTGAACGCGGACGCCAATAAAAGAATAGGTCAAATTAACCTTATTCTGTTATAGGTCAATCGGGCATAATCGAATGGGTGATGTATATGTCCAGATTGAAAGATCTTCGCAAAGAGCGTGGTTACACACAGGTCAAGATGCAGATGCTTACCGGCATTGATCAAAGCGATTACTCCAAAATCGAGTCCGGTCGTCGTTATTATACGTTTGAGCAATGCAAGCGCATTGCGCTGGCGCTGAATACGAGTATGGATTATCTTGCCGGTTTAACGGATGAAAAAGCGCCTTATCCGAGGAAGGACGAGCAATAGGCTCTACTGATAGACTCCATTCAGCGCTTTTATCAAAAACCGCTAAAACTGTACAGAGGAAGGATAGAATGAAATCCGATACGTGGCTTAAGGAACTGTATGACGCCAACTACGATACCCTGTACCGCCTGGCAGTCAATCGCCTGCGGCTGTATGTGGGACATGTCTGCGACGCTCAGGACATACCGCAGGATGTTTTTCTTGAAGCAGCTCGGCAGGAAATTTATAAACATCCGAAACCCGAGGCCTGGCTTGTGGTAACAACCGTCAATATTTGTAAAAACTACATACGTAAAAACAATCGCAACGAACGAAAAAAGCGAAAATTTGCGCAGGAAGAGATGCGCAAAAGCAAGCAAGGTTCGCTGCTTTTTGTTGCCGCGGAAAATGATAAAACCGCCGTCAGCGATATCCGCATCACGCTTGAACAGCTCCTTTCGCCGGATGATTTTAAGCTGATTGTTCAATACGGCTTCGAGGGGCGGACGCTTGAACAGATTGGAAATGAGATGCATATGAGTCCCAACGCCCTTCGGGTTCGCCTGTTTCGCATCAGAAAGAAAATCGAAAAATATTTTTTGTAATCTGTAATGAAATGATATATTCCGTACATATACAGAATGGAGTGTGCAAAGAATGCCGAATGAGATGGATGTACGCAAGATCATCGCACGTCTGGCGGAAGACCGCGAAACGGAGTTGACGCAATATGAGCTAAATACAATGCTGGAACAGGAACTTTCCAAAGCGGAATCGGAAATCGATACGGCTCTCGTGGAAGAAATACTGAAAACGCTGGAAGAAAGCCCGTCCGCACAGGAGAAATCAACTGCCTGGCAAGCGATTGAAAGCAAAACGCAGCGTAAAAAAGGCTGGATGAATCTCACAACCGCGCGCCGCATTGTCGCGTGCCTGCTGGTTCTGATTACCATATCCGCTCTTTCCGTCGGAAGCGCTTATGCCTTTAACTGGACGTTTCTACTGAAGCTGTTAAAGCCGCTGGCCGAATCGTTCGGCATCTACAGCGCCAATACGCCGGGACAGACGGAATCCGTGCAGACAGACGTCCTGTATGATGATGAAGACACCGGGTATGAGCAGGTTTTCTACGATTCCATGGAGAAAATGCCGGTCGAGTGGAACGATTTTAGGGTGCTGCCCGCATGGATGCCAGAGCGCTTTACCTTCATTCAGGGCTCCATGTATGAAGACGACAGCACGGCGATTTTCTCGGCAACTTATATGGGTGAAGACGATTTTTTCAGTCTGACGACGAACTTTTTCTATGACGATGAAAATGTTTCGGCGTATGAATATCAAAAGACGGTCACCGACCCCGTTTTGGAAATCATCGCGAATCAGGAAGTGACCTACTATCTGAACTGCGATACAAAACTCCTTTCGGCGTCGTGGATCGATCGGAACGTACATTATTCGATTTACGGCGATATAACCGAAGAGGAGCTTAGAAACATCATTCTCGGTATTGCCGAATCCTGACTGGCGGCTCTGTACACTTCAGAATTATAAGTTAGGAAAGGAAAACATACAATGAAAAGATTTGTCACGTTGTTTCTGGCAGCCATGCTGTTTGTCCTTTGCGTGATTCCCTGCGCGCAGGCGGAGGGCGCCGCGCCCCGTTCCAGCAATTTCTTCTGCAGCTACGGTACAACGCTCTCCAAGGAAGGCAACGGCAGAATCAAGATCGTCTTTTCAACCACCGGCATCGGCATCTGCAACCAACTCGGCGTAGCCAGCTATCAGGTTCAAAAACGCAATGCAGACGGCGAATGGGTGGACGTCAGCGGCCTTTTAAACGGCTCCCTGGGCGCCAACTTAACCAACTACACCTTCAGCCGCTACTTTAACGGCGTTTCGGGCGAAACCTACCGTGTAAAGGTGGTGTTCCTCTGCACGATCAATACTGCCAGCGAAGCAAGGAATTACACAAGCGGCATAATCACCGCAAAGTGAATGAAAAAAGCGTCAAACGGGGATGGGCGCGTCCGTCCATCCCACTAAAATCTATGCAAAAGCGAGTAAGATAAGTATGTATGAAAATGAATCCTTGAACCGGAAAGCCGTCGGAAAGCGAATCGGACTGATCCGCAAAAAAGCAAAGCTTACGCAGCCTGAGTTTGCCAAAAAGCTGAACATGCCCGTCATGATCACGGAAATTGCCGAGCACGGCATCAAGTCGGACGATAATGCCAACGTGTCCTTCAACCTTTCCATGAGCGAGCTCGTTCGCCTTCTTAAACTGATCGCAGATAAATTCAACGTGCCCATTGACTGGCTGATGTACGGCTATGGAAAGGTCTTTAACGCAGATGAGATCTCATTTTATGCAAACGACGAAATAACGTTGTTCTTTCCGATGACGATCAGCGATCGAAGTTTGGCAAACGAGATGTACGATGCGCTGATTCTGATGAGCACGAACCGCCAGTATGAGACGAAGCGACTGGAACTGCAAAGGGCGCTGCTGGAATCCATTGTTGAAAAATATCGCCTGTATAAACAGCACACGGATTACTCCGGCAACAACGAGTATGCGGATTGCGCGCGCGAGCAAATGCTGGAAGTCCTCAGCCGCCATCAGCCTCCCTATATCATGTAAATGCATATCGGTAAGCATACATATGAAAAAACAGCTTCCAAAGCGATTTTCGCTCGAAAGCTGTTTGTTTTTATTTGACTGCGAACACATTTTTTACTGAAAAAGAATCGGAACACGCTGCTGTATAATTCGATGTTGAATTTTACAGCGCAATGTGGTATACTATGGACGTGAGGAGGTGGCGATATGCCGAACATCAAACCTGTTACGGATCTTAGAAATTACAGTGAAGTGCTGCGCGAAGTTGGTTCGGACGCGCCGGTATTTTTGACAAAGAACGGTCGCGGTCAATATGCCATTTTGGATATAAGGGATTATGAAAAGCTTCAGGCCGAGATTACGCTGGTCAGTGAACTGAATAAGGGCAGAAAGTCCGGAGAGGAAAACGGATGGCTGTCCTCTGAGGATGTTCGCAGTCATTTCCGCGCAAAGAGAAATGGCTGATTTGAAGTATTCTCCTGAGGCATTGAAGGATCTGGATGAAATCTGGGACTACATTTATTCGGATCTCTGTAATCCAGATGCGGCGGATCATACGGTTGACGCTATATTGGTAAAAACGGAGTCGTTGCGGGAGTTTCCATTCAGCGGCGCACCTCTGGATACCATTTCGCGTATACACAGTGATTATCGCTTTGTGCCGGCAAATAACTTTCTGGCTTTCTATCGTGTGCAGGATGGAGTTGTCTATATTGATCGTATTCTCTATGGGCGCAGAGATTGTCTGCGAACACTGTTGGGCCTAAAATAACATTCTGAAAGCGCTCCAAATAGGGGCGCTTTTCATATGATCAAAGATAGATGCCTAATGTTTCTTATGACGAAAAGAATCCGAACCCATTCTCAAGGAGAAGAAGTTCGGATTCTTGTATGGAGCATAGGGGAGTCGAACCCCTGACCTTTTGAATGCCATTCAAACGCGCTACCAACTGCGCTAATGCCCCATGTTGTTTGGTTTGCCCTCGCAACGTTGATTATTATAGCAGGGTACAAGGGATTTGTAAATAGCTAATTTTGTTAAAATACGTAAAGTTTATCGAAAGAAGGGCCTTTTTGAAACGTTTATACGAAAATACGGATGATAACGCGGTCTTGCTTGAATTTGCACGTGCGGCGTGATAAAATATAAGCCTTGACGGGAGGCGAAAAATATGTTTATTGCGGATACGCACTGTGATACTTTGTATTCCATGCTGTTTGAAAGCTGGTCGGACGGCGGGTTCATGGCCGGGAAAGAAAATCTTTTGAAGGGAAAAGTCAATCTTCAGACCTTTGCGCTGTTTGCGGGCGCAAGGCAATATAAGGACACGCCCTATGAAAACGCCAGGCGGATGATTGAAGCCAGCAAAACGCTGGAGATTCCCTTTATTACCGGGAAGCTTCCCGATAACCCGCCGGACGGGCTTTACGGCGTATATTCCATTGAAGGCGGCGAGGTTTTGGAGGGCAAAATCGAGCGATTGCACGAGCTGGACGACGAGCTGCGCCTTCGCATGATCGCGCTCACCTGGAACTACGACAATCAGATCGGAACGCCGGCCAAGATCGACAACACTACGGGTTTAAAGCCGTTTGGTTTTACCCTTTTAAAGGAAATGGACGCGCGCGGCGTCTATGCGGACGTATCGCATCTCAACGAGCGCGGCTTCTGGGACGTATATGAAAATATGACGCTCCCGCCCATTGCCAGCCATTCCAACTGCAAATCGCTGTGCGCTTCCTACAGAAACTTAGAAGACGATCAGATTGATGCGATCATCGAAAAAAACGGCTACATCGGCATCAATTTCTATCCGCATTTCCTGAAAGACGGCGGCGAGAATACGTCGGTTGACGATGTGATCCGCCACATCGATTACATCGCTTCCCGTGGAGGAAAGCGTGTCATCGGCCTTGGAAGCGATTTTGACGGCATCGAAGTTCAGCCCAGGGGCATGGAGACGGCTGCCTGCATGCACACGATTGCCGGCGCGCTTAAAAAGCATGGCTATGACGATGAAACCGTTTCCGGCATCATGGGCATGAATCTTTGGCGTCTTCTTAAAAAAGGCGACGAGATCCATAAATAAGGAACCCAATTCCTCCTTTTCGAATACGATTGAATGAACAACGCTTAAGGAGGAATGCTTTTATGGAATTGTCTACCGCAGCCGTGCGCTGTCCTCAGGGCTCGCTCAGATATGTTTGGAAGGCAGGCGACACGCTTCAGAAGGTGGCTACGGCCTTTCAGACGACCGTCGGCGCGATGATCTCGGTAAACCCGGACATCGATTTTTCAACGGTTCGGCCCGATACGCAGATTTGCATTCCCACGCGTCGGCTCACGTGCCCGGACGCCGACCTTTACGTGATCAAAAAAGGCGATACGCTCTGGGATCTTGCGCGGGAATACGGCGTTTCGGTCAACACTCTGATGGACTTAAAT
This sequence comes from Clostridiales bacterium, assembly GCA_015056255.1. GTDB lineage: Bacteria > Bacillota > Clostridia > Christensenellales > Aristaeellaceae > SFHK01. Next base: position 35,973 of record SVGP01000013.1, on the reverse strand, counting down.
CCCTATGTAGAGCCCACGCGCCTTGCCATCGGCCAATACATATGCGTGCCTAAACGCGAACCGGTCGAGCCGAATCCGCCCAGCGACACGTGCCCGTTTGTAAACGATGTGCCTGACTGCGCATCCTTAAGAGCGGCCGAACGCGCCTGTACGGGTACCGACACCGTTCAGTGCGGTCAGACGCTTTACGACATTCTGCAAAAATACGGGATCAGCTTTCAGGAATTTGCCGAATTCAACCCGCGCCTTGTATTAAACGCGCTTTTGCCGGGGCAAAGATATGTGTATCCGTTAAAGGCCTGCGCATGTTCCGGCAGCGGAAAATACATCATTCAGCCGGGAGACACGATTTCCTCCATCGCTTCGGCGTTTGGAATCACGTCTTCGGAGCTTTTAAGGCGCAATCCCGCCATGCGGCCCGGCGATTTCGTAAGGGGCGCGGAAATCTGCGTATCGTATCCGATCAGCTGATCGCATAGAAAAAACAGGGTATACTAAGAAAAAATACATGGAGCTTGGATGAAAAAACGTATTTTGTTTTTATTGTTCCTCGTTATGCCGGCGCTCATCCTGTCTGGGTGCGCGCCGGTTGTCGGGGATAAGGACATCCCGGAAAATTTCAGCATTTATGCGTCGTTTCTGCCGGCGTACATGCTTTCGGATCTGATTGTGACGGAAGATATTCCGGGTATGAATCTCAATCTGCTCATTCAGCCGCAGGACGGATGCATGAGAAATTATGTCCTGTCCGACTGGGATCAGTATATCGCCGTGAACTGCGACGCGGTCATACTGATCGGAAACGGCTTTGAATCGTTCGAACAGGGGCTTATGAATCTGGGCGAGGAAGGCCCGAGTGTAATCAGCGCGTCGTCCTCGCTGATTCTGGATGCTTCCTACCAGACGGATAATGAGGAAAGCCACTTGTACGGCGCAAATCCGTGGCTGTTTTTATCAGCAAGCGGCGGACTTCAGCTGACGGAAGCCATTGCAGCCAATATGATCGCGCTGGATCCGGATTACGAGTCCGTCTACATCGGAAATCTCAAAAGCGCCTATGAAAAATTCGAATCGCTTTCGGAATCGATATTGGAAGTAAAAAGCGCCGTCGATTACCAAAAACGCACTGCGCTTCTGCACGAAGGCCTGATCTATATCGCCAATGATTTTGCTTTGAACGTGGTTACAAGGATTGACCGCGAAAGCGGGGAATACCCGGATGAGACAAGCCTTTCCCAAATGCTGAAAACGCTCGAAGAAAGTAATGCTGAAGTGGTGCTCATTGAAAAACAGGCTCCAAAATCGCTTTTAGAGGCGCTGAGAGCGACGGGATATGAAATTGCGCTCATCGATACGCTTTCGGCAGGAGGCGCTCAAAACGGCGCGGAAGCCTATTTTGAACGCATGCTTGAAAACGCCCGCGCTATAGAAAATGCATTTAAGAAGTAAGAGGAAGATATGAAGGAAGTTATCATTTACACAGACGGCGCATGTTCGGGAAATCCCGGCCCCGGCGGCTGGGGCTGCGTGCTTATCTACGGCGAACACCGAAAGGAAATGTCCGGCGGCGAAAGGGAAACTACCAACAACCGAATGGAGCTGACCGCGGCCATCAAAGCGCTCGAAGCGCTGAACGCGCCCTGCCGCGTGGACTTGTATTCCGACAGCGCATACCTGGTCAACGCCTTTGAACAGGGCTGGCTCAACAACTGGATCAGAAGAAACTGGGTGAAGGCGGATAAAAAGCCGGTGGAAAACGTGGATCTGTGGAAAAAAATCGTAGAACTTATCAATATTCACACAGTCGTCTTCCACAAAGTAAAGGGGCACGCCTCAAATAAAGAAAACAACCGCTGCGACGAACTGGCCACAGCGGCGGTAAAGCAATTTAAAGTATAAAGACGCGCGGGCGATTGATGATTGCCCTTACGATGTTTCAACAACAAAAACTATGATTCTGTTTTACTTGTATCCGGTTTCGTTTGATTTTCCTGATCCGTCGCGATTTTCAAAACCTCGTCCGTAATTTCCCTGGGCGCTTCGTCATCTCGAAGCGTCACTTTTTTTGCGGCGAGCCTTCGCCTTTCGTCGCTCATGGCGGCGTAATGGCGGCGCGTGGTGTTGACGTCGGAGTGTCCCAAAACGTCTGCAACGAGATAAATATCGCCGGTTTCGCGGTAGAGGCTGGTTCCGAAGGTGGAGCGAAGCTTATGAGGGCTGATGCGCTTTTTGAGGGGGGCGGCGATGGCAGCGTATTTTTTTACCATATTTTCAACCGCGCGGACCGTCATCCTGCGCTTCTGGAGGGATAAAAACAGCGCGTTTTCATGTCCTTCAAGGGCCTGAATTTTTTTTCGCTCGCTCAGATAATCCTTAAGAGCCGCTTCGACTTCCGCCGGGAAATAGAGAATCGCCTGATTTCCGCCCTTTCTCGTGACCAGAAAGCCGCCGACTTCAAAATCCAGATGATCGATATCAAGGCCCACGCATTCGCTCACGCGGATGCCCGTTCCCAGAAACAGCGTCAGCATCGCAAGATCGCGCTTTTTTGTGATTTCATGGTATTTTTGTTGGCGGGAAGACAGCTTATCGCCGTTTTCAGCGGCGTCGAGCATTCGGGCAACCTCGTCGATTTCAAGCCTTAAAATCGGCTTTTCGTGGCGTTTCGGAGTATCGACGAGCGCGCTGACGTCTGATGGAATCAGGCTCTGCTTGAACATCCACTTGAAAAATGATCTCAGCGAATAAAATTTCCGCATTTTACCAAGCTCCTGATTCGAAACCTCCTGATCGTTTTCGTCCAGATAATAGTTGAGATAGTCAAGATACAAAACGATGTCCCGCGCATGCACCATGGAAAAATCCGTTTCATCCCAGTTGAGCGGATCCTTCAGGCCGAATTTCGGGTTTTCCCTTGAAAGATAATGAATGAAAAGCCGGATATCCCGCGCATATGCGTAGCGGGTGAGCGGCTGCGTTGTAGATGCGATGGCCTGAATATAATCGACGACGATCGCAGGCAGCGTTGATAAAATATTCCGCGTAAGGGTCGTGATCAGAATTGCATGCTCCTGCGCATAGGAAAGATTTTTGGCCACGAAATTAACCTCCAATTTACAAATAAAGGACGTGGGGGAGTAGGGGAAGAAAAGAGGGGGACAGGAAAGAAGAGGATAAATCCAACAAAGAAAAGAAAAATTTAAAAGGTAAACGGCATATTCGCAGAGGTTTTGAAAGTTTCAATGATTTGCAATATGAGTAACGCGGCTAGGCGTTTGTCTGTGAAAACGGATGAATTTGCTCAAAAAGAATCCGGCAAAATCGATTTTGATGAACGCAAACAAGTGAATGTCCTTTGAATCAAAAAAGAATCGCTCACAGCGGCGCAGAATTTCAAAGACGAGTAAATTATCATTGACAGAAAAAAGAATGGCTCATAATCGCGCGCAAGGATAGTTCCTAAGAGCGCAGAATCCATAAAAGGATCAAATTAAACGAAAACCGACTTGTTATGGACCAAACAGGCGCGGCCGAACGAAGACGGGCGTCCGGCGAATAAACCCTTCCAAAACCTATCCAACTATTCGTAAAAGCTGTCTTTTGCGAATAGTTGGATTATACGCCATATCCGCCCCATTGTCAAGGGGTTTGAGTGGAAATCGGTCTGTTCTGCAGGAGGTTATGGATGGAATGTCGAGTGTTTCGCGGATGTTCAAAAGAGCCGAAACGGTGCGCAGCGTGTTTTCTATCATCCGGTTATGACTTCTTTGGACAAATGATCAATCGCTTTTATTATGCGGCGGCTGTTTAGATCCCCTGCCCTAACAAGCCGATACGTACTTTCCCCTATCATTTGATTTTGAAATGTGGTATAATGCAATCAAAAAATTATGGAGGAAACGCATGAATATTTCTATCCGAAAGCTTACGCCTGACTTACTTCATGATTGGCTTTCCTATTTCGATCATGATGCTTTTACAGATAATGATGATTGGTGCGGCTGTTATTGTATGTGCTATCACTGGAACAGCGAGCTTCAAAAGATGAAGGCTTGGAACTGCGACAGGGATTGCGCGCAATTTAATCGCGAACAGGCGATTCAACTCATTCAGAACGGACGATTACAAGGATATCTGGCCTATGATCAGGATAAGGTCGTCGGCTGGTGCAATGCAAATGAAAAGTCGGCATACGATAATGTAAATTTTAATTTCAAAGAAGCAGTGCCAGATCAAGGTGAAAGGATAAAGTCGGTGGTATGTTTTTCCGTTGCGCCTGATTACAGAGGCATGGGTATTGCCACACAGCTGCTTGAGCACGTTTGCGCGATGGCCAAAGGCGAAGGATATGAGATTGTTGAGGCGTATCCCTTTGCGCACAATGAAAATCACGCATATCACGGGCCGACAGCCATGTATGAAAAAGCTGGATTTGTACCTTGTGAAAAAATCGATGGATGCGTGGTTTACAGAAAAAAGCTTTGAAAAGCTTGGAAGCGCTTTGGGAGAATTTATGAACACGGATTACAGCGTTAGCGCGATTGAAATACTGCTCAAAGAATGCGCCTGTCAAATCCTGTTTACATCGCTTCGAGTTCAACCGGTTCGGTGTTTTCAAAGGCGCCGTTTTTCTTTTCGGTTCTGTATTCCCTGGAGAAGGCCTTGATGTCTTTATTGATGTCGCGCTTTTTAAGCTCTTCTTTCACGGCCTGCTTGATTTCGTCCTCCGTCATGGTTTCGATTTTGCGCTTGGATTTATACAGCGCGGACAGGGTTTTGGCGTACACAATGCCCGCGATCATAACGGTTGCATAGCTGATGCCGCACATTAAAACGGCGGATGCGGCGGAGCCTGCGCCGGGAATCAGCGAAAGCGCTGTGGAAGCCGCAATGCCGCCGATGACGGTAATGGCGTTGGTGGCGATGTTGGCGATTACGGCGGAGGCGATGGATTTTACGATGTTCTTGCTTAAGCGAATGCCCAAAGCGCTGTTCATGCGAACGTACATGGTGTATACAATTGCGGTCTGCGCGACCACGCATGCCACTGTTCCCGCGCCGGGAACTGCGGAAGCGACGGAAGCGAATGTGGACGCAATGGCGTGCTGGCGGACGATCTTTGCCATGTCCTCGCCCAGCTTGTCCGTCACAAACTTATTGGAAAACTTATCAAAACCCATCATTGTGCGGCCTGCGGACATAGTCATGTGTTTTTCCTCCTGAAAGCGTGTAATTCCTTGTTTGTGAGGCAAGTATAACACGTGCCTGCCGACCATTTTGAAAGCGCTTTCCAGAGCCCGGTATTGCCCGTATATGCGGTTTATGGTATACTTAAACCGGAATTTGGACAAAGGAGAAAAACAATGGTTATCGGTATCTTTGGCGAAAGCTGCACGGGTAAAAGCACCCTTGCAGAGAGATTAAAGGAAAAAACTGGCGCGGAAGTTTATACGGGCAAGGATTACATAAGGTTTGCCAAAAACGAGCAGATCGCAAAAAAGATGTTTATGAAAAAGCTGTCCGACGCTGTGTCGGGCGAAAACATCATCTATGTAATTTCGGAAAAGGAGCATCTTTCCCTCTTGCCCGAGGGCGCATACCGCGTGCTTGTGACAGCGGAGATTGAAACCATCAAGGAGCGGTTCAAAAGCCGCATGCGCGGCGTTTTGCCGCCGCCAGTTGAAATGATGCTTCAAAAAAAGCACGGGTGTTTTGATGGGGAGAAATGCGATTTGCATGTGGTAAGCGAAAAAGATGAGATAAACGATATTGTTCAGAAGATCACAGGTATGGCGCAATGAACGCGCAGGAAATGCCTGTATATGCCATTTCCTGCGCGTTCATTGTATCGGTAACATAAGGGCGTTTATTCTTCTTCATCCTTCACTTGCTTTTCAAGCTCATTCAGGAATGCAACGTTTTCTTCGTTGTTATCCGGCAGCTCGATATCGTCAATCTGTATGCCGCGGAATTCTGCGTTTTCCGAGTTTACGCATTTCATGCAGTTGTCGCATTTTTTATTGGGGTCAAGGTCGCACATTTCGCATTCGCCGCAATTGGTGCATTCTTTAAATTCATTGAGCACGCACATCTTTGTCGTCATAGAAATCCCTCCGGATTTAGAAGTGCTCATATTATACGACGAAAAGACGAAAAGCACAAGATGAAAAACAGCCGTTCGAATAAAAACGAACGGCTGTTCTTCTGTATCATTATATGGCAAAGACGAGGCCAAGGGGCATCATACCGTTTCCGGCTACGGAAGCGCCTGCGCGAAGACCTACCTCCATACTGAAGGCGAAAACCAGAAAAAGCATGCAAAGTGCGACAATGGCCAGCATAAAGCGCTTCATAGTTGCTGCGCGAACGCTCCTCATTACGAATCTTCTTTGTCTTTCTCTTCTTGCTACCATTGTATCGCCGCCCTTCGGATGTATTTTTTAACTGTTTGCATTATAACAGAACATATGTTCGATGTCAAGTGTTTGGAAGAAATTTTTTATTTTCTGCCCTACGCCGTCTTATATTTGATTAAAATAACGCCCGCAATCATCAGAAGTACGCCTAAAATTTTATAGGGAGTAAAAGCGATTTTTTCGCTTCCGAGGATGCCGAATGCATCGATCAGGGCTGCAACTAAAAGCTGCGAGATCAATATGATGGAAATGGCAGTGGTTGGATTTAAATGATTGATGGCAACCATAACGGTCAAAGTGATTACAAGTCCAAGCGCGCCGCCGAACAGATATACGGGCGGCGTTTTTGTAATCGACTGGAAGCTGCCTTTACCAAAGAAAAAAACCGCGATCAGCGACAAAAGAAACGCCGTGCCCTGCACAAATGCGTTGGATTCCATTAGGCCGATTTTATCAGATAAGCGCGTGTTCATTACGCCCTGAAGGCTCATGGCCGCGCCGGACACAATGGCTGTTATAATACCAAATATCATTTTCATTCACCTCAGGCAAATTCTCCCCCATCCTCATACTATTTATGCATGCAAAAAAATGTGAAAAGCGCAGTCACGGAACGTAAAACCCGTCCCCTACAACGGAAACACGGTGGTTTCTTCCTGTAATGGACGGGTTTTACGTCTTGTTTTGAAATTTTTAGTTAATGGATTGATTCTCTCCAGCCTTTCAGCATTTCCATAAGCGCGATTTTTCCGTGCGTATAGGTAAGGCCGCCCTGAAGGTAGGCGATGAAAGGTGCTCGGATGGGCGCGTCGGCGGAAAGCTCGATGGATGCGCCGGACACAAATGTACCTGCGGCCATAATGACCTCGTCCTGATAGCCGGGCATGGCCCAGGGCTCGGGAACAGCCTCGGAATCGACCGGGGAGTTTATCTGTATGTTCTGTACGAAGGAAATGAGCTTTTCCTTGTCCTCGAAATTAATGGCCTGGATGATGTCGTTTCGTTTATCGTTGAATGTGGGATGCACCTGATAGCCAAGAATTTCAAACACGCGGGAGAAAAGCGTGGACACGCGAAGCGCCTGACAGACGACGTGCGGAGCCATGAAAAGGCCCTGATAAAACGGCTGATAGCTGGCTGCGTAGCTTCCGACCTCAGCGCCGATGCCGGGCGAAGTCAGGCGGTAGCTGACCAAATCGACGCATTCCTTCCTGCCTGCGATATAGCCGCCGGTGGGCGCGATGCCGCCGCCGGGATTTTTGATAAGAGATCCTGCCATGATGTCGGCCTTGGGCTCCTTGACGCCTGTAAACTCGCCGTAGCAGTTATCGACCATGACGAACGCATCAGGCTTTTTCTCGTGGATTTTTTCAATCACTTCGTTGATCTCATCCACGCTTAAGGAAGGCCGCCAGTCGTAGCCGCGGGAGCGCTGAATGAGAACGAGCTTAACGTCGTCCGTGAGCGCATTAAGAATCGCCTCGAGATCGGGCTTTCCATCCTTAAGCTCCACCTGCTTATAGTTTACGCCCAGATCTTTTAACGAGCCCGTTCCCCTCTCGCCCGTCAAGCCGATGATTTCTTCAAGCGTGTCATACGGCTTTCCGGCGGCGGATAAAAGCGTGTCGCCCGGTCGGAGGATGCCGAACAGGCACAAAGCCAGCGCGTGCGTTCCGGAAGCGATCTGCGGGCGAACAAGCGCGGTTTCGACACCAAGCACCTCTGCGAAAATCTCTCCAAGGGTGTCGCGTCCGATATCGTCATAGCCGTAGCCGGTGGTGGGTGCGAAATGGCGCGCGGAAACGCGATGATTCTTGAAGGAATCCAGTACCTTTTTGGTGTTTATTCGCTCGATTTCGTCCAGGCGGGAAAAGGCCTCGGCGCAATCGGCTTCTGCGCGGGCAATGATGTCAAGATAGTTTTCCATGCTGTGCCTCCATATGCATTATGATTTCGGCAATTTGGTCTGCAAGAATAGAAACATCGTCTACAGGAAGCCATGTGACGCGGGGATCCCTTTTAAACCATGTGATCTGGCGCTTTGCATAGTTGCGCGTTGCGGTTTTAAGGTGCGTTATGGCGTCCGACATGGCGATTTCGCCTTTTAAGGCTTCTGCAATCTCCTTATAGCCGATGGCCTGAACGGACGTGGTCTCCCCCTTTTCGACTTCCTTCATAAGGGAGGAAACTTCGTTTATAAGGCCGCCTTTGACCATGATGTCGACGCGACGGTTGATCCTGTCATAAAGCTGATCTCTCGGCCAGTCGATGGCGAACAGGCGAGCATCATAGGTATCCTTGATCAGAGAATCCCTGTATTCCTGTTCCTTTCGGGTCATGCCGGTCAGTTTATTGATTTCAATCGAGCGGATCACGCGCCTTACGTCCCCCGGCGGGTATTTTTCGGCGGCTTCCGGGTCCATTTCCTTAAGCATGTTGTGGAGGATCAATTCCCCTCCCGGCTGCTCGGAGATGGCTTTGAGTTCGTTTCTTAATTTCTCGTCCGATTTTTCGGAAAAGCGCATGCCGCGTGTGACCGCGTCGATATAGAGCCCTGTGCCGCCGCAGAGAATGGGGACTTTTCCGCGGGATTTGATCGACTCAATGGCCTTTCCCGCCATTTCCCGGTAGTGCGACGCACTGAAATAGGCGCTTGTTTCAATAACGCCGATCATGTGGTGAGGGATACCCTGCATTTCGTCCTCTGTGGGCTTTGCCGATAATATGTCCATGCCCTTATAAATCTGCATGGAATCGGCGGAGACGATCTCTGCGCCTACGCGCTTTGCAACCTCGATGGCAAGCCCGGTCTTGCCGGACGCGGTCGGGCCGCAAATGCCGAAAAGAATGTTATTCATACATATTCCTACTGAATGCGCTTAAACATTTTTTCAATTTCGGTTTTGGTAAGAATCCGAAGAACGGGCCTGCCGTGCGGGCACGTGGGCGGCGCGCCGGAAATGCGCATGGCGTCAAGGAGAGACTTGATCTCAAGGTCATTGAGCATATCCCCCGCCTTGACCGCGTGCTTACAGGAGGCCTGGATAATGGTGTGCATGCGCTTTTCCTTTTCGGCGTTTTTTACTGCGTCCAGAGATTCGATGATCTCTGTAAACATGATGCGCATGTCGGCCTGACCCAGTATAAAGGGAACGGCTCGAACCTGAATGTCGGTGTCGCCGAAGGGCTCCACCTGATAGCCGGTTTCTTCCAGAATGGCCTTTGCGTCCATCACCAGCTGCGCTTCCCTGCGGGACAAGTGAACCACGTATGGAACCAGAAGCTGCTGCGCGCCGGTTCCTTCGTCCAGGCGCTTTTTGAGATTTTCAAAATTCAGCCTTTCGTGCGCCGCGTGCTGGTCGATCATGATGAGCGCGCCGTCTGATTCAAGCAGAATATAGGTTTTGAAAAGCACGCCGATTAAGCGGAAGGCTTCCTCCTGCTTTGTAACATGGACGCGTTCAATATGCGTCTGCTCGGTCTTTTTAAAATCGATGGGCGCAATCACGCGATCGATCTTGGGTTTGGGCTGATTTACGGGCGCAGGCGGCGGGACGGGCCTTGCCATGGGGCGGACAAAGGGCGTTTCGCGCACCTCTGTTACCATTGTCTCGGGAGCTTTAAAGATGCTGCTTAATTCGGTTTCCGTATTTTTCGGCGCGAAAACCGGGCGGGATACGGCAGGCGCGGGCGTAACGGGTTCTTCTTTCTGATCGGGCTTGGACTCTTCTTTTGTGAAAGACCCTTTCCTATCAATCTTTGGCGTGATTACGCTTTTTACGATGGTTTCGGCTTTTTTATCTTCCTTGGGCACGGTGAACGCGCCGATCATGGTTTCAGAAATAAATGCTTTGGACAAAAGCGACTGCGCGGTTAAACGGAACGCCGCCTCATCGCGGAAGCGCACTTCGAGCTTGCTTGGATGAACGTTGATGTCAACGGCTTCGGGAGGGACGGTAACAGAGAGAATGCACATCGGGTGCATGCCGATAGTCACTCTTCCCTTGCACGCGTCTTCAAGAGCGAGGGACAGTATGGGACAGCGGATCAGCCGTCCGTTTATGAAAAAGCTCTGCTGAGAGCGTGTGGGCTTTGCCTGATCGCCGATGCCGATTAAGCCCTTTAAGGCAAATGCGCCTTCAAATGCGTCCACCTCGCGAAGCGCCTGTGCGTATTCGCGGCCATATACGGCCAAGGCTGCTGCGCGAACGTCTCCGTTTCCGAGGGAAGAAAATACGGTTTTTCCGTTTGAAATGTATCTTACGGCAACGGAAGGATTTCCAAGCGCGATTTTTGAAACGACGTCGGTGACGAGCCCCTGTTCGTAGGCGGGTTTTTTCAAAAACTTCTGGCGCACGGGGAGGTTGAAGAACAGATCCTTCATAACGATGGTCGTTCCCTCAGGGCAGCCGGTTTCGGACACGCCTTTAAACTGACCGCCCTCGATTTCAACCTTTGCGCCGAAATCGGTGTTTTTTTCGCGGGTGGTCATGGCGACGCGGGAAACCGCGGCGATGGACGGAAGCGCCTCGCCTCTGAAGCCAAGCGTTCTTATATCCCAAAGGCCGTCGGCGTCTTTGAGCTTACTGGTCGCGTGGTTTTCAAAGGCCAGTCGTGCCTCGCGAAACGGGATGCCGCAGCCGTTGTCGGTGACTCTTAAATAAGTAATGCCGCCGTCTTTGATTTCGACGGTGATGGCGCGGGCTTTGGCGTCGATGGAGTTTTCCATAAGCTCCTTGACGACGGAGCTTGGACGCTCGACCACTTCTCCGGCGGAGATTTTGCTGATCGTGTTTGCGTCGAGTAATTTTATCGCCATCAGATCCTCCGTGCTTCCTCCGTGAGCTTGAAAAGCGTATTGAGCGCGTCAATCGGCGACATGCTCATTACGTCAAGGCTCCGGATTTCCTCCACAAGTTCCATGGGTTTATAGTCGGTCAAGGCAACCTGGCGGTTGCCTGCGTTTTTGCGTTTATCAAGAATGGTTTTTCCGATGGAGCCCTTTTCCTCATCGTCTACTTCGAGACGCGCCATGATCTGTCTCGCGCGGGATATAACGCTTGCGGGGAGGCCTGCAAGCTTGGCAACCGCTACGCCGTAGCTTCTGTCTTCGCCGCCGGGAACGACTTTTCTTAGGAAAATGACGTCCTCGCCCTGCTCCTTTGCGGTGACTCTGTAGTTGACAACGCCGCTGAGCTGGCCTTCGAGCACGGATAACTCGTGATAATGCGTGGCAAACAGCGTTCTTGCGCCGCATTTTTCGCCCGCAATGTGCTCAACTGCCGCCCATGCGATCGAAAGGCCGTCGAATGTGCCGGTTCCTCTGCCGACTTCGTCCAGAATCACAAGGCTTTTATTTGTTGCGTATTTTAAGATCACGGCCATTTCGTTCATTTCGACCATGAAGGTGGACTGGCCGCCGTAAAGGTCGTCGGATGCGCCGATGCGGGTAAAGATGCGGTCGGTTAAAGAGACGCTTGCGCTTTGGGCCGGGACGAACGAACCGATATGCGCCATTAAAACGATTAAGGCCACCTGACGCATGTAGGTGGATTTACCGGCCATGTTGGGGCCGGTGATGATCATGACGCGCCCGTCTTCTGTAAGGGACGTGTCGTTCGGCACGAATTTTTCGTGACCGATGGATTCCTCGACCACGGGGTGTCTTCCGTCTTTGATGATATAATCGCCATTTTCGTTGATTTCGGGGCGAACATAGTTGTTTAAGGATGCGCACTTGGCTAAGGAACAAAGCGCATCCAGCGTTTTAAGCGCATTTGCGGTCTGGCTTAAGCGGTGAATAACGCTCTTTAATGTTTCTCTGAGCGTTATAAACATGTCGTATTCCATGCGGATAGCGTTTTCGTCCGCGCCTAAGATGGTGGTTTCGAGGTTTTTAAGCTCGTCCGTTATGAATCTTTCGCAGTTGGCAAGGGTCTGCTTTCGGATATAGCGGTACGGAACAAGGTTATAAAACGACTTCGTGACCTCGATATAATAGCCGAATACGCGATTATAGCCGATTTTAAGGTTTTTAATGCCGGTGGCTTCGCGCTCGGTGGCTTCCAGGTTACTCAGCCACGTTTTTCCGTCCTCGGACGCGCTTCTGAGCTTATCAAGCTCTTCAAGATACCCCTTTTTGAATATGCCGCCTTCCTTAATGGTAAGGGGCGCGTCAAGGTCGATCGCGCGGTCCATTTCGTCCGCGATTTCCTCTAAAGGATCGAGCGAATCTGAAATGGATTCAAGAAGGCAGCCTTTCCCCTTTAAAATCTCCTTGATGCCGGGAACGGCCTTCAGGGATTTTGTGAGCGCGATGCAGTCGTGGGGATTGACGGATTCGTAGGCGATTTTGCTTAAAAGGCGCTCGACGTCGTATACGGGTGTGAGACGCTCGCGCATTTCATCAAGCAGCATGGGGTCATTAACAAGCGTATCGACCGCGCCCAAGCGTAATTCAATTTCGTTTTTTATAATCAAGGGCCGCTCGATCCAACTTCTGAGCGTTCTTGCGCCCATGGCGGTTACGGTTTTATCAAGAACCGACAAAAGCGAGCCTTTTCTTGACTGCCCGCGCACGGTCTGCGTAAGCTCAAGGTTTGCGCTTGCGGATCGGTCAAGGGCCATATAGCGAGTGGAATCGTATGGCGTTAAATACAAAATGTGCTTAAGCGCGTTTTTCTGGGTGCTTGAAAGATATTCAATTAAAGCGCCGGCAGCCTGGATGGCGAGCTTTCCGGATTTGTCGTTTTTTATGACTTCTTTTCCGAAATGCGCCGCCAGTTTTTCGCGGGCAGAGGCGTATTCAAACGACTCTTCATTAACTTCTGATACGGCAAAATGAAAAGCGTTCAGATAAGAGCCGAGCTCTTCTTTACAGAAGGTGATGATTTCGCTGGGCGCGATTCTGGATATTTCTTCAAAGAGGCGAAGGCGGGCGTGCGCAAATTCGTAAAGATAGAATTCGCCGGTGGAAACGTCTGAAAAGGCAATGCCCGCCTTGTCCTTATAAACGAGAACGGAGAGGATATAATTGGGCTTTTTGTCCTCCAGCATGGTGTTTTCAATGACCGTGCCGGGGGTGACGATGCGGGTAACGGCGCGCTCCACAAGGCCCTTTGAAAGCGCGGGATCGGTCATCTGCTCGCAGATGGCGACTTTATACCCCTTTTCGATGAGGCGGGCGACATAGGTGTCCGCCGCATGATACGGAACGCCGCACATGGGCGCGCGCTCGCTTAAGCCGCAGTCGCGCCCGGTCAGGGTCAATTCCAGCTCTTTTGATACCTCGATGGCGTCGTCAAAGAACATCTCGTAGAAATCTCCGAGACGGAAAAACAGTATGCAGTCTTTATTCTCTTCTTTGATGGTGAGGTACTGCTGCATCATCGCCGAAAGCGCCATTTGTATATCTCCTTCGCGTGTTTCCTTAGTTGATATTTCCGCAGCCGCCGCAGGTTTCACAGGAGCCGGAGCAGCCGCCTTCATTCTGTTCCATTTCGCCGGTTACGATAAAGCGGAGAACGGAATTGACCTGATTGATGAGGTTTGCAAAGCCCTCGCGTGCATTGTTCAAATCGCGGATATCGTCAATCAGATTCATGCGCTCCTGATAGGAACTCATTTCATCGGAAAGAATCTTTACTCTCGCCCAGTCCTTCTCGCCCATGGCCATCATTCGGTCCATTTCGCCCTTGGCTTCAAGGTATTTGCCCATGGTTTCGGCGGCCTCGGTGTTTTTCATGGCCTTTTCTTCAGCTTCCTTCACGCGGGCGAATTCTTCGCTTTTTAAAATGGCTTCGCCAAGCTCTCGGGTCTTTAAGAATACTTCGTTCATTGTGCTTTCTCCTTATTTCACGATTTCTCCGCGCAGGGTGTTTTTACCAGCGGAGGTGATCAAAACGTCCACGGTTTGTCCGATTAAATCCCTGCTGCCCGGGAAATTGACCATGTGTGCGCGCGGAGTTTTTCCGCCGATCATGCTTTCGTCGCGAGCAGAAACGCTGTCGACGAGAACGGGCAGGGTCTTCCCCACCTGAAGGGCGAGAATTTCGGAAGTGATCGACTGCTGAAGGTCGATCAGGCGCTGAATGCGCTCGGTTTTTTCTTCCATTGTTATGGGATCGGGCATTTTTGCAGCCTTTGTGCCTGCTCTGGGCGAATAGATGAAGGTGTACGCAGCATCATACCGAACGAGGTTTACAAGGGACAACGTGTCTTCAAACTGCTCGTTGGTTTCGCCCGGGAAGCCCACGATAATGTCGCTTGTTAAGCCGATATCGGGGCGGGCTTTACGCAGGCGGGATACGAGGTCCAAATATTGTTCCCTTGAATAGATGCGGTTCATGCGCGTCAGTATTTCGTCGTTACCGGCCTGAACGGGCAGATGCAGATGCGGCATGAGATGCTTAAGGGAGGCGTAGGCGTGAATCAGCTCGTACGACAGATCTTTCGGGTGGCTTGTCATAAAGCGGATGCGTTCAATGCCCATCTGATCGATTTTATAAAGAAGGTTTGCAAAATTTGCGCCGCCGCCCATATAGGAATTGACGTTCTGACCAAGAAGCGTAATTTCCTTGACGCCTGCATCCTGAAGACGCTTGACCTCGTCAAGGATATCTGCTTCTTCTCTTGAGCGCTCGCGGCCGCGAACGTAAGGCACAATGCAGTAGGAGCAGAAATTGTTGCAGCCGTACATGATGTTGACAAAGGCGGAAAAATTGCTTCCGCGAACGGCGGGTAGACCTTCGACCACCATGCCGTCGATATCAAGAACCTCAAAGGTCTGCCTTTCTTCCGTCAGCACCGTGTAGACATATTCGGGCGCTTTATAGAAATTGTGCGTGCCCATGATAAAATCAATAAAAGGATACTGCCTGATGAGCGTTTCCGCCATGCCCTTTTCCTGCATCATGCAGCCGCTTACAGCGATGATCAGGTGAGGCTTTATCTTTTTAAGCTCTTTAAGCCAGATCACATTTCCAAGCGCCTTGTTTTCGGCGTTTTCGCGCACGCAGCAGGTGTTGTAAAGGATGAGATCCGCATCCTCGCGCGTATCGGCCTTTGAAAAGCCCATCATTTCAAATAGCCCCGAAAGCGACTCGCTGTCTCGGACGTTCATCTGACAGCCGAGGGTTACAATGTGGTATTTTCTGCCTTCGGGCAGGATTTCTTTTACCTTCTGGGCATATTCAAACTGGCGGCTGATTTCATCCATCGGCACTTTCTGATTGTTCATACTTCATTCTCCGGTGATTTTGAATTCTTGCATTTAACGATTGAGAATCATTCCTTCGCCCTTGCAAACGGGGCAAATGGATTTAAAAGAGGCTTCAAGCGGCTCGCGCTTTTTCTTTCGGGTCATTTCGACAAGACCCAGCGCGGTCAGTCCGTGAACGGTTGTGTGGGTCTTGTCCTTTTTGAGAAATTCCCGAAGGGCCTTTACAAGCTCGTCCTTCTGAGCGCGTGAATCCATGTCGATAAAGTCGATTACGATAATGCCGCCGATGTCCCGAAGGCGCAATTGATGTGCGATTTCCTCAGCGGCTTCCAGATTGAGCTTGAAAACCGTGTCTGAAAGCGAGGTTTTTCCGACGAATTTTCCGGTATTTACGTCGATGACGGTCAGCGCTTCCGTTTTGTCAAAAATGAGGAAGCCGCCGCTTTTGAGCCATATGCGCCTTGAAAGCGCGTCGTCCAGCTGCTTTTTGATGGAATAAATGCTGAAAAGCGGAATATCGGACGTGTGAAGATGAATTTTTGAAATCGCGTCGGGCGCGATCAGGCGTGCAGAAGACTGGGCGGCTTCAAAAGCATCGTTGCTTTCCGCGATAATTTCTTCTACATCATCCGTCAGAAGATCGCGCATGCATCTTAAAATCGGGTCGTTGTCCTTAAAAATGCACGCGGGGGCTTTTACGTGGCTTAAACGCTTTTCGATGCCTGTCCAAAGGCCGATGAGCGACTGAATATCGTTTTCGATTTCGCTTTTTTCGGCGTTTTCGGCGTTGGTTCGCACGATTACGCCCATCTGATCGGGCTTTATAGGTTTTACAAGCTTTGAAAGACGCTTTCGTTCGTTTTCGTCCTCAATACGCTTTGAGATGCTGATGCAGCTTGTGCCGGGCATGAGCACTGAATAGCGGCCCGGAAGCGTAAGGCATGCGGACACACGAACGCCCTTTTCGCCACCCGGAAGCTTTGTGATCTGAACAGGAATTTCCTCGCCCACCTTTACGGGCTTTGGAAGGGCTTGCCTGTCCTTCGGTAAATCCGAAAAGTGCAGAAAAGCGTTTTTGTCAAGGCCAATATTTACAAACGCGGCCTGCATGCCGATCTGAATGGTCTCCACGCGCCCGACATAGATATTCCCCGTCAGCGCGTCGCCTTCGTTTTTGTCGAAATAGAATTCAGACAGCCGGTTTTCTTCAATCAGCGCGATTTTCGTATCGGCTTCAATTTTCGAAATAAGGATTTTACTCGGCATTTTAAAGCTCCATCAGCGGCGTTTCGCGACCGGATTTGGCAAGGCCAATCAGGCGCGTGCGCTTGATCTGGGCGCGGGGAACTTCGATTGATGCCATTTCCGAAAGCGTCTTTAAAAGAAGATCAGGCTTCAGCGTGTCGGCCTCCGTCAGCATCAGGCGGCATTTTAGGATGTTGTCCTGCGAGGAAAGATACACGCACAAGGGGCGGATATTGATTTCGCGTTCGGAGGATTTGGTTTTTCGAATGGCCATCACGGTATCCGAAAGCAGAAATTCCCTCGCCGCTTCCTTGATCTTGTCCATGTTTTCAAAAATCTCGATCTCATAGTCCGACATTTTGACAAGGCTCATCATGGAGGCGTGCCTGTCGTCGACAAACTTGACTTCGTAAACGGGCAATTCCGGCGGAAGCGCGTTTCGCATTTCCTTAAGCGCGAATTCCTTGGCGATGGGTTTATCGAGCTTTACATCCAGAATTTCGTATTCGCTGACCCAACCCATGGCAAGGGCGGAAGCGAAGCTCATCACGGGATGCGGGTTGAAGCCCTGGGAAAACGCGACGGGGAGCTCCGTTCTGTTGAAGGCGCGCTGCATGTATCTTTGAAGATCGAGGTGGGATACGAATTTCAGTCTCCCGATTTTTCCAAAGCGGAATATGGCTCTCATTCGCAGGCACCTCCGTATCTTTTTACGCCGCAGCCTACGCAGCCCTTGCGGCAATCCTGCGTGGTTTCGGCTCTTTGCGCTTTTTCCCATTCGCGCTTTAAAAACGCCTGGCTTACGCCGGAATCGATATGACCCCATGCGAGGCATTCGTTTACATCAATATTTCTCGCGGCATAGAAATCGGGATCAACGCCCGCGTTTTCAAACGCCTTCATCCACTTTTCGTTGTCGAAAAATTCCGTCCAGCCGTCAAAATGGCAGCCGAGCTTGACGGCTTCGTCAAGGACTCTGGAAAGCCGTCTGTCGCCGCGGGCAAACACGGCTTCGATATAGGAAACGTCCGGCTCGTGGTATTTGAAATCCACGCCCTTGACCTTATTCAGTTCCATTTTGAGCATTTTCTGTCTTCTGATGACCGTTTCCTTGTCGAGCTGGCCCGACCACTGGAAGGGCGTGTGTGCCTTGGGCACGAAGACAGAGGCACTGACTGTAATTCGAAGGCCGGGGGCGCGCTTGTCCTTGGGAACGGAAAAATAGGCTTTTCGTACTTTCTCCGCAAGGTCGGCAATGCCCAGTACGTCTTCATCCGTTTCGGTCGGAAGGCCGATCATGAAATATAGCTTGACCGCGCTCCATCCCTCTTCAAACGCGTCCGTGACCGCGCGGATGAGATCCTCTTCCGTAACGCCTTTATTGATAACATCTCTTAAGCGCTGCGTACCGGCTTCAGGAGCCAGTGTGAGCGCTGTTTTTCTGACCTTCTGGGTTTCCTTTAAGGTGTCCTTTAAGAAGGTGTCGATGCGCTGGGAAGGAAGCGAGATTTTTACGCGCTTATTCATGTATCTTGTAATCATCTCATGCGCAAGCTCGGGAAGGCAGGAATAATCGCCGCTGGATAAGCTCATTAGGGAAATTTCGTCAAAGCCAGTGGCCTTTACAAGCTTATCGGCGATTTCAAGAAGCCTGTCCATGCTTCTTTCGCGAACGGGCCTGTATACCATACCCGCCTGACAGAAGCGGCAGCCGCGCGTGCAGCCGCGGAAAATTTCGAGCATGATTCTGTCGTGAACGACTTCGCCGTAGGGAACGATGAGTTTTTCCGGATAATCGGCGGCGGTTAAGTCGTTTACGAGGGCTTTGAAAACCAGCTCCTTTGCGCCGGAGCCTTCCTTGGGCGTAACCGACTTGATCGTGCCGTTTTCATTATAGACAACGTCGTAAAGGGACGGAACATACGCGCCGTCCACTTCGCGCGCGCACATTTTAAGATATTCTTCCCTGGGTGCGCCGGAGGCTTTCCATCTTTTGTATACGTCAACCGTCTGGTGAATGGCTTCCTCGCCGTCGCCGAGTGTAAACACGTCCACAAAATCGCAAAGCGGCTCGGGGTTATAGGCGCAGGGGCCGCCGCAGATGACGAAGGGGCCATCCTGCCTGTCTTTCTGATAAAGCGCAATACCCGAAAGCTCGAGCGCCTTTAAGATATTGGTAAAGCTCATTTCGTACTGGAGCGTGATGCCTAGAAGATCGAACTCTTTTACGGGCGTTCTGGATTCGAGAGAGAAAAGCGGAACATCGTTTTCTTCCATCAGCTTTTCCATATCCGGCCACGGCGAACACACGCGCTCGCACCATACGTCGCCCAGCTTATTCAAGGTGTGGTATAAAATTTTCATGCCCAGATGGGACATGGCTACTTCGTAAACGTCCGGGAACAGAAATGCATATCGAACGGAGATATCCTCCGGATTTTTCATAATGGATCCAAATTCGCTTCCAAGATAGCGGGAAGGCTTCATCACCTTCGCCATCATTTCGTCAATCCTGTTTGACAGGTTCACGCAGATTCCTCCCATAATAAACAATTACCCATTCCATCTTATCACTTTTTATTCGCTTTTTCCAGATTAGTTTGTTAAACAATTCTTTATTTGAACAAAAAAACGCCTGCATTCATTGACGCGGGCGCAAGAAAAAAGTATAATTTATAAAAATACATCGAAATGGAAGGATTATTATGGCAGTCAAGTGCGCTCCGAGCAAAGAAACGCTCGAAAAAATCATCGAAAAAATCCCCACGCCCTTTCACCTGTATTCTGAAGAGAGACTTTTAAAGCAGGTGCGCGGCTTTTTAAAAGCGTTTTCGTGGAATGGAAAATTTAAGGAATACTACGCCGTCAAGGCCTGCCCCACGCCCGCGATTCTTAAAATCTTGAAGGACGAAGGCTGCGGCGTGGACTGCGCCAGCGAATGCGAGCTCATGCTTGCAGAGGCCATGGGCTTTAAAGGCGAAGAGATCATGTTTTCCTCAAACGAAACGCCCCGAGGCGAATTTGCCTATGCATCTCGCCTTGGCGCGATTATCAATCTGGACGACTACACCCTGATCGATTCTTTGATCATGGAAGGCGGCGTTCCGGAAAAGGTTTGCCTGCGCTTTAATCCCGGCGGAGAATTCAAGCTGGGCACATTCGTTATGGGCAATCCCGGCGACGCCAAATACGGAATGACGAGAGAGCAGCTTTCCATGGCCGTTTCAAAGCTCATGAAACTGGGCGTTAAGGAATTTGCGCTTCACGCATTCCTTGCAAGCAACACAACCGACAACACCTATTATCCCACCATGGCAAGGCTTCTTATGAACGTCGCCAAGGAGCTTAAGGACGAACTCGGCGCGAAGTTTTTCATGATCAACTTATCCGGCGGCGTCGGCATTCCCTATAAGCCCGAACAGACGGAAGCGGATATTTACGCCATCGGCGAAGGCGTAAGAAAAGCCTTTGAAGAAATATGCGTACCAAACGGCATGGAAGAGATCAAAATCGCCTCCGAACTTGGCCGCTACATAACCGGCCCCACGGGCTGGCTCGTAACCACGGCGATTCACGAAAAGCATATTCATAAAGAATACATCGGCGTAGACGCGTGCGCCGCCGACCTTATGCGCCCGGCCATGTACGGCGCGTACCATCACATCACTGTCGCAGGAAAGGAAAACGCCGAAAACACGAAGGTTTACGACGTCGTCGGCTCCCTTTGCGAAAACAACGATAAGTTCGCCGTCGACAGACCCTTACCCGAAATCGAAATGGGAGACATCATCGTTATCCATGATACCGGCGCGCACGGAAGAAGCATGGGCTATAACTACAATGGCCGCTTGAGAAGCGCGGAGGTTCTTTTAAAGACTAACGGCGAATTTGAGCTCATTCGAAGAGCCGAAACCCCGAAGGATTATTTTGCGACGCTCGATTTTACCCATATTTTAGACGGTGTTCTTTCTTAAGCGCAGCAAAAGCTTTTTTTCAAGGCGCGATACCTGAACCTGCGTAAGTCCTAAGATTTCGGCGACGCGTGATTGTGTAAGCCGATCAAAATATCTGAGTGTAATCAGTTTTCGTTCCTTCTCGTCAAGGCTTTTTAAGAGGCTTTCGACGAGAAGGTTTTTATCTACCGATTCATATGGGTTTTCGCCAACGGTATCCTGCAGCATTCGCTTGCCGTCATTGTTGACCGGTTCCGTTAAGCTCTTTACGGGCTTTGTCGCGTCAAGCGCTAAAACGACTTCTTCGCGCTTAAGGCTTGTTTTTCTGCAGATTTCTTCAATGGACGGGGAGGCCGCATGCGCCTCTGTATAGGCGTTTACAAAGTCAATGGCTTTTTTCGCGTTTTCGCGGATGGTTCTGGAGACATGAATCGGGTTGTCGTCCCGCAAAAACCTTCTGATCTCGCCCATAATGACAGGAACGGCGTAGGTTGAAAACCGCACGTCAAAATGAGCATCGAATTTTTGAATTGCCTTCACAAGTCCGATCCTGCCAAGCTGATAAAGATCCTCGTATTCCTTTCCGCGCCCGGAAAATTTCTTTACAACAAACCGAATCAGCGCGTCGTTTTCCGTGACCAGCGTCTCCATTGCCTCTTTATCGCCGGCCTGCGCTATGCGTATGAGCATTTCTGTGCTTTCGTATGCTTTTTGCGTCACGCTTCCTTCGCGCGCTCGGCGCCAAAGGCAATCTGTTTGTACATGCGAACGGTCGTGCCCGCGCCGACTCTGCTTGCAACGTCTATGGAGTCCATAAAGCTTTCCATAACGGTAAAGCCCATGCCGCTTCGTTCAAACCCGTCCACGCTCGTCCAGAAGGGCTGCATGGCCTGCTTGATGTCGCCGATTCCGCGCCCGTTGTCGGTGATGTCGACGGTTAAAAGGCGCGTGTCGGTAAGCGTGGCGTGAAGCCTCACGGTTCCGAGTTTTTTGCCGTAGCCGTGAATGATCGCATTTGTTACAGCTTCGGAGACGGCGGTTTTCACGTCGCTGACTTCCGAAAGCGTGGGATTTAACGGGAGGAGAAACGCGCTGATCGTCAGGCGCGCAAAGCTTTCGTTTTCGGGTACAGATAAAAAATCCACGCGGATTTCGTTTATGATGCTCATGTTTTTACGCCCTTTCCTTTACCTTCATAATCTGATTGAGACCTGACATTTTAAAAATACGCATGACGTTTTCCTGCATGCCCATAACCTCTACCCCGCCGTTTCGCCGCTTCATCAGCTTGTATCTTCCAATCAGCATGCCAATGCCGCTTGAATCCATAAACGTGCTCTCGCTCATATCAAATACGAGATTGTTAGCGCCTGATTTCAGAATTTCCGAATCAATCGTATTTCTGATTTTTTCCGCCATGTGCTGGTCAAGTTCGCCCGATAAGCGTACGGTGAGCGTTTTTGAGTCCTCGTCATACCGAAGCATATAAAAGAATCATCCTTCCCGCGTTTTGATGGGAAGGATGATTCTTTATGAACCGCTTTGCCGCCTGTTTCAAATTGCGTCTACTTTTGTAGAATCCTTGTTTTCGTTCGACACGTGAAGCGGGTGTCTTTTGAAAAAGCAGTCGATTTCGCTTTTTGACATGGATTCGTTCAAAAGAAGCTCGCTTGCAAGGCAGGTTAACGCCTCTTTATTCTCCGTCAAAAAGGAAAGCGCTTCGTCGTATAAGTCAGAAAGGATTCTCCGCGCCCGTTCGCTTATTTCATACCTTCCGCCAAACGCCTTTACAAAGGTCGCCTCATGAATGGCGGGATGATCCAAAAAGCCGAGCTCGCATGCATAATTTACAGAAATTTCGCTTGCCCTTTTGATGTCGCTGAGCGCGCCCGAAGTGACGCCCTCTTTTGAAAATGCGATTTCTTCCGCGCACCTGCCTGCAAGCAGCACGAGCATTTTCTTTTCCATGTCCTCCTTTGTATAAAGCGTCTTTTCCTCAGGAACCAGAAGGTTGTACCCTGCTGCGCCGCCGGATGACGGGAGGATGCTGATTCTTTGGATATTCGATCCGAACAGCTGATAAGACACAAGCGCGTGACCCGCCTCGTGAACGGCGATTATGATTTTCTCGTTCTCATTTTCGTGCGCGCGTCCGTCCTCGCCTGCGGTTACTGAAATAAAGGCCTTATCTACATCCTCCTTCTCAATCTGAAGGGCGTTGCGCCTCGCCGCTCTGATGGCCGCTTCGTTTAAAAGGTTTTCAAGCGACGCGCCCGAGAAAAATGCCGTTTCTTTGGCAAGCTCAGTAAGGCTCACATTTTTCGATAAGGGCTTGTTTTTCGCGTGCAGCTTTAATATATCCATTCTTTCGTTCATTGCGGGCATGCCGACTTCGATCTGTCTGTCAAACCGGCCTGGCCTTAAAACCGCAGGATCGAGCATTTCCCATCGATTGGTCGCGGCGACAACGATAATGCCGTCGGCGGGAGAAAACCCGCTCATTTCGCTTAGAAGGGCGTTTAACGTCTGGTCGCGCTCCTCTGAGGAATTGGCGTTTCTTGCGCGACCGAGCGTGTCGATTTCGTCGATGAAGATTACGCATTTTCCATATTTTCGCGCTTTTTTGAATGTGTCGCGCACGCGGCTTGCGCCGACGCCCACATACATTTCCACAAAGTCGCTACCGTTCATCGCAAGAAACGGAACGTCAGCTTCGCCTGCCAATGCGCGGGCAAGAAGCGTCTTTCCTGTGCCTGGCGGGCCGTATAGCAAAACGCCGTGCGGAATTCTCGCGCCGAGACGCGCGTATTTTTCAGGATGCTTTAAAAAATCGACTAGCTCCATGAGGCTTTTTCTTGCGTTGTCGTTTGCCGCAACGTCTGCAAAGCGGATGCAGGATTTCTGTTTTTCATTGGTTTTGATGTGCTTTTGAGGTTTCGCTTCCGTGTATGAGGGCATTTTGCGTCTGGTCATTGCAGAAATGACAAACAGGGAAAGCGCCAATACCGAGAGACACACGGACAACTCATAGGTGAAGGGAAACATACGGCTCCCCCAAAGGGATACTGTCAAAGCGCTCGCAATCAGAATGACTGATGCGCCGTTCAGGTAATAGTATTTGGGCATATACACATCGCCTCCGTTTTCATGTCATTATTGTATAATTAACAGCATTCTTTGTCCACGAACAACTTCTGGAAAACGCATAAAACAAAGGGAAACATGCCAAAATAGAAAGGATTTCCGGGAGGAGATGTATTTGAAAAAAGTAAAAATAATTCTGTCAATCGCGTTTGTTCTCGGCGCGTTTCTTTTCCTGTTCGCGCTTGATTTTCCGTCGTGGCAAAAGCTGGATCTAAAAAAAATCACATCCTCCGGCGCGGCCAGCGTTATTTTCGACAAAGACGGAAATGAAATCGGAGCGGTCGGGCAGACAAAAAGCGCAATGTATGTCAAGAGCGAGGAAATCCCAAAGCACGTCAAAGACGCGTTTGTCGCCTGCGAGGACAAGCGGTTTTATGCGCACGCAGGCGTTGATGTAAAGCGCATTATGGGCGCTGTGATCAGCAACATAAAATCCGCCTCCTACCGGGAAGGCGGATCGACCATCACGCAGCAGCTTGTAAAGCTCACGCATTTATCCGCTGATAAGAAGATATCCAGAAAAGCCAACGAAGCCGTTCTTGCAATGAAGCTTGAAAGAAAAATGACGAAGGATGAGATATTAACGGCGTATCTCAATACCGTCTACTTTGGAGCAGGCGCCTACGGGATTGAAAGCGCGAGCCGGATATATTTTGGAAAAAGCGTGGGTGCGCTCACCGTTTCGGAAAGCGCAATGCTTGCCGGCGTAATTAAAGCGCCCTCCGCCTACGGCCCGTTTACCGATTATGAAAAGGCGATCGAAAGGAGAAATTACGTTCTTTCGAGGATGGAGGAAGACGGATATATAACGCGGGACGAGATGGAAAAGGCAAAAAGCGAAGCCGTTCGATTGATTTCGGAAAACGAGAAACAGGATTACGGCTGGTACAAAGATATGGTTTTGAAAGAGGCGGAAAAAGCGCTTAATCTGACGGCCGATCAGATTTTATCAGGCGGATTTCGCATTTACACATGCCTCGATCAGGACAGACAAAGAAGAATCGAAAAGATATATAAAAACGAAAGCCTGTTTCCAAAGGATGCGGAAACAGGCGAAAAGGCCGAGAGCGCGTTTATTGCCATTGATTCGGATACCGGCGGCATATTGTGCGTGGTCGGCGGGCGCGAGTACGCAGTCAGGCGCGGCCTTAACCGCGCTTTGGACAGCAGAAGACAGCCTGGATCCGCGCTTAAGCCCTTATCGGTGTATGCGGCGGCAGTGGACGGACTCGGGATGGTGCCGACCAGCATTGTGGATGATACAAAACGAATATTTGACGGCGGATATACGCCGAAAAATGCAGGCGACAGCTATAACGGGCTTGTGACGCTCAGAGACGCGCTTTCAAGATCGTTAAACGTTGCAAGCGTCTCCCTGATCGAATTTACGGGCATTGAGAAGGCGCGGGAGTATATAAAAAGATTCGGTCTCCCCGTGCATCAGGACGATAACGGCCTTGCCCTCGCCCTTGGCAGCATGACAAAAGGCGTCACGCCCAAGGAGCTGTCGCAAGGATACGCTGCGCTTTCAAACGGAGGAAAGGCGGTTAATGCGCATGCGATTACAAAAATCACGGACAGAAACGGAAAAACCGTGTATGAATTTGCGCCGCAGAATAAGCGCGCAATTTCCTCTCAAAGCGCATATATACTCACAAGTATGTTAAAAACCGCCGCCCAGACGGGCAGCGCGCGTGCGCTGAAGGACGCACCCTGTCCGGTAGCCGCCAAAACGGGTACGGTTTCGCTGGATGAAAATCACAACAGAGACGCATGGACGGCGGCGTATACGAGTGAAATTTCAGCAGTGATCTGGATGGGCTTTGACGAGACAAAAGGAAATATGCGCCTTAAGGAAACGGAAAGCGGCTCGTTTGCCTGTAAGCTTATGGCGGAATTTATGAAAGCGGAAGCGGGAAAAGAATTTGAAAAGCCGGATTCACTCATAGAGCTCTCCATCGACAAAAACGCGCTGACCACGCAAAGGCGCGTGTGGCTTGCCCCTGAAAACGCGCCCAAGTCGCTTGTCCAGACGGAAATTTTTCTAAAAAGCAATCAGCCGTCCGTCCTCTCCCCTGCTTTTCAAACGCCGAATCGCCCGGATGCGCCTGAGGTTTACGAATTGGGCGATGAAGTGATAATACGCGTTAAAATCAAGAGCGATGCGGAGGAATATTTGCTGTTTGAAGAAACCGAAGGAAAAAAGGAGCTTGTCGCATCCGTTTACGGAAAGACAGGCGAAGAAAAGGAAATCCGCATTGCGCGAAAAAAAGAGAACGCGGTTTATACCATGGCGGTTCGAAACAAGATCATGTTTGACGCGGGCGTTTCGCTCGTAAGTCTTGAATCCGATGGCGTTGAGGTTTCCGGGAAAAAGGCTCTTTCGGATTTGTTTGAGAATCTGCTGTCCGGATTTTAGAAAACCGTATAAAAACAGAGCGGGCGACACGATGATCGCCTGCTCTGTCGTTGTCTAAACTATTCTTCGTTGATATTTTCGTACTTCAGCTTTTCTCCGTCCGCCAATGCTCTGATTTTCTGACCGATTTTTACATTGCCAGCCAGAATATCCTCGCTCAGCGCGTCCTCGACCAGCCGCTGGATGGCGCGTCTTAACGGGCGCGCGCCGTACTGAAGGTCGTATCCGGCCTGAGCGACGACGCGGGCGGCTTCATGCGTGATTTCAAGCTCGATGCCGCGCTCATTAAGACGCTTGGCGACTGTGTTCATCATGAGCTCTGCAATTGAATCGATGTGCGTCTGTTCAAGCGAATGGAAGACGATGATTTCGTCCACGCGGTTGATGAATTCAGGCCTAAAGAGCTTTTTGACCTCGACCATGATGGAATCCTTCATCTTTTCATAGCTCTTCTCATCGTCAAAGGCGCTTCCAAAGCCAACCGCCCGCTGTTTTCCGATGGTGTGCGCACCGGCGTTTGAGGTCATAACGACCACGCAGTTTTTAAAATCGACGATTCTTCCCTGTCCGTCTGTGAGCCTTCCGTCTTCCAGAATCTGAAGAAGCACATTAAATACGTCCGGGTGCGCCTTCTCAACTTCATCAAGGAGCAAGATGCTGTAGGGCTTTCTTCTTACCTTTTCGGTCAATTGTCCGCCCTCTTCATATCCCACATAGCCGGGCGGAGAGCCGATCATGCGCGAAACGGAGAATTTTTCCATATATTCGGACATGTCGATTCGAATGAGACTGTTTTCATCGCCGAATAAAGCTTCGCCAAGAGCCTTGCAAAGCTCCGTCTTACCTACGCCCGTCGGGCCTAAGAAGATAAACGAGCCGATGGGCCTGTTCGGATCTTTAAGGCCGGCTCTTGCGCGTCTTACGGCGCGCGCTACGGCTTTAATGGCCTCGTCCTGACCGACGACGCGTTTGTGGAGGATTTCCTCCATTTTAAGAAGCCTTGTCGCCTCGTCCTCGGTCATGCGCGTGACGGGAATGCCCGTCCAAAGGGACACGATCTGCGCGACCTCCTCCTCCGTCACGGTCTCAACTTTCTCTTCCCTGCGCTTTTCCCATTCCTTACGCGTATCGTCGATCTCTTTCTGAAGGTTTTTCTTCTGATCACGCATTTCAGCGGCTTTTTCAAAGTTTTCTTCCAAAACCGCTTTCTTTGTTTCGTTTTCAAGTTCCTCCAGGCGTTTTTCCTGCGCCTGCATATCCGGAGGCGCTGCAAAGGTGCGGATGCGTACTCGGGAAGCCGCTTCGTCGATTAAATCAATAGCCTTGTCAGGCAAAAAACGGTCGGAAATGTAGCGGTCGGACAGGTGAACGGCGGCCTGAATCGCTTCATCCGTAATGCGTACTTTGTGGTGATTTTCGTATCTTTCGCGAAGCCCCATCAGGATTTCGACGCTTTCTTCTTTTGTAGGCTGGCCTACGTTTACGGGCTGAAAACGTCTTTCAAGCGCCGCGTCCTTTTCAATATATTTGTGGTATTCCCGATAGGTGGTTGCGCCGATGCACTGCATTTCGCCTCTGGCCAGAAGCGGCTTCATGATGTTGGCAGCGTCGATTGCGCCTTCGCTTGCGCCCGCGCCGACGATGGTGTGAAGTTCGTCGATAAACAGAATCACGTTTCCGGCGCGGCGGATTTCGGCCATCGTGTTTTTGAGGCGCTCCTCGAACTCGCCCCTGTATTTTGCGCCCGCAAGCATGCCGGGAAGATCGAGGGAAACCAGACGCTTTCCCCTTAGTATTTCCGGAATATTACTGTCGATGATCTTCTGGGCAAGGCCCTCGGCGATGGAGGATTTGCCGACGCCGGGCTCGCCGATCAAAACAGGATTGTTCTTTGTGCGCCTTGAAAGGATCTGAACGATTCTCTCAATTTCCTTGGCGCGTCCGATGACGGGATCGAGATCGCCCGCCTGCGCAGCCTTTGTAAGATCGCGCGCATAGGTATCGAGCATGGGCGTGTCGTTGCCTTCGGCTTTGGGTACGCCGTCGCCTGCGTTGGCGTCTGATTTTTTAGGGCCGCCCAATGCCTTTATAAGCTCGCTTCTTGCTTCGTTCAGGTTTACGCCCATTTTGACCAGTGCGTGCGCCGCAACGCCCGCTCTTTCGCGCATGAGCGCAAGCAGAACGTGTTCGGGCTCTACAGCGTCGCTTCCGAGGTCTCTTGCTTCACGAACGCTCATTTCAAGAACGGTTTTTGAGCGAATGGTAAAGCTTAATTGCTTGATTGGGGCGGCGCTTTCCCCTTTTCCGACCAGCCCAAGAATTTCTTCACGAAGATTGTCAAGAGAAATGGCGGAAAAGATTCCCGCAGCTTTTCCGGGATCCGACATCATGCCCAGAAGCAAATGCTCCGTTCCGATATAGTCGCGCCCGAGCTGCATAGCTTCTCTCTGCGCGTTTTCGAGCGCTCTTTTAGTACGCTCCGAATATTTTCCAAACATTATTTGATTTCCTCCGAAATAAACGTATCGTTGTCCTTGATGAGCGTTGAAAGCGATAAGCGTACCTCGCTTGCGCGAAGCAGCATAAGATCGCGCGCGTTTAAAGGGGCTTCTGCAAGGGATGAAAGCGACGCGGGCTGCATTTTTGTGATGAGCTCGTCAATTGCCGAAATCGGCGCGTTGATGATGCCTACGCCCGCTGCGAGGCGCACATCCGACATAAGTCGCATAAACTCCTTTTCGTCCAAAAGCCTTGCGTTTAAAAGTATGCCCACAGAGCGCATCATTTTATCGATGAACGCGTCCTGATCGTGTTCGATGAGATTTTTCCGAGCCTCTCTTTCCTGCTCGGCCACCTGCTCGCACGCGTCGATCAGACTTCGGATTACGTCCTCTTCGCTTCGGCCCATGGCGGTTTGGTTGGAAAGCTGATAAAGGTTTCCTTCGGCTTCCGTGCCTTCGCCGTAAAGACCGCGAACGGTAAAGCCGATTTTGCCAAACGCCTGGATGACCGCGCCCATCTTTTTCATAATGGTAATGGCCGGAAGATGCACAAGTGCGCTTGCTCTTAAGCCTGTTCCCGCATTGGTCGGGCAGGCGGTCAGATATCCCCATTTGCTGTCAAAGGCGATAGGCGCGTTTTTTGACAAAACGTCGTCTGCGTGAAACGCCAATTGCGCGGCCTTCTCAAGCTGCAGCCCCGGCAGAAAACCCTGAATCCTCAAATGATCCTCTTCGTTTACCATGATGGAAACAGTTTCGCCGGTGGATATGATCGCGGCGCCATGAACTTTATTGGAAATAAGATCAAGGCTCACAAGATGTTTTTCAACCAGTATTTTTCGCTCGGTTTCGCTCATTTCGTTCATGGGAAACAGGCGATACATGCTGAGCATGTTGGCGTTTTGAATGCTTTTGACGGCGCGGGAAACGGTTTCCTTTGCATGTGCATCTTCCATCTTGGCTGCAAAAGGGATGTCGGAATAGTTGCGTGCAAGGCGGACTCTGCAGGAAACAACTACGTCGGATTCGGGAGCCGTCGGATATTTATTCATTGGCTGCGCCCTCCCCGACCTCTGATTTCACTTTCAGCTCGTTTGTAAGCGCCCGGATCTGGTCGCGGATGGTCGCGGCAGCTTCGTATTCTTCTTCGGATATGGCGCGGGTCAATTGCTGTTTTAATTTATCAATCTGAAGTCTTAAAGATACCTGGCTGTTTACGCCGCCCGGAACGCGCCCCACGTGCTGCGCGTTTCCGTGCATGCGGGTAAGCATTTCTTCAATGGGCTCCCGAAACGCCTTGTAGCAGTCTGCGCAGCCCAGCATGCCGTTTCTTTTAAACTGGCTGTAGTCCATACCGCAGGTTTCGCACGTGGCGGAAAAATCCGAATAGGGTTCTTCTTTTTTGTTTGTCAGCGCTTTTTCGATAAAACCGCCGAGGATGCCTGCAAGGTTGGTTAAGTCGATGGATGAAAGATTCATTTTATATTTAGTAAGGCAGGTGGCGCACAGGTTTTTATCCTGCTTTTCGCCGTTTGTAAAGGTGGTCAGGTGAATGTTTGCGGGGCGAACGCCGCATTCGTCACACATCATGGCGGGAGTCCTCCTCTAAATTTCTGAATACCTGCGATAGCATATTGCGCATGACGGCAGCGCGCAATACATTTTTAGCGCTGACGGGAAGGGCAAGCGCGTTTTTGGCGACAGCCGAGCGCATGAGCATCGCTTCGTTTTTTGTGATCAGTTTTCTTTCAAACAAAAGCACGATGATCGCATTTGCGGATTCCTCATCGATTTCCGTGCCAACTCGATTTAAAAGCGCGTCCAAAAGCGTGCTTCCGCCAGGATGGGTCATACGGACAATGCGCACAAATCCCCCGCCGCCCCTTCGCGATTCGATGATGTAGCCGTGATCAACCGAAAAGCGCGTGGCTAAAACATAGTTGATCTGGGAAGGCGCGCAGCCGAAATGCTGCGCCAGTTCGTTCCTTTTAAGCTCGATCTGGGCGTCTTCCTCCATAAGCTCTTTTATAAATCTTTCAATGGTATCTGAAAGCTGTGCCATGAAGACACCTCCTTTGGAAAGAAGTTTGACTATCTTTGATTATTATTATACCCAAAGCGCGCCAAAAATCAATACAGCGCCGCAATTTTCCTTTAAAATACGCATGTAAATCAAAGGGAAACTGCGGCGCTTAAGAAAACATTTACGCAAGAGACGTTTTGATAAAATGAAGAAGCGCACGGACGGACTGATTTGCGGCAATTTCGGCAAACTCCTGATAGGAAAGATTGGCTCCGTCGTCCGCGCCGTCGGAAATGGCGCGAAGAATGGCGCAGGGTGTATTATTCATAAAGCATGCATGCGCGATTGCGCCGCCCTCCATCTCGCAGGCCTTTGCAGAGAAACGGGAAACGATTTCATCCTTCACTTTGGGATCACACACAAACTGATCGCCGGTAGCGATGGTTCCCAATTTTGCGTTTATACCAAGGAACGCAAGAGATGCAAGGAGCTTCCCGGACAGCTTTTCGTCCAGCGGAAAGCGCGTGACGTTCACCGTGGACACAAAGCCCTTTTCGTCGCCCAGGGGCGAGGTATCAAAGTCGTGCTGAACCGCGCAGTCGCCGACCACCACGTCGCACACTTTAAGCTCCTTGTCCAGCGCGCCGCCGACGCCGGTATTGATAATGGCTTTGGGCGCATACTTTAAAATCATTGTCTGGGCGCATACGGCGGCGTTTACTTTGCCGACGCCGGACACTGCGCAGACCACGGGATAGCCGTAAATGGAGCCGGATATGTAGGTGATACCGGAAACGGTTTCTGATTTGGGGCTTTCGATTTTCTTTTTAATGGCTTCAAGCTCCAATTGCATGGCGGCGATGATACCGATCATTTTTCTTCCCCCTTCGGATAGGAAAGCCTATCTTCCGTGTAGTTTTTGACAGCTTCATAATAGCGCATGGCTTCCTTTTTCGCCAGCTCAAGTTCAAGGTTTATATAATTTCCGCATTCTTTTCGGGATTTTCCGAAAACTTCGCCCTCGTAGGCGATGATTTTTGAAAGGGTTTCCTGAATGAGGGAAATTACTTCCGTATGCTTCATATTTCTTACAAGCAGATAAAAGCCCGTCTGACAGCCCATAGGGCCAAAGTAGATCACGTTTTCGGAAAAAATAGAATTTCTTACAAACGTTGCAAACATGTGTTCAAACGTGTGCATGGTTGCGTTGTCCATAAGGTCGGGCTGATTGGGGATGCGGGTTCTTAGGTCATAGGTCACAACGTCGCCGTCGATGCGGGACAGATAGATGCCGGGCACGATGAAATCGTGATCCACGGAAAAGCTTGCGATTCTGTTCATTTGTTTCTCCTCAGATCTTTTGAATTACGTTTGCGACTGCCTGCGCGGAGATACCAAGCCCCTCTCCCTCAAAGCCCAGCTTTTCCGTGGTTGTGGCTTTGACGGAAACGCGGTCAACGGGGATGGACAAAACGGATGCGATATTTTCGCGCATTTTGG
Organism: Clostridiales bacterium; assembly: GCA_015056255.1. Classification (GTDB taxonomy): domain Bacteria; phylum Bacillota; class Clostridia; order Christensenellales; family Aristaeellaceae; genus SFHK01. The sequence continues at coordinate 3,552 of SVGP01000013.1, read as the reverse complement.
GAATGTAGGGGCTCAGCTTCGGCCGCTGGCAGACGATGGTAATGTCGACGTTTGAAAGCGTAAACCCGCTTTCGAGAATTTTTTTATTTGCTCTGTCCAGAAGCAGCATGGAAGAAATATCCTTATACGACATGTCGCTGTCCGGAAACAACTTTCCTATATCGCCAAGCGCGCACGCGCCCAGCATTGCGTCCATGAGCGCGTGAAGCGCAACATCGGCGTCGCTGTGCCCAAGAAGTCCCTTCTCATACGGGATTTCCTCGCCGCAGAGGATGAGCTTCCGATCCTCTACAAGCCTGTGAACGTCATACCCAGTTCCGGTTCTGAAAAGGAAATGAGGCGCATTTTCCTCAAAATCGCTTTTCAGGGTCAGCTTTTTGTTTGCCATTGCGGATTTTGCCTCCGTGAGCTTTACGCGGCCAAAGAGATATTCGTAAAGCGCCGCGTCGTCGGTCGCGTTGTATCCGGTTTCTTTGGCGTATTTATGCGCTTTCATGATTTCAGAATAAGAAAACGCCTGCGGGGTCTGAACGGCTCTGAGCGTATCTCGAACGGGCGTTTCAATGGCAAAGCCGGATTCATCCACGCGCTTTATGGTGTCGATGACCTTTGTGGATATAACGCCGCTTCCGAATTCCATCGCGTCCGAAATCACGTTTTCGATGATTTCCCTGGTAACATACGGGCGCGCGCCGTCGTGAATTAAAACGATGTCCGTATCGTTTGAAAGCGCACATAAGCCCGAATACACGCTTTCCTGACGCGTATTTCCGCCAAGGGCAATTCCACGTATAAGGCCGCATGCACCATCTGAAAGCTTGATTTTTTCGTATTCCTGAATGTCCTGTTCTGACAAAACCAATGCGATTTCGTCAATCAGGCCGCTTTCCTCCAATGCCGAAAGCGTTTCTGAAATAACGGCTTTTCCGTCTAATCTGTGAAAAACCTTATTGTATTCAAATCCCGCCCGCGCGCCGCGTCCGGCGGCCACGACGACGCAGCCGATCTTTTTGTTTTCCTTCATGGCACGATCCTGTACATGTCCGCAGCCTGCTCCTTGCGGACGGATTCGGAGATGGACAAAACCTCGTATTTGGTTTCGTTTGCGCCGTAGCGCACGGTCAGGATATCGCCCACCTTTAGTTTCAGGCCGGGCTTACCGGGCTTACCGTTCACGGTTACATGGTCGGAGTCGCATGCGTCGTTGGCGACGGATCTGCGCTTGATGATTCTTGAAACCTTCAAAAATTTGTCGAGGCGCATTTCGTTGGGGGTGGTTTTAACTTCTTCTGTCTTTTTAGCCATATGTTTCTCTCCTGTTTCTGAAAAGGCGAAAGATTCCGCCCGAAAGTGATTAAAAGGCTTCCTTGTAGGACTTTCCGGGTTTAAAAACGGGTGTTTTGGAGGCTTTTACCGTGATTGGTTCAAGCGTTGCGGGATTGAGCCCCGGATGCTCCGCGCGATTTTTGATTTCAAAGGTGCCGAACCCAACGATCTGCACTTTTTCGTCCTGCTTAAGGGTTTCTGTGATGGTATCAATAAAGGCGTTCAGCGCGCTTTCCGCCTGCTTTTTGGAAAGTCCTGCTTTTTCTGAAATTCTTTGGATAAGGGTAGATTTATTCATTTGGAAAATCCTCCGTCGGCAGGATAGGATTGTTTATTGGTGACTTGTCTTATACGCTTCGATATAGCGGTTGACCGCGTTTTCAAGCGCCTTTTCAGCGTCGATACCGTTTTTCCGTGCCCATGCGACCTGCTTTAAAAGGCTCTCGCCAAGGGATTTTTCGTCTGTAGCGCCATGGCTTTCGGGCGCGGGAACCAAAGCGGCGTCCGCCTTTTCTGCACGCTTGATTACCTTGCTTGCGCGAAGCAGAGCCGGAAGCGCAAGGGCGACGGCTTCCATTTCGTCAGATGTGCTTAAAAGCCCTTTTTCCTTGTTTTTGTTATCGTCCCATAGTGAAAAAAGGCCGTCCATATTGGAAACGGAATCCTTTCCGAACACGTGGCTGTGGCGCAAAATCATTTTTTGAACTACGCCTGTGATTACGTCCGTTTCCGTAAACTCGCCATGTTCGACGCCGATTTGGATCTGAAGGGCACAAGCGAAAAGCACATCGCCCAATTCTTCAATCAGGCCGAATTCATCGCCTTTTTCAATTGCATCCTGAAGCTCATACGCTTCTTCAAGCGCGTCGCGCTTAAGCGTTTCGTGCGTCTGCTCCTTATCCCACGGACAGCCGCTCACAGGATCGCGCAGACGGGCGGCAAGCATGAGAAGATGCGAAAAATCGTACCTTTCCAGCTTTAAAAGGTCTTTGACTGCCGGCACAAAGCAGCATGCCGTGTGATCATACTCGTCCATGCGGTCAAGATCCATCAGCGGAATTTTGGCGAGCGCATCGCCCTTTAAAAAGTAGGCGTCCGTTTCATCTGGATATTTGTCCATCAAAAGAAGCTTTACGTCGCTTGCAAGCTCTCGTGAATCGATCTCGATAATCAAAGTATCGTTAAGAGATGAAAAATATGCGTTTCGAGCATCCAGCGCAGAAACGGTGAGATATGCGCCCTTTGCAAAGGCAGTCAATCCCCCGCGCATTTTCTGACCGATAAAGCGGAGGGAAACGCCCCTGTCTGCAAGCGCGCGCACGGTTTCATCGTCCAAGTCGATGACGAGGTAATGAACGATATCATGACCCGATGAAAGGATTTTTTCAACCGCCATGTCGATGTGCTCGTCAAAATCCTCCGCTTCTTCATAAACGGAATCCAGCGAGGTATAGGTCAGGTTATTTTCCTGAAGCCAAATCGCTGCGCCGCATCTTTCGGTGTGAAGAATGATATGCTCGGCGCTTTTTAACTGGTCGACTGCATCAAGGGTAAGCTCGCCCTTTGTAAGGCCTGTCTGAATCACATAAATTTCCATGGTACATCCATCTCCTAACTGTATAAAGGATTGTACCACATTTTTCCCTTTTCGTAAAGGCGGTTACTGCTCCATCTGGCGTCCGATGATTGCGCAGGCGGTTTCGACAACTTTGAGATCCACGTTCGTCATTCTTACGCCCGATTCTTTTGAAAGAAGCATAAGTCCGCCTACGACTTCTGCATCCGACACGATGGGACAGATGATCTGAGCGGTATACTGGTTAACGTCGTCTTCCGGGACTAGCGGAATCAGACGGTCGCCGTCTGAAATATTCTTGAGAATAACGCTTCTGTCCTTTAAAACCTGATCGGCTTCTGTCGAAAGCGCTTTTTCAAAGGAATCCTTCTTGGAAGAGCCGGATACGGCGACGATTGCGTCCCGGTCCGAGATCAGGGCGATATGACCAAGGGTTCTGTACAAAGAGTCCGTGTAATCCTTGGCGATGGTCGCGATTTCGCCAATCGGGGAATATTTCTTTAAAACCACTTCCCCGTCGTGATCGGTATAGATTTCCAAAGGGTCGCCGTCACTATCGTCATTTATAGTTTGATCCATAGCTACAGCCGTACTTTCGGAGCTAATCGTATAGTTCTCCTCGGGCTGTTTATGGGGCTTGATTGCTATGG
>SVGP01000012.1 GCA_015056255.1 Clostridiales bacterium | reverse complement strand
CGACATGGAAATCAACCTGATCACCCCCATCGCCTGCGAAGAAGGACTCCGCTTCGCTATCCGTGAAGGTGGCCGCACCGTTGGTTCCGGCGTTGTTATCAAGATCCTCGCCGACTAATTAAAAAGAATATTTCTTTCACGCAGCGTATCTTTTGATGCGCTGCGTTTTTTATATAAAAAGCGCGGGCGATCAATGATCGCCCCTACATTATGTGATGAATCTAAGTCATCGAGTAGGGGCGTGCATTGCACGCCCGCGCTATTGATAAATTCTATGCTTTCTGTTATTTAGAAATGATCCGCCGAGTACAGGTGGAGGGGAAGAGGCAGCCAGCCTTCGGGGGCTTTTGCATCGGGAGACGTAAAGCGATTATAGCCGAAGAGGAACTGCTGCATAGTCAAGCGATCAAGCTTGATGGCGGGTTCTGCGTCTGTTTCGCTTACGCTGATTTCGCCGTTTTCTACTTTTACGATGAGCGGTTTTTCCTCGTCCATCTGAAGAACCATTTCGCCGTCTTTAAGACCGAGGGTTTCTTTCTTAAGCGCCATCGTGGCTTCAAGCACATTTTTAAGGTTTACAACCCTTGCGTGGAAACCTGCGGTTAAGTTGTAGCTTTCAGAGAAGGAGGCGAGCTCGCGGTTGAGTTTAGCGTCGTAGGAAGCGCACACAACGCTCAGACGACGGATTCCAAAGCGTTCAAACCATGCCTTGATCACGGGTTTAACAAGGCAGGAGCAGGAAAGCGTCATTTCGCCGATGCCTTCGGGGCCGTTTGAAACGATGTAGCCTTTGACTTCGCCGTCTTTTTTCACGATATAGGGCGTGCAGTTCCAGCTGGATAAGATGATCTCGAAATCCTCGCGGGGACGACCGCCGGTCACGGGCTGCTTTTCATAAATGGCGTAAGCGCAGTCGATTTCGCAGGAGCAGGCGTCCTTGAAGGGAATAAACTCGATGCCTTCGGAGCAAACGTCCTTTAAGCCGTGTGGATATTGGCATGGACGAAATCATAGCGGTATTGTCCGCCAATGGGAGAGTAGCCATAATATTCGTATCTCTGTCTCTGTCCGCCAAGAAGCATAACGTCGATACCCTGTTTAACTGCGTTTTCGGCCTGCATCTCCATGAGCTTGATCATGTAGCCGCTGCCGCGGGAGTATTTGTAGGTGGAAACGGAGCCGATGTAGCCGGTTTTTAATTTCCTTCCGCCGTAAGTAAATTCGTTAGGAAGCTGCGCAACCACGCCGCGAACATAATTATCTTCAAGTACAATGGCATGGATGTCTGCGTATCCGCGTCCGTCGGCGTATACCTTCGGGATCAGCGTTTTAAAATCGTGGGGGCAGGCGGCCTGGGAGAATACGTAGTTGATAAAATCGATCACGTCACGGCGGTGTTCGTCTGACGCATAGCGGTATTCAATCATGATGGAATACGTCCTTTCAGATGGAAGTAATCAGGCCTTCGCGAACGGGATGCGCATCCTTCGTTCCTGCGGGATGGCCGATGGCGATGGCAATGGCGAATTCACCCTTTTCATTCGGGCAAAGCTTATTATACCATTTATCTGCAAATTCGCAGTGGAAAATATCTCTGGGCATGCCGAGAATCACGCTGCCAAGGCCCAGATCGTGCGCAGCCAGCGCAAGGTTTTCGCAGGCAATGCCGCAGTCGACGAGGGTGAAATTTCCGGGAATGGTGGCAAAGATAAATACGACCAGAGGAGCGGCGTAGCGCACGTCGTAGGAAGGATCCTTCACTCGTTCGCCGGCGTTTTCGCGGCGGGCAAGCGCGGTCTGGGCGTCGGCAGTGAATTCCTTCAGCACTTCCGGGTCAGATACAAATGCGAAATGATAGGGCTGCAGGTTGCGCGCGCTGGGCGACTGAACGGCAGCCGCTTTTAAAATTTCAAGGTGCTCGTTGCTTACGGGCTCGTCTGTGTATGCGCGGATGGAGCGGCGGTCGCGGATGGCGTTTAAAACTTCGTTCATGTAATAATCCCTCCTTTTCTTTAGTATACCAGTCAAATATGTTTCTGTAAAGATTTTTATTGCGCAAAAGAAGCGGAACTGGTATACTTAAATCATATAAGGAGGATTGCAAATATGCAGATTATCGTGTGCAACGCGGGGAGCACGTCGCTGAAGTTCAAGGTATACATTTATCCCGAAAAGACGGTTCTGGCCACGGGTAAGGTTGAGCGCGTGGGGGACATTAACGGATCAATTTATTCGTTTAAGGACAATAAAGGCAATGAAAAAATTGATGAACACGCCAGGGCGCGCACCTATAAGGAGGGCATAGACCTTTTCTTAAACGATATCGGCGGCGCGGACAAGGCGGATGTGGTCGCGTTCAAGGCGGTGCTTGCGCAGGAATACCCGGGCGTTCATGAAATTGACGCGAGCGTGATTGCGTCCATGAAAAAGGGCCTTTCGATTGCGCCTGTTCATAATTCGGCATATCTTGGCGCAATTGAGGCCTTTCAGGAGGCTGCGCCCAAGGCACGGCTCATCGCGTCGTTTGAAACGGCGTTTCACAGAACCATTCCTGAAAAAAGGTATATTTACTCCGTGCCCTACGAATGGTATGAAAAGTATGGCGTCAGGAAGATGGGCTATCACGGCGCGTCGCACAGCTATGTGGCCGGGAAGCTTAAGGACTATAAAAAGATCATTTCCTGCCATTTGGGCGGCAGCAGTTCGCTTTGCGCGATTGAGGACGGAAAAAGCGTAAACAATTCCTTCGGTCTTTCACTGCAGGTGGGTGTTACGAATGTGAGCCGAAACGGAGACATCGACCCGTTTATCCTGCCGTATCTTCTGAAAGAGGGCATGGCTTATGAGGACATCCTCAAAGGCTTTGAAAAGACCGGCGGCTTAAAGGGCGTTTCTGGCCTAAGCGGCGACATGCGCGATCTCAGAAAAGCTGCCGCGGAAGGAAACAAACGCGCAAAACTGGCCATTGATATCTTTGTGGAGGGCGTACGAAATTACATCGGCGCATACGCCATCCAACTGGGCGGCGCGGACGCCATCGCGTTCACTGCGGGCATCGGCGAAAACGACTGGGAAACGCGGCGCGAAATTCTGACGGGTCTTTCATTTATGGGCATCGAAATGGATGAGGAGAAAAACCGCGCTAATGCGTTTGAAATCAGCGCGGAAAATTCAAAGGTGAAAATTTTTGTTATCAAAGCGGATGAAGAAAGCGTCGTTGCGGATAATGCGTACAAGCTTCTGATGGGATAAAGCGATTGGATTATTAAGAATAATCGTCAATAAATTAGTGCGGGCGATCAATGATCGCCCCTACATTGCGTTATTATATAATGATGAAACTGTAGGGGCGTGCATTGCACGCCCGCGCATTTTTACGGGCATCTGACGCATACGGAAATAGAATCATGTATATTTCAGTCCCGGGTTCCGCCGATCATATCATACCACTTGTCAACAAACCTTATGACGGATTTGTAGCTTGCCTTCTTTGCGTCAAAGGGATTGGACGCGCCGCGTTTTTTGAAGATTTCAAGCCGTTTTTTGTCTTCTTCAGTAAGCTCGACCGGGATTTCAAGGTCGGCAATCAGGAAAAGGTACATTTTTGTTTTTTCGAATTCGCCGCATTTGGTTTTAATGGAAACGGTGAAGCTTCCCGTGATATCGCTTGGCAGGTCAATAGCGATATCGCCGATTTTAAAGGAAACATCCTCTCTGGCGCATCCTTCGAATTTTCCGGAAGACAGCGTTTTTCCGTCTTCTGAATTAGCGGTGTATTCGATTGTGTAATCGGCGTCCGGTTTGTCGTTAATGAGCCAGATTTCCGATTCGAATTTTTCGCCCGCCGTATAGAAAAGTTTTTTGTATTTAAGGCTTGTAAGAACGCTTTCGTACGCTTCCTTGATAGCGTAATAGCCGAGCTTTTTGCCGCCGTAGTATTCCAAAACGTTTGAACACTGCACATTCGGCCACGGCTCGTTGAACTGCCAGGTCATCTGGCCTACGTTTTTCCACTGCCTTCTGCGGTTGGATTCAAGCGAATAGCGAAGGCTTTCCGCCTGCACAAACTGATTGACCTTGATGTAGTCTTCGAGCGGAATGTGCTTAAGATCGCCGAACATCGTGCGCTCGCGCATGCTGTAGGAATCCCAGCCGCCCGAGTGGTGCGCCCAGGCGCGGTTTTCTTCGATTGTAAAAAGCTTTCTGTCCTCGGGCTTAAAGATTTTTTCGATCTGCTGCATACCCGATATGCCGCCGCAGCCGAATTCTCCGTGGATGATGGAGTCGGATGCATCGTAATATTCGTAGTGCTTATACGGACCCATATAGCCCCACGGGCCGTGCACATCGTGGTTGTTTCCCGTGTCGCCCATCTTGTAAAGGGCGTTCGGGCCGGAGGCGGAGGAGGGCAGCATCTGAATGTCGGGCGCGTAAGCATCTACGATTTCCTTTAGCATCTGAAGGGTCGGATCTTCAAACGTCGCCGGATGCCCTTCGTGATCTTCTCTGTCCATATACCGCCAGTCGGTCAGCTCGTTTCCGCCGTCCATGAAGGTGAGGGAAACATGGTTTCGAAGCCGTTTTACATTGTGGACAGCTGCCGATTTCAGAAGCTTCAGGAATTCTGGATTTCTCGAAGGCACGTCGTCGCAGCCGGAGGAGGACATTGTGAATTCCTGAAGGATCATAAGGCCGTATTTGTCCGCTGCGCGGTAGTAGGCTTCGCTTTCGATGTGCCCGCCGCCCCAAATTCTGAGGTAATTGACGTTTGCGTCCTTTACCGCCTTGAGTTTAATGTCGATTTCATTTTCATCCGTAAGATGCATGCAGTCGAGCGGAACCATGTTGGTGCCCTTTAGATAAATGCGCTTTCCGTTTATGACCACAAGGTATTTAAGCGCGTCCCCGCGGCCGTCTGCGTGGATGAATTCAAGGGTTCTGAAGCCGACATTATGCGAAACACAATCGTCGGTTTCTCCGTTTATATGAATGGCAATGGAAGCGCTTGAAAGGGGCTGATCGCCGTAGCCGTTCGGCCACCAGAGAAGCGGGGCTGCATCGCCCAGCGCGATTTCATGAGAAATCTCGTTTATGCCCTTTGAAAGGGAGACTTCCTTTTCAAAATGGAAAGGGATAATGCCCTTTTCGGTGTTTAATTGTATTGAAAACGCAAGCTGTGCATCGATATTAGAAAACGCTTCCGCCTCTGCATGGAAGCGCACCTTCCACTGACTGCCTTCCAATACGGGGCGCACAAAGCTGTGCCTGATGCGGGCGGCTTCATAGGACGTGATCGTAACGGGGCCATAAAGCCCCAGATCCATTACGCGGGCGGCAAAATCCCATTTGTAATTGAACCGCGCCTTGAGATAGCGCGTTTTTGAAGTATAACCGGGCTGCGGGTCGCAAATCGGCGCATGCTCAAGAACGCACACAAGCGTGTTTTCGCCTGCATGTACAAAATCATTGATGATGCATTCAAAGGGGATGTACATGCCTTCGTGTCTTCCTGCTTTTTGGCCGTTTACGTAAATCTGCGCGGAATAATCGATTCCTTCAAAGCGGAGCAAAAGGGGCTTTTTCAGCTGATCTTCGTTTACAGTAAAAACGGATCTGTACGTCCACCAGCGACCCGCAACCCATTCCGCGTGGAGCGAATTTTTGTCGAAATAGGGGTCTTCAATATAGCCTGCTTTTATGAGATCCCGGTAAATACTGCCAGGAACGGACGCATCGATCCACGGAACCAGATTGGTCGCAGGGTTTATCAAAATACCTTCCTTGATATACGATGAAAAATCCGCCTGATAGGGGAGGGAAGCCATCACTTTCCATTGACCCAACGCAATTTTTTTCATATTATTATTCCTCTTATGTATTTTTATCGCAGAACGCGATTCTGTTTCTTCTATTATAATCGATCCGGCATGAATTGTACATAATGAATTTTTGTTTGCCTAGTGTGAAGCGGGAGAGCGTTCGCTTCGCATGGATTTATGGATGGATTAACTGAATACTGTAATTTACAACTATCTGTTAAAACTTTTACTTGTAACGGTTGACGTGTGTTATAAAGCATGCTATAATCTGTTATGCTTTATATTCATGTAGCTTTTTATCATAACGATCAGATTGCTGTCGTTATGAATTATAAAAAAGTTTACTGAAATAAAGAAAAATAATATGGAGGGACACACCATGAACAAAAACCTGAAGTCTGTTCTCGCGGTTGTACTGTGCCTTATGCTTAGCATGAGCATGTTCACCGTGTCTGCTGAGCAGGTTGCTTTGAAGCAGGCGGAGTATAACACCACTACTTCCGTTATGCCCAGCAACTGGAACGAGTTCACCTACGCGGACAACAATGATACTCAGATCATGAGCTACATCGGTTCTTCCTTCTTCGAGTATGATTACAAGTTCGAAGATGACAAGAAATTCAACGATGACGGCTCCATCAACAAGGACGGCATCGTTCCCGGTGCTTACACCACCAACTACTCTGCTGCCACTAAGCTGGAAGACGTTACTTCTTCCGTAGACGCCAAGTGGGGCTACACTGAAGAGCAGAAGGCCGAAGGCGGCTACGCCTGGAAGATCACCCTTCGCGACGACCTTAAGTGGGACGACGGCTCTGCCATCACCGCTGAGGACTTCGAGTATTCCATGAAGGAACTCCTCGATCCCGCTTTCATGAACTTCCGCGCCAACACCTACTATGATACCCTGATGATCAAAAACTCCAAGATCTACTTCAATCAGAATGAAGAAGGCACCTACGAGACCCTCGGTTCTCTGGGCTATGCTTCCGTTCAGGCTGCCGTAGACGCTGGCGAGACTGTATACGTCAACATGTGGAACATGTGGGGCACCAATGGATACACCGACGCCGAAGGTAACCTCTGCCCCGAGTACGTATCCATCGCCGATGAGACTGTATACGACACCGCTGACGCTTGGGCTTCCGGCGCTGCTGTTGACGCTTGCTCCGGCGCTTTCCTGTATCAGAACTATGGTCCTTACCTCGAGCCCAACGGCGGCTACGATGCGACCATTTACGTTGAGAACACCAACCGCGACGTCGCTTGGGAGAATGTCGGTATCTACGCCATCCCCGAGGAGAACGCTGTTGTTATCTGCCTGGACAAGGCCTACTCCTTCCTGAAGGAAGACGGCAGCCTGTCCGTATGGGCTCCTTACTACTTCTCCAGCCTGCCCCTCGTTAAGAAGGATCTGTATGAGGCCTGCAAGATCGCTCCCGCAAACGGCGCGACCCTCTGGACCTCCAACTACAACTCCTCCCTCGAGACCACTGCCAGCTGGGGTCCCTACAAGCTCGTCGAGTTCGAAGCCGGCTCCCACTACAAGCTCGTTAAGAACGAGAACTGGTACGGCTGGAACCTTGAGCAGTACAAGAACCAGTACAACATTTCCGCGATCAACTGCCGCAAGGTTGAAGAGTTCTCCACCAAGTGGATGGGCTTCCTGAACGGCTCCTACGACGACGCTTCTCTGCAGACCGAGAACGTTGCCGAATACCTCGATTCCAAGTATGTTTACTTCACCTCCACCTCCACCGGCACCTTCGGCATGCAGCTGTTCTCTGACCTGTCCAAGCTGAAGGAGAGCGAGCACAACAACGGCATCCTGGCCATCCAGGAATTCCGTCATGCGTTCAACCTCGCCCTCAACCGTTCTGACATCGTTGAGAAGATCTGGCCCGGCTCTTCCGTTCCCTGCTTCGGCCTTCTGAACGTTGCCTACTACTATGACATTGAGAACTCTCCTGAGCTCGAAGACGGCGGTCAGTACCGCAACGCCACCATCGCCAAGGAAGGCATCCTTCGCGCTTATGGCTACACTCAGGATGAGGAAGGCTACTGGTCCACTGGCGATCTGACCGGTATGGACACCGAAGAAGCCTACGAAACCCTCACCGGCTACAACCCCGAAGTTGCCAAGCAGAAGATGAAGGACGCCATCGCCATCCTGCTCGCCGATCCCGACAAGTATGGCTATGATCCCTCCAAGAACATCACCCTCATCTACGGTTCTTCCTCTGACACCGATAAGCAGCGCTTCCGCGCTACGTATCTCCAGGAAGTTCTTGACGGCCTGACCGTTGGCACCGAGCTCGAAGATAAGATTGACATCGTATTCGACGCTTCTGCCGGCGCTCAGTGGGCTGAAGCCTTCCGTACTGGCGCAACCCAGATCGGTTTCGGCTACGGCTTCTCCGGCAACGCCTTCAACCCCTTCGACATCATTGGCGCTTTCGTCAACCCCGATGATGACCTCAACTATCACATGTACTGGGATACTTCCGCTATCGACCTGACCCTGACTCTGCCCGAGGGTGATTACGAGGGCGCTGGCGAGACCATCACCATGCCTGTTCAGAACTGGTACTTCTGCCTGAACGGCCTGGCCGCCACCGAGAATCAGGCTCACACCTACAACTGGGGCGCTGGCTTTGCTCCCGTTGAGACCCGCCTGATCATCCTCTCCGCTCTTGAAGAGCTTACCATCAAGGAGTCCCGTTCCGTAATGCTCATCGCTGACGGCGGCGGATCCTTCCTGGGCGCCAAGTTCTCCTACTTCTCCAACGACGAGCACACCTTCATGGGCTTCGGCGGAATGAGATATATGGAAGTCAATTACACCGACGCTGAGTGGGCCGAGTTCGTTGCTGCCAACAACAACGACCTGTCCGCCGAGTACAAGAAGTCTGAATAATTTTTAGACATTCTTAATCGCTCAGGCGAATTGATTGAAAACGGCGGTGGGCCACTGCGCTCACCGCTTGTTTGCAGTTTATTTGTAGCTTATGTGGCTATAATTATTGAATAAGTCCCAATTCCAAACTGTAGCAGTAAAAATTTGACTGTTACTTAAGATGAATAATCCAAGCGACCGGTTAAAATGGCTGCAAAAGCAGCTGTTTGGATGTTTTTGAGCATCTGGTTGATGTCGGCGCGCAGATTTATTCTTCACGCACAGACTTGCAAACAGCTGCTTTTTTAGCTCAGACACTGTGAACTGAAATAAAACAAAACAGGGGAGAAAAACCTATGTATATGTTTAAATATGTGTCGAAGCGCTTGGGTTTGATGCTGCTTACATTCAGTATCATCTTTACGATGTGCTTTGTACTGATCAAGCTCTTGCCCATCCCCACGACTGCGCTTCCCGGACAAGATCAAGAGGTCAAGATGAAAACGCTTGAGGGTCGTGGGTGGATCACCAACATAAAAGAGGGGTCCAACGGTGTCTGGACTTATGACAGAGTACCCATCATGCTCCAGTTTGGCAACTACATCAAAAGAATTGTAACTCAGGGCGACTTCGGTATCGCCACCACCTATGGCGAATACCTCAACATGGATCTTTGGAACGTATTTGTAAATCATCTGCCCCCCACGATCCTGATCAACATTTACTCCACACTGATCGGTGTTCCCATCGGTTTGGCGTTGGGTATTATCGCCGCGTTGAAGAAGAACAAGTGGCAGGATCAATTGATCAACATTGTAATTATCCTGTTGATTTCCGTGCCTTCCATTGTTCTGGCGCTGATGATTCAGTACGTATTCTGCTTTAAATTGGGTTGGTTCCCGCTAACCATGTCCGTCAGCAATGAGTACTTCACATGGCCGGTTTTCCGTTCCATGCTGCCTGCAGTATTTGCGCTGTGCTTAGGCTCCATTGCAGGTTATGCCCGTTATACCCGTGCGGAGCTTTCCGAGGTTCTGACCGGCGAATTCATGCTCCTTGCAAGAACCAAGGGTCTTACCAAAAAGCAGGCCATCTACCGCCATGCAATGCGCAACTCCATGGTTGTTATTTTCCCGTCTATTCTGAGCGAATTCGTCTCAGTTCTGTCCGGTTCGCTGATTATTGAAAAGATGTTCGGCATCAACGGCGTAGGCGGTCTGTATTTGAATTCCATTACCTTCCAGGACTATGACTTTTTCATGCTGCTGTCCGGCTTCTACACCCTGGTCAGCCTGACTGCAGGTATTGTTATTGATATCAGCTACGGTTTCATCGATCCGAGAATCAGAATGGGAGCGAAGTAATCATGGATAAGAATACAAATTACATTCCCATTGAAAAATTCAAATTTGCTACCAGAAATGATCTTTTCCATGACAGCAAATTTGAAACCAAACCCGTAAGCTATTTTCAGGGAGCATTCAAGCGCTTCAGTAAGAACAAGGGCGCTGTTGTCGGCGGCATCGTCATTGCCATATTGGTGATTTTCGCAATCATCGCTCCCTTCTTCACCCCCTTCAGACCTGCGTATTACGATATGGTCTACGCTTACGTATCGCCGAAGCTTGACCTGTTCGCAGAAAACGGAATCAATTTCTGGGACGGCTGCCGAGAGAAGAGCACAAGCTATGTCGGATACTTAAAGGACGTGGCTTTGGCTGCTGAAACCGGAAGAGAAATTATTAAAAACGGCGAATACGAAGTCAGTGAAGACGGTTCCGTCTACACTTACCGCTACGACACCTGCTATGGCGTAGGCTTTGGTAAGTATAAGACGATCTCCGCTGAAGAGTTCAAGGCCATTCAGGAATATCAGAACAGAACCGGAAGACAGGTTTTGTATCCTGTCGTCAAGTCTTCTGACAGACCTACCCTTGAAAAGAACAAGTATGACGCCAACGTCTACTATAAGGTTGAAAACCCCAAGGCTTCTACGCTCCGCCCGAAGCTCGACAAAGAGGGCAACATCATCCCCAACTACTGGAAGCACGAAGTCGGCAAGGGAAGCTCGCTGATTGCCGAGTACAATTCCCTCCGAATTGAAGGCGAAGAGGGATTCGAGGAAAACGGCAAGCAGTATCATTACGCATATGGCCGAAAGGTCGACGGCGGTATTGAAGTCAGGGCCGAATACTACGAATACTATATCTTCCAGCACAACGAAGTTTTGAAAGACGGCATTACCGAGCCTTCCTTCATCTTCGGAACCACTCAGACCGGTAAGGACATCTTCGCCTGCCTGGCCTACGGCGCTCGTTTCTCCTTCCTGTTCGCGACAACTGTAGCCGCCGTCAACTTTATCGTCGGCGTTATCTGGGGTTCTATCTCCGGTTATTCCGGCGGTAAGATCGACCTTACCATGGAGCGATTCAGTGAAATTCTGGGTTCCGTGCCCACGATCATTGTTATTACGCTTTTAAAGTACCACATGGGCGCTACCAGTCAGGCGCTGGTTCTGTTCCTGGCGTTCTTCGCTACAGGGTGGATTGGCATGGCGGGAAGAACCCGTATGCAGTTCTACCGCTTTAAGAATCAGGAATATGTTCTGGCGGCAAGAACTTTGGGCGCACGGGATGCGAGAATTATGTTCAAGCATATTTTCCCCAACGGCTTGGGCACCATCGTTACCAGCGTCGCGCTGGTCATTCCCGCGATGATCTACTCGGAAACCAGCTTTACCTATCTGGGTATCATCAATTTGGAAGCAGGCAATACCACCTCTGTCGGTACTTTGATTGCAGCAGGACAGCAGTCCATCATGGCCAATGCAGGCTATGTAGCCCTGTTCCCGTGCATGTTCCTGATTCTTTTGATGCTTAGCTTTAACCTGTTCGGCAACGGATTGCGCGACGCGTTGAATCCTTCCCTGAGAGGAACGGAGGATTAAGCATGAATAGAGAAGTTAAATTATCCGTAAATGATCTGAGAATCTCCTTCCGTACAGACGCCGGCAAGGTTCAGGCTGTACGAAACATCTCCTTCGATCTTTACAAGGGTGAAACCCTGGCCATCGTTGGCGAGTCCGGTTCCGGTAAGTCCGTTACCTCCAAGGCCATCATGGGCATCTCCGCCGGAAACTCCATCTATGAGGGCGGCGAGATCCTCTATGACGGAAGAGATCTGACCCGCATCCCCGAGGAAGAGATGCATAAGCTCAGAGGCGACAAGATTGCCATGATCTTCCAGGATCCTCTGTCCTCGCTGAATCCCATCATGCGTATCGGCAAACAGATTACCGAGGCAATGCTTTTAAAGAACAAGGCAAACCGCAAGGAAGGCCGCGTTACCTTTAATAAAACCTTGGCAGTCCTGGGAGAGACCATTAAAAAGGCGCTTAATGAAAATCCCAAAGCTGGCGTTTCTGCATCCGATGTTGACCGCTACATTAAGATCTTCAATGATTTCAACATTCAGGCCATGAAGCTCGAAAACAGCTTCAACTCTGCCCGTACCGCAGCGGAAGAAATGATCGCCATGATCGAGGATCTGCTTTTCATGACCGAGAACAAGCAGAAGGTTGACGTGGTTGCCTCTCTTGGCGACATCAAGAGCAGACTCAAGGAAATGGATGACAAGTACTTTGCTTCCGGTTATTTTGACAAGCTCAAAGCCCACGCGGCGAAAGTTGACGGCGTTACCAAGACGGAGAAAGCCAAGGTATCCATTGTCGATATCGCCATAAAGCTTTGGAACAACTCTTCCGCCAAGAACGAAGCGTCGCCTGAAACGGTTGAAGTCGTCAAGGCGCTTAAAGAAACCGCGCAGGAGATGCTGGATCGTCCCCAGTACAACTTCTTCAGGATCGGCTACTATATCTACAAGCATCCCAATGAGGATCTGAGCCAGATGCCTGCGGATGAAGCCAATGAAATGGCCATGAAGTTCCTGAACAATGACTATATGGACTCCTTCATGGTGCTTGTCAAGCAGGCTGTTCAGTATTCCTTTGAAAAGACGATCTCAAACAAGAAAGACGCTGTCAAGGCCATCGAGGATGCCATTGCTTTCTTCAAGGCCGGCAACTTTACGCAGCAGAAAGCCGACAAAGTCTTTAAGAATGTAAACGGCACAGTTACCGCCGCCATTGACCCGCTGGCCATTGTCAAGGATAACGTCGCCTACACCTTCGGAAGCTCTCTTGAAAGAGAACTGGATAAGTACTTCTTCTACCTGAAAAACAATCCCAAGGAAGAAGCGCGCTTTGCCCGTCAGACGGCCAAGCGGGAAGCACTTCTGGCCAAGGGCAAGAACGTGGAATGGAAGGTCGTTCCCAAGTCCGTGATCGAGCCTGAGGTTCAGATCGGCAACATCGTTACCGTCCTTATGCGCGTGATGGACAAGTTCAAGGCGGACATTGCCGCGGCTGGCAGCTTTGACGCTGACAAGCAGTGCCTTGAGATCATCGATTTCCTCAAGAGCAAGGCGTCTCAGGTTGTTTATACCCTGACCAAGCGGATTGCCAAGAAAAAGGCCATCAAGCTCATGGAAGAGGTCGGTATTCCCGAGGCGAGAATCCGCTACAGACAGTACCCCTTCGAGTTCTCCGGCGGTATGCGCCAGCGCATCGTTATTGCCATCGCTCTTTCCGCCAACCCCGATATTCTGATCTGCGACGAGCCCACCACGGCTCTTGACGTAACCATTCAGGCGCAGATTCTGGAACTTATCAACAGGCTCAAGAAGGAAAGAAATCTTTCCATCATCTTTATTACCCACGATCTGGGCGTCGTTGCCAACATGGCGGATCGAATTGCCGTTATGTATGCAGGCAAGATCGTAGAGTACGGAACCGCTGAAGAGGTATTCTATAATCCTCAGCATCCCTACACCTGGGCGCTTCTGTCCTCTATGCCAGACCTTGATACCAACGAGAAGCTGGACGCGATCCCCGGCACGCCGCCCAACATGATTTATCCGCCCGTTGGCGATGCGTTTGCTGAAAGAAACAAGTACGCAATGGAGATCGACTTTGAGATGCAGCCGCCGATGTATGAGGTTTCTCCTACGCACTATGCTGCTACATGGCTTCTCCATCCCAACGCGCCCAAGGTAGAAATGCCCAAGATCATTACCGAGCGCATCCGGCGAATGAAAGAAAGGGGCGGCAACCATGCAGAATAATGAAGTATTATTGAAAGTGGAGCACCTTTGTCAGTATTTTCGTTTGGGACGCAAGGATCTTAAGGCTGTAGACGATGTAAACTTTGAGATCAAAAAGGGCGAGTCCTTCGGTCTGGTCGGCGAATCCGGCTGCGGAAAGACTACGACCGGCCGTTCGATCATCAAGCTGTATAACATTACCTCCGGAAATGTTTACTTCAAAGGCGAGAGAATCGGCGCAGGTATCCGCTCCTATCAGGACGCCATCTCGAAAGCCCGCGCGGAAGCTTCCAAAAAGATCAAGGCCTTAAGAGCTGAAACAGATGCAAGCAGCGTAAGAAAGGCCCAGATTCAGGAAGAGATTAAAAAGATCAATAAAGAGCTCGGCGAAGTCGTTGACAAAAACCGCGCGCTGATCAGAGGCGCGAAGTCCAGCAGTAAGGATGTTGACAAACGGTATGTCGAATCCCTTCTGAAGGCGCTGAAGGCGGAGTATGACCAGAAGTTTGCATCTGCCGCAGGCAACAGCGCAATGCTTGCATCCCTTAAAAAGGAATATAAGAGCCGCTGCCACGTGGCTAAAAAGAGCAAGCTCATCACTCAGATCCAGATGATCTTCCAGGATCCCATTGCGTCTCTTGACCCTCGTATGACCGTTCGCGATATTATCGCCGAAGGCCTTGTCATCAAGGGCTTTACCGATAAAAACTATATCAACCAAAAGGTCTACGATATTTTAGAGATGGTCGGCCTTGTGCGTGAGCATGCGGATCGCTATCCCCATGAGTTCTCCGGCGGTCAGCGTCAGCGTATCGGCATCGCCCGAGCGGTTATCATGGAGCCCGAAATGATCATTGCTGACGAGCCTGTTTCCGCTTTAGACGTTTCCATTCAGGCGCAGGTCATTAACCTCTTAAATGATCTTCGTCAGCGGCTTGGACTCACCATTCTCTTCATTGCCCACGACCTGTCGGTTGTAAAGTATTTCTCCGACCGCATCGGCGTTATGTACTTTGGCAAGATGGTTGAATTGGCGGATTCAGACGAGCTTTTCAAAAATCCCCTGCATCCTTATACGAAGTCCCTTCTCTCCGCGATTCCGCTGCCCGATCCCGTGTATGAGAAGCAGCGCACGAGAATTATTTACAATCCCATTGTGGAGCACGATTATTCCGTCGACCAGCCTTCGTTCCGCGAGATTGCGCCGGGTCATTTCGTACACTGCAATGACGCTGAAGAGAAAAAGTATAAGCAGCAGCTCAAGTAACAGGACGGTTTAGAAAGTGAAAGAGAAAACGAAAGTTGCACTTAAAAACTATGGCATTTGCGCCTTCATCGAGGCGCTGATCGCCTTTTTC
This sequence comes from Clostridiales bacterium, assembly GCA_015056255.1. Lineage (GTDB taxonomy): Bacteria > Bacillota > Clostridia > Christensenellales > Aristaeellaceae > SFHK01. The sequence goes on along the minus strand of SVGP01000012.1, from coordinate 69,825 downwards.
GTGATTTGGTCAAAGGGATTTTTCGCGCATAGCCTAGCGGTAAACATTCAGATCCTGTCCGACGCATTCTTTGTATCGGGGATCCTGATGACGCTGTTTGCGGGGCTTATGTTTGTAAGCGGGGAAGGCGCATTTATCGGAGTCGGATTTGTTCTCAGAAATGTGGTGCTCGCCTTTGTGCCCATGGGCAGAGCAAGACACGAGGTATATGCCGATTACCGTGCGCGCAAGCTGAAAAACGCTCAAAAAAGCGGCATTCGCTATCCTCTTCTGACCGGGCTTGTTTTCCTTTCCATTGGAATCGTTTTCACCGTTATTTGGTACAAGGCGTTTTATAATGCATAAGATGCCAAAAGTAATTCCCGTTGTTTTCCACGAAGGTATCTGCTGAATTGATGTCAGGACTGCAGATACATTATATGGAACGCAAAGGATAATTTCAATCTGAAATTCATCGGCTTTTTCATAAGGATAGCCGAAGAGACTTTCAGGCAGCGCGTTCGATGATCAATCGTCCGCGCTGCCTGATTTTGTTAGATTCGAGGGGACGAAACTGTCCTGCATACTCATGTAATGTGCATAAAAACATGAATAAAATTGCACGAAGGTATAAAAGTTTCAAATTTGTATGGACTTATCGCACATTATGTGCTATAATAGAAATGTGTAATATTGTCCGGGAAGGCGGTGTACCATGAACGAAAAGATTAGCGCAACCAAGCTGTTTCCTGTGCAGGGGCAGGCTCCTGAGTCCGCTGAGGAGATTATTCAGTATGTCTATCAGGCGCTCAAAGCAAAGGGACATGATCCCATTATGCAGTTGGTCGGGTACATCATCTCCGGCGATCCCACTTACATTACAAGTCACAATAACGCCCGCTCCCTGATCAAGCGCGTCGAGCGTGATGAGATTTTAGAGGAGTTTGTGCGCTTTTACGTGGAAGAGCACGAAAAGGGCTAAAAGAAGGCGTTTCATGCGGAAGATCACCCGGCATGGTTATGCCGGGTTTTTTAACGGAGGAAAATGTGGTAAAGCGTGTGTTGGCGCTGGATGTGGGCGATAAGCGCATCGGCGTGGCGGTCAGCGATTTATTAGGCATTACCGCTCAGGGCGTGGAAACCATTTTCACAAAGGGCATGGAGCGCGACATAGAGCGCGTGAAGGAATTGTGCGCATACTATGAAACCGACAGAATCCTGATCGGAGACCCAAAGCGATTAAGCGGGGAAGAGGGCGCGCAGGCGCAAAAGTCCAGGGCGTTTGCCGAAAGACTAACGCAAATGGGCTATCAAATCCGCTTTCAGGACGAGCGTCTCACTTCCGTAAGCGCAGAGCGCGTTTTAATCGGCGCGGGCATCCGGCGCGAGGATCGGAAAAAAGTCATCGATAAACTTGCCGCGACCTACATTCTGCAGTCCTTCATGGACGCGGGCGGCTGGGATAGAAAAGAACAAAACGCCGAGAACTTCGGCGAAAGAGAGGTATTCAGACTTATGGAAGGCTACAACATGGAACAGGACAACATCGTTCAGCTCGTCGACGAAGACGGAAACGAGGTTGATTTTCAGCATCTGATGACCCTTGAGCTCGACGGCAAGACCTATGTGGTTCTGGCCGCCGTAGAGCCCTCAGAGGAGTTCGGCGAGGACGAGGCCATCGTTCTTTCCATCGAACAGGACGCCGAGGGCAACGATGTATACGCTTCCATCGAAGACGACGACGAGCTTGAAAAGGTGTTCAACCGCTATCTCGAAATTGCCGAGAACGATGAGGACGAATAAATAAGTTTACGAATACTTGTTTTGCGTTTTTCCCGTTTTCGTGATATGCTTATAAAGCTGTGATGGGGAAGAGTAATCGGAAAAGTTTCTTCCAAAGAGAGAGCGCGCCTTGGGCTGAAAGCGCGCTGAAGAAACCCCGACGAAGTTCGCCCCGGAGCTTTCGCGCTGAAAAAGTGAGTAGGTGCGGACGGAGTCATTTTCCGTTACAAAAATGTGAGGCCGGATGAAGATATATGCATCCGGTGAACCGGGTGGTACCGCGAGCAATGCTTCGCCCCTGCTTTATCGCAGGGGCGTTTGTATTTTTGCCGTATGGAAAGGAAGAGAAATCAAATGCAGGCAAAAGTTATGGAAATTACCAATAATACGCTGAGCGAGCTGAAGGGCATTAATGATTCCCAGGCGCTTGAGCAGCTGCGCGTGCGCGTGCTGGGCAAAAAAGGCGAATTGACCTCTATTTTGCGCGGCATGGGCCAGGTTGCCCCTGAAATGCGCCCGATGGTGGGCCAGTGGGTCAACGAGGCAAGAGCCACCATTGAAAACGCAATTGCCGAAGCCCAGAGCGCCATCCAAAAGAAGGAAAAGGAAAAGCGCCTTGAAAAGGAAGCCATCGACGTAACCCTTCCCGTAAATGAAAGAAGCGCCGGCTCCCTTCATCCGATGACCATGGTTCTTGAAGAGCTTCTGGACATCTTCACCGGCATGGGCTTTGAGGCCGTTGAAGGCCCCGAGGTCGAATATGATCACTACAACTTTGAGCTTATGAATATCCCGAAGAACCATCCGGCCAGAGACGCGCAGGATACGTTCTACGTGGACGACAATATCGTGCTTCGCACCCACACTTCTCCCGTGCAGGCGCGCATCATGACCACCCGCAAGCCTCCCATCCGCATCGTTTCCTTCGGACGCGTGTATAGAGCAGATGAAGCGGACGCGACGCATTCCCCGGTTTTCCACCAGCTGGAAGGCCTTGTGATCGACGAAAACATCTCCATGGGCGACCTGAAGGGCACGCTGGACACCTTTGCCCGCCGCCTGTACGGCGACGGCGTGACCACGCGCTTCCGCCCGTCCTTCTTCCCGTTCACCGAGCCCTCCGCAGAGGTCGACCTGACCTGCGCCGCATGCCGCGGCAAGGGCTGCCGCATCTGCAAGGACACCGGCTGGATCGAGGTTCTGGGCAGCGGAATGGTCAACCCCAAGGTTCTTGAAATGTGCGGAATCGATTCCAAGAAATATTCCGGCTTTGCCTTCGGCATGGGCGTTGAGCGCCTGTGTAACCTCAAGTACAATGTTCCGGATATGCGCTATCTCTATGAAAACGACATCCGGTTCTTAAAGCATTTCCGCGGTTAAGGAGGCAAGATAATTATGAAAGCGCCAATGAGATGGCTGAACGAATACACCAAAATCAATATGCCGGCAGAAGAATATGCCAAGAGAATGATCATGACCGGAACGGCGGTTGAAGGCTGGGAGAATACCTCCAAATTCAACAATGTCGTCATCGGCCTTGTAAAGACCTGTGAGGAACATCCCGACAGCGACCATCTGCATGTGTGCACCGTGGACGTAGGCTTGGAAAATGATCTTCAGATCGTTTGCGGCGCACCCAACGTGCATGCAGGCGCGCGCGTTTTCTGCGCACTGGAGGGCGCGTCTTTGCCCGGCGGCGTGACCATCAAGCACGGCAAAATCCGCGGCGTTGAAAGCTTCGGCATGCTCTGCTCCGGCCCCGAGCTGGACATTCCCGAGGGCCTGTATCCCCATTGCGGAAACGAGGGCATCGTGCTTGTCAAGGAAGACGTTGCCGTCGGTACCGACGTTCGCGAATTCCTGGGCCTGGGCGATGACGTCATCGAGTATGAAATCCTCGCCAACCGCCCGGACTGCTTAAGCGTTTGGGGCGTAGCGCGTGAAAGCGCAACCGTTCTTGGCGAGCACTTCGTCATGCCTGAAATCGCCTTCACCGAAAACGGCAAGGGCACCTTCTCCGACTATGCTACCGTCAAGGTAGAGGACGAGGTTAACTGCCCCCGCTACTGCGCAAGAATCATCACCAATGTAAAAATCGGCCCGTCGCCCAAGTGGATGAGAGAATATCTCCACGGCGCAGGCGTTCGTTCCATCAATAACATCGTCGACATTACGAACTTCGTCATGCTCGAAACCGGTCACCCCATGCACGCTTTCGACTTAAGCAAGGTTCGCGAGCAGACCATCGTCGTCCGCCGCGCCCACGAGGGCGAAGAGCTGACCACGCTCGACGGCAAAACCCACATTCTCTCCAGTGACATGCTGGTCATCGCCGACAAAGAGAAGGCCACCGGCCTTGCCGGCATCATGGGCGGCGAAGAGAGCGAAATCGTAAACGACACTGCAAGCGTCTTATTCGAGTGCGCGGCCTTTGAGCGCGGCAATAACCGCGTGACCGCAAGAAAGCTCGGCATCCGCACCGAATCCTCCGGACGCTTCGAGAAGGGCGTTTGCCCCGAAACCGCCATGCAGGCGCTTGACCGCGCGTGCATGCTGGTAGAGCAGCTTGAGTGCGGCGAAATCGTGCCCGGCGCGTTCGACAATTATCCGAATCCCAAGCCCCAGCGCGTCATCACCGCCAGCTGCGACAGAATCAGAAAGCGCATCGGCGTAAACGTTGAAAATGAGAAGATGGAGGATATCCTCTTAAGCCTCAATATCGACACCGAGCTTTCCGGCGACACGCTCACCTGCACCGTTCCCGCCTACCGCGTGGACATCGAGGGCGAAGCGGATCTTTCCGAGGAAATCCTGCGCCTTTACGGCTATGACGCGATTCCCTCGACCCTCATGAGCGGCGAAACCATGGCCGGTAAGCGCAACGAAGCGCAGTCCTTCTCCGCAGGCGTGAAAAACACGCTTGTCGGCATGGGCTTTTTCGAGGCGCAGACCTTCTCCTTCATTTCGCCCAAGTGGCTTGAAAAGCTGGAGCTCGAAGCGAGCGACAACCGACTTCAGCCTGTGGTGATCCGAAATCCCCTTGGCGAGGACACCTCCGTCATGAGAACCAGTCTCGTTCCCTCCATGCTGAACGCGCTGTCGTTGAATATTTCAAGAGGCAATCCCGAAGCCAAGATCATGGAGATTTCTCCTGTCTTTATGCCCGCGAAGAATGAAGGCGATCTGCCCGAGCATGTTCCGACGCTCGTAGTCGGCATGTATGGCGAAGGCGCGGACTTCTTTAAGCTTAAGGAAGTTGTCATGTGCCTGTCTGCTGTTTACGGCCTTAAGCCCTTTGTGACTGCCGGCGGCGACAGCTATTATCATCCCGGCCGCAAAGCGGAACTCACCCTTCGCGGCGGCAGCGTAAAGCTCGGTCAGATGGGCGAAATCCATCCGGACGTTGCTGAAAGCTTCGATATTTCCGGCCGCGTATATGTAGCCGAAATCGATATCACTGCTCTTAAGACCTGCGCGGTTGCGATTCCCGCGGTCAAGCCGCTGCCCAAGTTCCCCGCCGTCAGCCGCGATATCGCGCTGGTGATGGACGAATCCGTTCCCGCGGGCACGGTCATGATGGCGATTGAAAAGGCCGCAGGCCGCCTGTGCGAGAATGTCAGGCTGTTTGACGTATACAGAGGCGAACGTCTGGGCGAAAACAAAAAGTCCCTTGCGTTCTCCATCTCCTTCCGTTCGCCCGATCATACGCTTACCGAAAGCGAAATCACCGGCGCAATGGACAAGATCTTAAAATCTGCGGAAAAGACCTGCGGCGCAGTCATCCGCGCGTAAAAAACAGTTTCAAGGCGGATTCCTTTTGAAGGATTCCGCCTTGTTTTTTGCTTGATTCGTTTCATTTAACGTGGTATACTAATGATGGCTGTTTAGCGCCATAACGCGAGAAAGGACTTTTTCGTATGTATACATCAAGACTGATGAATGAAGAAACCGATATGCTGGTGGATGCGCTTTTAAAGCTTGAAACCCGCGAGGAATGCTATAGACTTCTTGAGGACCTGCTCACCATCCGAGAGGTTACGGATTTTTCCCAGCGCATTCATGTGGCGAAGCTTCTTCAGGATAAGGTGACCTATACCGAAATTACGCAGATTACCGGCGCGTCCAGCGCGACCATCGGACGCGTGAACCGCGCGCTTATGTACGGCGCGGACGGATATAAAATGATTCTTCAAAAGCTGTTTTGCGAGGACAAGGACGAATGATTGATCTTACCCTTTTAAACCCTGAGCAGAAGGAAGCGGTTTTGACCACGGAAGGCCCGCTTCTGGTGCTGGCGGGCGCGGGCTCCGGAAAAACGCGCGTGCTTACATACAGAATCGCGCATCTTCTTGAAAAAGGCGTGCCCGCTTGGGCGATTCTTGCCATCACCTTTACCAATAAAGCCGCGCGCGAAATGCGCGAGCGCGTTACGCTGCTTGCGGGCGAAAAGGCGGACGACGCGTGGGTGCTCACGTTTCACGCGTGCTGCGCGCGGATATTAAGGCGCGATATTGAAAAGCTTGGCTACAAGAGGGAATTTGTCATCTATGACGACGACGATCAGATGACGCTCATCAAGCGCATTTTAAAGCAGCTGGATATAAACGATAAGAATTACCCGCCCAGAAGCGTAAAAAGCGTGATCTCGGATGCGAAAAACAAGATGCTTTCGCCCGAAGAATGGTATAAGGAAAACGCCGATATGCGCTCAAAGCCGTACTTTCGCGCATATCTTGAATACGAAAATCAGCTTAGAAGCAACAATGCCCTCGACTTTGACGATCTGATTTTAAAAACGCTCATTCTTTTATCGGAGCATCCGCCGGTGCTTGAAAGCTACAGGCGCAAGTTTTCCTATATTTTGGTGGACGAGTATCAGGATACAAACCTTGCGCAGTATATGCTTGTAAAGCTGCTTGCGGGCGACAAGAAAAACGTATGCGTGGTCGGTGACGACGACCAGTCCATCTACGGCTGGCGCGGCGCGGATTTGAGAAACATACTGGAATTTGAAAAGGACTATGACAACTGCCCGGTCATCAAGCTTGAACAGAACTACCGCTCTACTGCAAACATACTGGACGCGGCCAATCAGGTGATTGCGCACAATTCCGGCCGAAAGGAAAAGGCCCTTTGGACGGAAATGGACGGAGGCGACAAGATCAGGCTCTACCATGCCCTTGACGAGCGCGACGAGGCTGCATGGGTGGCGGACGGCATTGAGAGTTTAATGAGAAAAGGTTTGCCGGCGGGCGATATTGCGATTCTATACAGAACCAACGCCCAGTCGCGCGTTTTGGAAGAAGCGCTGGTCAGGCGCGGCATCCGCTACGGCGTGTACGGCGGCCTTAAGTTCTACGACCGAAAGGAAGTCAAGGACGTTATCGCCTATTTAAGGCTTTTAATCAATCCCGATGACGATGTTTCCCTTCGCCGAATCATCAACGAGCCCCGGCGCGGCATCGGCGACAGCACGGTTGAGGCCATCGCTGCCTTTGCCCGCGAAAATGAATATTCGATGGTCAACGCGGTTCTGGACGCGGATAAGATCGGTCTTTCCGCTCGCGCGCTCAATGCGGTTCGCGCATTCGGCGACTTGATTGTGGAATTGACGGGCGAAATGCTGGATGTAAATTGCGCAAAGCTTGTGGAAACGGTGCTTGAAAAAACGGGCATTTTAAAGCAGTACGAAAACAGCAAGGACGAAATGGACGCATCCCGCGTTGAAAACATCAAGGAACTCGTGTCCGCTGTCACCGAATACGACAAGCAAAATCCCGAGGAGGGCATTTTGGGCTTCCTCGAGAACGTCGCCTTGGTTACGGATACGGACAATCTGGATGAAAAAACAAGCGTTGTCACGCTGATGACCCTGCATTCCGCCAAGGGTCTTGAATTCCCGGCGGTGTTTTTAACCGGTCTCGAAGAGAATATTTTCCCGATTTCAAGGGCGATGTTCGACGAGGATCAGCTGGAGGAGGAGCGCAGGCTCATGTACGTGGGCATCACGCGCGCCAAGAGGCATCTTTTCTTAAGCCACGCCGGAAACAGAATGCTGTACAATGCCCGACAATCCAATGAAATCTCGCGCTTTGTAAGCGAGATTCCGCAAAGGGTGATTGAAGATAACCGCATGCGTCAGGGCGCTGCGCGCCTTGCAAGGCCCATGCAAAAGCCGATTTCAGGCGGATCCTACCCGAAGCCTGCGCTTCCCAACATAGGAGGAAAAGCCGGCCTGAGCGGCATTCCCGGGCTTCAGAAGGGCTTTGGAAACACAGGCTTCGTTGCTTCCAAGGCGTCTAACACGCGCGGCGCGAATTTGTTCAAGCCGGGCGATAAAGTGGCCCACAGAACGCTCGGAACGGGCATTGTGAAGGATGTTCGCGAAACCGACGCGGGAACGCGCGTGGACGTGGACTTTGGAAGAGAAAAGGGCGTTCGCACATTCCCAGCGGACACTGCGCCCATCATCAAAATCGGATAGAGGTAGAAATATGAACAGGATGCGTGAGCTTGTCGACATTTTAAACAGATACGGCTATGAATATTACGTTCTGGATGCGCCCACGGTTTCCGACAAGGAATACGACAGGCTTTACGATGAACTTACTTTGCTTGAAAAGGAAACGGGCGAAATCTATCCCGATTCGCCCACAAGGCGCGTAGGCGGCGAACCCTTAAAGGAATTTGAGCCGCACACGCACATAAACCGCCTTTACAGTATGGATAAGGCGCAGAGTGAAGACGCCATCCGCGAATGGATCAAAAGGTGCGAAAAATTGAGGAATGAGGCTGTTTCGGGCGGAAACGAGCTTCCTAAGCTTTCCTATGTGATCGAGCACAAGTTTGACGGCCTTACGCTTTGCTTAACGTACAAAGAAGGAAAGCTCGTTCAGGCCGCGACGCGCGGAAACGGCGTTACAGGCGAAGCGATTCTCCCGCAGGCGCTGACCATCAATTCGATCCCCTTGTCGATTCCGTTTTCCGGCACGATCGAGGTGCATGGCGAATGCTATATGCGCCTAAGCACGCTTGAAAAATACAACAAAACCGCAAAGGAGCCCCTCAAAAACGCCAGAAACGGCGCGGCGGGTGCGCTCAGAAACCTCGACCCGCAGGTGACCAAATCCCGAAACCTCGACGCGTGCTTTTATAACGTCAACTATATCGAAGGCAAATCCTTCTCCTCGCAGGAGGAAATGCTTGTGTTTTTAAAGGAAAACCGTTTTCCGACGTCTGAGTGTGAGCTGTTTGCCGAAAACGAAAAGGAAGTTATCGAAAAAATCCGCGAGATCGAGGAAAAAAGAGGCGAGCTTGACTATCTGATCGACGGCGCGGTTGTGAAAATCAGAGATTTTTCTACCCGCGAGGCGCTTGGGAGCACCGAAAAATTCCCCAGATGGGCGGTTGCATTCAAGTTTGAGGCGGAGGAAGTTACCGCCCTTCTTGAAGACGTTACGTGGGAAATCGGCAGAAGCGGAAAGCTCACGCCGCTTGCGCACGTTTCGCCTGTTGAGATCGCCGGCGCGACGGTAAAAAGAGCAACGCTCAACAACTACGGCGATATCGTAAGAAAGCGCGTAAAGATCGGCGCGCGCGTATGGCTAAGAAGGTCCAACGAGGTCATTCCCGAGATCATGGGCAGAGTGGACGAATACGTGGAAGGGGAGAGGGAGGTTTTAAAGCCCGAATTCTGCCCCGGCTGCGGCACGAAGCTCGAAGAGAGAGGCGCGCATATTTTCTGCCCGAACCGGCTTGGCTGCACGGAGCAGATCGTCATGCGTCTTAAGCATTTTTCGGGGCGCGAAGCCATGGATATCGAGGCGTTTTCCGAAAAAACGGCGCGTCAGATGATCAAGGAATTGGGGGTTTCCGAACCCTCGGACTTGTATAGACTCACGTTTGAAAGGCTTTCTCAGCTTGACCGCTTCGGTGAAAAAAAGGCGCAGAATCTATTGGATGCGATTGAAAAAAGCAAGTCCGTGAAGCTTGATTCCTTTATTTTCGCCCTCGGTATTCCGAATGTCGGAAGAAAAACCGCGAGGGATCTGGCGGAAAAATATGGAAATCTCGACGCGTTTATGAAGGCGACGGAGGAAGACCTTCTTACGGTCGATGAAATCGGCGCAATCGTCGCAAGGAGCATTGTAGAATACTTTGAAGATAATGAAACGAAATACGAATGTCTGCGCCTGCTTGACTTTGGCGTAAGTCCCGTCTGGGAGAAAAAGGCAATCGGCGGCGCGTTTACCGGCATGACGGTTGTGGTCACGGGCACGCTTTCGTCCCTTTCCAGAAGCGAAGCGGAGGAGAAAATCAGGGACGCCGGCGGAAAGGCCGCATCGTCCGTATCCAAGAAAACCTCGCTCGTTGTGGCTGGAGAAAACGCGGGCAGCAAGCTTACCAAGGCCAGGGAGCTGGGCATTCGCGTAATCGGCGAAGAAGAATTTTTAAGCATGCTCAAATGAGAAAAATGGCCCATATAATTTCATTGTTCGATAACACAAATGCATCCGAAATATGATATAATAAATTGGATTTCAATGGATTGAGAGGCGTTAAGCACTTCATGTATTCCATGACGGGTTATGGCCGCGCGACGAATACGGCGGACGGCCGCACAATGACAATCGAGTTAAAGAGCGTAAATCATCGCTTTCTGGATCTGAACTTCCGCATGCCGCGCTCGTTCGCGTTTTTGGAGGATACCGCCAGAAAGACGATTGCGAAAAGAATTTCAAGAGGACATATCGACGTGTTCTGTACATATGTAAACCTGAGAGAGGATTCCAAAATTGTAACCGCCGATATGGGGCTTGTGAAGGCGTATATCACGGCGCTTGACGAAATCGAAAAGGAAACTTCTCTTCGGGACGACCGCTCGCTTTCGCTGATTTCGCGCCTTCCGGATGCTCTGCGCATTACCGAAAACGCGGAAGACGAGGAAGCGCTTATGGAGCTCATGGTGTCCACCATGAACGATGCGCTGGATAATTTGAACGCTATGCGCCTTAAAGAGGGCGAAGCCATGAAGGCCGACATGCTTTTGAAGATTTCCGAGATCGAAAAGGAAAACGAGTTTATCGAAAACCGCTATCCCGAAACGGTTCAGGAATATCAGACGAAGCTGAAGATGCGTGTTGAGGAGCTTTTAAACGGCCAGCTGGACGAAAACCGCCTTGCGCAGGAGGTTGCCATCATGGCGGACCGCGCGGCGATTGCTGAAGAAACGGTGCGCCTTAAAAGCCACATCCGGCAGGCAAGGGAAAAATGCAGCCTTTCCGAGCCCGTTGGCAGAAGCCTTGATTTTATCGTGCAGGAGATGAACAGAGAGGTCAACACCATCTCTTCCAAGTCTCAGGATATCCCGATCACACAGGCCGTGATCAAGTGCAAAAGCGCCATTGAAAAGCTGCGCGAACAGCTTCAGAATGTAGAATAAATCATCCATTCGGATATAAGGAGGAACTTCCCCATGATGATCGATCCCCCCATCGGTGAACTTTTAAAGCGCGTTGATTGCCGTTACACTCTGGCCGTTGAAGCCGCCAAGCGCGCCCGTCAGCTGATTGACGGCGAGCAGCCTCTCTTCGACACCAAGGAAAACAAGCCCCTTTCTATCGCTATTGAGGAAATCCATCGCGGCCTCATCACCTATTCCCGCACGGAAGAAGTGGATGAATAAACGCACCCGAAAAACGGTAAATAACGCCGAAGCGAGCTGAAAAATGGCCTGCTTCGGCTTTGCGCTATTCTGAATGGCAGTTTAGGAGGCAATATGCTCACTGGGAAGAACGTCGTAGTTGGCGTAACGGGCGGTATCGCAGCGTATAAAGCGTGCGAACTTGTGCGTTTGTTTAAAAAGGCAAACGCGTCCGTTCGCGTGGTGATGACGAAAAACGCGGCGGAATTTGTTCAGCCTTTGACCTTTGAAACGCTTTCCGGCAATCAGGTCTACACCGATCAATTTTATAAGGCGTGGGAAATCGGCCATATTTCGCTTCAGAATTTTGCGGATCTGACCGTGATCGCCCCCGCTACTGCCAATGTCATCGGTAAAATGGCTTCCGGCATTGCGGACGATCTTCTGACCACCTCCGTCATGGCCATGACCACGCCTGTTCTGATCGCGCCCGCGATGAACAGCGGCATGTGGCGAAATCCCGCCACGCAGAAAAACATGGAAACGCTGGTTGCTCGCGGCATCCATGTCGTAGGACCGGGCTCCGGCGAGCTTGCTTGCGGCATAAATGACGTCGGCAGAATGAGCGAACCTGATGAAATCTTTAAAAAGGCGAAGGAGATTCTCCTTGCCAAGCGCGATTTTGAGGGTAAAACCGTGCTTGTAACCGCAGGCCCCACGCGCGAAAAGCTGGATCCGGTCCGGTTTTTATCCAACCGCTCCACCGGTAAAATGGGTTACGCCATCGCAGAGGCTGCGCGGGACAGGGGCGCATGCGTAGAGCTCGTAACGGGCCCCGTGTCCATCCCTGCGCCCGCAGGCGTTTCGGTTACGCGGATTGAAAGCACGAATGACATGTTTAAGGCCGTTACTGAAATTGCCAAGCGCGCCGACGTCGTCATTCAGGCTGCCGCGCCCGCCGATTTTACGCCTGAAACAGTCAAAGACCAGAAAATCAAAAAAACCGGCGACAGCATGACGCTGACGCTTGTCTCCACGCCCGACATTGCCAAGTATTTAGGCAGCGTCAAACGGGAAAATCAGGTGCTGGTTGCCTTTGCCGCAGAAACCGAAAACGCCGTAGAAAACGCCAAAGGCAAGCGCGAAAGAAAGAACGCCGACCTGATCGTGGCAAACGATGTGACCAGGCCCGGCGCGGGTTTTGGCGTGGATACCAATGTGGTGACCATTATAAGCGACGAGGGCATGACGGAATATCCGCAGATGTCCAAAAAAGACGTTGCCGATAAGATTCTCGATCATGTGGAAAGGATTTTAACGTGCAATACGCGGAAGTGATTGTATTTCTCTCAGCGGGCGATGTGGACAAAACGTTCACCTATATCGTGCCGGAAGGCATGACTTTGTCGCCGGGCGACATGGTGGTTGTGCCGTTTGGACCGAGAACCCTTGAGGGATTTGTCATAAAACTCAAAAACGAGGCGGGCTATGACGAAGACAAATTAAAACCCATCCTCAAAAAACGGGATTCCTCGCATTCGATCTATCCCGAAATGATCGATCTTGCTTATTGGATGCAGAAAAGGTACAACTGCTATTTTGCAGACGCTTTCCGGCTTATGATTCCTTCTGAAATGCGGCAGCAGCGCACGAAGGAAAAAACGATCCGGATTGTAAGCCTTGCAATGCCTTATGAGGACGCGAGAGCGCTTATAAAGCGCAATGCAACCAAGCAGATCGAAGTCATAAATGCGCTCAAGGACGGCGCAAAACCCACGGCATATTTAAATGAAATCATTCCGGGCGCAAACAGCGCCATAAACGCCCTTCATGAAAAGGGCATCATTGAAATCACGGAAGACCGCGTGCTCCGTGCACCTCATGTGGACGACAATGGACGCGCGCACGAGGATCCGGAGCTGATGCCGGAGCAGAAGGCAGCGGCGGATGAGCTTGTTCATGCGCTGGATCACGGCGGGGGAAGGTTTTTGCTCCACGGCGTGACGGGAAGCGGGAAAACGGAGGTTTATATCCGCCTGATCCGCGAAATTCTGAAAAGAGAAAAGGGCGCGATCGTGCTTGTTCCCGAAATCGCACTCACTCCGCAGATGGTCGGCTGGTTCCACGCAAGATTTGGAAAAAGCGCCGCCGTTATCCATTCGCGCTTGTCGGCTGGCGAACGCTACGACGAATGGGAGCGAATCCGAACGGGCGAGGCAAGGGTTGTAATCGGCGCGCGCTCCGCCGTATTTGCGCCCGTTCAGAATCTGGGCGCAGTGATCATCGACGAAGAGCACGAGGGTGCGTACACCAGCGAAAAACGCCCCCGATACGACGCGCGCGAGGTCGCGTGGAAAAGATGCGAAATGACAAAAGGCGTTCTGCTTTTGGGAAGCGCGACGCCGTCGATTCCGACCTACATGCGCGTGATGCCGGGTGTGCGGCCCGAAAACAGGCTGAAGCTTTTGGAGCTTACCAGCCGCGTAATGGGCAGAAGACTTCCCGAATGCGAAATCGTCGACATGCGGCGCGAATTTGAAATGGGCAACAAAGGCATTTTTTCAGGCAAGCTCGTTCTTGAAATGAAAAAATGCATGGAAAATGGAAAGCAGGCGATCCTTTTTATCAACAGGCGCGGGCATTCCACCTTCGTATCCTGCCGATCCTGCGGACATGTTGAAAAATGCAGCGAGTGCGACGTATCAATGACCTATCACCAATCGGACGGCAACATGCACTGCCACTACTGCGGAAAAACGCTTGCGCCGCCCAAAACCTGTCCCGAATGCAAAAGCAAGTTTATAAAGTTTTTCGGGGCGGGTACGCAGAAGGTGGAGGAGGAGGCAAGAGCCCTTTTTCCGAACATTCCCATCGGCAGAATGGATGTTGACACCACGCAGGGAAAGGACGGGCACGCGAAGATTCTGGACGCATTTAGAAAGGGCGAAACAAAAATTCTCGTCGGCACCCAGATGATTGCAAAGGGGCTGGATTTTCCAAATGTTACGCTGGTCGGCGTGATCGCAGCGGACACAACCTTGAACCTTCCCGATTTCAGAAGCGCGGAGCGAACCTTTCAGCTGCTTACGCAGGTGGCGGGCCGCGCCGGACGATCTGACAGCCCGGGCAGAGTCGTGATTCAAACCTACACGCCCGAGCACTATGCGCTCGAATGCGCGGTCAGGCAGGATTATCGCGCGTTCTACCACACGGAGGCGGCGTATAGAAAGCATGCGCTGTATCCTCCGTATACGGTGATTTCAAGGCTTGTGGTTTCTTCAAAGGATCAGGCGAAGCCACCTGAAATTGCCCAGAGCCTTCAGGAAAGAATCAATATTGAACTTACGAAAAACGACTGGCACTCGGACGTATTGGCCGTACAGGCTGCGCCTGCGCCGATTAAGATGTTAAGAGGCGAATATAGGTGGCAGGTGTATGTCAAAATGCTGACGAGGGGGCGGGTCGATCAAATAACGGCGATGATGGATGAAATCGCCGAAGCGGGCGCCGAGGGCGCGAGGATTGAGCTCGAGGTCGACCCCGCAAGCATGATCTGATAGAGCGGTGTTCACATAAGGGGGATAACTTTCATGGCAATTCGCAGAATCCTGCGCGAGGGCGACGAAACCCTGCGCAAAATCAGCCGTCCCGTTACGGAGATTGACAAGCGGCTTAAGCAGCTTTTAGACGATATGGCGGACACGATGTACGCAGCCGATGGCGTTGGCCTTGCCGCGCCGCAGGTGGGCGTATTAAGACGCGTGGTCGTGATCGATGTGGGCGAGGGCTTGCTCGAGCTCATCAACCCCGAGATCGTCGAAACGGAAGGAAGCTGCGTAGATGTAGAAGGCTGCTTAAGCGTTCCCGGACGCAGAGCGACCGTCGAGCGCCCGGAAAGAACGGTTGTCCAGGCGATCAACAGAAAGGGCCAGCTGATCGAAGTGGAGGGCACGGGTCTGCTTGCGCGCGCGCTTTGCCACGAGCTTGACCATCTGGACGGCATTTTGTATGTCGACAAAATGATCGAGGATGTGACGGGCAGGGAGGACGAATAACATTATGCGAATCGTCTTTATGGGCACGCCCGAATTTGCCGTGCAGTCTTTAAAGGCCTTGATCGAAATGGATGACGTCGAGGTTGTGGGCGTTTTCACGCAGCCCGACCGCCCCGTCGGACGCGGCCACAAGGTTGAAATCACGCCCGTCAAGCGCGAAGCGGAGGCAAATAACATACCCGTTTTCCAGTTTGAACGCGTAAGAAAGCAGGAGGGGCTTGACGCTATGCGCGCCTTAAAGCCCGATATCGTAGTCACGGCGGCGTTCGGTCAGATCCTTTCGAAAAAGCTTCTGGAGGTTCCGCGACTTGGAACGGTCAACGTACACGCGTCGCTCCTTCCCAAGCATCGCGGCTCTGCGCCCATCAACTGGGCGATCATTCAGGGTGAAAGTGTGACGGGTATCACCACGATGCTGACCGACGTGGGTCTTGATACGGGCGACATGCTTTTGAAAAGAGAAATCGAAATCGGCGAAAACGAAACCGCAGGCCAATTGACAGAGCGGCTTTCGCATGTGGGCGCAGAACTTTTAAAGGAAACCCTGCCCGCCTACTGGCAAGGAAAAATCACGCCCATTCCTCAGAAGGAAGAGGAAATGACCTATGATCCGATGCTTTCTAAAGAGCTCGGAAAAATCGACTGGACGAAATCGGCCGATGAAATCGACTGCCTTGTCCGCGGCGTAAACCCGTGGCCGGGCGCGTTTTCGAAGATGAACGGGGACGTAATCAAGGTGTGGCTTACGAAAAAATGCGAAAGAACCACCGAGGAAGCCCCCGGAACCGTCATCGCTGCAAGCGCCAGGGAAGGCCTGATCGTGGCCACAGGATGCGGCGAAACCATCGAAATTATCGAAATGCAGGCGCCGAATGCAAAACGAATGACCGCCAAAGCCTATCTTTCCGGCAAGAAACTGGGTGCGAGGTTTGATGAAGAATAATGGATAAGAAATTCGATCAGAAGAAAAAGCCTTTCGGCAAAAAGCCGTTCGACGGGAAAAAGACAGAAGGCAAATCCTTCGAAAAAAAGCCCTTTGCGAAAAAGCCGTTTGAAAAAAAAGAGGGCGAGAAGAAGTTTGAAAAGAAGCCTTTTGAAAAAAAGCTGTTTGAAAAAAGAGAGGGCGAGCAAAAGTCTTTCGATAAAAAGTCTTTTGAAAAGAAACCCTTTGAGAAAAAATCCTTTGACAAAAAGCCTTTTGAGAAAAAGGAATTCGATAAGAAGCCGGAGCGCATGAGTAAGCCCGCGTTCATGGGCCCGGACGCGCGCCGCGTTGCGCTGAACGCGCTTTCCGACGTCAACCGCTTTGACGCGTATGCGTCGCTTGCGCTTGACAAGCGCCTTCGCGAGGCGCGTTTGTCCATCGATGACCGCCGTCTGGCCACGTCCATTTTCTATCAGGCGGTTGAAAACAAGCTGAATATCGAATACGTTTTAAATGCGTTTATACAGACGAAGCCCGATCCTGTGATCGAGGACATTCTGCACATCGCCTGTGCGCAGATTCTGTTTATGGACAAAATCCCGCCGCATGCAGCGGTGGATGAGGCTGTAAAGCAGGCCAGATCCATGGGCAAGGACGAAGCCACCGGCTTTGTAAACGGCGTTTTGAGAAATCTCCTTCGCGCAATAGAGGGCGAGGGTTTAAAGTATCCGGATGAGAACGAGGACAGGGTAAAATATCTGTCCATCAAATATTCCGTGTGCGAGACCATTTTAAACCGCCTGATTGCCGCCTATGGAATCGAAATGGCGGAAAAAATTGTGTCCTTCAGACCCACTGAGCGCACAGAAACCATTCGAGCCAACCTTATGAAGCGGGATAACGCTCAGTTTGAGGAATATCTGAACGCGCGCGGCTGGACTTGGAAAAAGGGCGTCGTGCCGGGCGCATATCTCATTTCTCATGCGGGCAATTTAGCGGGCGATCCCGATTTTTACGACGGAGAATTTTCCATTCAGGGCGAAAGCAGCATGCTTTCCGCCATCGCCATGGGCGTGAAACCCGGTATGACGGTCATCGACGTTTGCGCCGCGCCCGGAGGAAAGAGCGCGCTGATGTGCGAGCTCATGAGGGGCACGGGCCGCGTACACGCGTGGGACGTACACGGACACAGGGTGGAGCTTTTAAAAGCCATGGGCAAGCGCTTGAAGCTTGACAACTTAAGAGCCGCAGTGAGAGACGCATCCGTAACCAAAGAAGAATTCCATTTAAGCGCGGACGCGGTTTTGATCGACGCGCCCTGCTCCGGCGTCGGTGTTATGACGGATAAACCCGATCTTAAATACCGCGTGACGGAAGAAAGCATTGAATCGCTCATCGACACGCAGAAAAAGATTCTGAAAGCGTCCTCTCAGTATGTAAAGCGCGGAGGCGTGCTTGTGTATTCCACCTGCTCCATTCTGCCCGAGGAAAATGAAAAACAGGTTGAGGCGTTTTTGTTCGATCATCCGGAATTCAAGCTGGACACGGATTCCGGCTGGGTTCCCGATGCGCTTAAGGATCGCCTTCTGGGCGGTATGCTCACGCTTCTTCCCAACCGGGACGGCGTTGAGGGCTTCTTTATCGCGCGCATGCGCCGGGTGGACGTATGATGGAAGAAAAAATTCGCTTATCCGGCATGTTTTTAAATGAAATCGAGGATTTCATGAAAAATGCGGGCGAAGGCAAGTTCCGCGCAAAGCAGGTGCACGAGTGGCTTTTGCGCGGACGGGACTTTTCCGAGATGTCCAATCTTTCAAAAGTCCTTCGCGAAAAGCTTTCCCAGTCCTGCATCGCCCAGAGCATACGGATTTTGGAAAGCATTGAATCCCAAATCGACGGCACGGAAAAATACCTTTATGAGCTTTTGGACGGCAATATCATCGAAGGCGTTCGCATGCGCTATCACCACGGGGACACGCTTTGCGTTTCCACGCAGGTGGGCTGCAAAATGGGCTGCGCGTTCTGTGCAAGCACGCTGGACGGGTGCGTGAGAAACCTGACGGCGGACGAAATGCTGGGCCAGATTCTGATTGTCAACAGGCATATTCAGGATAAATTCGGCGAGGGTCGAATTCACAACTTTGTTTTGATGGGCAGCGGAGAACCGATGGACAATTACGACGAGGTCATCCGCTTTTTAAAGCTTTTGAACGACCCTAACGGCTTAAATATTTCCTTAAGAAATGTGTCGCTTTCAACCTGTGGTCTGGTGCCCGGCATAAGAAAGCTTTCTGAAGAAGGCATGCCCGTCACATTATCCATCTCGCTTCACGCGCCCAACGACGAAATCAGAAAGCGCCTGATGCCTGTGGCCAATGCCTACGGCATGGGCGAACTTTTAAAAGCCTGCCGCGAATACATCGAAAAAACCGGCCGGCGTGTGATTTTTGAATATGCGATGGTGAAGGACGTGAACTGCTCGCTCGAAAACGCGGACGAACTCGCCATGCGCCTTCGCGGCATGCAGTGCCATGTCAACCTGATTCCTTTAAACGATGTAAAGGAAAGAAATCTGTTTTCGCCCGGCGAAAAGGCGATTCATGCTTTTATGAAGCGCCTGGAGGATAAACATATTTCCGTAACCCGCCGCCGCGAAATGGGCGACGATATTCAGGGCGCATGCGGCCAGCTTCGCCGTTCGCGCTTAACTGACCAACAAGAAACGGTTTAATCGGAGGAACACAATGAAAGTTTTCTGCGCTACCGACGTCGGATGCGTCCGCACGCTCAATGAGGACACCTATTATATGCCGGAGAATGGCGAACGCTTTGTTGCCGTTGCCGACGGTATGGGCGGTCACAAGGCGGGCGAGATTGCAAGCGGAAAGGCTGTGCGCGTGCTCAAGGAAACTTTGAGCATGGAGCCCACTGCCTCGGAGGACAGAATGCGCTATGCCTTTGGCCGCGCGAACCGCGAGGTGTATCTGGAGGCGGAAAGAGACGCAGCTAAAAAGGGCATGGGAACCACGCTCACCGCGCTCTGGTTTTCAAAAGAATCCGTGATTATGGGTCATGTCGGAGACAGCCGCGCCTATCGTCTGCGCGATGGGCAGCTTTTAAGGGCGTCGACCGACCACTCCTATGTGGAGGAGCTTGTGAAAATCGGCGCGATTACGCCTGAAATGGCGCGTACCCACCCGCAGAGAAACGTGATTACCCGCTCCATCGGCCCGTGGCCGAGGGTGGAGGCGGATGTTGCTACGTTCGATCTTGAAGCGGGCGACGTGTGGCTGCTTTGCTCGGACGGCCTCAGCATGTATTTGGAAGATGAGGATATCAGACAAGTTCTGGTTTCTTCTCTCAGCTGGCCGGATAAGGTCAAAAAGCTTGTTCAGACGGCGCTTGATGCAGGCGGTGCGGATAATGTTACTGTGCTGATCGCAGTTGGGGAGCGTGAAGAACATGAATAAAGTGCTCTCCGGTCGCTATCACATCAACGGCGTAATCGGAACGGGCGGCATGGCGATGGTGTATCGCGCGACAGATGAAAAAACCAAGCGCGAGGTGGCCGTCAAGGTGCTCAGGCCCGAGTATGAGGCGGACGGCGATTTTGTGCGAAGGTTTGCGCATGAGGCGATTGCAGCCAGCAAAATGTCGCACGACAATATTGTAAAAATGTACGACGTCGGAAGTGACGGCGGAAAAAAATACATAGTCATGGAACTGATTGACGGTGATACGCTCAAAGATATCATTGTCCGTCAAAGGCGCATTCCCGCCAATTTGACCGTGCGCTATGCGCTTCGCATTTTAGCGGCTTTGGATCACGCGCACAAAAACGACATTATCCATAGAGACATAAAGCCTCAGAATATTCTGGTCGACCGAAACGGCGAAATCAAGGTGGCGGACTTTGGCATCGCGCGTCTTGTCAATCAGGGAACGGGCACGATTTCATCCACCAATACCGCGCTGGGTTCGGTACACTACGTATCGCCCGAGCAGGCGAAGGGCGAACCTGCGGACGCAAAGAGCGATCTGTATTCTTTGGGCGTGGTAATTTACGAAATGCTGACGGGCACGGTGCCCTTTGATGGCGAATCGGCGGTTTCTGTTGCGCTTAAGCAGGTCAACGAGCAGCCCAGAAGCATGCGCGCCCTGCACAGGGATATTTCCAAAGGCCTTGACGAAGTGGTTATGAAAGCGCTGACCAAGGATCCCAAGATGAGGTATCAGACCGCAAGCGAAATGGCGAAGGATTTAAAACGCGCGCTTCGCATGCCGGGCGGCGGCTTTATTCAGGATTTTGAAGAGGATGAGGAAGAGGAGAAGGAGAATTCCTTCTGGCGATATGTGCGCGTTCACGGGCTTACGACGCTGCTTGCGGCGGTTGCCTGCGTGAGCGTGATGGCGGCAGTGGCCGTGGGCGCCGTGAAGGTTTCGGATATTCTTTATGGCGTGGACGTTCCAAATGTCACAGGCTATTCTTCGGATATCGCGCAGGTAATGCTGTATAATTACGAGCTGCAGGCGGACATTAAGGAAATGTATTCAGAGGATCATCCTGCGGGCGAAGTTATCCGCCAGCATCCGGAGCCCAACGAGCGCGGCAGAAGAAACGACGTTGTGACCATCTATGTAAGCCTTGGCGCAGAGCCGGTTCAGCTGCCTTCTACGCTCAATATGACGCTTTCCGAGGCCCTTTCAACGCTCTCTGATTACGGGTTTGACCGCGTGTCGGTTGAGTATGTCGTGGTGCCGGATCAGGAAGTGGATATTGTTTTAGAGCAGATTCCTAATTCCGGAAAGGCGCAGGAAGGCCAGATCATAACCCTTAAAGTGAACAGCAATGAAGTGCTGGTGCCTCAGCTTTACGGCTTGACAACCGCGCAGGCGTCCCAGAAGCTGACCGAAATGGGCTTGAAGCTTGGAACCGTGTCGGACGCATACGCCATGGACGCCGCGCCCGACACCGTGGTTTTCCAAAACCCGACTGCGGATACTGAGGTGTATAAGGGGACAAGCGTGGACGTTTATGTTGCGCTTCCGAATCCCACCGTGTATTATGCCCAGTTTCACGTGTTTGCGCCCCTGACGATGAACGTGACCATCGTTCAGACGTCGCCTTCCGGCACGGAAAAGGAAGCGTACAACGCGCTGGTCGAAACGGACGATACGCTGGTGATTGACCTTACCAGCAACGAACCCGGCGAGCACCGAATTGATGTTTATTTTGACGGTGAGCTCGATTATACCCAATATGTAGTGTTCAAATGAGCGGAGGCAGAAATTTTTGACTGGAATTATACTTCGGGGCATCGGCGGCTTCTATTATGTAATGGACGATCAGGGGAGAATCCACCAGCTGCGCGCGCAGGCGAAAATCCGGCGCGTAAAGCTTACGCCGCTGGTGGGGGACAGGGTGGAATTTGAGCCTGCGAACGGCGATATGGACGGTTGGCTTAGGGAAATTCTGCCCAGAGACAATTCCCTCGTTCGCCCGAGCGTCGCCAATATTGACCTGATCGTATTGGTTGCGGCGGCTGCGTCTCCGAAAATCGACTCGCTTTTGATCGACCGCATGTTAATCAGCGCCCGAAAGGCTGGAATTGAAGCGATGCTGGTTATCAATAAGTGCGATCTCGACTCGGAAGCGGCTCAGGATATCAAGCGTAGGTACAGCGCAGCCGGCATCGACGTCATGTTGACCTCAGCCGATAAAGGCGAGGGCGTTGAAGCGCTTAAAAATCGTTTGAGCGGCCTTACGCACGCCTTTGGCGGTCAGTCCGGCGTAGGCAAATCCTCTTTGATCAATGCGCTGTATGCCCTTGATCTTATGGTAGGAAGGATTTCGGATAAAATCGAGCGCGGAAAGCACACGACCAGAAGGTGCGAGCTGATACCCGTGGAGGGCGGCGGACGCGTATTGGATACGCCGGGCTTCAGCCTGCTTGAAACCGATCTTATCGAGCCCAGGGAAGTGAGCGCATGGTATCCGGAGTTTTTCCCGTATGAGGGAAAATGCCGCTTTTCGCCATGCTTCCATGCGGGCGAGCCGGATTGTGCGGTAAAGGAAGCGCTGGAAGAAGGCAAGTTTCCGAGGGAGCGGTATGATAGTTACATCGAAATTCTGAATGAAATGAAGGAAAGGTGGAAGAACAGATATGATTAAGGTTGCGCCGTCGATGCTTGCGGCGGATTATCTGAATTTGGGCTCGGAAATCGACAAGGTCATTGCCTCCGGGGCGGACGTTCTCCACTACGATGTAATGGACGGAACGTTCGTGCCCGCGATCAGCTTCGGACAGGAGATTCTCAAGATGGCGTCGAAAAAGGATATTCCGATGGACGTTCATCTGATGATTCAGAACCCCGAAAAGCAGATTGAGTCCTTCGCCAGAGCGGGCGCAAAGTACATAACCGTACACGCCGAGGCTGCGGGCTTTGGGCTCAAGGACTGCATCGACAAAATCCATGCCTGTGGCTGCCTTGCAGGCGTGAGCGTTAAGCCCTTCACGATGGTGAGCGCTATTGAGGATGTGCTGGATTCAGTTGATATGATTCTCATTATGACCGTTGAGCCCGGAAAGGGCGGCCAGAAGATGATTCCGTTTACCGTTGAAAAGGTAAGGGAATTAAGAAGCGTTTTAAAGACACGCGGTCTTCGTAAGATCATCGAGGTTGATGGCGGCGTGAACATGGAAACGGCGCATCTGGTGACCGAAGCCGGCGCGGACATGCTTGTTGCGGGGTCTGCGTTTTTTAAGGCGGAAGACCCCAGGGCGTTTGTGGATGCGCTTAGAAGCATGCCCGAACCCCGTGACGAATAATATGGAAACAGAAAATCGCCTCCCGCATATGAATGCATATGGGGAGGCGATTTTTCATGGGTATATTGAAGGCGCTTTCGGGCGCATGTCCGATTTTAGGCAAAATTGTCGGCGGCCTGCTCATTGTTGCAGGCGCGATTGTAATTCTGGTAACCGTGCCCAAATGGTTTTGGACGGGTTTACTCGGCGTTATATTGATTGCCGGCGGATTTTTGATCTGGCGGTATTTTGGATAGAATATAGCCGCTTATCTTACGCAAAAAAATCCTCCCTGTAAACAAGGGAGGATTTTAGTGTTGGCGCTTGTTCCAACATAACCCCTTACACCGCGTTTTCCTTTCGATCTATTTCGGTATCGTCTGCCTGGGTGATGGTAACCTTGATTTTGCTGGCGCGGTGCATTTCGGTTTCGGTTACGCGGATAAACAGGTTTTCGTAGGTGAATTCGTCGCCTACGGCAGGGATTCTGTCCAATTGGTCGGCAACCCAGCCGCCAACGGTGACGATTTCGGTTTCAAGGTCGAGATCGAAAAATTCTGCGAATTCATCAACGTTTGCGGACGCGTCTACATCGTAATTGAGCGCGTCGATCTTGTGGAAGGACTCGACAACTTCGTCGTGTTCGTCCCAGATTTCGCCGACGAGCTCTTCTAAAATGTCTTCCATCGTAACCAGACCGTAGGTTCCGCCGTATTCGTCAAGAACGATGGCGATGTGGGATTTGTGCTTTTTGAGCACTTTTAAAAGATCGTCGATTTTTTCGCTCATGGGAACAAAGATGGGCGGAGTCATGATTTCGCGAATGCTTTTTCCGGTGATACCGTGTTCGGTATAAAAGTCCTTCTGATGGACAACGCCAATGATGTTGTCGATACTTTCTTCATATACGGGCAGGCGCGAGAACTTGGAATGGGAGAAAATGCGGGAAATCTCGCGTTTGTTGTCGTTTACGTCGATGGCTTCGATCTCCATGCGGTGGGTGAGGATGTCCTCGGTCTTTCTGCCGGTAAATTCGATGGCGTTTTTGAGGAGGTCGCCCTCTTCACTGTCCACGCTTCCGTCCTGCTGAACCTCTTCAACGAACATGAGCAACTCTTCCTGACTCATTTTGTTGTCCTTGTTCGTTTTGAAAAGGCGGTTTACGAGCTTTTTCCAGAGGGAGAAGAGATAATTGAGGGGCTTAAAGACGAAAATCAGGAAATTGATGATGGGGGAGGAGAACATGGCGAAGGACTCGGGATTGTCCTTGGCGATGCTTTTGGGCGTAATTTCACCGAAGATGAGAACTACAACGGTGATGACAACTGTGGAAACCGTTGCGCCGTTTGAGCCGACGAGATCCACGAAAAACAGCGTGCCTAAAGAGGCAAGGAGGATGTTTACAATGTTGTTTCCGATCAGGATGGTTGAAAGAAGACTGTCGTACTTCTCGGAAAGCCTGCGCGCAAGTTCGGCCTTTTTGTGGCCCTTTTCAGCCAGTGCCTTGATGCGCGTTTTGTTGAGGGACGAAAACGCTGTTTCCGTCGCCGAGAAATACGCGGACATGATAACGCATGCGAGCATAACGACTAAGTAGGTAACCTGGGTACTGTCCATTTTTTCTTCAAACTCCCAATCTTTGTATTTTGACACAAAAAGGCATACCTGCACAAAATCACATGCAGATATGCCCTGAATTTTTTACATCTACGCCTATATTATGTTCAGCGGGATAACCGTCTTCGTCCATTTTAACAAATGACTCCTTACATAGTGGTACTATCATACCAGAAAAGAAGGAAAAGGTCAAGAAAAAAACCGGGGCGGACGACACATTTTACATGACTAAAAAACCAAAACGAAAAAAGCACTCGACGATGCGAATGCTTTTTGAAAGGCGGGCGTTAGATAGCGCGCTCCACCTTGCCGCTGCGCAGGCAGCGGGTGCATACGGACATGCGGGTAGCAGTACCGTTCACCAGTACGCGAACCTTCTGGGTGTTCGGAGCCCAGGTGCGGCGCGTCTTGCGATTGGAGTGGCTAACATTGTTGCCGTAAACGATGCCCTTGTGGCAGACTTCACAGAATTTGCCCATTACACACACCTCCTTCAGGAGTATATCGCATCAAAACACAATGTATTATAGCAGATACTGGCCAAATGTGCAAGTGAATTTTCCGCTAAATCTTTGTTCGAGTGTAAAGAAACATCGAAAACGATTGCAATATTTGCTTTATTACGGTAAAATGATAATGCGAAAGGAGCGATTATTGATGAACGAAATGAAAAAGGCGGTTATTACCGTTATCGGCATTGATAAAAAAGGTATTATTGCGCGTGTGAGCGCAAAGATGCTCGAACATGATGCGAATATTCTGGATATTTCCCAGACTGTTGTTTCGGGCTTGTTCAATATGGTTTTGATTGCGGATATTTCAAGCGAGAACTGTGTGTTTGATCAATTGAGCAGCGCGCTTCGCGAGGTGGGCGAGAACATGGGGCTTCAGATCCGCGTTCAAAGAAGCGAAATTTTCGAAGCGATGCATCAGGTGTGAGGGGGAAGGGAATATGGTAACGACTTCCGAAATCCTTTCGACCCTCAAAATGATTGACAAGCAGAAGCTGGATGTAAGAACGATCACCATGGGCATTTCGCTTTTCGGCTGCGTGTCGGACGATGAAAAAAGGCTCGGTGAAAAGGTATACGACCATATTACGAAAACGGCTGGAAATCTCGTGAAGGTGGGCGAGGACATCGAAAGGGAATTCGGCGTTCCGATTGTCAACAAGCGGATTTCGGTTACGCCTGCTGCGCTGATTACGGGCGGGATTAAAAACCCTGTCGTCCTTGCGCGCGTGCTGGATCGTGCGGCCAGGGAAACGGGCGTTAACTTTATCGGCGGTTATACTGCGCTTGTGCAAAAAGGAATAACGCAGGCGGACAGGCGTCTGATGGAATCGATACCGGAAGCGCTGTCCACAACGGACTTTTTGTGCTCCAGCGTCAATGTCGGCTCGACCCGCGCAGGCATAGACATGGATGCGGTAAAGATCATGGGCAGAATCGTAAAGGAGGCGGCTGAGCGCACAAAAGACCAAGGCGGTCTTGCCTGCGCAAAGCTCGTCGTGTTTACCAATGCCGTTGAGGATAATCCCTTTATGGCTGGCGCGTTCCATGGCCCGGGCGAGGGAGATTCGGCTGTCAGTGTTGGCGTATCCGGCCCAGGCGTTGTCAAAAATGCGCTTGAGAGCGTGAAGGGCAGACCCTTTGACGAGGTGGCGGAGACCATCAAAAGGATGGCGTTCAGAATTACAAGGATCGGCCAGCTGGTAGCGAGGGAAGCCTCGAAACGCTTGAACGCTCCATTTGGCATCGTTGATCTGTCGCTTGCGCCTACGCCTGCTGTCGGCGATTCGGTTGCCGCCATTTTGGAAGAAATGGGCCTTGAAGCCTGCGGTACGCATGGCACGACCGCCGCGCTTGCGCTTTTGAACGACGCGGTCAAAAAAGGCGGCGTAATGGCCTCGTCGCATGTTGGCGGTCTGTCCGGCGCGTTTATTCCCGTGAGCGAGGATATCGGTATGATTCACGCTGCGGAAAAGGGAGCGCTTACGCTTGATAAACTGGAAGCGATGACCTGCGTGTGCTCCGTCGGACTGGATATGATCGCAATTCCCGGCGATACTCCGGCGGAAACGATTTCCGCCATCATTGCGGATGAGTCCGCCATCGGTATGGTGAACAACAAAACCGTTGCCGTGCGCGTGATTCCCGTGCCCGGAAAGCAGGTTGGCGATACGGTTGAATTCGGCGGCCTTTTGGGTCACGCGCCAATTATACCCGTGCATCCGTTTTCGTCTTCGGATTTTGTGATGCGCGGCGGAAGAATTCCCGCTCCGCTTCATAGTCTGAGAAATTGATCTTATATAAAAAGAATCCGGAACAGGTTTTTGTTCCGGGTTCTTTTTATTGCATCTTCGGTGATTTATTCCGCCTTTAAAAGAGCCGTAAGGCGGTTTTTATAAAGCACATGCAGCTTATGAAGCGGGCGCGTCATTGATACGTATAAAAGACGCGCATCTAAATCGCGGTCGGGATAGGTGACGTCGTCTGCGTTTGCGATGATAACGCCGTCGAACTCAAGGCCTTTGGCGGAGGAAGCGGGCACGACGGAAACGCCGCCTGAGTAGGCGGAATCGTCAACGTTCAGATAAGAAGCGTTCAGATCGGGCGCGAGGAGGGAGGCAAGCTTTTTTGCATCCTTTTCCGTGCGCTCAATGATGGCGATGGTGGTGAAGCCTTTATTTTTCCATTCTCGAACAATTTCGTTTATGCGCTGAATCCCTTCATCCTGGCTTTTGAAGGTCTCAAAAACCGGCGTGTCGCCGTGGCGCTCCACAGGTCTTACGGGCGACTGATTGGGCGTTGGACGGCGCCTGGACACGGTGAGCGCGGCTGACATAATCTCAATGGTGTTTCGGTAGCTGGTGACGAGATTGTGCATGGAGCATGCGCCTTTAAACAGCGTATCGGTAAGCGTCCGCCAGTCGGTGATCGCGCGCCAGGCATGAATGCCCTGCATGAGGTCGCCCACGATGGTAAAGGTAGCGGCGGGCATCATGCGGTTTAAAAGCGCGATTTCAAAGGGCGAAAAATCCTGCGCTTCGTCGATGACAATGTGCCTTATATCAAAGCGCTTTCGCTCCGTCACGCGCATGGCGATGTAGGCGATGGGCGCGACGTCCTCGGGCGTAAGCGGCTTCTTCTTTGAAAGAAGATCGAGCGTGCTTTCCGCCGTCATGCGCTCATCCTCGCCCTCGCAGGAGGATAAAACGCCCTCCCAGAACAGGCGATAGAGGGTGACGGGATCGAGAGAAGGAAGGGAAGCCATGGTGTTTTTGACAAAGGGCTTTACGGCCTCCTGCGCTTGCTTGATGCGCTCGTCGCGCGATTCGTAGAGGCGGCGAAGCTTGTTTCTAAGCTGCTCCGGGTCTTTTTCACTGCCCCGGATAACCGCGCTTCTTCGGTCGCTTTCGCGGGTATAGAATGCGGCAAGCTGTTTTGCTGCAGCGTTTGCGCGCTTTGAAAGCTGTTTTTTAAACTCCTGAACGCGCCGTTGCATGGGAAAGGGCTTTTCGTCCACGAGCAGGAAATGATCCATTTCTTCTTTGGAGTAAAGCTCAACCGGGCCAAAGGAAATGCCGTCCTCGGGCGCGTAGGCAGCCTCGTAATCATCTAAAAAAGCGTCCAGAAGCGCCATACAGCGAAGAGAACCCTTGAACTGGGCCTGCTTTGTGAGGACGGTTAATTGCGCCTCAGGCATGTTCAGAATCCGTTCTGTGCGATCAGAGGAATCGATTTTCGGGAAATCGCCTTCAAGCCAATCGCTGATCAGGCGGATAAAGGTGGTCTGCTTTACGTTTTCAACGCCGAGATCGGGCAAAACGCCCGCGATATAATTTAAAAACAGCGGGTTGGGCGCTAAAATCAGCATATTTTCCGGGCGCAGCTGCTGGGAAAAGGCGTAAAGCAGATAGGCGATTCTATGAAGGGCGATGGTGGTTTTGCCGGAACCCGCCGCGCCCTGCACGATTAAGGATCTTTTGAGCGGGTGACGGATGACATAGTTCTGCTCGGCCTGGATGGTGGTTACGATTTCCTTTAAACGGTCGCCCGTCATGGCGTTTAAGGCGGACTGGAGATAGGCGTCCTGAGAGACGATATCGGTGTCAAAAATGGAATGAAGAACGCCGTCCGAAATATCAAACTGGCGCTTTAAAGTGAGGTCGCCCTCGACCTTTCCGTCGGGCGCAGTGTAATTGACACGCCCCAGCTGGCCGGAATAATAGAGGTTGGCAATCGGTGCGCGCCAGTCGATCACGACGCTTTTCAGCGTCTTGGTTTCGGTTACGCCGTATTTTCCAATGTAGAAGGTTTCGCTTTTTGCGCCGTCCTCCTGAAAATCAATTCGCGTGAAATAAGGTTTTTGGGAAGAAAGCTTCAGTGTTTTTACCTGAGAAAGCGCCTTTGCATACAGCATTTCGCGAACGGGCAGCTTGTCCGGGTCGTAGGCGCGGGCATGGGAAAGCTCGGCCTGCGCATTGATGAGTTCTTCCTCGGAAAGGGCTTGTTCTGCTTTAATGACGGCAAGCGTTTCGTCCAGATGGACTTTTTCGACCGGATACGCCGGGTGCATGGACATATGCAAAAACACCTCCCTAAAAAGTGTGGAAATATTATTATACATCCAACGGCCCCAAAATGCAAACAAAAAATGATCTGCCTGCGTTTTTACAGGCAGATCATTTTTAATGGTTTAGTAGGGATAGAAGATGTTCGCGGTCATGATAGCCATAAAGGTTTCTTCGTCGATGGGGTTGAAGTTTCCAAAGGCGTCGGTGAAGGAGCCGTCCTCGTTCATGACGAGCGTGAGCTTCGGATGGTTTGCGTCGGCATAGGTCATGTTGTAATACGCTTGGAATTCGGCGATCGCCTGATAGACGGCTTCGTCCATGGTCAGAAGGTGCTGATCCCTGCTGAGCCAGCCAAGTTCAATCAGCATCTGATTGAACGACTTGACCGTTTCGGCTTCGTACACCCACTCGGGGTCATATTCGTCGGGCTCGGGGATGGGATCGGGCGTAGGCTCCGGTGTAGGCTCGGGCGTGGGTTCCGGCGTGGGCTCCGGAGTAGGCTCGGGCGTAGGTTCCAGCGTCGGCTCCGGGGTTATCTCGACCGGCGGGGTGTAGATTTCTACCATGCTTCTTACCACATAGCCGGAGTAGAGCTGATAGGTGTTAGGATCCATATAGTCCACCATGGCCCATTTGCTGTTGTAGCCCTGAAGGATCATAGGCTCGTTCAGCGAAAGATAGGTGATGAAGTCGCCCATCTCGTCGGGCGTCGTGTACAGGCACACGTGCTCTTCCGTTGCAACGACGTAGATTTCTTCATGAGTGGGGGTGAAGGGTTCCGTCTCCGGCGTGGGCTCGGGGGTGATTACGGGCTCAGGCGTAGGCTCTTTTGTCGGTTCGGTCGTTGTTTCGGGCTCGGCATAGAGCTCGGCGTCGCCCGCAGGCAGATAGCCCGTCGCGCTGCCGTTTGAAACCATAAGCCACTGATCGTTATAGCCGATCAGAATAAGGGTTTCGTATTTCTGCATCGTGCCGAGTACTTTGGAGGAAGCGGAGGGCGTTTCGTATACGGGCGCTTTGTCGCTTGTGATCTGAATCAGCGTGTTATCCGGCGCGCGCTCAAAGGACTGAACCTCTGCAGGCGCAGTGACTTCGGGTTTGGGCGTATCGGTCGGCGCAGGCGCGGGCGTATTGGTCGGTGCGGGCGTTTCGGTCGGATCGGGCTCGGAGGGGAGAATGGCGGTCATGCCGGAAAGAAGCGCATAACCTTCCGCACCCTGCGCGTTTCTGACCAGACCCCATGTGCCGTTTTCCGCGATCAGGTGCATGGTAAAGCCTCGGGTTACAGCTGCATACAGCTGGCTTTCATCCTCGGAGGGAACTTTGTATACAGGGAGCTTATCGACCGATACCTCAACCTCAAGGGGCGTATCCAGCGCCGTAAAGGGCGCTACGGTGGGCTCGGAAGTAGGCTCGGCGGTAGGCGCCTGCGTAGGCTCAGGGGTATTTACGGGTTCGGGCGTAGCAGTGGGCTTGACTGCGTCGGGGTTGGCGTAGAAGTCCTCCAGCAGGAAATCAAGCGTGCTGGGATCGGCGATACCGGTTACCTTTACAGCCTCGAAGCCAGAAAGCTTGTTGACATGCTCCTGGAAGGCCTTGACGGCATTGGTGGTGATGTTTCCGTAAACGCCGTCGATTTCGTCTGCGGGCAGCCAGCCTAAAGAGGCAAGCTGAGACTGCAGCTGACGGATGATTTCTTTATCCGAGGAGGGCGTGATTGAGCCGAAATCTTCGTTGGGCTCATCTTCGGTGTCGGACACGAGGACGGAGATGAGGGTGTAGGCGGTTTCGCCGTCTTCGCCGACGAGCATGGCCCAGGTTGCGTTTCTTGCGACCATCATATAAACGCTGTCGCGGGAAATGATGCCCTTGACGGTGGCGTTTGTGCTGGCGCGGTCGTAAACGTAGGCGTTATCAACATTTACGCGCATCCATTCGGGATTTTCAAGCAGCTCCAGAAGGTCGGTTTCGTCCAGTGGATCGAATACGTCCTCAGGCGCCTGAGTGGCGGCGGGCGTATTTGTGGGCTCGGAGGAGGGCTTTGCAAACCGCTGATAATTGAGCATGGTCTGCGTGGCTTCGTCCGCGATGCCGGTTACGTTCAGAAGCTGCGTTCCGGTGACGGCGTTTACGTAATTTTGGAACGCCATCACGGCTTCGGTCATGTTTTTGTCGTACACGCCTTCCTTGCCGTTTTCAAGCCAGCCCAGCGCGATGAGCTTAAGCTGCACCTCGCGGATGCGAACGGGTGAGGAATTGGCGTTTACGTCGTTCGATTCGGGCGCAGGCGTTTCGATGGGGTTCGGGTTTTTGTTGATCGTGTAGTTGTCAAGATATCTGAACGTTGCCGGACCGCAGATGCCGTCGACGGAGAGCCCTGCGGCAAAACGGTCGTTCATGCTCTGCTGGAAGGACTTGACGGCGTTTTTGGTGTCCGCGTCATATACGCCTGTGGGAATGCCTTCCTTCATCCAGCCGAGGTTCATCAGCTGCCACTGAAGGGCGAGGATATCGTCTCTGGATGAATTGGCGTTGATTACCTTGCGCGTGGGCGCGGGGGAAGGCGTGGGCGTTTCCACGACCGTTCCGCCCCAGGAATTGTTGATTTCGTTTTCAAGCTGATCCCAGAAATTGGGGGTAGCGGTGGGGGTGGGGGAAGGGGTAGGCTTCTGGGTAGCGTAATAATTCTCATCGGGCATATTTACGCCGCCCTGCTGCGCCATCCAGCCCATATCGGTGCCCACGATGTCGCCGATTTGATCCTGCTGAACGTAGGGCGTGGGGCTGACAGAGGGCAGGGGATTGTAGGTGGGATCAAGCGTAGAGAGCGTGTCGATGGGGCGCGTGGGGTCGTCTGCAGGCGAGCAGCTTTTGATCATGAAAACCGCGCCTGCGATAATGGCGATAAGCACGATTACACAAATGACCAGAAGCAGTGGAACGCGGGAAGGGGTGTCCTCATAGTCGGATGCGCTTGCATTTCTGCGCGCGGGCTGAGAAGAAGGGGCGTTCTTTTGCTTTTTCTCGATGAAATAGCCCGTTCCGTTCATGCGCACGAAGATGTATTTTTTCTCGGCGTCCGGGTCGGTTGCGTCCAGACGCATCTGTTCGAGCTTATTATAAAACTCGTCCTCCGAGCTGCTTGCAGGCGAAACCGAGCCGTCGTAATTCCTGACTGCGATGGAGGCAGGGAAAAATTCGCGCATGCGGCGGCGCGTATTTTTATTTAAATCAAATACGTTATAGACAATTCCGGTGTCGTCCTGTCCGCGTACGCGGCCGATGATAAAGCGGTCGGCGATCACGGTTCCGCCGGGCAGATGGTCGGGATTGACTGAAACCTCCTGCTCATAGCCGCAATGCGGGCAAACGTGCTTTCCGTTTAGATCTCGAAAGCAGTTCATACACAGCCTGGTATAATCTTCCATGTGTTATCCCTCCGTTTTTTCGGGTGCGATTGAAAGCGTTAATATTTTCTCTGTAACCATTTGACGCACGCGGCTTTCGATCTGTTCAATTTTTCCGTTCGCGTCGATGATTTTTATTCTGTTGGGTTCTTCTGTGGCAAGCGCCATAAAGGCATTGTATACGTCCGTCATAAAGCCGGACTCGGCGCTTTCGATGCGGTCTGCGCCGGTTGCGCTTGTACGGCGGCGAAGCGCTTCTTCAGCGTTCAAATCGAAAAGCAGCGTAAGATCGGGCATGCAGCCGTCCACAGCCTTCTCGTTTATGACCCTGACCCAGTCGCCAAGGCCGCGCCCGCCGCCCTGATAGGCGATGGAGGAATCCACATACCGATCGCAAAGCACGATATTGCCCTTCTCAAGGGCAGGCTTGATGACATCGTTTACGTGCTGGGAACGCGCGGCAGCGAACAGGAGCGCTTCGCATGCGTCCGTCATGCCCATGGCTTTTACATCCAGAACGAGAGAGCGGATGCGCTCAGAAATCTCGCAGCCGCCGGGCTCGCGCGTTACGGTCAGGCGCGCGCCGGAGGAAATGAGATAGTCCTTTAAAAGATTAAGCTGTGTGGATTTTCCGCAGCCGTCCGAGCCTTCAAAGGTGATAAACAGCCCCTTGGCTCTGGGTGCGTTTTCCAAAAGAAGACTTGAAAGATCTTCCACGGTTTCGCAGTATGCATCGCAGCCGCTTAAAGTGAGCTCTTCCCTGCTTCCATATCCGTAGCCAACGCCGACAGCGGTTACGCCGGCTTTTTTTGCGCCCTCGATATCAAACTTTCGATCGCCGACCATGCAGGCATTTTGATATTTTTCGGGCAGCGCGTTTCGGATCAGAAACTCCTTTTCGCCGCTTTTGTTCTGATAATCCGGACCGACCACCTTGTCAAAAAGCGGGAGAATGCCGAAATATTCAAGCGTCTTAACGCAAAGCGGCTGCGGCTTTGAGGAGGCGAGGGCGATGTACGCGCCGTTTTTCTTAAGACTTAAAAGCATGGGGAGGATGCCGGTATAGACATTGGCCTCCTTCCAGCCGACGACGGTGTGCCGCTCTCTGTATTTGCCGACGGCTTCAGCTGCCTCGTCGTCTGAAAGAGAACAGAAATCCATAAAGGATTTGTGCAGCGGAGGCCCGACGAATTTTCGAAGGACATCCTCTCCGGGAACGGGTTTGTTCATCTTTTCAAGCGCGTAGGCGGCGCTTTTCATGATGCCGGGCGCGGATTCTGTGATGGTTCCGTCAAGATCAAAGATAATCGCATCGTAATTCATGTCGTTCCTCCGAATGGAAATGATTGATGAACGGATATAACGCGATATCGCCCCCGGACACTTTGGTGCGGGGGCGCAATGGAAAAGCGGAGAAAGGCTTTACAGCACTCGACGGCCCCAGGAGAACACGCGGCGATAATAGCCGGAGGCGAGGGAGGAGATGACGACCTTTCCCGCGCCGGAGGATGCGTGCACAAACTGGTTGTTGCCGAGGTAAATGCCGACATGGTCGGACAAGTCGCTGTCGTCGATGGTGTTGAAGCACACAATATCGCCGCGTTTCAGGTCGGAGATATTGGTGATCTTCGTGCCGTCGTTATAGCCTACGGCCTGCGCGCTTCTGCGCAGTTTTACGCCGACCTTCGCGTAGCAGTACTGGGTAAAGCCGGAGCAGTCGAAGGTAGTGGGGCCTTCATCGCCGTAAACGTATTTCTTACCCAACTGCTTAAGACCCCATTCGATAACGGTTTCAGCTTTTTCTGAGGCGGTGCCGCTTCCAAGGTCGTCGTCGGGATCGGTGGAATAGTTGCCGTTTCCGCTGCCGGTGTTTGAGCCGCTTCCCGCAACGTTTCCGCTGTTATTGGTGGGCGCGGAAGAGGAGAAAAGACTCTTTAAGGTTTTGGTGTCGGCGGTTCCGGTTTCCGTGAGACCGGCTACTTTCTGATAAATCTTGACCGCGTTTTCCGTTATGGAGCCGTAATCGCCGTCGATAGAGTCGTTCATGTAGCCTTTATAGGTGAGCCTGTTCTGAAGACGGGTTACGTCGCTTCCGGTATCGTTTCTGGAAAGGGTCTTTGTGCGGATGGAGCTTTCGGGCGCTTCAGCGGAGTAGAGGATTCGAAGCGTTGCCAGATCCGCGTTGCCCGTTACGGTAAGACCCAGCTGCTTTTGGAATCTCTGAACGGCGGCAGTGGTTAAGGAGCCGTAGTTTCCGGCGGGATTTCCGTCGAAGTAGCCCAGGTCTTCCAGCGCTTTCTGAAGCTTGTTGATTTCCGTTTTGCTGCCGGAGGAAGCGCTTAAGGCGGTATAGGTTGCGTTGCTCAAATACTTTTTAAGAACGTACATATTCTCGCCGTTCACGTTCACGCGCGCCCACTTGTCGGTGTAGGCGGTGACGTTTGCGGTGTCGCCGATTTTCAAAGACCCAACTTTGTAATCGCTGTTTTCAAGCGCGCAGCTGTAGGCGGGAAGATCGTCCTTGATTACCGTTGCGGTTAAGGATTTTACGGTGGGGGAGGTGAATTCGTCCATCTGAACGTACATATTGGAAAGCTTCATATAGCCGCGGTTGCCGTTCAACTCGATGAAAGCCCAGCCGTTGCCCTGCGCGAGGACATTGAACGTCGCGCCCTTTTTGAGCGAGCCGATATTGGGCGCATATTCGGATGCGTATTTATAAACGCTTGCGGAGGATGCGGTCACAACGCCGGGATAGCTGCCTTTGGGCGCAAGCTCATAATCGGAGACGAGAAGCACATTGCTCTTTAACACATATGCGTTTACATTGCCTGAATGCACGGTTTTTTCGATCAGGCACCAGGTATCGTCATAGCCCAATACCGTGACTTCGGAGGCGGCTACATAGTAGCCGATGATTTTGGAGCTTTCGGTGGCGTTTGCGTAGGCTTTCGTGCGATCGTTTTTAATGAAGGCAGGCAGGCGCGTTGTAGCGGGCAGGGTCGGATTCTTCTCATTGGATACGATGGAAATTCCCTCTGCGTCCGCGTAGCCGATGGCGTCGCCACGTTTGAGCATTGCCCAGCCGTCTTTATAGGCAAGAACCGTGACTTCCGTGCCCTTGCCGAATTTTCCGTAGGAGGGGGCGTATTCGCTGGCGAATTTATAAACGGTTAAGGAGCTTGCGCTGATGACGGCGGGAGACTCCATATTGGCGGTTAGGGTTGCGTCCTTTTTGGCGATCAGGGTTTTCTTCAGCATATAGCCGCGATTATCGCCATATTCGACATACGCCCAATCTCCGCTTAAGCCCAGAACCGTGACCTCATAGCCTGCGGAAACGGTTTTTAATACTGTGGAGGATGTTGAAACGCCGGCATAAATCTTGGTGCTGGAGGTGTTTACAAAGGAGTCGACCTCCATGATTGCCTGAATAGGCACAGTCGGCGCAGGGGTCGCTGCGGCGGTCGGCTCTGGGGTTTTGCCTTCGTATTCACCGGTCAGCTTAAGAGATGCGTATTTGCAGAAGCCAACCTTATTATCCTTATAAATTTTTGCCCAGGTTCCGTCAGATTCCAAAATGGTAACGGTCGAGCCCTTGCTGAGCGAGCCCAGCGATTCAGCAGATACGCTCTTACCCGCGTAGACGTACATTTTCGTCACGTTGACCTCGGCTACAGGGCCTTCGATCACATCGGGAACAGGGATGGGGGTTGAAGTGGGCGCGGGCGTGGCTTCTGCGTCTTCCTTGATGGAGAGGCTTTCAAGCTCCACATAGCCGATGCTGCTTCCGTTCTGAAGCTTGGCCCAACCGTTGCTTGTCGAAAGAAGGGTATATTTTTCGCCTTTGTAAATCTGGCACATTCTTCTGGAGTCATCCGAAGGGCTTGCGTAGACATAGACGGAATTCACTTTTACTTCCGCAATGCCGGACAGACTCTCTTCCGGTTTCTGCGTGGGCTTCTGGGTAGGCGCGGTTTGGTCGTTTATGGTAAGGTCGTCCACAGTAGTATAAACGGCCTCGTCGCCGACCTTAATTTTTACCCATGAGCCGGAAACCTCCAAAAGAGGATAGGTATTGTTTCTGAAGATATAGCCTTTTTTGGTTGCGCCGGTGGACGCTTTATCATAGATATGCTTGGAGTGAACGGTGACGGTTACGCTGCCGATTATGTTTTCGGGCTTGGGTGTTGCCTTTGCGCCTTCGTCGATGGTGAGACCGGAAAGCTTTACATAAACAATCCTGTCGCCGTCCTCGATTTTTGCCCATTCGCCGGAGGTGGCGAGTACGGTATAAGTTTCGCCTCTAAAGATATAGCCCAGCTTATCGGCGCCAGAGGAGGCGCTTTCATAAACATACAGGGAATGGACATTTACCGTACCAAGGCCGGAGAGGCTTTTTTCCGCCTTGGGAGTAGCGGTGGGGGTTACGGTTTTGGTAGGAACGGGCGTTGCGCTTTCGCCTTCTGAGACGGAGAGATTGCTTACCTTCACATAGCCGATGCTATTGCCGTTTTGAAGCTTGGCCCATTCGCCGGAAATGGAAAGAAGCGTGAAGGATTCGTCTCTGTAAATGATATCTATTTTTTTGGAGCCGGAGGAGGCCTCCTGATAGACGTAAGCCGAGTGCACCTTGACCGTTGCAATGCCGGATGCGGAAGAGCCAGGCTTTTCGGTGGGCTTGGGGGTGGGTTCGGGCGTTTCATTGCTTAAGGAAAGGCCGATCAGGCGTGCATAGCCTATATTGCTTCCGTTCTGGAGTTTGGCCCAACCGTTGCCCGTGGCGAGGACCGTAAAGGTCTGGCCCTTTTTAAGGGTGGTCATCAGGCGGGAATCGGTGGAGGCGGAGGCGTAGATGGGCAGAGAGGAGGCGGTTACGATGGCTTTTCCGCTGGCTGCATTTTTAACGGGAGAAGGCGTAGTCTTTGCTTTCTCATCGATTTCAAGGTAGATTGAGCGGGTGTAGCAGATTTCATCGCCCATTTCGAGTTTTGCCCAGCCTCGTTCGTCCACTTCAAGGACCAAAACAGTGACGCCCTTTTTGAGCGTTCCGACTTCCTTGGAGCCGCTGGTGGCCTTTTCGTAAATGGAGATTTCCCTTTCGATAACGGTGGCGAGGCCATGATCGGGCTCGTCTTCCTTCTCGGGGGCTTTTTCTTCCGCGGAAGATACGCGCTTCATATCGGAAACTCTTGCGTAGCCCTTTTTGCCTTTGAACTCTATGTACGCAATGCCGTCGGCATAATCCAAAACGGTGACGATTGTCCCCTTTTCAAGATAGCCTAAAAGCTCTGTGCTTGAAGTCTTTCCTTCGCGAACCGCCATTCTGCTTGCCGTGACCTCGGCTTCAAAGGTTTCGGCCAGGACGCTCAGCGGGAAGGATGTAATCAGCATGGACAGGATGAGGGATAAGGTCAAAATGCGCTTGAATAGTTTGTTGATATTCATTTGCGTTCTCCTTATGCAATAAGTATTTCGAATTTGTTGCTAAATTATATACATAGTCGCATACATTATACAAGAAAATGAATGCAATTGCAACACCTTATTGATAAAATAGTGTTTATTGACGGTTTATTGTAATGATTACGCCGCTATGCAGGCTCGATGGGATTTGGTATAATGGTGAAAAGGGGGCGAAATCATGGACAACAGACAGCGCGTGAACGCGATTATGCACTATGAAAAATTCGACCGCATGCCCGTTGTGGCGTTTGGATACTGGCAGGAAACCCTTGAAAAATGGCACAAAGAAGGACATGTGACGGAGGACGAAGCGAAATTTTATGCCGATAACAATGAATTCGACCTTGCGGTCATGAAAAGACTTGGCTTCGACTTTAACTGGAACGGCGGCGTAGGCGGAAACAGCCATCTGATGCCGATGTTTGAGGAGGAAGTTCTGAGAACGGAAGCCGACGGCACGATCGTTTTAAGAAACAGCGAGGGCTTGATCGTTAAAAAGAAGCCCGGCGTTGTCTCCATACCCGCGCATGGCGGCACGTCTTTAACCGGACGCGAGGCATGGGAGGAGCTTTATCTGCCCAAGCTCACCTATTCCGATGCGCGCGTGGACGCGGAAGGCCTCAAAAAGGCATATGAAGAAAACGCGAAGACCGGAAGACCCCAGTATATTCACATTGGAAGCCTCTACGGAAACATCCGGAATATGCTGGGCGTTGAGGAGCTTTCGTATCTTCAGGCGGACGACGAGCATTTATACGTCGAGATTATCGACACCGTGGGCGAACTCAATTACAGAGTCGCCGAAAAGGTGCTTTCGCTTGGCTTTACCTTCGACTACGCCCACTTCTGGGAGGACATCTGCTTTAAGTCCGGTCCGCTCATCCGTCCTTCTGTGTTCAGCGAATATGTAGGGCCGTGGTACAAAAAGATTACTGAATTATTAAAAAAGCATGGCGTAGATATTGTGTCTGTAGACTGTGACGGATTGATTGACAAATTGGTTCCAATTTGGTTGGAAAATGGCGTAAATACCATGTTCCCGATCGAAGTGGGCACGTGGAACGCGTCCTTTGACAAGTGGAGACATCAGTATGGGCGCGAGCTTCGCGGCGTAGGCGGCATGGACAAGCGCGTGTTCAGTCAGGACTATCAGGCAGTGGACAAAGAGATCGAGCGCTTAAAGCCTCTCGTCGACCTTGGCGGCTATATCCCGTGCCCCGACCACAGAATCGCGCCGGATGCGAAGTGGGAAAACGTTCAGTATTACTGTGAGAAGTTCAGAAAGGTTTTCGGATAAGCGAGAGAAATATAAAAATGCGCGGGCGTGCAGTGCACGCCCCTACATGGTGTTCATGACGCCATCACAAAATGTAGAGGCGATCATTGATCGCCCGCGCTAACATAAAAGCGGAGCTGATTTTTCACAGCTCCGCTTTTTCGTGCATCAGAAGCGTATTTTGCCTTCCTTTTTCATCATCTTTGAAAATCTGCTGATGTCTTTTGAACGCTTGTGCTTCTTTTCGAGCATCTCAGCTTTGGTTTCGGTTGCATAGCTTTCGCTCTCCAAGGCCTGATAGCTGTTCCAGCGGTCATAGGAAAGCGAGCCGTTTTCAATTGCTTCCCGGATGGCGCAGCCGGGCTCCGTTTCGTGGCGGCAGTTTCGAAAGCGGCATTTTCCGATGAAGGCTTCCACATCCGGGAATACCGAGTCCAGTTCGTTTTCAAGAACCCACATGCCGAGCTCCCTCATGCCGGGCGTGTCGATGATCATAGAGCCGTTATCGAGCATCAAAAGCTTTCTGTAGGTGGTCGTGTGCCGGCCCTTGTCGTCGTCTTCGCGGATGGCGTTTGTGTCCATGATCTCGCGGCCGAAAAGCGCGTTTACGAGGCTGGATTTTCCAACGCCGGACGAACCCAACAAAACCGTGGTTTTTCCGGGTGAGAGGTAGGAATAAAGCCGCATAAGCCCTTCGCCCGTTTTTGCGCTCACGGCGTGGCAGAAGGCGTCCGGCGCTAGGCGAGACACGCGAAGATAGTAGTCGGTGACGTCTTCGACCAAGTCGGCTTTGGTTAATACCACCACAATTTCCGCGCCGGATTTTCTGGAGAGCGTCAGATATCTTTCAAGCCTGCGCTCATTAAAGTCGGCGTTTAGCGACTGCATGATGAACACATAATCGAAATTCGCGCTCACGGCCTGCTCGCCCTTTTGCGGATCGGGGCTTCTTCTTGAAAAGAAGGTTTTGCGCGGAAGCGTTTTGATAATCACGCTGTCTCCGATGGGATTGTGTTCGATCATAACAAAATCGCCCACGGTCGGAAATGGCTCGCCATCCATCAAATAGGTCTTCGTTTTGACGCGCGCAAAGCTTTCGCCCATGTCGGACACGATTTCAAACCGCTCTCTGTGAACGGCGGTGACGCGGGCGGGTATGCCTGCGGCATTTTCGGTTAAAAAGGATTTGTCAAAGCCATAGGATTCGATCTTCAATGCTGTTTCCTCCGTTTTTTGTTTGATGGATAGGGGATGCGAAATTCTTTTTCATAAAACATCACGCTCCTTATATCAAACCGAAAACGGGCATAAAAATACCGCGGAAAACAAGCCCCTTTGTTTGTGGAGCTATTTTCCGCGGCAAATAAAGTTGCCTAAAAAACATATTCACAAAAGGATGCTTTTTATGGCGCGAAAACAAAGGGGATGCAATCCCCGCAAAGGTTCACGCCCGTATTCGGTTAAGCTTCGTTCACCTCATAAACTTTCACACTAATACACATCCTTTCTTTTTCATGCCGCATGC
Source organism: Clostridiales bacterium (assembly GCA_015056255.1). Taxonomy (GTDB): domain Bacteria; phylum Bacillota; class Clostridia; order Christensenellales; family Aristaeellaceae; genus SFHK01. The sequence continues at coordinate 28,762 of SVGP01000012.1, read as the reverse complement.
GGCGTATTTCACTTAGATTATATAGTTTTTTCGCCCGGTCGTCAATCGGCGAACGGGCGAAAAATGGCAGGGATTTTTATTCACTTCGCTTATCGCCCCAGAAAAACACGGCGACCGTGCCCTTTCCGCAGTGGGAGGCGATGATGGTTCCAATTTCGGAGGTGCGCACCTTTGCCTTCGGGAACGCTTCCTCGATAGCGGCTTTGGTAAGCTCTGCTTCTTCGGGGCAGTGAGAATTGGCGATGATGCAATTGCCGGAATAATCATATCCGTTTTCGGCGCGTTCAGCCATCTCCTTGACGACCGCCTTGACGGCCGCTTTCTTGCCGCGAACCTTTCCGTAGGCCACGATCTTACCCGCGAGATTTAAATGCATAAGGGGGCAAATGCCAAGAAGCGTTCCAAATGCCGCCGTTGCGCCGGATACGCGCCCGCTGCGCTTGAACATGGTAAAATCGGTGGAAAAAAACGAATGGTGCATGTATTCGTTTTTCGAAAGCGCCCAGGATGCGATTTCGTCCATTGACGCGCCGCTGTCTCTGAGATTTGCAGCCTCATCGACAAATAAACCGTATCCGGTTGAAGAGCAGAGGGTATCAATGACAATCAGCTTTCTTTCGGGGAACTCTTTCTTCAGCTTTTCTACGGCGTTTCGCGCATTTGTGACGGACGGGGTCATGCCCGATCCGAAGGCGAGGTGAAGTACGTCGCCCTTTTTTAAAAGCCCGGTGAAGTATTCGATATAGCGGTATTCGTTGATCTGGGAGGTTGAAGGCATCTGGCCCTCGTCGATGCGGGCATAAAATGCGTCAAGCGCCTTTTCGTCCCTCATCATGTCGTCCTCGTATTCAATGCCGCCCATCATGTAGGAATAAAACAAAACGGAGATGTCCCTTCCCGAAATATAGGAATAGGGAAGGTCCACGGTGGATTCGCAGGAGAGAATAAACTGATTTGCCATATCAAACCGTCCTTTGAAAAAGAATCACATAAAAAGCGTCGCTGTTTTCATGCGACGCTTTCATCATACAGGACGGAGGCGTTTTATGCAACCTATCGTTTGAGTAGAGCCTCTACTGGGCGTTTCTTTGGAAAATAGAGGATTCTACTGGGAGGAGAGAGGGGGGATTTGAGGTTTTTTGAGGAGCTCTGCTGGAAAAAAGACATAGAGACGGGCGATTCGTGAATCGCCCGCAAACACGATACTTAACACGTTGCGCTACTTCGAATTATATCTCCTGCCCGCATGGATCAAAAGCGAAATTCCGATTACAAACCCGACAGCGAAAGCTATAAAGCTCCAAGAAGATTCGGTGATTGCGATCAGGAGCCCTGATAGAAAACTTCCGATACCGATACAAATTACGCCGATGCCGCAGAGGGCGCAGAACGCGGACTTGTCTTCATCTGAGACATACTTATAGTGGTAATCGTGAAGAAGTGTTATTTTCTCCTTTTTCCAGATCAGAAAACCGAGATATAGAAAAAGGATGCCGACGAGAAACTCGATGATGAGGCCTAAGAGCATGTAAGATTCCTCCCTATATTTCAAAATCCGGAAAGACGCCGTTTTGCACGCAGCGGATCAGGTTCATGCTTTCGCTCTTTGCCCGCATGATGCCTTCGGGCGTTGTCATCCAGTTATCGCGACGGGTATATGTATCATTTGCAGGACAGGGAATGACTGAGATGTGCGCGGGAAATAGATAACGGGCGATGGACAGGCTTCTGCGCATGTGGCAGGCGGTAGTCACCAAAAGCACGCGTTTGACTTTATTGAGCCAGAATGCTCTTTGCAATTCAATAAGAGCAAAGAGGATATTTTCAATCGTGTTTTCAGAGGAGTTTTCAAGAATGATGTCTTCTTTTGAAACGCCCAAAGCCAGAGCGGTTTTTTCCATATGCTCAGCTTCTGTTGCTGCACCTTCGGGATACTCGCGTATTACGCCGCCGCACAGCATGATTTTGCCTGCTCGTCCGTCTTTATAGGCTTGAACCGCTTTGGGGACCCGGTAGTTGGAAGCCTTTGTGCTTCCTAATACAAGGATGCAGTCGGCGCGTTCACCGGTGTCTTCAATGCCTTGGTAAAGAAGTCTGTCGATCAGTTCGTCTGTTAGCTGTTTTTCTTTGATTTGTGATATCAGCATAGTCTTCTTCTCTTTGTGTTTTCTAATCGTGGGTGATGATGTGCGTAAGACGCTTAGGAAGGTTCGAAATCGCTGACCCGATAAACGGCGGAACGATGCTGATTTCATGAAGCTTATCCAATGAAACCCATTTCAAATGCTCATCAGGCCGGTCTGTATTGCTGCCATGAGGGATGGAAAAGGCGTTTTCATTCATTAGGTATATAAATGTAATTTCATGCTGAGGCGTATTTTGGGTTGTATAAAAACGCTCCTGAATATAAATGAGGCGGTCAATGTCCAAATGAACGCCGGTTTCCTCGTATAGCTCTCTTACAACCGCATCTGATGATGATTCGCCTTTTTCGATTCCGCCGGCGGGTAAATAAAAACAAGTATGGCTGTCGTTTTTACAGAGGAGAACGCAGCCGTCTTTGATGATGATCGCTGCGGCGCGAAGGGAGAAGGAGGGATTTTCGAATTTGTTCATAGGACACCCGTTTGATAATTCTGGATTTATTCTTCAATCTTGTTGCCGCAATGTGGGCAGTATGTTCCGTCTGATTGAATGATCTTGCCGCAATGTGAGCAGCGGCGTGTGAATTTGAGATAAAGGAAAGAGACAAAAAACAGAATCAGCGAAATAACGCCAACATATGCACAGACGGTGATGTCGTAATCCCCGTCCAGAAGCTTTAGCCCCATTACGCCCCAGGCGATAGCGAATATGAATATGGAAATGACGGAAAAGCCGATGATATATTTTCTCATACAATCAGATCCTTTTTTGGTATCGCTTGCATGAATATAGTATCATAAGAAGGAAAATAACGCAAGCGGCGTCTAATGTGGGCATAAAAGCCCCAAAGGATATTCATGCAAAAAGTCCGCCGTTCGGGCGGACTTTGATGCTTATTTGAGGGCTTCTTTTACAAAAGCGATTTGCTTTTCTACCTGCTCGGGGGCGGTTGCGCCGAGGCATGCGCGCCTTTTTACGCAGGCTTCGAGGTTAATGGCCTCGTAGACGTCGGTATCGAAAAGATCGGAGAATTCCCTGTATTCTTCAAGGGTTGCGGTTTCGAGAGTTTTACCCTTTTCGATGCATTTGGCAACCATTGCGCCCACGGCTTTATAGGCGCTTCTGAAGGGAAGGCCTTTTCCGACCAGATAATCGGCGCAGTCGGTGGCGTTGATAAAGCCCTTGGCGGCGGCTAAGCGCATGTTTTCAGTGTTCACGCGCATGGTTTCAAGCATCGGGGAGAAGACGGTAAGCGCCATGATGACGGTGTCAAAGGAGTCGAAGATGGCTTCCTTGTCTTCCTGCATGTCCTTATTGTAGGCAAGGGGAAGGCCTTTGAGCATGGTAAGCAGGGTGACAAGATTGCCGGTTGTGCGTCCGGCTTTTCCGCGCGTGAGTTCTGCAATGTCCGGATTTTTCTTCTGGGGCATGATGCTGGAGCCGGTGGAATAGGCGTCGTCCAGCTCCACAAAGCGGAATTCCCAGGAGCACCAGAGGATGATTTCCTCGCTGAAGCGGGAAAGATGGGTCATGACAAGCGCGATGGCGCTTGCGAGCTCTACGCAGAAATCGCGGTCGGATACGCCGTCTAAGCTGTTTAAGCAGGCTCTGTCAAAACCCAGCGACTTTGCGGTCATTTCGCGGTCGATGGGGAAGGTGGTTCCGGCGAGCGCGCCGGAGCCAAGGGGGCATACGTTCATGCGGCGTCTGGCGTCTTCAAGGCGCGAGATATCGCGAAGGAGCATCATGGCGTAAGCCATTAAGTGGTGTCCGAATGTGATGGGCTGCGCGCGCTGAAGATGGGTGTAGCCGGGCATGATCGCGTCTTTGTAGGCTTCGGCTTTTTCACAGATGACATCGATAAGCGCTTTCAGAAGCTCAATGACCCTGTCGGTTTCATCCCTTAAGGTTAAGCGGATGTCCACGGCGACCTGATCGTTACGGCTTCTTGCGGTGTGCAGGCGGCGGCCTGCGTCGCCCAGACGGCGCGTGAGCTCCTGCTCGATAAAGGAATGAATGTCTTCGCAGGACATGTCGAAGGAAAGCGAGCCATCGTTTAATTCCTGAAGGATATTTTCAAGCCCGGAAATGATTTTCTCTCCGTCTTCTTCGGAGATGATTTTAGTAGCCGAAAGCATGGCGGCGTGCGCCATGCTTCCGGTGATATCCTGCCTATACATCCTCTTGTCGAAATGGATAGAGGCGTTATAGTCGTTTGCGGCGTCGCTCAAGGCTTTCGAGAAACGACCCGTCCACAGTTTATCGTTCATGTTTCTTACTTGCCCTTCCTCTGCTCGATCATGGCCTTGACCTTGATCGGGAGACCAAAGAGGTTGATGAAGCCGTTTGCATCGGCCTGATTGTAAACGTGATCCTCGTCGAAGGTGGCGATTTCGGGATCGTAGAGGCTGTTTACTGAGGTCACGCCAGCGTTGATCATGTTGCCCTTGTAAAGCTTGAGCTTGACGTCGCCCGTAACGTTTTCCTGGGTCTTGTCGACAAAGGCGCTTAAGGCCTCGCGAAGGGGCGTGAACCACTGGCCGAAGTATACGAGCTCTGCAAAGCGGTTGGCGACGAGCTCTTTATAGTGCATGGTGTCGCGATCGAGGCACAATGTTTCAAGAACCTGATGGGCTCTGTACAGGATGGTTCCGCCGGGGGTTTCGTAAACGCCGCGGGACTTCATGCCGACCAGGCGGTTTTCAACGAGGTCCGCAAGGCCCACGCCGTGCTTGCCGCCGAGCTCGTTTAACTTTTCAACGATTTCAACGGCACCCAGCTTTTCGCCGTTTACCGCTACCGGAACGCCCTTTTCAAAGGAAATGGTGACGTACTCGGGAGTGTCGGGCGCCATTTCGGGGGAAACGCCCATCTCGAGGAAGCCGGGCTTGTTGTAAAGCGGCTCGTTTGCGGGATCCTCAAGATCCATGCCCTCGTGAGAGAGATGCCAGAGGTTCTTGTCCTTGGAATAGTTGGTTTCGCGGTTGATTTTGAGGGGAATGTTGTGCGCCTCGGCGTACTCGATTTCCTCTTCGCGGCTCTTGATATCCCACTCGCGCCAGGGAGCGATGATGCCCATCTGGGGAGCCAGGGCTTTAATGGTCAGCTCAAAGCGAACCTGATCGTTGCCCTTGCCGGTGCAGCCGTGGCAAATGGCGTCCGCGCCTTCCTGAAGGGCGATTTCAACGATGCGCTTGGCGATAACGGGGCGGGCAAAAGAGGTGCCGAGGAGATAGTCGCCTTCGTACTTGGCGCCGGCCTTCAGGGTCGGGAATACGTAATCCTCGACGAATTCCTTTTTGAGGTCTTCGATGTATAATTTGCTTGCGCCGGTTTTGAGGGCCTTTTCCTCAAGACCGTCCAGCTCTGTGCCCTGGCCTACGTCGCCGGAAACGGCGATGATTTCGGGATTGTCGTAGTTTTCCTTGAGCCACGGGATGATGATGGAGGTGTCAAGACCGCCGGAATATGCTAAAACGATTTTATTATACTTTTTCATTTTGTATCCTTCTTTCAAATGTTTTTGCGCTATGCGTATTATTATGCATCCAAAGGACGAAAAAGTCAAGTTTAATCTGCGTAAAAGGAGTGGTTATTCATGCGTTTATGCATGCATGAATGTATAATCATGCATCAGAGCACGCTGAACAGCAATTGTCCGTAGGACGGATAGGGCCATTTGCCTTCGTCGACAAGGGCTTCTGTTTCGTCCACAGTGTTTCTTAAAAGACGCATGTCGTTTAAAACTTCGTATCTGTATTCCCTTGCGCTTTCGGCTGAAAAGCCCATCTGGCTTGCGTGCTTCTGGGAAGCGAGCAGGCGGTCGCACTTTAAAAGAATATCCTCCGCCTTTTTGGAAAGCTCTGTAGCCAAACGGATTTCAACGTCTGCGGGAATGCCGATTTCGCGCTTGATTTTTGCGCTTTCCGAAAGGCTTTTGCTTTCGGAAATTACGACGGGAAGAACGTTTCGTTTGACCATGTCGAGCATGGTGAGCGCCTCGATGTTTACAACCTTTGCGTAGTTTTCAAGCATAACCTCGCGGCGGGAATGCATTTCGCTTTCGGAAAAAATGGCATGGCGGGTGAAAAGGTCGATGTTCTTTTCGCTTGTGAACTCGTTTAGCGCTTCAACGGAGCTCGGCAGAATCACAAGCCCGCGCCGTCTGGCCTCCTCGGGCCATTCGGGGGAATAATTGTTGCCATTAAAGATGATGCGTCCGTGGCGGATAATGATTTCGCGGATCAGGCGCATGACGGTGTTTTTGAAATCGCCTTTTTCGGCCATTTCGAGCTGATCTGCAAACTGCTCCAATTGATCAGCCACGATGGTATTGATGGTGACGTTGGCGTCGGAAATCGAGAAGGAGGAGCCGACCGAACGGAATTCGAATTTGTTTCCGGTAAAGGCGATGGGGGAGGTGCGGTTGCGGTCGGTGGTGTCGCGGCGGACGCGGGAGAGGGAATGAACGCCGCTGTTGATGTAGGATTTTTCGATCTTGTCATAGGCTTCGCCCGACTGAATGGAGGAAAGAACGCCCTCCAGCTCGTCGCCCAGATACATGCTCATGATGGACGGAGGGGCTTCAAAGCCGCCCAAGCGGTGATCGTTTCCGGCGCTGGAGACGGCGATTCTCAAAAGATCCTGATGCATGTCCACGGCTCTTACCACTGCGCACAGAACCAGAAGGAACTGAAGGTTGTCCATCGGATTGTCGCCGGGATCGAGGAGATTTGTGCCGCTGTCCGTAACCAGAGACCAGTTGTTGTGTTTGCCGCTTCCGTTTACGCCTTCAAACGGCTTTTCATGAAGCAGACACACCATGCCGTGGCGCGTAGCCACCTTTTTCATGATTTCCATGGTGAGCTGGTTGTGGTCGACGGCGACGTTTACGGTTTCAAACACGGGCGCAAGCTCGTGCTGGCCGGGCGCGACCTCGTTGTGGCGGGTTTTGGCGGGAATGCCGAGCTTCCAGAGCTCCTCATCCAGCTCTCTCATAAACGCGGCGACGCGGGTTTTGAGCGCGCCGAAGAAATGGTCGTCCAGCTCCTGACCCTTGCTGGGCTGGCGGCCGATGAGCGTTCGGCCCGTATAGATGAGGTCGGGGCGCTTTTCATACATTTCACGGTCAATCAGAAAATACTCCTGCTCTGCGCCGACGGTGGGCGTTACGCGCTCGCAGTCCTTTCCGAACAGGCGCACAATGCGCGCGGCCTGACGGCTGATCAGCTCCATAGAGCGTAAAAGGGGCGTTTTTTTGTCCAGCGCTTCGCCCGTGTAGGAGCAGAAGGCCGTTGGGATACAAAGCGTTTTATCCTTAATGAATGCATAGCTCGTCGGGTCCCACGCGGTGTAGCCGCGCGCTTCAAACGTTGCGCGAAGGCCGCCGGAGGGGAAACTGGAGGCGTCGGATTCTCCCTTAATCAGCTCTTTTCCGGAAAATTCCATGATAACCTTGTCATTTACCGGGCGAATAAAGGAATCGTGCTTTTCTGCGGTTACGCCCGTCATCGGCTGGAACCAGTGCGTGAAATGGGTCGCTCCCTTTTCAAGCGCCCAGTCCTTCATGGCGTTTGCAATGATGTCGGCAATATCGCGGTTGAGGGACGAGCCCTCGGATAAAATCCTTTTAAGCGCTCTGTAGGTGTCGTGGGGCAGACGCTCCTGCATTACAGAATCGCTGAATACCATGGAACCGAAATCGGCGGGCATTGACATATTCGGCGCACGCATCCTTTCGTATAGAAGAATTAGAAATATTAAGTGGATTATAGAGCCGGCGTCTTTCCATGTCAACCCCGGCGCAAGTTTTTAACAGGCAGGAAAACAAGAAGAAGCAAAAGGACGCTTGTCCACTGCGCGGTGGACAGGCAAAGGAAAATGCCCCTGTGCATATCGCCCCGCAGAAACTCAAGCAGAAAACGAACAGGCGCATACAGACAAATGTACATGGACAAGACGCGCTTCCCGCCTTTTTTTATGTACAGGCATAAAAGGAAGCAAATGATGAAAAGACATGCACTTTCAAGAAGCTGTACAGGGAAAAGAGAAACGCCAAAGGGGGCGGAGCCGCCTGCAGGATAGGAAAAACCGAAGGCGCATTCCTTTCCATAGCAGCATCCGGCAAGGAAGCATCCGATTCTGCCGAAGGCGTGGGCGAGGGGAAGGGCGGGAAGCATGGCGGGGGCATAATCCATCAAATGGAATTTAAGCATACGGGATGCAAGATACGCGCCCAAAAATCCAAAAAGGAAGCCGCCGTAATAGACAAAACCCGGCGAGTATTCCCTGATGAACGCCCCGCGTGAAAGCATGGAAACGAGTTCCTTTGGCGAATAGGAAATGATCATATGCGTGAAAAACGCGCCGAGAAGCCCGATGGCCAGCGCGAAAACAAACATGACAAACGCATTTTCCATCTTAAGGTGCATTTGCTTTACCCGGATCAGGCTGAAACCAAGCGCGAACAAAACGCCAAGGGCGCACATCACGCCGTAGGAGGCAAAGGAAATTCCAAACAGGGTAAAAACCGGTTTCATGGACTACAGATTGGTCGTGCGAACGCCCAGAACATTTTTATGCTCGGCCAGACGCGCGACAATGTCGGTGTAGGTGGTGTGGGAGGGGAGCTTCAGCTGATAGACATTGGTGTAGAGATTTTTGTCATCCTTGATTTCCATGTGAAAGTCCAGATCCAGAATCTGAACATTCTTTTCTTCAAAAAATTCGTTGATGAAGTCCATGGTTTCCGTGCGGTGGAGGAATTTGACCTCCACGCGCTTTTCGGTATTCACGCGAATGAGCTTTGAAAGAAGCGCAAGAACCACAAGCACCAGCACGCAGCTGATAAAGGCCAGAAGATAAAAGCCGTAGCCGACGGCAAGGCCGAGACAGGCGGAATTCCAAAGAGAAGCGGCGGTTGTGAGACCGGAAATCTTTCTCTGCGAAAGAACGATGGTGCCCGCGCCCAAGAAACCCACGCCGCTGACCACCTGCGCTGCTATGCGGCCGATGGAGATGGAAATGTGCTCGTTTGCGTTAGCGAGTTCGCCCATGCGTGCGGCAATCGTGCTTTCCAGAATCGTGATCACGCATGCGCCGAGGCAAACGAGAATATGGGTTCTGAGGCCGGCCGGGCGGTTGTGCTTTTCACGCTCAAAACCGATGATACCGCCGATGATAATCGCGCATACGACGCGCAGAAGCATATCCAGCCAGTCGATTCCCGTTGACGTATAGCCCATCAGAAAATCCATGCGCATTCGCCTCCAAAGCTTGTTTAATAATAAATTATCGTACCATTTTTTGATGAAAAAGTCAATCCAAATTCATTGGCCGAGCGATATTCCGAAGAAAACGTTTCCTTTATATATAGGCGTGGTTAAACTGTATGCGTAAGCGCGCGGAAATGTGAAAGTTTGGAAAAACATATTGAATCGCAACATAATTATGCTATAATCATCGAGATTTGTGTTTTTCATCGGAAGGAGTATGGTACATGTCGAAATTGATGAAAGCGATTCGAGAGTTGTTTGCGCCCAAGGATATGTGCCAGGGTACGCCCTGGAAGCGCATTGCGGAGTTTGCATTCCCGATGCTGATCGGTAACTTTGCGCAGCAGCTTTATTCTACGGTCGACGCGATTGTCGTCGGAAAGAGCAAGTGGGGCTATAACGGTCTTGCGGCGGTCGGAAACGCGGGCCCGGTAATCAACCTGCTGCTTGCCCTGTTCGTCGGTATTTCCACCGGCGCAGGTATTCTTGTTTCTCAGTATTTCGGCGCGCGTGACAAGGAAAAGCTTTCCAAGACCATCGGAAACTGCATTTCCATTACGACTGTTGCCTGCGTGATTATCATGATTGTCGGGCCCCTGCTTACCGGCCCCATGCTTACCGCCATGGGTACGCTGCCGGAACTGTATGAGGACAGCAAGGCGTATCTGGATATTACGTTTATCGGTATCTCCGGCTTCTTCTTCTACAATATCTTCTCCGGCGCTTTAAGAGGTCTGGGCGATTCCATTTCCGCGCTTTTGTTCCTGCTGGTTACCAGTGCGATCAATATTGTTCTGGATCTTCTCCTTGTTGATTCGATGGGCGTTGCGGGCGTTGCGCTTGCTACGATCATCGCACAGCTGTTTTCCGCTGCGCTGTGCTTATGGAAACTTCTGAAAATGCGCGATCTTTTCACCATCGACAAGGCTTCCATGAAAATGGATAAAAGGATGCTGGGCGATATCGCCAAGCTCGGCCTTCCCTCCGGCATTACGCAGGCCATTTTCTCCGTCGCGATGATGGTGGTTCAGAGCCTGATCAACGGTTTTGAGGATGCGATGTTTGTTGCCTGCAACGTCATGGTCATGCGCGTGGACGGCTATGCGATGCTTCCGAACTTCTCCTTCGGTCAGGCCATGGGCACCTTCGCCGGTCAGAACGTCGGCGCAAAGCGCATCGACCGCCTTGCTGCCGGAAACAGGCAGGGCCTGATTATGGCTCTTGTTACTGCACTTGTTTTAACGCCCCTCGTGCTTTTGGGCGGCCCGTTCCTCATGGGTCTTTTCACGGATGAGGCGGCGCTGATTGACATGTCGATGGGAATGATGTACATTCTTGCCGTGGGCTATGTTGCAATGGCGGTCACGCAGGTTCTTTCTGGAACCATGCGCGGCGCTGGAGACACAATGACGCCAATGTGGGTCTCCTTTGCAACCACCGTGCTTATGCGTGTTCCGCTGGCCTACGCGCTGGTTGCGATCGCCAAGAATGTGGGCGCGGAGAAGCTTATGCAGGAAAAAATGGTGTTTGTATCCCTTCTGATCAGCTGGCTTCTGGGCGCGGCGATTACAGGCATTCTGTATATTCGCGGCGGCTGGAAGAAAAAGCAGGTTCGCGCAATCGAAATCGAGCTTCAGCAGGCAACCAAGTAACAGCAAACGATTTAAGAGCTGTCTTTTCGATAAGACGGCTCTTTTTTTGTCCAAATACAGCGAGCTTACAAAAATTGGCTGTTGACGGAATCGAACATATGTGCTATAATTCGAATAAATAGAACATGTGTTCGATTTATGGAGGCGGGAAACGGTATGGAACGGGTGATCTTGCATTCGGATGCAAACAGCTTTTACGCATCGGTGGAGTGCGCAAGGAATCCATCCATCCGGGATAAGCCCGTTGCGGTGTGCGGAGACCCGGAGGCAAGACACGGAATTGTACTTACCAAAAACGAGCACGCGAAAAAGTTCGGCATCAAAACGGGCGAGGCCATCTGGCAGGCGAAAAACAAATGCCCGCAGCTGGTGGTGGTGCCGCCGGATTATCCTACGTATGTTGAAGTGAGCCGAAAAATGCGCCTGATCTATGAAAATTACACCGACATGGTGGAGGCGTTCGGGCTGGACGAAAACTGGCTGGATATTTCTCAGCCCCGCTATACCATAAACGACGGCGAGCGCATCGCCCATGAAATCAGGGAGCGCATCAAAAAGGAAATCGGAATCACCGTGTCGGTGGGCGTATCGTTCAATAAGGTGTTTGCCAAACTCGGAAGCGACTACAAAAAGCCGGACGCGGTCACGGTGATTACGCAGGAGAATTTTAAGGATATCATCTGGCCGCTTCCGGTTTCGGATCTCATTTACGTAGGCCCGCACACGACGGTCAAGCTCATGAACATGGGCATTCTCACAATCGGTCAGCTTGCCAATACCGATACGGAAACCTTGCGGCGCAGGTTCGGCGTAAACGGCGTGATGCTCAAGGCTTTTTCCATGGGGCTGGACAACTCGCGCGTCATGCAGTCGGACGAAAAGGAAGTCATCAAATCCATCGGAAACAGCTCAACGCCGCCGCACGACATCAAAACGCCCACTGAGGCCAAGAGCATGATTTACGTCCTAAGCGAATCCGTCGCCGCCCGTCTTCGGGAAAACGGCTTTCGCGCAAAGTGCGTGTCAATTTCGGTGAGGGATACGGATTTGAAATGCGCGGGCTGCCAAAGGACGCTAACGCGTCCCACGCGGCTTTCGGGCGATATTGCGCGCGCGGCGTTTGAGTTGTTTCTCGAAAGGTATACGCATTTTTTGCCGCTCCGCTCGATGGGCGTATCGTGCGCTGCCCTTGTGCGCGACGATGCGCCGGAGCAATTGGACATTTTCGGCGAATGCATGAAGGCGCACAGGGAGGAGGATCTGGAGGAGGCCATTGACGGCCTTCGCGGAAGGTTCGGTCATCAGGTGGTCCGGCGCGGCATCGTCATGTTCGATTCCGCGTTTTCCGAAATCAACCCTAAGGAGGAGCAGACGATTCACCCGATGGCGTTTTTAAGGGACGAATGCGTTCGCTATAAAGTCCCCACGGAAGGATACGAAACAGCGGGCGGATAAATGTTTTTTCACTTGCATTTCAGAGGAAAGCAGATATAATGGAAGAAATACTTTTGAAAGCGTGAAATGCAAATGAAAAGGTGGATAAAAACGGCCTTTATCAAAACGCTTCCCGTGATGGCGGGATATATGGTGCTGGGATTTGGCTTTGGCATCATTACTGTTGAAGCGGGCTATGGCTTTTTCATTGCTCTTCTGATGAGCGTTCTGATTTACGCGGGCTCCATGCAGTATGTGCTTGTGAGCCTTTTAACCGGCGGCGCGTCTATTGTTTCCTGTGCCGTCACAACGCTTATGGTGAATGCCCGGCATCTGTTTTACGGCGTTTCGATGGTGGACAAATACAAAAACGCCGGAAAAAAGAAGCCGTATCTGATGTTTGCGCTGACCGACGAAACCTATTCGCTCGTCTGCCGGGGCGAGCGCCCGGAGGGCGTTGATTTTCACACGTTTTCACTTGTCATGTCCGTCATGAATCATCTGTACTGGATTGCGGGCACGGTTCTTGGAGCGCTTACAGGCGCTTTTGTGAACATCAATTTTGCGGGCGTTGATTTCGCGATGACTGCGCTTTTCATAACGGTTTTTGTCGAGCAGTGGAAGGGAACAAAAAACCATATTCCTGCGCTGATCGGCGTTTTTGCATCCGTTTTGTGCCTTGTTTTGTTCGGAAAGGACAATTTCCTGATTCCCTCCATGGCGCTGATTTCCGTTTGCCTCTCTTTTGGAAGAAAAATGATCGACAAAAAGGAGGCGGCGTAAAATGGACGCAAAAATGTATCCCATAATCATGGTTCTTGTGTGCGCGCTTGTGACCGCGCTTTTGCGCCTTTTGCCGTTTTTCGTGTTTTCGGGCAAAAGAAAAACGCCCGAAATCATTAACTATCTCGGGCGCGTTCTTCCGTATGCGATTATGGGTATGCTGGTTGTGTATTGCCTGAAAGGCATGTCGTTTGCCGAATCGCCGTTTGGCATCCCCGAAATCATCGCGTCGGCTGTCGTTGTGCTTTTGCATGTTTTCAAGGGGAATACGCTTTTGTCCATCTGCGCAGGGACGATTGTTTATATGGTGTTTGTTCAGGTGATTTTTTGAAAAACGCTTCCCAATGATTGATTGAAAGGCGAACAAGCTATTTCTCTAGTAGACCTTTGCAAAATACACATGGATATGGCGTTTTGATAGGTGGTACTTTCAATAAAGCGCTGTTTTGATGCTCCAAAGTCATCGTGCGCTGTGCCGATTTGATTTATGTACATCAGGATATGCTCTATGATATCTCTGTCGCGATTAATGTTGGGCATAAATCAAAACCTCTTCTCTGTGAATGCTGTTCAAAAACGCGGGGGAGAGCATTTGGGTTGTAAGGACGTCTAAACTTTTATCAAAGCCTTCTTCCAGATCGCTAAACAGCCCGCCAAGCTCCATCAAATCGATAAGATCGCCTCTGTCCACGCGGAAATCGATATCACTTTCCGGCGTAGCCTCGCCTCTGGCATAAGAGCCAAACAGATAGAGAGCGGCTATGTTGTAGCGCGCGGCGATCGGATGCGCGATTGCTTTGATTTCATCCAGCGTGTAAATCTTTTCACTCATATCCATTCGCTCCTTTCAGCTTTATTATACCCAAATCAGAAAGAAAATGCAACCTTGTGCCTAATGGGACTGGATGAAGCTTCGTATATCTCCGAAAAAATATCTGACAATCAGAAAAACAAAAGGAATTGTCGTCAGGTCCAACAATCCCTTTCGATTTTGCTTATTCGATTAGATAATCTCCGATATTGCCCAGCAGCTTTCCGATGCTGTGGTATTTTCCGGAGTAGATCACGGGATCGAAATCCGTGAGGTTTACGCTGAAGGCGTCTGAGACGGAAACGGTTTCGTCGATCTGGACATTTTTGATTTCGCAGAAAAAGGTTGTGGACTCGCCCGTTTCAAATGTATGCTTTACTTCGCATTCATACACCCAGCGGCTTGCATCGAGAACGGGGACATCAACGACTTCTCCGCGGCTGACGAGGTAGGGGAGGCCGTCCTTTTTTCCGTCTTTCGCATGATGGGCTCCGAAATAGTCCATAAGCGGAAGAAGATCCGTGCTGACCAGATTTACGCTTAGCTTTTGGGTTCTGAGTACGTTTTGTTTGGTCATTTTGTTTCCGAACATGCTGATCACAAGCAGATAATCATCGTCTTTTTCGCACGTCGCGCTCACCAATGTGATCGGCGCAAAATTGCAGGATTTGTCCTCGTTTTCGGTTCCGATGATGAAGGCTGGCTGAACGCACATGGAAAAATGCGTGCCTGCCGATTTGCGCTTGACGCTTTTCATAGTTTTGCTCCTTTTATTGGTAGCTTCCGGCCTTCATTACTTCAGTTATGATTCCCTTGAAATCTTCAAGGCTTACGTTTTCCGGGATGGAGTGGTCGGAGGCGAAGATGTAGCCGCCGTTTTCCTTCATTTTGGGAATCACTCGGTTGATTTCAGCCTTGATGGCCTCCGGCTGATCCCACAAAACCGCGTTGATGCCGCCGTGGAAGACGAGCTTGTCGCCGTATTTTTCCTTTAGGAAAACAGGATCCATGCCGGCCTTGACCTCCAAGGGGTTTAAGCCGTCCATGCCGATTTCGATGAGTTCCGGCACAAAGGGATTGATGTCGCCGCAGGAATGCATGCGCGCATACACGCCCCTTTCATGCGCCCAGTCGACGGCGCGCTTGATGTAGGGCTTGTCCATTTTACGGAACATATTCATGGAGAAAAACTGGCTTTTTTTGTAGCCCATGTCGTTAGGCCAGGTGATTTCGTGGAAATGGTAGCCTGCGTCCCATACGCGCTCAAGCAGCTGAAGGTCTAATTCCAGATACCGCTCGTACATATCTGTGCACCATTCGGGCTCGTCGATCATCGCCATCAAAAAGCGCTCTGTGCCCACGGCCCAGCTGTGGCTTACGTCGAAGCCGAACCAGAGATTGGCTGAGATCCAAAGGTCTTCCTTCACCCACTTGGGGTAGTTTTCCTTTAAATAGTCCCACGGGATGCGGCTTTCGTCAAAGGTCATGCGGCTTTTTGCGTCCAGCCACTTTTCATAATCCTTGATTCTGAAATCGAGAAATTCGGGAACAGAGCCTTTGTGCTTCCAGTTTTTAAGCGTCGCGCCCCATTCGGTGGTGTGGATGATGTATTCGTCTGTTTCTTCAAGCACGCGCCTTTCGTATCTCGGCGAATTGTCAACGCCGATGGAGCCTACTTTATCAAGCCCGAAATAGTCGCGCCAGTCAGCGTCCTTGGGCATGCCCTCTTTCTGCCAGCGTTCGATGGTGGAGTTCCACGGGGAATCGAGAATCGGGATGCGGTCGGCTTCCTTGTGCTGATACATGCGCAAAAAGCGCTCGCGGGAGGTCATTTCCTTCATGTGAAAACGCTCCTTTTTATAGGTTGATTCTATTATACAATCATTTTGATGAAAAAGCCATCTGAATCATGATTGAATGAAAAATAATTTATGATATAATATGGGAAGAAAGAAGGCGAAGGCAATGAATGAAAAAATCAAGGTAACAAAGATCAACGACCGCGTGTACCTTCTTGATGAAGAAGGACAAGCTACGGGTTATTTGATTGTGGGTCAGAATCAGGCGGCGGTCGTGGATACCATGAACGGTGAGGGCGACCTTTCGGCGGTTGTGAAATCCATCACGGATCTTCCTGTGTTTGTCATCAATACCCACGGCCATGGCGACCACATTTTCGGAAATATCTATTTTGATAAGGCCTGCATGCATCCTTCCGATTTTCCGCTTGCCGAAATGTTTTTATCCTTTGACGGGGCTGCTGAATTTTTCAAGGAGAAAAACCGTACGATGCCGCCCTTTACGCCTGTAAAAGGCGGGGATACGTTCGACCTTGGCGGAGCCACCCTTGAAATCATCGAAATTCCCGGCCATACCCCGGGCGGCATACTGGTGCTTTTAAAGGAAGACAGGCTTCTGTTTACGGGCGATTCCATCAACCGGCATCTGTGGATGCAGCTTGAAGGCTGCCTTTCGATTCCGGAATATGCAAATGTTTTGGAAAATCTTCTGTACCTTAAAAATGAAGCGGATTATATCCTGCACGGACATGCAAAGCAGGCGGAGCCCATAGCGCTTATGGACGACCTTTTAAGAGGCCTTCAGGAGATTTCCGAAGGCAAATGCGAAAATGATAAAGCGTACCGCTGGTTCGGAGGCGAAGCAAGACAGCATGAGTTTTCCGAAAACAGCGTGATCTGTTATCAGAAGTAGAAGGTGCACACAAAAAAAGAAACCGCAGATTTGATCAGTCTGATCCGTCGGAGCGGTTTCTTTTTTAATTATATGGGCGCGCCCGGCATGTTTTTGATCAGCTCAATGCCTGGGATGTCGACATTTGTCTGATCGGGCTTTTCGAACTGAACGTTCTTTCTTCCGATCAGTGCGGAAGCGATGCCTGCCAGATACGCGCTTTTGCCCTGTGCGATGCAGATGCGCTTGGGATGAGCCTTCAGAAGCGCCATAAGCGCGGACACCCGGCGCGTGTCCAGGCCATAATTATAGGCGTGATTGTGAGTAATGGCCGGAATTTCGTATTGCGGAGGGCGGGCAGCCAGATGGATCACGGGCCCGACCGGTGCGTCTTCAAAAATATAGGGAATATCAAGTTCTTCGATAGGCATTGGAGGAAACACACGATGAATGATGCTTTCGCGCTTAGAATCGCTTAGCGTACTTAGATTTTTGCACATGATGCGCCTGACCATGTCAAACAGCGCACTTTCCCCCTCGATAAATCCGTCCCTTTCCACATGTGCGCGGATATCGCCGATCAAGAGTGTTTCGGGGTCAATGTCAATTTTTATTTCATCCCTGGACGGGTTTTCGATGCCAAAAGCGCGGCAGAAAAAATCGTAGGCGCGTTCTCTTGCGGATCTGTTGTAACAGTGGGGCGCGGATTGATAGAAGGTTTCAAGGTTTTCGCCTGCGTCATACAGATCGTAGACTCTTTGAACTGCGGGAAATTCCACCTCGCGGGAATGCGAGGTCCAGTCGCCGTCGCTGGCGGCAAGGAAAAGGGGGCGGGGCGAGATACACATTGCGTAGTCCACGGAGCAATATCTGTTTCGCAAAAACGGTGCGTTTTCACAATTGCATCCGCCCTGCATGTAGGCGGAAACCATGTTTACAGGCGCAGCGGCCTTGATTCTTTCGTCTATTGCCGCCAGAAACCATGTTTGCGTGCCGCCGCCGGAGCAGCCGGTGCAGCCGATTTTTTCTTCATCCACATAGGAGAGGCTGCTGACAAAGTCCAGCGCTTTTATGCTGTTATTGAGCTGAAGCGAAAAACGGCTGAAATTCCAGTTGTCGTATTCCGGGCATGTAAAATGGTGGTCCGCCTGATTTGAATCGCAATAGCCCACCATGTCATAGATGAACGCCACCATGCCGCGCATAGCGAAGTTTGCACATCTCGTCGGCAATTCTCCAAGCGGATCCATATCCACGCGGCCCTTTTCCCAGTGCCCGTGGGGATTAAGGATGGCCGGATATTTTTTAGTAATGTCTTTGGGACGGTAAAGGTTTCCGGCAAGGTAAAAGCCGGGCAGCGTTTGAAGGATGACCTTTTCTACCACAAAATCAGAAAACTCCGTTTTTCCGAAAACAATGGGGGATAAGGGCGCGTCGTGCTTAAGAAGATCGATGGAGGAAGAAAAACGGATGGTTTCAATTAAATCGTTCTTCAGTTGTTTCCATTCGTCAAGGCTTTGGGGCTTGACCGGGGTTTTGACCTCGTAGAGTGAATGAAGCTGCATTCCTCTGCCTCCTTGTTCCTCAGACGGGCGTCAGTTCTTCTCCGTCCTTTGAAATTCTGAAAGTGATTTCGTGATCCGAAAAGCGCAGCGTAAGCTCATGAGGCTTTCCAAGCCAACGGCGTATCAAACGCTTAAGGATAAGAGATCTGAAGCTTTTTACGACAATCCATTGTCCTTTTCCTTCCGGAATGACCTTAATCGGCAAAAAAATACGTGCTTTCAGGGAAGAAGGCAGAAAACGCGCGGTTGTGACGACTGTAAGTCCGTTATCCTTTACAAGCGTTTCGATATCTTTAAGCGTTTCACTGCTTATGTATTCTCCGCACAAAAAGCACAGGCGGAGGCTTTCAAGCTTTTCCTTTTTTACGTTTTCGTCAAAAACAAGCGTGGAATTCATGGCTGCAAAAGAGCGATGCTTTTTAAGCGACCACGGCGTGAGACGACCCCAGTTGATGCCATTTACGCACGTTTCGCCGTGCGTCAGAAGGTGAAAAACACGCAGATATTCTTTGTGCTTTTTGCTGGGCTTGAGCCTTTCGTCTCCAAAGAGGATTCTTTTCCAAAGGAGGACTCCGCTTTGACCCCAATAGGTGTCGTCGTAACGGATGATGCCGATGGCAGGCCGAAGATCGGACACGCCGAACGGGCGCTTCTTTCCATGATACTCCTTCGTGAAGCGAATAAATTCTTTGCCGAGCTCGTTTACCTGATCGTTTGTCACCATGGGGACGCTGCTTTCGACATACATTTTCGTTACGCCGCTTTCATAGGCAAAGACCATGTTGTTGTACATTTCCTTTGCGCTGTGCCCCGGATGCGTGCGCATAAACCACATGTCCACGCAGTTTAAAAGTTCAAGATCATACTGATATGCCGCGCCTGCTGCAATGGCGTGCTGGATGTTTGAAAACGATTCCTTCTGGGATTTGAAATTGGGCGTTATGCCGCAGGAAGCGAAAATGTGATACAGAACAGGAAAAACATGCTCTCCGGCAAACTGCTTTGCGCCTTTTTCGCGGATGTCCTTTGCGTACAACGCAAGATCACGCCGGAGCTTTTCTCCGTTTTCAATAACGGAAGCTTTTTCAGGAAGAGGAAACACATTGATCTTTGCGTTCAGATCAATGCCTGCGTTTCGGTTTACGATCATGTGCTCAAATTCGTCATAGATAATTCCGAGCAGGTTGTTGTTTTTATTGAGCGCCTTTATAAGCCTTTCGGGAAATACCATTCTGTGCGTTCCGTCGGGATGATTTGCCCATTCAAAGCCGTCTTCGCCTTTGCAGTTTCTGGCGAAATTCGCCTGCTCGAAGTTGGCGAAATAGGGAATACCGTATTTTTTGAACGTGTCTGAAATATCCTCGGCGATCTCGCATGCCCGCTTTATGGTTTTGTCAATAACGTTCAGATGGCACACGGCAAAATCCAGCTTTGCGCCTGAGGAGAGCATGATTTCACTGTTTTTCTGAAGCTCGTATTTGTTCCAGAACACATTAAGACCGATTTGCATAGATTTCATCCCTTCACCGAGCCGATCATGACGCCCTTTACAAAATACCGCTGAATAAACGGATAAAGAATCATTACAGGAACGGTTGCCACAATGATCGAGCTGTATTTAAGCGATTGTGCAAGCTTGACCTTTTCCTCCATGTCAAGGTTGTTGGACATGTCAATGCTTTGCGCGGTTACGCTCTGATGGATTTCCTTGAGAACCAGCTGCAAAGGATATTTGCTTTCATCCTGAAAATAAACAAGCGCCGTAAAATAGTCGTTCCAATGACCGATGGCGTAATACAGGGCGATAACTGCCATGACAGGCTTTGAAAGCGGAAGAACCACCCTGATCAGATACTGGAAACTGTTTGCTCCGTCAAGCACTGCGGCTTCCTGCAGGGCAGGGGGAATGCTGTTCATGAAGTAGGAGCGCATGATGAGCATATTATATACGCTGAGTGCGCCGCCCAGAATCACGCACCAGATGGTGTCCACAAGGCCCAGGGCTTTGACCAGCATATAGGTTGGAATCAGGCCGCCGTTGAAGTACATGGTGATCAAAAGAAACACCATTACGGGGCCGCGGATAACAAAGTCCTTGCGGGACAGTGGATAGGCGGCACAGATTGTGAAAAACATATTGATCAGCGTTCCGAGAACGGTATACACAATCGTATTTTTATAGCCGATCCAGATGGAATCTCGGTGAATCAATTCGATGTATGAATCAACGCTCGGCTTGATCGGCCAGAACAAAACCTTTCCGAGCTGAACCTCCATAGGGTCGCTGAAGGAGGCGATAATCACAAACCAAAGCGGCCAGATGTACACAAACAAAAGAAGAATCATGATGACGACATTTGATGCGTCAAAGATTTTGTCCTGCAGGGAAGAACGGATGCGGTTTGACTTTTTGGCTTGGATCATTGTGTTCATTTCATTCGTCCTCCCTTTAGAATAAGCTTTCGTCCGCCAGCCTTTTGCTCACAGTGTTTGCTGTAACGATGAGCGTAAGGTTGATTACGGTATTGAAAAGGCCGGCAGCGGTGGAAAGGGAATAATCGCTTTTGATAAGACCCATTTTATAGATGTAGGTCGCGAGGTTTTCAGAAGAACTCAGGTTCAGTTCGTTTTGCAGAAGATAGGCTTTGTCAAAGCCAACGCCCATCAGACCACCCACGTTCATGATCAGAAGCATGACGACGGTCGGCTTGATGGAGGGAAGATCGATGTGAATGATGCGCTTGATTTTTGTTGCGCCATCGACAATGGCGGCTTCGTGAATTTCGTAATCCACGCCCGCCAGCGCAGAGATGTAAATAATAGCAGACCATCCCATGCTCTGCCAGACGCCCGTCCAGACGTAAAGCGATTTATAAATGGCAGGGCTGGTCAGATAGTTGATCGTCTGTCCGCCCATCATTTCGGTAAGGCGGTTCAAGGGACCTTTGTCTGCAAAAAACAGCTTTATGATTCCGCACATAACCACGACCGATATAAAATGCGGCGCGTAGGAGATGAGCTGTATGGACTTCTTAAGCTTAGGCAGTCTTAAATAGTTAAGAAGAAGCGCAAAAATAATTGGAAGCGGAAAACCGACCACAAGCGTATAAACGCTTACGCCAAGGGTGTTTCGAATGAGATTTGAAAAGCTGTAGGAGCGCATAAAACGCGAAAAATACTCAAAACCCACCCAGCGGCTGGCAAAAATGCCGTCTTTGATCTTATAAGCTTTGAATGCAAGCGTTACGCCGTACATCGGCGCATAGCAAAAAAGAAGCACATACAGAATAACCGGCAATATCATCACATATAATATCCAGTTATTCACCATATCCTTCATAAGGCGTTTTATGTAAGAATCCTTTTTTCGTGACAAGATCATGGCTGACTCCTGTTCAAAAAAGCGTGCGGACACCCATTTTCAGCGTCCGCACGCTTTTGGATTGATTCAACTATTTTTCCATTCTGTCGTAGCAGTCCTGGATGATTTCTTCAAGAACCGGAACCTGCATGTCGTTAAGCTGCTGCTGGAACTCGACCCAGGAAGTCTCAAGATCGTATTCGCCGGTCATGACTTTGGCCATGTACTGGGGGTAGGCGGTATTCATGTCGATCATGATGGGCAGACCCACCGTAAGCTGATCCTCCGTGAAGGCGAGCTCGAACATCATAAGGCCGGCATGATTTGCGGCAATGCGTCTTTGCTGATCTATGTAGGACTGAACCTTGTCGGAGCCTGCGTCATTGAACAGCTCAAAATCAGTGATATAACCGATGCCCTTATAGCACAGGATATTCTGGATATCGCTCAGTGTCTGCTCTTCAGACTCAAGCCAGTAATAGTTCCCGTTTTCGTCGATTTCATAGGTTTTGCCCTGAATGCCCAGACGGCTGTGGATGGAGCCTTCCTCGGTGAAAAGGTAATCGAGCCACTGAACAAACTTTTCGGGGTTTTCACACTTGTTGGTGATGCACATGCCGAGGCGATAGATGCCATTGGAAACCTCAACGGAGTTGGACCAGGGTTCAACAACCGCCCAATTGAGCGCGTCTTCGCGGCTGCAAAGATTGGTGGGGGAAGTGGCGATGAACATACCGACGGTGTCCGAGGTCTTGACAAGGGCCGCGGCGGACTCGCTGGTCAGGGTGAAGCAGTCTTCGTTCAGAAGGCCTTCCTGATACAGGGTGGTCAGGTATTCAATCAGGCTTTTGAACTCTTCGGTCATGGGGAGCATACGGCAGGTGCCGTCTTCGTCAACCACAGTTCTGAATTCATAGTTGAACATCCACTCGCAATAGTTGAAAAGCTCGATGAAGTTGGCGCCGTTGGAAACTTCGTAGCTCAAAAACGGAATCTCGTCCGAGGCGTCACCGTTTCCGTTGGCGTCGTATTCTTTGAACGCAACGAGCACGTCATAAAGCTCGTCAAAGCTTGTGGGCATTTCAAGATCGAGGTTTTCCAGCCAGGTGCGGTTGATCCACAAAACGCCGTCGCGCGCATTCTGTACGCCGAAGGTGGGGAAACCGTATACATGGCCGTCGGTGCAGGTCAGATAATCCCAGGCGTTCTGAGAATCGATGTAGGCGGCCATGTTGGGCGCATATTCCTTGATCAATTCTTCGAGAGGAAGGAGGATGCCTTCCTGCGCGCCGTACCATTCCACGTCAACTTCGCAGAAGAAAATGTCCGGATAGTCGCCGCTGCCCAGAAGCAGGCTGCGCTTTTCGGCGGCGACCGTAGAGGAGTAATAGTCGATTTCCAAATTGATGCCGTATTTTTCAAGCGTGTCTTTGAAAACGAAAGAATCCTCGATGGTGTGGTTTTCATCGTCCTTGTAGATGCCAAAGCCGGTATACGTTACGATGTCTTCCTCCGCCATTGCCGGAGCAAAAGTCAGGACGAAAAGAAGCGCGAGCAGCAGGCTTAAGAAACGGGTCGTGTTTTTCATGGGCTCATCCTCCTTCTGTTGATTCGCGTTAATTATATGGAATAAACTTACCTTAATTCAACGCACACTTTTTCAAAATGCGCCTGAATTTGAAAAAATGGAGCGATAATGGGGGCGACAGGGGCAAAAAACAACTTGAAACCCGATAAAAGTTATGCTAACATGGACTCATTTCACAATGGCAGGTAATTTGATATGAGGCGACTTTTGAACGGCACATTTATCCGATATTTTTTCTCCTATCTTTTGATCTTTGTCATATCCGTATTCAGCCTTGCGTTCGTCTATCGTTCAGAGCTGATCGATGTTCTGAGCCATCAGTTTGAATCCAATGTGCTTGATCAGCTGAACGCCGTAGTCAATGATCTTGATGAAGGCATCAAGGAAATGTATACGGTCAACAATGCCATTGTCAATAATGTGGACGTTGTTTTATCCAAATACAATGATTCTCCGTCGCAGTCCAACAATGTGCGAATGGAGCTTAAAAAATACATCGTTGGAAACAGCTATATCATTGCATCGGTCTATATCGATAAACTCAACGGCCGCATGTATTCCTACAATAAGCAATACTCCCTTAAATATACGGGCGGCGACGTCATCATCCATTCGCCTGCGCAGTCGTTTATTTTTTCGCCCGATCAGTACATCGACGCAAGCTCCGGCCGCCTCATCTATCTGGAATCGGACGGCGAATATTGCCTCATTTATTTTCCTGTAAACCATTCCTATTTTAATTATACTTCTTTTTTTATTCTGGGCGCGTCTCTTTTGTCCGACGTCTGCCAGTCCCTGATTTCAAATACGGTATCCGAATGTATCATTACAGACGGCAATCATGTTTTCGGCTCCTCCGGCATGAGATCAGTTCTGTCCAAGGGATTTATAAACGAAACCGGCATTGTGCCGTTTGAAAACTATTCATCATTGTGCATTTCTAACGCGTTTGCCGGCGGACTTCGGATTTGCGCTCTGACCTCCGGGCAGGCGCTTGGCGCATCGATATCCGCTGCGCTTTACAATTGCCTTCCTGTGCTTACGCTTTTGATCGCTTTGGGCTTTATTCTGGTTTTCGGAATCACCAATCTTACCTACAAGCCGCTTCACAAGCTTGCCGCCCGGATGAAGGACGAATCCATCACGCAGAACGATCCCTTGCGTATTCTGGATATGGCAATGTCCCAACAGAAAAACCGAAGCATCGATCTCGAAGAAAAAATCGATTATTACAGAACCCTGATCAAAAAATCCGTTCTGGATTCCATCATGTCTGCTTCCGGTAAATCGTCGGAGGACATTCATAATTTTGATTATCTGTTTGCGCCCAATGCGGACTACGCCATTGCGGTTTTGGCGTGCGACGCGTCTTTCTCGGCTTCTGTTTCAGGCCTTTTCGACCCGGACATTGATGCGGGCGTTCTTTCCCGGAATGATGAAACGGTGTTTTTACTGATCAGCGGCATCAAAAATGAGTCTGTTACCGAAAACAACCTCGAAAGCATGGTTCTTGAAGCGCTTGAATGCGCAAATGCGCGCTTTGCATTAAGCTCGGTCAGCACATCGGTGCTTGATATGCCGCGCCTTTATTCTCAGGCAGAGAAGCTGTATCCCTGCACATCGGATGAAAAGCGAATCGTCAGCTGGAAAGATTACAACGGCGATACACCGGTAAATGATAATTTTGAATATCCCAATGATCGCATTTCTGCCTTTGAAAATGCGCTTCGCTCCTGCGAATTCAGCTTTGCCCAGTCCGCCTTAAACGAGATTTTTGATCTTCTGGACGCCATACCTGTGAAAAACGACACCATTCCGGACTTTTTTATCCGAAATGTTCTGATTGATCTGCTTTCCGTTTTGACCATTTGCATGAACGACGCCAAAATAGCGTTCACGGATTTCGAAAACCCGTATCTTGAAACGCTGTATCTTTGCAGAAGCTGCGCCTACGAAACCGAGAAAAAATCTATCCGCAGTCATTTTGCGGAAATGATCCGGATTTTTGAGAAAAAGACAGGCGCGGTTTCCGTTCCGCCCAAGATGATCGAACTTATTGTAAAAGAAAACCTCAGCAATCCCGACTTTGGGATTACCAATATCTACGATAAATACGATATATCGATTGCCTATATGAGCTATCTTTTTAAAAAAGAAATCGGTGTGGGATTTTCCGATTATGTGTGGAAAATGAGATTTGAAAAGGCCTGCGAGCTTCTTGCGGAAAGAAAGCTTTCTGTTGATGAAGTCAGCCTCGCCGTGGGTTATCTGCATTCCTCTTCCTTCAGACGCAAATTCAAACAGGAAACGGGCCTTTCCCCGACAGAATATATTACGGAGCATACCCCTAAGCCTGAAAGCGCCGTGGGAGCGGAAACACTTTATTAAAACGTGATTTTCCTTTTGCTTTTTTCGTAAAAAGCGTGTATACTGTATCTATCACACGCGAAGGAGAATCGTTATGTTTGTACTTCGAAAATACGTTCATCCTGATTTTACCGGTGAAAGATTTGTTTCCGCGCCCGATGCGCGATTTGAAGAAGTCAAAATCGACGGCGTTGCGCCCATGGATTATCACGCCATGAGCATCTACCCGGAATACGTTAAAATAAACGGCGAATGGAAGCTGGCCGAGGAAAGCCGTATGGACTGCGTATGCGTGCTTGCGCCGGACAATGAAATCCGCGTTGTGGAGTTCCGCCTCCTCAAAAAGGGCGATAAGGTGCTGTGCGGAAGAACGGAGGACGCAAGCGAGGGCATTTTCCTGTATGCCGACGGCTTTAAAGAGGAAACGCATGCGGAGGATCAGTTCTCCTTCAGAAGAAACCGCAGCCGTGAAACCGCGTATTCCCAGGATTATCAGGAGCTTTATGATCTTCTGAATTATGAAAAGGATCACGGAAAGATCGTCTGGGTCATGGGTCCGGCGTTTGCCTTTGACCACGACGCGAGAAACGCCATGTCGAGCCTCATTGAGCACGGCTATGTGCACGCGGTGCTTGCCGGAAACGCGCTGGCCACGCACGATCTGGAAGCGGCCTATCTCGGAACCGCGCTTGGTCAGGATGTGTATACCCATGTGTCTCAGCCCAACGGCCATTATAACCATCTGGACACCATCAACCGCGTCCGCCATTACGGAAGCGTCAAGGCATTTATCGAAAATGAAAAGATCGATAACGGCGTGATTTACAATTGCGAAAAATACGGCATTCCCTATATCCTCGGCGGCTCCATCCGTGATGACGGCCCGTTGCCGTGCGTATACGGGGATGTGTATAAAGCGCAGGACGCCATGCGAAACGAGCTCAGGTCCGCCACCACTGTCATCTGCCTGGCTACCATGCTTCATACCATTGCAGCCGGCAACATGACCCCGTCCTACCGCGTGACCAGGGACGGAGAAATCCGCCAGGTCTATTTCTATTGCGTGGATGTATCGGAATTTACGGTCAACAAGCTCTCCGACAGAGGAAGCCTTTCTTCAAGGGGCATCGTAACCAATGTTCAGGACTTTGCCGTGCTGCTTGAAAAAGCGCTGGTGAAATAAAAAACGAGTTTTCCGCATTGTCTGGCAGGCAAACGTTTTCGAAGCGCACTAAATCGAAAACGTTTGCTTTTTTATTGCGCAATCCGCGCAGCGGAAGAACAAAAGCAAACATAAATGGACTTGCGTAATCAATACAACTGTTGAAGAAATGTAATTGTTTCTAAAATATCCACGCGATAATATCATTGGAATGACGTAAATAGTAAGTTGACAACGGAATGGAGGTGAGGTATTATAATATCGATCAAATATATCTTTATAAGATGATGGTTAACGCAAACGCATGTGATTTTCGATCGTGCGCGCGTCGGCCGTTATACAGGAAACATGGGCGGTCGTATTTGTCGGAAGAAACGCTCGACGGCGGTTTTTTGATATTGATACAAAAGATATATAGGCGTATGCCGTGGCAATCATAAACGGATAATACTTTATGGAAAGAAGAGAAGTGAATTGGGTAATTACTGTTTTGCATGCATGATGGAAGTAGCGGAAGGCATACAGGTATGCCCGAATTGCAATCAGGCGATTCCTTATGTATCGACCAATTCCAGAGATTGTCCGCCCGGAACAGTATTGAATAATAAGTATTTGATCGGTAAAGCCATTGGCCGCGGCGGCTTTGGCGTAACTTATGTTGCCGTCAATTTACATACGGGAGAAAAGGTTTGCATTAAGGAATGCAACCTGAAAGGTAAATGCTATCGCGATCCTGAAAATCCGGCGGTGCTGCTTCCGCTGGACGACGAGGAATCCAGGGAAGAATTTAAGAAATACAAAGAGGACTTTCTGAATGAGAAAAAACGGTTGATTCAGCTCAGAGATATTCCTCAGGTTGTTCATTGCTATGAAGGAATAGAGTGCAACAATACAGCCTATATCATTCAGGAATATTTGGAAGGCCGGGATTTAAAAAACTATGTAAAGCGCGAACGCGGAGCGAAAAATCCCCTGTCCGTTACAGAAAGCATTCGTTTTACGATCGATATTCTGGATGTACTTGAGCGGGTTCATAAAAGAAGAATACTGCATCGCGACATCAGTCCGGACAATATCTTTCTTTTGAAGGACGGAACGATTAAGCTGATTGATTTCGGTTCCTCCCGTCGCCTCAACGGCGGAGAAATGACAGGATTCAACAAGCCCGGATATGCGCCGCCGGAGATGCTGTTGGGCGACGCTGAGGGTTATTATTCCGATATATATTCTGTAGGCGCTGTTTTGTATTTTCTGCTTGTCGGTGAAAAGCCGGAGCAGATGGAGGGCGTAGGAATCCTTCAGCCGCCGCCCAAGGGAAAGTCTTTTCCGGAGCTCACAGAGATCTTTTTTAAGGCCACTCACAGAAACGTTGAATGGCGTTATCAGTCTGCCGGAGAAATGGCGGAGGATCTCAGGCATTTGATCGGTGAGCAAAGAGAAGCAAGTACAACACATACGAAACAACATAAAAAGAAAAAAAGGAAAAAGGCAAAGAAAGGCTTGTATCTTGTTGTCGGCGTTTTGGCGACAATTATTGTCGTGCTTGTTTTTGTGATTATCAAAGCCGGAACGACAGGGAATGATGTGAAACCTAACGGGAACAACGAATGGATTTTCGTGACCGAGCCTGTAAGAACGCAGACAATTTTTGCATCCACGCCCGTCGTTTCTACAGCCACCCCCACGCCCGCCGTTACCGCGCCTGTGATTACTGCGCCCGCGGATACATCTGTGCCCACGCCCTCTATTACTACACCTGTAGTTACTACGTCTGCGCCTACGGCTACAGCTACTCCCACGGCTGCCGTTACCACGCCTGTAGTTACTACGTCTGCGCCTACGGCTACAGCTACTCCCACGGCTGCCGTTACCACGCCTGCAGTTACTACGTCTGCGCCTACATCTACGCCCCCGCCCACGCCTACCCCT
>SVGP01000011.1 GCA_015056255.1 Clostridiales bacterium | reverse complement strand
ACCGATGAAGGTAAGGCCGTCCGTTAAAGTGATCTGCGAAAAGTGCAAGATCATCAAGCGTAAGGGACATGTTATGGTAATCTGCGAAAACCCCAAGCACAAGCAGAAGCAGGGCTAAGGGATCGCTGAAAAATACGGGCTGTTGCAGAAGCAAAAACTGCAATAGCCCGTTTTTCATTATCAGATGCTCCAGCTGATCTATTATAAAGAACAAAAGAGCTTACTTATCTATTTGCGTAAGTAAGCTCTTTTGTTTTTGAAACAGATGCGCGTTAGATAATTATCGTTTTATGCCTGTTCCGGGCTTGCTTCTTGGTCTGTTTCTTCAGTCGGGTTTGACTCTTCTTCACGATCTGTGTTTGCCGAAGTCTCTTCTGATATCTGCAACTTTGTTTTCAAATTCTTTCGTATGCACCAATAGATGATCGAGCCCACCGGAAGCAGGATTGAATAAGGCGAAAGGTTCAAACGAACATAAAGAAGGGAAAGTAGAATCCACAAAACTGCCTTTTTACGCTTTTTGCGGATAACGTCGATGATTGTCAGGATAATACCGACAGAGTGAATGATGCAGGTAATCAGATATACGATTGAAGTTGATGAAAAGGAGACCAAGGATTCCGCAATGGGGTAAAGGTTGAATCTCGCAAGACCGTTTCCGTTGCTTTCCGTAGTAATATACGTAAGTTCAAGCGCAAAGTTCGCGTCATCCTTTGTGAAATGATAGGTACCTTCGTATGATTTATACCGAATGCCGTTTGCAGACTGAGAGCGGATATTGACGGAAACGAGCTTCATTGCGTCTTTGTCAATCGTGCCACACATGCTGCATGCCTTCTCGATGACGCTTTCAAGCTGCTCTATGGAAATACCGTTCTGCCAGCTCTGATAGTGTATGCTTTGGGCATCCTTCTGATTATAGGCGTCTATGAAGGAATTCATTTGCTGATCCAGTACTTCGTTTTTAAGACATCCCGTCAATAGGCACATGCAGGCAAAAAGAAGGAAAAGAAGCAAAATTCGGCGAAATTTTACCATAAACTCATCCTTTCAAATGTTAAAAATGTAAAAATATTATAACATTGCACGCAATGTATGTCAAGCGAGATATTTTTCGGGTTTTTGTTTTGCAAAAAGAATTTTTTGGTTTATATTTTTTATAGTTGTCTTGTCAAATCAGTGTAAGGAGGTGACGGAGATATGAACATCGCTTTGGTACCGGGCGATGACAGAAAAAAACGCCTTGAAATGTGGATGGAAGCGTATGCGGACGCGGTTCTCAGAACCTGCTATATGATGCTTTCCGACCGCGCGCTTGCCGAGGACGCTCTGCAGGACACCTTTTTGAAGGCATGGCGCAGCATGGATTCGTTTGAAGGCCGAAGAGGCGCAAGAGAAAAGACGTGGATATTGAAAATTGCGATCAACACGTGCAAAAACTATCGCGTAAGCGCGTGGAACCGGCATATCGATAAAGCAAAAATCATCGAAGAGCTTCCGCCTTCCGTCACAGGGGTCACGGAGGAATCGAGGGATTTATTCTTGTCGGTGATGGGGCTTGAAAAGAAGCTCAGGCAGGTCGTGATTTTGTATTATTACCACGACCTTACGTATAAGGAAATCGGCGAAATTACAAATCTTACCGCGCCAGCTGTCAAAAAACGGCTTGATAAAGCCATGAAAACACTGAAAATGCAATTGGAAGGGAGAGACGAAGATGAAAGAAAATGACAGGATCAGAAATTGTCTTCATGAAAATCTTTCGGGCTTGTCCGTCTCGCCCGAGGAGAGGAAGAGGATGCTTGAAAGCATCACGGAAGGAGATAAAATGAGACGGAAATTTCATATAAGCGCCGCATTGGTGGCGGCGATTATGCTTTTGTGTCTGACCGCGCTTGCCGTGGGCGCGAGTGTTTTTGACTTTTTTTCGGACAGAGACACGAGGCTTGAAAACATAAGCGATGTAAAGGGCGACGAAACACAGATTGAAAGCGGAGAACTTGGAAATGTGCTTGCAAAGATCGACAGCGCGTATTTTGACGGGGAAAGCCTCCTGATCGGCTTTGTCATCGAAAACGCAAATCGTTTTGAAGCGTATATTCCGACCGAAAGCGATCTTGAAGACGCAAGGCGCGTTATTGATCCGATTGCCGTACATCCGACAAATGAAGCACAGCGAGCGATTCTGGATGCATTCTCACAGGCAATCGAAGCAGGCACGCCTTACGGCTACAAGATGGCGGGCGTGTACGCAAGCGATCACACGCTTGTAAACGGCGTAGATCTTCCGCCGTATTCAAGTATGGAGGATTATGACGAAACGGGCGCATACCGTGCAGTGCGTGAATTCGAATCGCCGCTGCCTGAGGAAATTGCAAAAAGCGATTCAGCAAACATTGAAATCAAGCTCTACGAAACCTGTACGGTTCATTATTTCGATGGAACGGACATCAAAACCTATGATCTTGACATCCGCGAAGCGGGATATGTAAGGGCGGAGATTTTAAAATCTGATTCTGAAAAGCATTCCTATGAGGGCAAGGCACAGATCGAAGATATCACCTTTAACGCAAAGGCGTGTCTTTCGCCCATGCAAGGTACGGTTACGCTGTATGCGGACAAGGAAATCTTTGAGCTTGTGACTTATACCTATGAAGGCTATACCTGGAAGGATACGGCGTGGCAGCTGATGATTTTCGATGAAAACGGGCGCGAATACCGGGTTATGGATGGCTACAGCCTGTCGGGCGAAAATCCCTTCGAGGTCAACATCAAAGGCACGGGCGAAATTCCCAGTGAGCTTCACATCTATCTTCTTGAAGCCGGGAAAGAGCCGGACACCTATGATTTCTGGCCGATCGCCGATCAGAAATACGAAAACGCGCATATCGTTTTAAAGCTGAATAAGGGATGAAAAAATATCGCCCGGCGCATATGTTTGCGCCGGGCGATGTATCTTCAGGGATTCAATTCTTCAAAGGGTTTGATCCAAAATCTCAGTATGCCAAGTTCGCGGGCAGTCGTTTGTTCACATTCAACGCAGAGGGGAATTTGTCTTCCCAGCAGGAATACAAGAAACAGAACCACTGCGCATACGGCATATATGGTTTTATATGAGCGGAATGAATCGCGCTTTGCCATAAAAATGAACCCTGTAACCAGTGCGATGAAAATGGTATAGCCGCATACCAAAGTCGATTCTTCGCCATGGACATGCTCGTAATAGGTCTCGAGATTATAAAGCAGAAACGCAACTGCAGAGAGCGTGAGCAGTATGATTATGGCAAGCGAAATAGTTCCCTTTTTCATAAAGCGCCTCCCCGTATGGATCTTTTCGAGAACGGTACTTGGACGCGCTTATGGATATAGAAGTTCCAATATCTTCTAATACGCGCGCGCGAGCGTTCATGATGGATTCCTCTTGTGTTTGAATTGGCGTTTTGTCATTGTGTTCGCTTTAATCCCGTTTACAGATTCGGCGGCACAACGCCCGGGCAGAGGCGCTGCAGAGTCAAAGCGGCGTTTAAAAGGCGCTCTTCGTCGGCTCCGTAAAGGATTGCGCCGCGCGGGGTGTTGTCATCGGCCATAGCGAGGTTGATGGTGATGGAGGGGAGATTGATGGTATGCATAATGTCCGTGTGGCCGGTCATCAGGCAAGCGTCAAAGGCTTTGAGCTCTTCCGTAATTTTGGCTTTGAGTTCTTCACGGTCTTTGAGCGCTTCATGGTAAGCGGGTTCGTCCAGATTGCCTGTCGCCACATCTTGCGCCATCTGAAGCACAGTAACGCCGTAGGGCGCGTGTGTTTCGGGGGCTTCGTTATAAAAGTTGATGATTTCCTGAAGCGTTTTTCTGGGCGCGTCTGATGCCTTAAGATAGGCTTCAAGATCATGCTTGAACGCGTAGCGCATTACATTTCTTCGTGTTACGGAGGCTGCGGGCTGATTGATTTCAGTAACCTCTCCGCCTTTTTGTTTGATATTGTTTAAAAGGGCTTCATACCTGTCAAGCTGTTCTTTGGATACCTGGTCGTATTGATAGGTGTTGACGGCGATTTTCAGACGAGATGCGGGAACGGGGGATAGCGGAGAGACCGTGCGCTTCGCAATAGCGGCATAAATCATGTGCGCATCTTCAACGTCTCTGCATAGTGGACCTGCGGTGTCCAGCGCAAAGCAGATGGGAATGACGCCCTCTCCGGGCAGGCTTCCGCCTGCGGGCTTAAAGCCGGTTACGCCGTTTTCTGATGCGCAGCCGACGATGGAAAAGCAGGTGTCAGTACCGATGGCGAACGCGCAAAGACCTGCGGAAACCGCAACCGCGGAGCCGGTGCTGGAGCCGCCGGGATCCTTGTCCGGGTGATAGGCGTTTACAACCTGACCGCCGCGCGAAGAAAAGCCGTTTGGAAGATTGTCGGTCATGTAATTGGCAAACTCGGTCATATTGGTTTTACCCAAAATGATCGCGCCGCTTTGACGAAGGCGTTCGACCACTGGCGCATCTTTACAAGCGATATGCCCGGAAAGCGCGACGCTTCCGGCAGTGGTATGAAGGCCCATAACGTCGATGTTGTCTTTTATGAGGACGGGCAGGCCGAACAGGGGAAGGGTTCGTTTGGCTTCGTCCTGATCCAGCGCGCGGGCCTGTGCAAGCGCGGTTTCGTCGATTTCCGCAATAGCGTTTACGCCGTTTTTGCCGCCGATGGCTTCGATGCGGTCAAGATAGATTTTTGTGAGCGCTTCCGCAGAGAGGCGCTTGTTTGTAATTTCTTCTCTTAATACATGTGCGGGCAGATGAAAGACAGGCGTCATACTTTTTTCCTCCGCTTAGAATGATGAGTTTATTCTATCACGAATCCGGCGAAAATGAAACATAAACGGTTCAACCGAAACAATTTTACGTATGAAATCAAATGTTAATATAAAGAAAACTAAACACAAATATGCGCATTTATTACATCATCGCAATCATGCCTTTTATCATTCATTTTCTACCAGAATTCTTTGTGAAATCGATTGCAAAAAAGGTTTTAGGGTTATTGACAAGTGGTTTGCTTATTCGATATAATCAAAACAAAAAGAACATAAACAAATCGATTTGCACGAAAAGCGAGGGGAGAAATTTATGATTGGCGTATGTCTGATCGGATGCGGAAGAGCGGGATTGATTCACGGAAGAAACTTTGCGCGGGGCGTTATTGAAGGCGCGCGTCTTACGGCGCTTGCGGATCCCGTTTCCGAGGCGCTGGAAAACGCGCGCAAGGAATTGGGCGATATTCCTTCCTATACGGATTACAGAGAAGCGCTTGAAAGAAGCGATGTGGACGCGGTGATCATCGTATCGCCGACCAAATACCATTGTGAAATCGTTTTGAATGCGGCGGCGGCAGGAAAGCACATTCTGTGCGAAAAACCCATGGCAATGAACGAAGACGAATGCGAACGCATGATTGACGCGGCGAAAAAGAACAATGTAAAACTGCAGATCGGCTTTATGCGCCGCTTTGATGCGAGCTTTGTCGAGGCTAAAAACATGCTCGACGCCGGCGAGATCGGCGATGTGGTTTTAATCAAGTCCCATACCCGCGGGCCCAGCATTCCGCAGCCGTGGATGTATGACATCAGAAAAAGCAACGGCCCGCTGGCGGAGGTCAACTCACACGATATCGATACCCTGCGTTGGTTTGGCCAGAGTGAGTTTAAAAGCGTGTACGCCATCAGCGGAAATTATCGCTGTCCGGACGCCAGAAGCGACTTTCCGGATTTCTACGATAATGTTTTGATGACCTGTTCGTTTGAAAACGGCGTTCAGGGCTGTATCGACGGCGCGCAGGGCGTCGGCTACGGTTATGATGCGCAGACGGAAATTGTCGGCACACACGGCGTGATCCGCGTAGGACGCACGCAGGAGCAATTTGTTACCGCGTGTTCGTCGAAGGATGGACGCATCAAAACGCCGCACGTCACCAGCTGGCGCAAGCTGTTCATTGACGCGTACTGCGCGGAGGATCAGCATTTTATTGATTGCATCGAAAAAGACGAAACGCCCTCCGTCACCGGCTTTGACGGCAAGATGGCGGTTCGCGTGGTAAACGCCGGAAACCTTTCTATTATTGAAAAACGCATTGTTACGCTGTAAGCTTTTCGGGAGGGATGTATTTTGAAAGCAGCGGTTTGGACAGACGCAAAAACTCTGGTTATGGAAGAAAGACCGATCCCCACGCCCGGTCCCGAGGAAATGGTTGTTCGCGTGAAGGCGGCTGCATTGTGTGGAACGGATATCCGCATGTGGCAGCAGGCGCCCAAGCAGAAGCTGGTTTTGGGACATGAAGTGGCGGGAGAAATTTATGCGCTTGGCGAGCGCGTAAAAGGCTACAAAGTGGGGGACAGGGTGGCCGTCGCGCCCAATATGGGCTGCGGCATTTGCGATCAGTGCGTTTCCGGAAGAACGCACCTTTGCCCCGAATATCAGGCGCTCGGCATCAATATGGACGGCGCTTTTCAGGAATATGCGCTCATTCCGTCCGACGCCGTAAGACAGGGAAACGTCTGCCAATTAAGCGATGATATCTCCTTTGCGGAAGCGGCCGTTGCGGAGCCGCTCTCCTGCGTATACAACGCGTTTGAAAGCTATAAGGTGCAGGCGGGCGATTTTGTCCTGATCATCGGGGCGGGCCCGATCGGCTGCATGCATGCGATGCTTGCGATTATGGCGGGCGCTGGAAAGGTGATTCTGCACGACCTTTCCGAAGAGCGCCTTGCATACGCAAAGGAACTTTTGCCCGGTATTGAAATCTATGCGGGCAATGAGCTTAAGGATTACATCATGAAAAGCACGAAAAACCGGGGGCTGGACGTATGCGTAACGGCTTGTCCTTCGCCCAAGGCGCAGAGCGAGTCGCTTTCATTAATGGCGATGTTTGGACGCGTAAGCTTTTTCGGCGGATTGCCTGCCGCCAAGCAGCCCGTGATGCTTGATACCAATCTGATTCATTACAAGCATCTTGTGGTTTCAGGAACATCCCGTTCCAGTCTGAGTCAGTACAGAAAATGTCTCCGGCTGGTGGAAAGCGGCGTTTTGCCCATCCGCCGTCTGATCACCCACCGCTTTTCGCTTAAGCAGATTAACGAGGCGTTTCAGTTTGCAGCAGCGGCCGGCGGCATGAAATCCGTGATTGAATTCGAATAAAGGAGGATGTGCATGTTGAATCCTGTCGGTATTTATTACGCTTTCTGGGAGAGAGAGTGGGAAGCTAACTACATTCATTACGTAAAGAAGGCCGCGAAGATCGGCTTTGACGTGCTGGAGCTTGCTGCGGGCAGTATCGTAGATATGACAAAGGCTCAGCGTCTCGACATCGCCAATGCGGCGAAGGACGAGGGAATCGAGCTTACCTATTGCATTGGCCTTCCCAGGGAATATGACATGGCCAATGCGGACGACAGCGTGCGCGAAAATGCGGTTGAGTACGTGAAAAAGCTCCTTGGCTGTGTGGGCGAGATGGGCGGAAAGGTTCTGGGCGGCATCCTGTACGGCTGCTGGCCGGCAGTTATGAATCAGCCCCTGACCGATAAATCCGCTTGGTGGGACAGAAGCGTAAACAGCGTGCGAAAAGCCGCGCAGAGTGCGGCGGACGAGGGCGTTCTTTATTGCCTTGAGGTTGTCAACCGCTTTGAGCAGTTTCTGATCAATACCGCTGCGGAGGGACGACGTTTTGTGGATGAAGTTGGCTCTGATCAGGTAAAGCTTTTGCTGGACGCCTTCCATATGAACATTGAAGAAGACTTTATCGGGGACGCAATCCGGCAGTCGGCGGGCTACATCGGCCACTTCCACATCGGCGAAGCCAACCGCAAGGTGCCCGGACGCGGCCATATGCCCTGGGACGACGTGGTTCAGGGCTTAAAGGACGCCGGATATACCGGCAGAATCGTGATGGAACCCTTCATCAAGATGGGCGGCGCGGTCGGACGCGACATCAAGGTATGGCATGATCTTTCCGATAACGGAGACGAAGCCTATATGGACAACGAAGCAAGCTTTGCGCTGAACTTCATGCGCCGGAAGCTTTCGGAGAGGAAATAACAGATGAAAAAGATTAAAGTCGGCCTGCTTACCATGTCCGATGGCAGAGAGCATCTGCATAAGGAATATCTCCCCATCACCATGAAATATCAGCAGGAAATCATTGAAGAATTGGAAAAAAGCGGCAAATATGAAGTGGTCGCCGCTGCCGAACCGCTTTATACCAACGACGCAGCCAGACGCGAAGCCATGCGTCTGCGCGAGGCCAATGTGGAAGTTACCATGATCAACTATTCCATCTGGTGCTATCCGCAGTTTACCGCCGTTGCAACCGCTATCGCGCCCGGCCCATTCCTTCTGTTCTGCAATCTTCATCCGTCCCAGTGCGGCATGGTCGGCATGCTGGCAGCCGCCGGAACGCTGGATCAGCTGGATCGTCCGTATGGACGAATCTGGGGCTCGATCAAGGATGAAGCCGTGTTCCAAAAGGTGGATCGCTTCCTTCGCGCGGCTTCCGTCGTCACCCGCATGCGCGGCATGACCTTCGGCAACTTCGGCGGTCGTCCGCTGGGCATGTATACGGCGGTGGCCAATCTCGATCAGTGGCAGAAGCTTTTTGGCATTGACGTTGAAAATATTGAGCAGGAGGACATCGTCCGAGCCGGCCTTGCGGCGGACGCGATCGAAGTTGAGAAGGGCCTTAAGTGGATTGAGGACAACGCCCTGAAGGTGGGTTACAATGGAAAGAATCTCACGCCCGACATTCTGCGCACGCAGATTCGCTCGTATCTCGGCCTCAAAAAGCTCATTCACGAGCGCCATCTGGATTTTGTAGGCATTAAGGCGCACGGCGATCTGACCGAGCATTATTGCACGATGGACGTGGCCGAGGCGTTTTTGAACGATCCCTACGACTGGAACGGCCCCAAGGAACCTACTGTCGCCGCCACGGAGGCGGATATGGACGGCGCGCTCACCATGCAGATTTTCAAGCTCATTACCGGAAAGCCCGTGCTTTTCTGCGATGTACGCCATTTTGATTTTGAAAACGACGTTTGGTTCTTCTCCAATTCCGGAACGCATGCCACTTATTTTGCGGCTGCGTCCGACGTTCCTGAGGAAAACCTGCGCCTGACTTCGTTCCTGCCTGAAACCGTGGATTATCCGGCGGGTGGCGCCAGCGTTCATCATTTTGCCGCGCCCGGAAAATTCACCTTTGCCCGTCTTGCGCGCAAGGGAAACAGGTATGTTCTCACCATTGTTCCGGCAGAACTGGTTCAGTTTGACAGAGAGAAGATGGAGGCGCTCGGACAGCTTACCACGCCTCAGTGGCCGATTGCATTTGCAAGACTTCAGGTGAGCGCGGACCGCTTCCTGAGTAATTTCCCTTGCAACCATATCCACGGCGTATACGGCGATCATGTGGAGGAGCTGCTAAATCTGGCCAGGCTCTTGAAGCTGGATGTCGAGCTGATGGAGGGTTAAAGCATGCCTCAGTATTTATTGGGCGTGGACATTGGCACGCAGGGGACGAAAACATGCCTGTATCATGAAAACGGCGCGCTGGTTGCCTCCGCTTTCGAGGCTTCGCGCCTGATTGAGCCGGAGGTCGGCGCGATTGAGCAGGATCCCGAGGAAATTCTAATGTCGGTTGTCCGCACAATCAGGAGCGTTGTGGAAAAAAGTAGCGTAAAGTCTTCGGACGTCGCTGCAATCGGTATGGACGGCCAGATGGCCGGCATCATGGCGATTGATGAAAATTTCGATGCCGTAACACCGTATGATTCCTGGCTCGATACCCGGTGTGATCCTGAAATCGCGATTATGAAAAAAGAAGCGGGGCAGCGCATCATCGAGCTTACGGGCGCGCCGGTCAGCTACAACCACGGTCCAAAGGTGCTCAGGTGGAAGAGGCGTTATCCCGAAATTTATCAGAAGGCAGCTAAGTTTGTTTTGCCTGTAACGTATGTTGCGGGTAAACTGTGCAGGCTCAAAGCGGATCAGGCGTATCTTGACTATACCTGCATGCATTTCTCCGGCTTTGGAGACGTCAGGAACATGCGCTGGTCAGACGAGCTGCTTGCGCATTTTGCTGTTGATCCTGAGAAAATGCCCCGCATTGCCGCGCCGTGGGAGGTTGTCGGAAGATTAACGAAAAATGCCGCTCAAATGTGCGGTCTTACGGAGAATGTGATTGTCTGCGCAGGCGCGGGCGATCAGGCCGCGACGGCTTTCGGCGCGGGAATCGTGGAAGAAGGGCTCGCGTTTGATGTTGCGGGAACCGCGTCGGTGTTTGCGTCCTGTACGCGCCGTTTCTCGCCTGATACCGAGAACGAAACGATTTTGTACGCCCGTTCGATTCTGCCCGAGCTCTGGCTTCCGCTTGCTTACATTGGCGGCGGCGGGCTCTGCATTCGCTGGATCAGGGATATTTTCCGTGAGGACAACGAGGCGATTTCCTATGAAACGCTTGCGCGTGAGGCCGAAAAGATTTCTGCCGGAAGCGATAAGCTGATGTTTGTTCCGCATTTTTCCGGCCGCGTGTGTCCGAACGATCCGTATGTTCGCGGATCGTTCATGGGGCTTTCCTATCGCCATAACCGCGCGCATATGTACAGAGCCGTTATGGAGTCCATCGGCTATGAATATGCAACCTACAGTCGGATTCTTTGGAATTTGACGCATGAAACGCCGCGCGAGGTGTATGCCATCGGGGGCGGCTCGAAAAGCGATTTGTTCAATCAGATCAAATCGGATATTCTGGGCGTAGAGTATGCCGCTTTGGACGTTTCCGACACCGGCTCCTGGGGCAGCGCCATGCTTGCAGGTTATGCCGCCGGTATTTACCCGGATCTGAAAAAGGAAGCCCAAAAGCACGTGAACATTACCCGGCGGTTCAAGCCGGATGCGTCTGTTTACGAGGTATATCAGCCTAAGGTCAGTTTGTATAAGGAAAGCGTAACTGCACTTCACGATATTTACAGAAAGCTTTAAGAAAGGAAGATCAACCATGCCTAAGCTCTCTTCGCACGAAGTTGCAAAAATGATCGATCAAACCCTGCTCAAGCCCTTTGCTACCACAGAGGATTTCCGCGCCTTCTGCAAAACCAGCGCCGAATATGATTTTAAAATGGTCGCCATCAATTCTGCGCCGGTCAGAAAATGCAAGGAATTTTTAAAAGGATCCGACGTGCTTGTAGGCGCGGCCATCGGCTTTTGTCTTGGACAGACCACCATTGCCGACAAGGTTTTCGAAACCCGTCAGGCGATTCTGAACGGCGCGGATGAAATTGATTACGTAATCAATATTGGCGAATTAAAAAGCGGAAACCATGCCTACATCGAAAAGGAGATGCGTTCCATCGTCGATGTGTGCCGTGAATACAGCCGCACGATCAAGGTTATTTTTGAAAACTGCTATTTGACCGATGACGAGAAAAAGACGATGTGCGAAATCGCGCTTAAAGTAAAGCCCGATTTTATCAAAACCTCCACCGGTTTCGGAACCGGCGGCGCGACGCTGGACGACGTTCGACTGATGAAGTCAATGGTCGGAAATGCGCTTAACGTAAAGGCAGCAGGCGGTATCCGCACGATTGAAGACGCAAAAGCCATGCTGGTTGCAGGCGCAACGCGTTTGGGCACCAGCGCCGGTTGCGCGATTGTGGATGCGATCAATCAGCAGGGCGGCTTTATTGAGTTTTGATGGGTAAGACGGTATAATTGAATTATTATTGTTTCAAGGCTCCGGAGTGCATTGTGAAGCGCTCCGGAGCCTTCTGTATATGCATTGTGTGTCTAATGTGCGGTAATTCTGTTTATCTTGCGAAAGTTGTTTACGCAACTTATGTTCCCTACGGCCATGCAGTCGCCAGGCTGGCCGAGGCTTATCCCAAAGCTGAACTCGAACTGACATTTTTAATACAACAGTAGACAAGCCACGAAAAAGAGAGTATGATTATAAATAAGTGAAAAACGATTGTACTTAAGGGTACCGGGAGGAGCAGCATGAAAAGTCATATCGAAAAACTCAGAAACGCAATCGAATTTACGCGTGTATATAAAGCATACGCACACGACAAATTCCTGCGCGAAGCGGCATGCTTGGATTTTCAGCTGGAGCATATTCTCATGCCCATAGACGAAAACGACGGCATCGCCGGGCGATACGAGCATGATTTTGTAGGTTTTACCTCGCAGGTGGGCGGTTTTTCAGCCATGAGCAGCTGCTATACCTATTATTTTGACGAATACAGCTTCACAAACGCCATGGTCAGTTCGGAAAAGGAGCTGACGGCGAGCGAAAAATATGCGCTTGAAGCTGTGGCGGCGTTCTGGCGCGAGGAGCATACTGCGCGCAAGCTTGAAATCGCGTTTGCTTCGCGCTACGGCTATGTTCCGAACCGCAGCTATCACGCGCCGGGCGTTGGCAACAGCGGCTGCAGAGTCGCGGGCACCAATCTGGATTTTGACAAGCTGATTCGATTGGGCTTTGACGGGCTCGAAAAAGAGATTGACGAAAACGCCCGCAAAAACGGAGAAAACTCCTTTTATGCTGCGCTTAAAATGTGGATTGAATCCCTGCGCAAGGCCTGTGCGCGGTATCGCGATCAGGCGATGGATATGGCGGAAAAAGCGCGGGACGAAAAGGCCGCTCTTCGCTTTAGCAATATGGCCAGCGCGCTTCGAAACATCATGCATGACGCGCCGAAAACCTTCCTTGAGGGCGTTCAGCTGATGTGGATTTATTCCGTGAGCTCGGATCTGATGAACTACGGTCGCATGGATGATTATCTGGGCGCGCTGTATGCCCGCGATGTGGATGAAGGGCGAATTACTGAAGATGAGGGCGTTAAGATCATATTGTATCTTTACAAGCACCTGAAGGAAATCAACAAGGTGCACGATTGCCGAATCATCGTGGGCGGCGTGGGCAGAAAAAACGAAAAAGCCGCCGACCGGCTGGCGATTGCCATTATGGAAGCTTCGCGTTTGTTCAGGGAAACCGTTCCGCAGTTGACGCTTCGCTATTATAAGGGCATGGACGAAAAGGTTTTCAGAAAGGCCATGGAGGTAAACGCGGAGGGAACGACCTTTCCTATCATCTATTCGGACGAAACCAATGTGCCTGCCGTTATGAAGGTATACGGCGTGCCGCTTGAGGAAGCCCGGCAGTATGTGCCCTTCGGCTGCGGCGAATATGTGCTTCACGGCATGAGTGTAGGAACGCCCAACAATGGAATCAGCGCCCTCAAGGCGCTGGAGCTTGCCCTGCACAACGGGCGCGACGCGTATCATAATGTGGACTGCGGCGTGAAAACGGGCGAAATTACAGAATTTGATACCTATGACAAGCTGTACGCGGCAGTGCTTGCGCAGTTGAAACCCGTGATCGAGCACTTTGCTGTGCATAAATACCTGAACTACACTGTTGCCGGCGAAAACGCGCCGTATCTGCATCTGAGCCTTCTGTTGGACGACTGCATTGCGCGCGGAAAGAGCGTATTTGAAGGCGGCGTACGATATCTGAATGCGTCCAGCGAAATGTTCGGTGTGATCAGCTGCGCCGACAGCCTGACGGCAATTAAGAAACTTGTGTATGAGGAAAAAAGATTCTCGCTTACAAAGCTCGCCCAAATGCTGGACAATGACTTTGAGGGTTATGAGCGGGAACGCAGAATGTGCATAAACGCCCCCAAATACGGAAACGACGACGATTATGCGGATGAAACGGCGACCAAACTTTTCAGCGATCTTGCCGATCTTACGACGGAGGCCGGCAAAAAGACGGGATTAAACCACTATGGCATTGTGAGCGTCAATAATTCCATGAGCGCGGAATGGGGCAATTTCTGCGCCGCCTCCGCCTGTGGAAGGAAAAAGGGCAGCCCTATGGCCAATGGAAACGGTCCGTCGACGGGCGCGGACAAGTGCGGCGTTACGGCGCTTTTGAATTCCATGGCGAAGTTTGACAACGAAAAGCATGTGGGCGTAATCAACAACGTGCGCTTTTCAAAGGAGCTGTTTGCTTCCTCCATAGACAAGGTTTCGACCGTTCTTCGCGCTTTCTACGAAAACGGCGGCGTTCAGACGAATCTGTGCGTAATCGGGAAAGACGACCTTGAAAAGGCCATGAAGAACCCGGAGAATTATCAGGATCTGATCGTCAGAATCGGCGGCTTCAGCGCCCGGTTTGTCACCTTAAGCCCTGTTGTGCAGCGCGAAATCATCGAGCGCACCACCTACGGCGCATAAAAGCCTTTTCAGCGATACCCGCCCAGATACCAGCCGGTTACATTGTTTTTCTTGGCATAAAGCCCGTGCGGCGTTTCTTTGATCACCGAAAGCGTGTCGCCGGGGGAGACGGGCAGACGGTAATCGGTAATTTCGCTTGCATGCCAGACGCCGTTTCTCTGGTAAAGTCCATTTGAGGGAACGGTCATGATTCTTTCGCGGAACAGAACTTTTGCTGTTTCACCGTCATTTTCGATAACGGTTACTTCGTCGTCGCCCCAGCGGATATAGCCGAAATCGGTCGATTCGGCCTGATCGTCGAGCGCCGTTACAGTCGGAAGACCGTCCCATGTG
The DNA here is from genome assembly GCA_015056255.1 of Clostridiales bacterium. Lineage (GTDB taxonomy): Bacteria > Bacillota > Clostridia > Christensenellales > Aristaeellaceae > SFHK01. The sequence goes on along the minus strand of SVGP01000011.1, from coordinate 73,068 downwards.
AGAAGCTCATATTCCTTTGACGCACAGGAGGGGAAGATTAGAAGGTTGATCTGCCCTTCCTTTTTGATGCCGCAGCCGCCGTCAATGGAGAGTATGTTCTGATCTTCCTTATAAAGGGGCGCGGCGTTCGGGAAGGAGGGGGAATACAGCGTGACCGGCCAGTGGCCGACGACGACGGTTTTCTGGAAGGAAAGGTTTGCGGAAAGAAAGCGATCCCATTTCAGAAATTGGTGACGTTCTTCGGTCGCAAGCGCGTCCAGATTTTCATGGGGAATGCCGCCGTGAACGAAGATCATGCGCTGGGTATCCAGAATCGTTGGGCAGTTTTCAAGAAATTCCAGTTCCTTTTTGAAATGCGCTCTTAAAAGTGGAAACGCCTTCTTTGTGTCAAGCGCATCCGAAAGGGGCAGACCGACCTCGCCAAGCATTTCCTTAAGAAAGCTTGACGGCCACCATTTTTGTGCGGAGATGGAAAAATCAAGCAGATCGCGCTGCTGTTGTTCGTCGTTCGACATAACTCCGACAAGCCGCCAGTAATCGACATTGCCCATGAGGGTGTAAACGGTATGGCTTTTTGAAAGGCGCATCACCTCGCGCAGAAGCCCGAGGCTGTCCGGCCCTTTTTCAAGAATGTCGCCGACGATGACCAGGATATCTTCCGCTGAAAAGCGCGCGCGTTCAAGGAGAGACGTAAATCCTTCCTTATGCGCATGCGGATCGGAAAGGACGAGAATTCGCCTGTTTTCGGGAAAAGAAACCTTCTGAACAACGGTATCCATTCATTTTCCTCCGGATATTTTTCTTCATTATAATATGCGCGCGATAAATTGGCAATGGACAGCTTATGTTTTACGCTATTTACACAAAGCTTGTTGACACCTGATCGCGCTTTCTTTATACTCAATCTATATGTATTTTCAGAAAGAACAGGAGCAGGGCGCGTATGGGCAAAATCCGCTTAAAGGACTTTATCGGCGACAAGCCGTTTTATCTCCAGGTGACCAAAATCGCGCTGCCCATCATGGCGCAGCAGTTTGTCACTACGTTTGTAAACCTGATTGACAACATCATGGTCGGCGGTCTCGGCGAATCCGCGCTGACGGCGGTTTCGGTTGCCAACCGCTTTTACATGATCGCGGCCTCCGTTTTATGGGGCTTATCCGGCGCGGCGGGCATTTTCATCGCGCAGAACTACGGCGCAAAAAAATACGAACGCTGCCAGAAGTTTTTAAATCTCAACATCACCCTTGGCATCATCGTCATGGCGGCGTTTATGTCGGTTCTGTTCATCACGCCTGAATGGACGCTTCAGCTGTTTTCGAAAAACGACGAGATCATCGCACGCGGCCTGAATTATGTAAAATACGCCAAATTCTCCTATGTTCCCTACAGCATTTCTTTAGCCTGCATCATGGCAATGCAGGCCATCGGGCAAAACAAGATCCAATTAAAGGTCGGCATTGTCACTGTGCTTACGAATACGTTTTTAAACTGGGTGCTCATTTACGGAAATCTGGGCATGCCTGAAATGGGCGTGGGCGGCGCAGCGCTGGCCACATTGATTGCAAGACTCCTCGAAATGACCATCTACATCCTTCTCTTAATTGGAAAGAATTATTTTTACCGCTTAGACCTCAAAGGCCTTGTGAAGCTCGATTTTTCGCTTTTCAAAAGCATGCTTTCAAAAGCGGTTCCCCTAACGGCAAACGAAGTGCTGTTTCAAATCGGCACATCTCTCGTCTTTAAATCCTATATGCGCATCGACGAAATTCTGGTTGCCGCAATTTCCATTGTCGATACGGTCATGAACATCGCGTTTATTATCTTCAGCGGCCTTTCAGCGTCCATTGCGATTTTTATCGGCGGAAAGCTCGGCAGCGGCAAGCTGGACGAAGCCCGCTCGGACGCCAAAAGGATTATCACCTTCGGCGTCATGGTCGGAATTGTCATTGCCGGAATCATGTTTACGATCGCGCCTTATATTCATAATCTCTATGAACTGAGTCCGCAGGCGCAGACCGCGCTTAAAACGATGATCCGCATTAAATCGTGCCTTGTTCCGGTATATGTGGTCACGGTGTGCACGTTCTTTGTATTAAGAGCCGGCGGCGACGCGGTCTCCACACTCATCCTCGATTCCGGATTTCTTTACACCTGCCCTGTTCTGATTTCAACCGTTCTTTCTCTTTTTACCCCGATCGGGCTTGTGTCTTTGTACATCGCAACGGAAAGCCTTGAAATCATCAAAATGTCTCTGGCCATCCTGCTTTTCAGAAGAGGAAAATGGGTCAAAAATCTGGCGGAGAATTAAATAACGCATCATCAAACGCCGCTCGGAAAAAGCTCCGGGCGGCGTTTTTGCATGCCTGTGAATATACATGCGGCGTGTTACCTGAAAAAACTCCCTGCGGTAAAATGAAGAGAAAGCCAATATGGGAGGTAAAATCAAATGAGTGAAATGTACGGATACGTAAGAGTTTCCACCAAGGAACAGAACGAAGCCAGACAATTGGACGCCATGCAGGCATTCGGCGTGTCAAAGAAAAGAATCTACATGGACAAGCTCTCCGGAAAGGACTTCAACCGCCCTGCATACCAGAGGCTTGTAAAAAGACTAAAAAAGGACGACACCCTCGTCATCCTGAGCATCGACCGCCTCGGACGAAACTACCACGAAATCTTGGAGCAATGGCGCATCATCACCAAAGAAAAAGAAGCGGCCATTGTAGTGATAGACATGCCGCTTCTGGATACCAGAAAAGGACGCGACTTAACCGGCACACTGATCGCCGATATCGTCCTACAATTATTATCCTACGTAGCCCAAACCGAACGCGAATTCATCAAAAAACGACAGGCCGAAGGCATTGCCGCCGCAAAAGCAAGAGGCGTAAGATTCGGAGTAAAGCCCAAGGAGAAACCCGCAAATTACACAGAAGTACGGCAACTGTGGGAAAAAGGGGAAATATCGGCAAGAGAGGCGGGAAGAAGACTGGGCGTAGCACATAAGACGTTTTTGGATTGGAATAAAAAGTAAATAAAAATTTAATGGATTGATAAGTAGAGGTTAGTAGCCATGAAGAACATAGCTCTGTACGGGTACATAATGGTAATATATGTATTATAATACAACTGATACCAAATGTCTACTTTTATTACCATTAGACGATGCTATATGGCTGCTTCGGAGGTTTATTATGGAGATACTCAAGATATCGAGAGGCGTGTATATGCAAATATGCAACACACTTGGTAAGAATCCTCCTGAATGCGGCGGAGTTCTTGGTGCAAGAGAGAATGACCAAATCACGGAGTTTTACTTTGACGAAACGGGTAAGAGTTCATCGACGGGATATGCACCAGATGTAGTTGCTATCAATAATATGCTGGTGAATGATTGGATGCCAAATGGAATATTGATGGTGGGTATTGTACATAGTCACGCAAACCAAAATAAAATACCGTCTTGTATGGATGTAGAGTATGGGATAAGGATACTGCGAGCATTGGATACTGTAGACGAATTTTACATACCAATCGTGACAGTAGCGGAACAGGATGTACAGATTACTGGCTATGTCATCTTAAGGGACAAGAAAAATGGATTTTCTTGTAAACAAATTGAATGTGTAATTATAGGATAGGGGAGGAAATATATGTTTTTTGTTGTACTTTGGATAGCAGTTATTGTTGGTATCTGGTATTGGAGAAAAAAAGTAATTGAAGAGGGGAAGGCATCTGTAGAAAGAGGAGAGCGTTTACAAAAAGTTAGTTCTAATTATGAAAATGTAAAAATTGTACAGACATTAAACAATGCACGTTGTAAAGCAATTACATCGTCGTTTAATAAATTTTTCCTTTGGGAGCCTATTGATGTAAAAAAGCATGAGTATCCTATAAAGCATGTTAAGAAGTTTGCCTGTAATCAAGAATACTTGTTTATAGGACGAAAACTAAATCCCGAGTTCTTAGAACTGGATGATAAAATTTATGATAAAGAAGCCTGGATATCAATTGGATTCAAAAGGCGTCAAACCAAATATACTGAAGAATTAGCGCAGATCCAAACAGATATCGAGGAGTTATTGGATAAATGGTCATCTCTATATAGTGGATATAGCAACATATTTATGTATGTAGATCCGAGTGAAACGCTGTGTTTGTTCGGCAAAAACTCTACATGGGGAGAAATACGTTTTTCTGGTAACAATAATTCGTATTATATTGGTTATATAAAGCTGTCCTACCTAACTGAAGTTCGTGCTACATCAACGCCTACGATAAAACCAACAGCAACAACAAAGTCGATATCTGAATGCATACGCAAAGGGCGTTTAACCGTCAGCGCAAGCAGTTGGTTCAAAGGAAATAATCCTTCGGTCGAACCGGCTAACATGATAGATGGAAACAAGACAACCTCTTGGGACAGCGATAACGAGTGGTATCCTGATTTCTGGTTTACGGTTACAGACGGAAACAAATACACATTAAGTGGATTTAAGATTCTTAACGGTAAATATGATCAATACCAATATAACAGAAACAACCGTGTGGCTGAGCTTAAGCTATATGTAGATGGACAGTATATAGCTACATGTACTGTTAATGATCAGCATGGAGTATTTCAGACGGTTTGGCTACGCGAGCCTGTTTCCGGCACGGAATTTCGTTTCCATGTAAGCAAGATATATAGGGGCACGCATCCGACCAGAGACGATCTTTGCATTTCTGAATTTGAATTGTTTTAATTATCAAAAAGCGAACCGCCGTTTTGCCCGGCGGTTCGCTTTATGTAATCGGATTAGTTAAACTCCGGCACAACAACCTTCTCCCCGTCCATCATCGCGGATATATGCGCGCAGAGGCCTGCTGCCGTTATGTTGGCTGCCAGGTGTTCGTCGATGGCGGGGGTTCTTTCTTCGATGATGCTCATGATAAATTCGTGAACCAGGTGCGGGTGGGAGCCATGGTGGCCTCCGCCTGCGCCTTTTTCCAAGGATTTTTGGGGGTTCAGGGGGTCGTAGTTTCCGCCTACTGTGAATCGCTGGATTGGCTCGGGGAGGCGGCTATGGTAGTTGGGCATTTGAGTGACGTTTACTTCGTATCTTCCGCCGCGGGAGCCGTCTTCTGCGGGGATGAGGGTGGTGATATAGGGGGTATCGCCGTCGGAGAAGCCCCATTCGAAGCAGGCGTTTGAGCCGTAGACGAACATGCCCTCCTGATAGACGCGGGCGGTTTCGAAAAGGGAGCGCGTGGCTTCACCTTTTAGGCCGTTTTCAAACTCGAAGAGAGCGGATTCTACGGGGAAGGGGTTTCCGTATTGAGTGTGGAGGCCTTTTCGCATTGCGCCGGAGCCAAAGCAGGTGACGCGCTTGATGCGGGAACCCGATAAGCCGATCATGGGGGCGATGGCGTGGGTGCCGTACCACATGGGGGGAAGGCCCATCCAGTAATCAGGCCAATTTTCCATGTCCTGATAGTGGCTTCCGCGAAGGAACTGGATTTTCCCGAATGCGCCTGTTTTCAGCATTTCCTGGCAGTAGAGATACTGGTAGGTGTAGAGCGTGGTTTCCATCATCATGTAGTTTTTGCCAGATCTGCTTTTTGCGTCCACGATTCTTTGGATGTCTTCAAGGCTGGTCGCCATGGGGACGGTGCAGGCGCAATGCTTTTTGGCGTTTAAAACCGCGATGGACTGCTCGGCGTGAAGGGGAATGGGTGTGACCAGATGGACTGCGTCGATTGCGGGATCGCTCAGGATTTCGTCAAAGGACGAAGCAGCCTTTGCGCCCGGGATGCGGTCCAAGAAAGCTTTTAAAAGATCAGTATTTGTGTCAAAAAGCGTGACTTCACCGACGTTTGGGTGTTCTTTATAGATTTCCGCAAACGCGCCGCCAAAGCCGAGCCCGACGAGCGCGACGTTTATTTTCTTCATTGGATGACTCCTTACCCCTTGAAGGAGCGCATGCGTTCAAGGGTTGCGCAGATGGCTTCGATGTTGTCAAGCGGAACGTCCGCCGCGCACTCGGCGCAAAGCATGAGACCGCCCTCGGGCATATACATGGCGCGTGTGCATTCCTCAATGTGCTCTTCGATCTGTCTGGGCGTTGCAAGCGGGAACAGCTGGCGGTCGAGGTCAAGGTCGATTGCGATTTTGCCTTTGCAGGTGTCAACGAGGTGCTGAAGGCCGTTTGCGCGGATCTGGGGATTTAAGATGTCTACGCCCGTTTCTTTCATATCGCCGATGACTTCCCAGATGCAGCCGTCGGTGTGCATGTAGACGAGTTTTCCGGCTGCGTGGACGACGTCGTAGATGGCCTTGTAGGCGGGCTTCATGTATTTGCGCCACTTGGCGGGGCTGATGGGCAGGGAATGCTGCATGCCGTTATCGTCGCCGAAAACGATGATTTCGTTTGAAGGATCGCGCTTTACCTCGATTTCGGTCTGGCGGATGTTGTAGTCGCGCACGATGTCAATGAGGTGCTGAAGCTCGTCGGGCTCTTCTGCAAAGTCGATCATGATCTCTTCAAAGCCGCGAAGGTCCATAAGACGCAAAAACATAAAGCCATGGGGAAGGCCGATGTCGGTTTCGGGGGCTTTTAGATTCCAGACGTCCTCGCGCTCGGGAATGGGGTGGCCGGTGACGATGGACTCGTAGCCCTCTTTGATGTTTTCCCACACACAGCCCCATGCGTCGGTGAATTTTCCGGCGTGGTAGGAGGGGGGCGTAAAGTATTTGACGTCGCCGGTCAATTGAACGTTTTTAAAGATATCAGGATAGCGTGCGCAGATGGCCTGAAGATCCTTTCCGTATTTGGCCCAGGTGGCGGGCAGAAGGCCGACCTTGACGGGGATTTTCTCGGGGTAGTTGTAGGTTATCGCTTTCATGTAGTCGTTCATGATCGTTTCACTCCTTATTTCATCAGCTCTTCCATGACGATTTCCTGCCATCTCCAAAGGCATTTGGGATTGTGGGAGACGGTTGAAATATCCTTTAAAAGGAATTCGAGGTTTCGGTTATGTTCTTTCGCGGCTGAAATGGTTTTTTGAATATCGCGCCTTACAAAATCCTCGTCCATCGTACCGGTGGCAAAGAACGCAGGATTGGGCTTTGCGCTCATAATGCATTTGTCGGGCATGGTTTCGGCAAAACGCGCGCGGTCGCTGAAGGGACTGCAGGATAGCTTGTGAACGTTCGGAAGCTTTCTGATGACGTCCATCCGGTCGTCCAGCCGGTCGCAGCAGCCGTAATAGATGCGCCCGAAATGGGGGAAGATGCGGGACATATACTGAACTTCAAATTCATCGGTAATTTTGGGCGATACGCAGGTGAACATCTGCGCAAGGCCAAACGCCCATGCGTTTTCGCTGGTTTCGGGTGCGTTTTCTTTCGGGAAATCATCCATATGGGTGTGGGAGCAATGGCAGAGGTTGGAATGAATGTCGAAAAGCTTTTGCGCATTCATCTGATCGATCATGCTGAGTATGCCGCGTGTCAATTTTTCCATCAGCGCATGCATGATCTCGGGTTCGTCCATCAGCATGATGTAGGCGTTCGTCACGCCCATCCACTGCGCGATCCAGTCCCATGCGCCGAGGTGCATGACAATACCCGTCATTTTGTAGGGGATGATGCCGGAGAAGACGACGTCAGCTTCTTCCCTGATGACTTTTTCTTTTTGAACATCGAGCGTCAAAACGGGCGTTTTGATTTTTTCAAGATCGTCCATGGTTTCGATCTGATTTGCGTATTCGCGGGAAGGCGCGACGGAGCCGGCCTCGAGGGAGATGTGGTTTTTCTCAACCGGCTCGATGCCCCAGCCGGTATTGTGGATGGGCTTGGGGAGGCAGACGTAGGGGTTGAGCGCGGTATCCGCCGGCATATGACGCATTTTGTAAATCAGACACCTTAAATCGCTTTCCACATTCCGCCAGTAGGGATCAGTTATTTCGCAGTTTAAAAAGCCGTCCACGTCCATTTCGTTCCAGGGAATCTGGTCGATGGTTAAAAGCGGACGCTCCATTTGAAACGCGTTCAGCTTTCTCCAAAGCCTGCGTGTTTTTTCTTGTTTTGGATCAAAGGCAAAGGATGCGTATTCGTTTGCCAAAGATCGCAAAATGCTTATATCCTTTTCTCTTAACATGCCGTCGCCTCCTTATATGTGATTATAGTGTAACATCTTTGAAAAGTGATTGCAAGAGGAAAGCGGGCGAATGTGGCGTGAAAGAAAAATATACAGGAAATAGGTCGGATAATGGAAACTGAACCTATATTTAATATATGCAAAGTTGGTATATATTATGGATTTTGGCGAGGGTTTATTGTATAATAGAATAGGATAATGGCGTTAATATGTGCGCCGATAGAGAAAGGGAATTGTTCTATGTACGACCTTCAGAAGGCGAGCATGTGGAAACGAATTTCCGCGTATCTGTTCGATGTGATTCTTTTGGGCATTGTCGCTGTATTGTGTATGCTGGGTTTGTCGGCGATATTGAACTATGACAGCTATTCCGAAACCGTGAACAACGCCTATGCGTCCTATGGCGAAAAATACAATGTGGATTTAAGAATTTCAAACAGTGAATTTGAAAAACTGGATGAAGACGCAAAAAAGCGAACGGAAGATGCGCTTTATGCCCTTAATCAGGATGTAGAGAGCAAAAGGGCGCTTAACATGATGATGCAGTTGAGCCTCTTGATCGCTTCCTTCGGCATTTTAGCAGGCTACGTGATTATGGAATTTATTATTCCTCTCCTTTTTAAAAACGGACAGACGCTTGGAAAAAAGATTTTCGGCATCGCCGTTATGCACACTTCCTTTATAAAGCTTTCGCCTCCCATGCTTTTTGCAAGGACGATCCTTGGAAAATTCGCCATTGAGACGATGGTGCCCGTGTACATTATTTTAATGATGTTCTTTGGCGCAATCGGCATTGTGGGTCCTGCGATATTGATTCTTTTAATCGTGCTTCAGGCAGGCGTCATGCTCTTTACAAACACCAATTCCGCCATCCATGATCTTCTTGCAAAAACCGTGACGGTGGATCTTGCGAGCCAGAAAATATTTGAAGATGAAAAAGAGCTTCTTAAGTGGAAAGAACAGATACATGCGGAAAAAGCTGCAAAACAAACCTATTGACAGACACAAAAACTATATAAAGGGAAGGGATACTTATGAAAATCGTTCTTGAGAATCTGACCAAGATTTTCCCCAGCCGCAACAAGAAATCTCCGGACGAGGTCATTGCCGTAAACAATTTCAATTTTGAAATTCCGGACGGAAAGCTGATTGGTCTTCTTGGCCCCTCCGGCTGCGGAAAGTCCACCACGCTGTACATGATTTCCGGTCTTCAGAAGCCCACGGGCGGAAAGATTTACTTTGGAGACGACGATGTTACCGAGGTTTCCACGGAAAAGCGCGGCATTGGTCTTGTTTTCCAGAACTATGCGCTGTATCCCCATCTGACGGTGCGCCAGAACATTTTATTCCCGCTTCAGAACTTAAGAGGCGCGGACAAAATGACCAAGGACGATATGCTCAAAAGAGCTTACGAGGTTGCCAAGCTCGTTCAGATCGAAGAGTTGATGGACAGAAAGCCTTCTGAACTTTCCGGCGGCCAGCAGCAGCGCGTCGCCATCGCTCGCGCGCTTGTCAAGATGCCCAGAGTTCTTCTCCTTGACGAGCCGCTTTCGAACCTGGACGCGCGCCTTCGTCTTCAGACCCGCGAAGAAATCCGCCGCATCCAGAAGGAAACCAAAATTACGACTGTGTTCGTTACCCACGACCAGGAAGAGGCCATGTCCATTTCGGATCTCATCGTGGTTATGAAGCTCGGCGTTTTACAGCAGATCGGAGCGCCTCAGGACGTATATGACGAGCCGGCGAATCTGTTTGTCGCCAAGTTCCTGGGCACCCCGCCCATCAATGTATTTGACGGCGCAGTCAAAGGCGGTAAGCTCTATATCGGCGAAGACGCCGTTATGGACGTTAAGAATGTTCCCGATATGCCTGTAACCGTCGGCATTCGCCCCGAGGGCTTTGTGCTGGATGAAAACGGCCCGTTCAAGTGCCGTCTTTCAAACGTCGAGGTTATGGGACGCGATGTGAGCATCGTATCCACCCATCCTGCGTCCTTAAATCCCATCATCCGCTCCATCATCAATGCGGACAACAAGGTGGACGCCGCAAAGGCGGAGGTTCGCTACACCTTAAAGCCCCACAAGGTATTCCTCTTTGACAAGGAAACCGAGAACAGGATTCGTTTTTGAGGTGATGACGTATGGTAGATAGCAAACAGCAATGGAAAGCCTGGCTGTATCTGGCCCCGGCGATCGTTCTATTATTGGTATTCACCGTTTGGCCCATCATCAATACCGTTGCCATGGCGTTTTTGGAGGGCTACAGCGGCCTGACCAAGACGGGCGGCGACGTTACGTTCAAACTGGGCGTCGGTAACTTTACCCACGTTGTAGCGCATCCTGATTTTCAGCAGGCGCTTTTAAACACCTGTCTTCTTTGCGTGATCACGGTTCCCGTGTCCACGATTCTTGCGCTTTTGATTGCGGTTGCCCTAAATGCAATCAAGCCCTTAAGAAAAGCGCTTCAGACCGTCTTTTTCCTTCCGTATGTCACCAACTCTATCGCCATCGGCATGGTTTTTGCCGCGATGTTCAACGTCATCGGAAGCGTCGGAACGAGACGACAGATCATATCCTCCTACGGCATTGTGAACGACGTTATCATGGCTCTGGGCGGCGACTGGATCAACTGGATCAACTCCGGCTCCGAATACTGGGCGAACATGCTGGTTATGGTTGTGTACATTGTCTGGAACGCGCTGCCATTTAAGATTCTGGTTCTTCTGGGCGGCCTTCAGAGCGTCAACAAGCAGTATTACGACGCGGCCAAGGTTGACTCCACGCCCCGCTGGCGCGTTCTGACCCGAATCACGGTTCCGCTGCTTTCGCCCATGATCGCTTATGTTATCATCACGGGCTTTATCGGCGGCTTTAAGGAATATACCTCCATCGTCGGTATCTTCGGCGAAAAGATGGGCCCCGTGCACGATCCGGGCAGGCTTAACACCATGGTAGGCATGATCTATGATTCTCTGGAAAGGGACAATCAGGGCGGCGCGAGCGCTGCGGCGCTGATCCTTTTCGGAATCATTTTAATCGTCACCATGATCAACCTCTACGTCAGCAAAAAGCGCGTGCATTATTAAAGAAAGGGGGAGAGAAGGCATGTCTGAAAATACGTTCAAAGTCATGAAGCAAAGAAACATGCGCAGAATTTCGGGCCTTACGGAGCCGATGCGCATTTTAAGCCAGCTTGGTATTTATCTCTTCCTGTTTTTAATGGCGCTGATTGTTCTTTTCCCCTTTTACTGGATGGTGATTTCCTCGCTCAAATCCCTTGCGGAATACAAACTGAGCCCCCCGACTTTTTGGCCCAAACAGGTGCTTTTGAGTAACTATGCCGACGCGTTCACAACCGCAAACCTCGGAACGCTTTTCATGAATACCATGTATGTTGGCCTCGTGTCCACGATTTTGTCCCTAATCATCACGGTGCTTACGGCCTTTGCCTTTGCCCGCCTTGAGTTCAAGGGAAAGGAGCTCCTCTTTGGCGCGCTTCTCGCCACCATGATGATTCCGGGCGAGCTTTTCACCATCACCAATTACTCCACCGTTATTTCCTTCGGGTGGCTCAATACCTTTACGGTTCTGATCGTTCCGTTCCTCGTCAGTATTTTCTACATCTACCTTTTAAGGCAGAATTTCCTGCAGATTCCAAATGAACTGTATCTCGCAGCCAAGGTAGACGGAACGGGCGACTTCAAATACCTTTGGAAGGTCATGGTGCCCCTGTCCCTTCCGACCCTTATCTCCATTACCATTCTTAAGATGATGGGCGCGTGGAACAGCTACATCTGGCCGCGCCTTGTTGCAAACGACGACGCGCACAGAATGATCACCAATGGTCTTCGAAACGCGTTTACCGAAACCACGGGCGACGTTAACTACCCCGTTCAGATGGCGGCGGTTGCGCTGGTTTCGCTTCCTCTGTTCCTGGTGTTCGTGTTCCTCAGAAAGTACATCATGTCCGGCGTAAGCCGCAGCGGTATCAAGGGATAATATAACAGGCTTCAAACCCTGTTACATTATATAAGTTCTATTCAAAAGAAAGGAAGGACTTCTACAATGAAGAAACTCGTCTCCATGCTCCTGGTTCTGGCCATGATGCTGTGCGTTGCAGGCGTATCTGTGGCTGAAGAAACCGCTCCTGCCTACGACGGCAGCGAAGTTACCATCACCTTCTACAACACCATGGGCGCTAACCTCACCGCCGTTCTCGATGCTTACATCGCCGAGTTCAACGCGCTCTATCCCAACATCAAGGTTGAATACACCTCCGTCGGCGGCTATGACGATGTCCGCGATCAGATTTCCAAGGAAATCCCCGAAGGCATCCAGCCCAACATCGCTTACTGCTATCCCGATCACGTTGCGCTTTACAACCTCGCCAAGGCTGTTCAGACTCTGGACGCCTACATCGAGAGCGATGCTGTAATCACCCGCGCTGACGGCACCACCGAAGTTATGGGTCTGACTGCCGAGCAGAAGGCCGACTTCATCGAGGGCTATTACAATGAGGGCCGCGAGTTTGGCGACGGTCTCATGTACACCATGCCTCTGTCCAAGTCCACCGAGGTTCTTTACTACAACAAGACCTTCTTCGACGCCAACGGTCTGACCGTTCCCGCCACCTGGGCGGAGCTCGAGGAAGTTTGCAAAAAGATCATTGAGATCGATCCCATGTCCATTCCTCTGGGCTATGACAGCGAAGCCAACTGGTTCATTACCATGACTGAGCAGTACAACACCCCCTACACCAGCGCCACTGCGCCCCACTTCCTGTTTGACAATGCCGAGAACAAGGCGTTCATCAAGATGTTCCGCGACTGGTATCAGGAAGGCTATCTCACCACCCAGTCCCTCTACGGCGCTTACACCTCCGGCCTGTTCACCTCCACCTCTGACATCAAGTCCTACATGTCCATCGGCTCTTCCGCCGGCGCCACCTATCAGCGTCCCGCCGCGAATGCCGACGGCAGCTATCCTTTTGAAGTTGGCATCGCCACCATTCCTCAGGTAGACGCCAGCAACAAGAAGGTTATCTCCCAGGGCCCGTCCCTCTGTATCTTCAAGAAGGCCAATCCTCAGGAAGTTGCCGCCTCCTGGCTGTTCGTCAAGTTCCTGACCACCAACGTTGAGTTCCAGGCCGAATTCTCCATCGCCTCCGGTTATGTTCCGGTCATCAAGTCCGTTATGGACAACGAAGTCTATGCTGCAAACATCGCAAGCGCTGACGGCGGCGCTTACATCTCCGCTCTCTCCACCAAGGTTTGCTTGGAGCAGCAGGAAGCTTACTACACCTCTCCCGCCTTCAACGGCTCTTCTACTGCCCGTGATCAGGTTGGCGCGCTCATGACCAAGTGCTTCACCATTCCCGACGGCAGCGACGTTGACGCTCTGATCGACGCAGCTTTTGCTGACGCCATCGCCGAGTGCGAATACGCTGTAGGCTGGTAATTGAATTTCATTTCAATGAAGAAGTTGTCTAAATTTCTGTCCTTCCTTTTGATCCTTCTCGCGGCGATCTTTATGGTCGCTGCGATGGGGGAGTCGAAGGCCGATATCGCAGGTCAGGTTGTTTTGAACCTGAATAGCGAAACGGTCAAGCAGGAAGTGACAGTCAAAACCTTTATCGACGGCGATACCACGCATTTCTTTGTTCCTGAATCCGTGAACGAAACGGGCGTTTTGAAGGCGAGATACCTTGCTGTCAACACCCCGGAAATCACGGGCAAAATCGAAGAATACGGTAAAAAGGCCGCCGACTTTACGAGGGAAAGGCTTTCGGGCGCGTATTCCATTCTGATTGAATCGGATAACGGCGCTTGGAACAAGGATTCGACCGGCGACAGATATCTCGTTTGGGTATGGTATAAGGAAAGTGCAAATTCTCCTTATCGAAACCTCAATATCGAGCTTTTGGAAAACGGTCTGGCCATTGCCAATTCCTCCGCCAATAACCGCTATGGCGACTATTGCATGACTGCAATCAGTTCCGCCAAAGAGGACAAACTGAACGTCTATTCCGGCCAGAAGGACCCCGACTTTTATTATGGCGACGCAATTGAGCTTACCATCAAGGAGCTCAGAACGAACCTTGAATTCTATAACGGAAAAAAGGTTGCGTTCAATGGCGTGATCACCATCAATAACGCAAACGCCGTGTATGTCGAACAGTACGACGCGGAAACTGATATGTTTTTCGGCATGAGCGTGTACTACGGCTACGGCTTAAGCGGCAAGGGCCTTGAAATTCTGCGCGTCGGAAACGAAGCCAGAATCGTCGGAACCGTTCAGTATTACGAAGCCGGGGGCACCTGGCAGGTGTCCGGCCTCAACTACCGGACGATGAAGCCAAAGGATCCCGGAAACATTCAGCTCGTGTCCGAGGGCCATGCGCCCGCCTACACGCTGATTGACGCAGAAACCTTCCTTCGCGGAAAAGTCACGGTGCGCGGCGAAGAAACCGAATCTGTTTTCGATTTCGCGCCGATGGCCATAGGAACTTCCGTGGAGATCAAAAATCTCTTTGTCGAAAGCGTATACACGACGCTCGATGAAGATAGCTCTTCCTATGGAGCGATGACCTTAACGTGCAAAGCAGGAAACGACATACTTCAGGTCAGAACCACGGTGCTTATGGAAAACGGCGAGAGAATCACCGAGGAGAAATATCTTGGAAAGATGATCGACGTAAAAGGCATTGTGGACTATTACGAGGGCGCGCACCAGATTAAGGTGTTCATGCCCAACCAGATTCTGATTCACTAAAATAGGATAAGGAGTAGAAACAATGAAAAAGCTGATCGCTCTGATCGCTGTTCTGGCTCTGTGCCTGACTGCGATTCCGGTTCTGGCTGAAGACGCCAACGCCGATCTTCTCTCCGCAAAGGCTTACATCTATCAGATGTACAAAAACCCCTCCCGCACCGACATCAAGTCCACTCCCGTTGATTTTGACGTAATCGGCTCCGTTCCCGTAGACGGCGTTGAATATACTGTTGAATGGTCCGCTGACAGCGACACCATCAAGGTGATCGTAAATGAAGACGGCTCCGTCACCATCGATGTTGACGAAAACAACCCCTCCGAGCTTTTCTATAAGCTCACCGCGACCGTTAAGGATGCCGCCGGCAACACTGCTTCCGTATCCTTCGACCGCAAGGTTCCCGCTTCTCTCACCGGAATGACCTACGAGCAGATCGTGGACTACGCCTACACCCTCGTTGACGGCGAAAAGAGCGCAAAGGCATATCGCCTCTACGGCACCGTCATCAAAATCCCCACCGAGTGGAGCGAGCAGTATGGCAACATCACCGTTGATATCGCCATTGCTGGCAAGGAAGACATGCCCATCGAGTGCTATCGCTTAAAGGGCGAAGGCGCGAAAGATCTGAAAATTGGCGACCAGATCACTGTTGAAGGTTACTTCAAGAACTACAAGGGTCTGATCGAGTTCGACGCCGGCTGCACTCTCGTTGGCTACGGCGAGATCATTTCTCAGCAGCCCATCCTCGACGCCGCTTACCAGCTTCTGGACGGCGAAAAGATGGCCGCGCCCACCGCGCTCAAGGGTCAGATTTTCAAAATCACCTCTGAGTGGAGCGAGCAGTACGGCAACATCACCGTTGACATGTACGTAGACGGCAACGAAGAAATGCCCATCGAGTGCTATCGCTTAAAGGGCGAAGGCGCGAAGGATCTGAAGGTTGGCGACGAAATCGCAGTCTTCGGCACCATCAAGAACTACAAGGGCCTGATCGAGTTCGACCAGGGCTGCGTTCTGATCCCCGTTGGCACTGAAAACGAAGTCCGTACCCTCGCAGCCGCCTATCAGCTGCTCGACGGCGAAGCCATGACTTCCGTTAACACCCTGACCGGTGTGATTTCCTCCATCGATACCGCTTACAGCGAGGAATACAAGAACATCACCGTTACCATCGTCGTAGCCGGCCTTGAAGACTACAAGGTACAGTGCTATCGCTTAGCTGGCGAAGGCGCTGCCGAACTCGCAGTCGGCGACACCATCACCGTTACCGGTACCATCAAGAACTACAAAGGCACCATCGAGTTCGACAAGGGCTGCACCCTGGACGCCGTTGTAAAATAAGATATAAGCTATAAAAAAGCTGTCCCGAGCGGACAGCTTTTTTGTATGCAGTTGATTTTCGTTTGTGCAGTTGATTTTCGTTTGTGCAGTTGATTTTCGTTTGTGTAGTTGATTTTCGTTTGTGTAAAAAGACCTTGTGTGACAGCCTTCGGTATGATAAAATACATGTGAAAACCATGGACGGAATGAAAGAAATGTTTGAATCTATCGTATATATGGGTATCACATCAAAAAGGAGACAATCCCATGCAGGACAAGAAAATAAATGCGAATGAAAATCTGAGCGATAAGCAGCTGGAAAACGTATCCGGCGGAGAGGCGATTATCGGTGTGCACGCCCACCCGCATCCGTATATTACCTGCAAATGCGGCCATTCGTTTTATGCACCGTACAATTCATTGGAAAAATATGAGTGCCCTGCGTGCAAAGAAATGGTTTTTACATAATTCCCGATTAGCGGTCTAAAAGGAGTCGGGCGATATGGCGCGGAAAATCATTATAGGCACGGTTTCCTTAGCATGTGCCATCCTGTTTTTGCAATATCTGTTGCGTTTCTTATGCTGGGATGCACGGCGGGAATGGTCATTTTGGTTTCAGCCTATGGTAGAATTCCGAAAAAATTCAGCGTCTGATCCATTCAATACACATAAAACGGCTGTTTTGCATAAGCTTTCAAAACAGCCGTTTTGTGTTTTTACAGCCAACCGGTATGCGTTTTTTTATACTCTGAAATGTGCTTGTCCGCATCGTCAATCAGCTGTTTCATTTCGTCAAGCGAATACACCGTTGCGCCGCTAGCGCAGGCGTGGCCGCCGCCGTGGTATTTTTCGGCGATGGTGTTGATATGCGCAAAGCGCGAACGAAGGCGTACGCGGATTTCGCCGCCTTCCGCATCGATGAACGCAAGCCAGCAGAGGATCCCTTTTATGTCGGAAAGACTTGAAATAGCGTTGCTTGCGCTTTCGAAATTCAGGTGGAAATGCGCCTGAATTTCTTTTGTTACGTGAATATACGCGACGCCGCCCGGGGTCTGACACATGTTTTCATAAATGAATGCTTTGAATTTCAGTTGATCAAAATCGCGCATATAAAGATGTGCGTTCAAGGTCTCTATATCGATCTTCTGATCCAGCATGAGCCCTGCAAGGCGCAAGGTGTCTCCTGTCACGCCTTCATACTGGAACCTTCCGGAGTCTGTCAGCATGCCGGTATAAATGTACGTTGCGGCTTCGGTGTTGATCTTGAGCTTGTTTTGAAAAACGCTATAGAAATGCGCGATCATTTCGCAGGCGGAAGAGCGGTCCTCCTCGACCCAGTTGATATCGCCGAATGCTTCGCGGTCGATGTGATGGTCGATCTTAATGATGGGGGAGCAGAGAGAATATTTTTGATTAGAGATTCGATCTGCGTTTGCAACATCGATCACGATGCCGAGGGCGTTTTTATAAACCTCGTCAGATACCGCTTCATCGTCTGCACCCATGAAGGACAGATATTCGCTTTTTTCATTGTCGATGATATAAACCTTTTTCTCGGGCCATGTGGCATGAATGATGCCCTTCAGTCCCTTCGTCGCGCCGACGCAGTCGCCGTCGATTCTTCTGTGGCGAAACAGCATGACGGAGGGGCTTTTTTCAATGGCTTCAAAGATCTGAGAGAGAACTGTGTTGATCATTCGGTTTGTCCTCCTGAAAGCGCGTCGAGATCATGAAGCATGTTCATGGCTTCGTGAAGGTTTTTAACCGTCGCGCCGCTGGCTTTTTTATGCCCTCCGCCGCCGTATTTAACAGCGATGGGGTTGATGTTGTATTTGTCGCTTCGAAGCTCGCACAGAACGCCGTTTTCAGTCTCGGTGAAATTGACCCAGACGTCAACGCCCCGGATATCGCTCATGATACCTACCATGCCGCGCGAAATGGCAAAAATGTCCGCGCCGCTTTCTTTAAGCTCTTCCTTTGTGGTCACGATATAGGCGACCCTGTTTTCGGTGAACTTGATTTTGAGGGTGTATTTTGCGCGCAGAAGCAGCTGTTCAAAGTCGGAAGCATATAGATTTCTGTAGATTTCAGAAATATCGATTTTCTGATCCAGAAGGAACGCAGCTCTTCGCATGGTGTTGCCGCTTGTGGAGTCATAGCGGAATCGCCCGGAGTCGGTTGCCATACCGGTATAGAGCGCGGCTGCGGCGGTTTCGCTCACGGCGAGGCCATTGTCCATGGCCATTTGCGCAATTAAACCCGCGCAGCTTTCGCTTGTGCTGTCCACATATTCCATTTCGGCGATTTTTTCCACAAACAGGTGGTGGTCGATCCTTATGGTGAATCTGGAAAGCGCGTAGCGGTCGTCGGAAAGCAGGTGCTTTGCGGACGAATCCAACAGAATGCAAAGCGCGCCTTTAAAAACCTCGTCCGATATTTCGTCCATTATGCTGTCTTTCATAAAACTGTATCTGCCGGCTGCGTCGCCGACCATGTATACGGTTTTTTCGGGAAAGTTTTCAATTATCAGATGCTTAAGCCCGATCTGGCTGCCCAGCGCGTCGCCGTCGGGCGACTTGTGGCGGTGGATGATGATGGTATCGTAATGGCGGATTGCATCTAAAATCGAGCGGAATGAATGCATGATATGTACCTCTTTAATTCAAAACAATCTTTTGTCCAGCTATTATACCACAAATGCGCATAAACGTAAACCGAAAGCGCGCCGGCGAATTGTTTTCTTTTTCAGGCGGATTCGGTTGCAGGCATGGTATGAATCTGGTATACTGGATACATAGATTCAAAGCAGGTGATAATTATGCAGGAAAAAATGTGCGATCTTCATACGCATTCCACATTTTCAGACGGAACCAAAACGCCTGAAGAGATTGTTGACGAAGCCGTCCGGATTGGCCTTTCCGCCGTTGCGCTCACCGACCACAACACGGTGAAGGGATTAAAGGGTTTCAAAGACGCCGCCCATGGAAAAAGCATTGAATGCGTAAATGGCGTTGAGATTTCAACCGACTATATGGATAAAGACATACACATTGTCGGTTTGTTTTTGAAGGAAGACTGTTTTTCACAGATAGACGCGTTTTTGGAAGCAGCCAACGAGCGCAAAACCGAAAGCACGAAAAAGCTCGTTCATGCGCTTTCTAAAGATGGCTATAAAATTGACTATGATGAAATCCGCCAATCCCATGCCGGGCAGATCAACCGCGCCGTGGTGGCTGCAGAGCTTTTGAAAAAGGGATATATAACGGATATCAAGAGCGCTTTTAAGACGCTTCTTCACGAAAACGGCGGCTATTACGCGCCGCCCAAGCGCATTGATTCCATGGAAGCGATTGTATTTTTAAATTCGATTCACGCAGTATCTGTGCTTGCGCATCCGTATCTGACGTTTCATGAGGCAGAAGCGGAAGGGTTTTTGCGTCTGGCGGTTCCAAACGGCCTGATGGCCATGGAAACACGGTATTCTACATATTCCGAGGCGGTTTCGGAACTTGCTTCCCGGACGGCAAAGCGTTTCGGCCTTCTTGAAAGCGGCGGAAGCGACGACCACGGGGGCAACAAGCCGCATATTCATCTGGGCGTGGGTATGGGCAAGCTTTTTGTGCCGTATTCGTTTTACGAAGGTCTGCTCGCGCAAAGTTGACCGATTGGAGGAAACGGTATGAAATACGACCAGATGAAAAAGGCGTTCATGAAGGGTTTTCAGACGTGGAATGTGAGAAGCGTTTTGTCTCATGTGCATATGCCTGACGGTTTTTCGGTAAACGTCGCCTTCAAGGAATATTCGTGCGGGCATTATCTGAAGGAAACGCTGATCGGCAGATTCCCCGGAGAGACCGGGCGCATGCCAGCGGAAACAGCCTTTCCCGGTCTGCACGCATACGACGCAAGCTATACGGAAATGACCGTTTCATGGTGCGGCATGGAAATCAGGGTGGAATCCGCACAGGATGAGGAGCGTTTTGTGCTTCTGATCACGCCCCTTAAGCAACAGGAGCGTTCTGCCATGTGCGTGTTGGAGGGCGGCTACCTTTGGGGAAAAAGCGGCTATGTCTATAAAGAAAACGGTGCGCTCATCGGAAAAAACAGCGAAAACGAAATCCGGTTTTGTACGACGGGCGAAGAAATGACGGATGCGAACATCCCTGTTCAGGCGGCGTATTTATCCGTGCGACTGGATAAGGCCGTGGCGTTTTTCTCGGGATGCAGCATGACTTTGGAGAAGGCTACAGCGTTTGTTGCCCAAAAGAGGGAAGCGCTCCTTCTGTCGCACATCCGCTTTGGAGAAGATACGGAATTCTATGCTGCGATGGAATGCGCAATGGCGTGGGACACGATCTATGACGCGAAGAATGATCGCGTAATCTCTCCCGTCAGCCGCCTTTGGAGCATTACCTCCGGCGGATACGTGCTTTTTTGCTGGGATAATTTCTTTGCCGGATTTATGGCGAGCTTAGGCTCGAAGGAGATCGCTGTCAGCAATTTAAAAGAAATTTTAAACGAGCGGACGAAGGAAGGCTTTGTGCCAAACTTCGCTTACGGAACGGGTCAGGTGAGCGCGGACAGGTCTCAGCCGCCGGTTGGAAGCGCGATGATCAAGGAAGCCTGTCGCGTTCTGAAGGATATGTCTCTAATTGAGGATACCTATCAGGCGCTTCTGAACTGGAACACATGGTTTTATGAAAACCGCATGAACGAAAATGGAACGCTATCCTGGGGCAGCAATCCCATTCCGGTTCTGTACGGCAATCACTGGGAGATAACGGGCGTAAACGAGCGCTTTGGCGCGGCGCTTGAAAGCGGGCTGGACAATTCGCCGATGTATGACGACATGCCCTTTGATCCCCAAACGCATAGGATGATGCTTGAGGACGTGGGGCTTACCGGCCTTTACATACTGGATACCGAAACGCTGAAAGAGTTTGCCTGCCTTTTGAAAAAAGATGAGGACGAAAAAGAACTTACGAAGCGCCTTATGAAGGCGGAAAGCGGTCTTGAAAGCCTGTGGGATGAAACGAACGGCTTCTATTACAATAGAAGAAGTGATACGGGCGAATTTTCAAGGCGCATATCGCCCACCAACTTTTATGCGCTGTTTTCCTCCAGGGTGTCGTCTGAGCGAATAGAGCGGATTTCAAAAGAGCATTATTTCAATCCAGAGGAATTCTATGGAGAGTGGATGCTTCCGTCGATTGCAAGAAACGATCCGGCGTATTATGATCAGGAATACTGGCGCGGCCGCGTTTGGGCGCCGCTCAATTTTCTTGTATATCTGGCGTTTACAAAACGTTTAATGACCAGGGAAAGGCGAGATCTCGCCCAAAAATCAAAACATATATTCATGCAGGAATGGACCAGACACAAACATGTTCACGAAAATTACAACAGCATCACAGGAGAGGGCTGCGACAGTAAAAACAGCGACAAATTTTATCACTGGGGCGCACTTTTGTGCATGATTGCGCTGATTGAAGACGGCTTTGTGCCTTCTTTCGGTGAAAACATGGGAGGGGAAAACGCATGACGGATCGCGAAATCATCAGAAGCCTTGCAACAGAATATGCGCAATATGCCAACGATCCGAAAAATAAGGAAAACGAAAAGCTTTTCCGAGCGGTCAACGGCAAAAAAATGATTCGTCCGGTTGTGCTGATAGATGAGATTCCGTGGAATCAGCTGTCAGGCGAAGACGAAATGAAAATGCAGTGCGCGGGCGAAATGGAGCGCGCAGTCGAATGGTTTTTGAGAAACCAGCTCTACCGCTGGAAGCATTTTCCCTGCGACATGATCTTAACGCCCTATATTCCGTGGGGAAGGCACATCAAGGTCGGCTCCTATGGCGTTGAAGTTCACGAGAATATACTGGCAGCCGATAAGGGCAACAACATCGTTTCCCACGCTTACATAGACCAATTGCCGGACGAAGAATCCATTGATAAGCTGCATGCGCCGACGATTGAGGTGGACGAGGCGGCGGACAAGCGGGATGAGGAAAGGCTTAACGACCTTTTGAGCGGCATTTTGCCCGTACGCATGACGGGAATAACCTATGCGGGCTTTTACGAGCCGTGGGACGATATCGCCATGTGGAGGGGTGCGGAAAATCTTCTGTGGGATCTTATCGACAGGCCGGAATACACGCATATGCTGATGGAAAAGCTTCTGTCCGTTCGCATGGAGCACTTTGACAGACTCGAAAAAATGAATCTTCTGGACGCGTGCGGCCCGTATATCCATTGCACGGTAGGCTTTGCAGACGATCTGGACACGACGGGATCGATCACGCGCAAAAACATGTGGGGAAGAGGCGCCGCGCAGATTTTCGCTTCCGTTTCTCCGCGCATGACCCAGGAATTTGAAATCGATTATGCCAAGCGCTTTTTTGAGGGCTTCGGACTTGTGTATTACGGCTGCTGCGAGCCGCTTGACAAAAAGATTGATATTGTCAAAAAGCTTCCCAACCTTAGAAAGGTTTCCATAACGCCGTGGGCGAACGTGGACGAATCTGCAGACAAGCTCGGAAGTGATTATGTGCTTGCCTACAAGCCGAATCCTGCGTTTGTGGCGACCGAAACGCTTGACGAAAGCGCGATTGAAAATGAAATCAGGCGCGCGCTTAACGCCTGCAGGCGAAACGGCATTTCCTGCGAGTTTACGCTAAAGGACATTTCAAGCATCCACAGAAATCCCCAAAATCTTGAAAGATGGGCCGAAATCGCCATGCGCCTTGTGACGGAATAAAGGATTGAAAAACGCATCTGTAAGTGATATACTTTACATACTACATTTGGTTTGGAGGAAAGATATATGATGCTGTTTCCGCTGCCGAGACAAATTGAAATGCTGGACGGCTTTTATCAGATGAAAAAGTGCCTGAAGGATTACGACGTAGTTATGTTCTACCGCGAAATCCAGACGGGCTATGAGGGCGTTACCATCCGGAAAATCGAGGGTCTAACTCAGGAGGAATACCGTCTGAGCATAGACGAAAACGGGATTTTGATTGAATATACCACGGAAGAAGGCCTGTTCCGAGCGGCAACTTCGCTTCTGCAGTTGGCTAAGCGCGGCAGGGGAAAGGTGCAGTATACGAAAATCGTCGATAAACCCGACATCAAGCGTCGCGGCTACATGCTGGATATCAGCCGCGGCCGCATGCCGAAAGTCGAGACCATCAAAACGATGATCGATTTCCTCGTGAGCCTTAAATACAACGAATTTCAGCTGTACATGGAGGGCGACTGCTTCAAATACGCCGCCTATCCCAAAGAGACGGCGGATTTTGACTGCCTGACGCCCGAGGATATCCGGGAATTGGATAAATATTGCCGCGATCGCTTCATGGACCTTGTGCCCAACCAGAATTCCTTCGGTCACATGTATACCTGGCTCAAAAAGCCGGATTTCCACCATCTGGGCCTGTTCGAAGCGGACGAGACGCCTTCCACTTTGAACCCCATCCTGCCCGAGAGCTTTGAGTTCATGAAGAACCTCTATGCATCGCTTCTGCCCAACTTCTCAAGCGATTATGTAAACATCGGCCTTGACGAAGCCTACGGCCTTGGTAAATTCCAGATCGAGGAATACTGCAGGGAAAAGGGCGAGGATGTTGTGTTCATGGAGTGGCTTAATAAGCTGAATGACCACATCACGTCCACCTATGGAAAAAAGGTTATGTTCTGGGCGGATATGATCTACAACTATCCCCAGAGCTACCACATGGTGCCCAAGGACGCCATCGCGCTTGAATGGGGCTATGAGCTCATTCAGTCCCAGCGCATGACCGACCACTGCATCGCCTACAAAAACGCGGGCGTTCGCTACTACGTCTGCCCCTCCTGCAACACCCACGGCTCCTTCACAAGCAGAATGGATGTAACCACCTTCAATATTAGAACCTGCGCGGAGCTTGCTGTGGAATACGGCGCGGAGGGACTCCTTCTGACCGATTGGGGCGACAACGGGCATCCGCAGTTCGGCGTATGGAGCATGGTGCCCTGCGCATTAAACGGCCAGTATGGTTGGAACATCGGAAAGATGCAGGACGGCGAAAGTTTTAAGGCCGAGTTTATTCGCGCTTCTGAGGACTTTGTGGACGAATATGCTTTTGAAGGCAAAAAGGTATCCCGCCTCATGTACAGAATGGCGAACTATTACCTTCTGGAGCCCGAGCGCGTGCACGTTTGCACCATGTGCGCAAAGCAGCTGTCCATGCCCATGAACCAAACCAAATACGCGCACCTTTTCGATCTTAAGGATTCGGGCGACGACTTCTACTTTGACAACGTCACCGATTACGTCAGCCGCGTCATGGCTGACATCGAAAAAATCGACTTTGACGAGCGCATGAAGAGGGAAATCCGCTTTACCGCGCTTTTAATCGAGCTTGGAAGCGAAGTGTGCAAAGTAAAGCTCAATCCCGAAATCACGAAGGAAAAGGCCGACGCGCTTGTGAAAATGCTCGACCTTGCCATCGATGAATACGAGGAGCTTTGGAACTACAGAAACTACGCAAAGGGCATCGAAAAGTTTATGGTGCACTTAAAGGGCAGAAAAGAAGAGATTCTGAACCTTGTGTAAAACCCAAGCAATAAAAGAAGCGCGGGCGGTCAATGACCGCCCCTACAGGATTGCTATAATACAATCACAAAAAGTAGGGGCGATCATTGATCGCCCGCGCATTTTATCTTTCGGATGTGTTTATACGCCTTATAGAAATACATGGAAACAAAAAATATAAAATCGTAAAAAAGCCAGTTCCAAACTCACTTTTTTCATGGAAACCGATTTCCTTTTTGCGTGTTGACTTTCCTTTTGTTAAAAGTATACTTAAATTATACCGATAAACACAAGGAGGAAACGAACATGAAAAAAATTCTTTGTGCATTGCTTGCGCTTATGATGCTCTTTGCTGTGAGCGCGCTTTCGGAGGATGAAGAGAGAATCGTTCTTTATGCGTCCGTTCCCGAGGACTGGGCGTATCCGTGCGTATGGGCGTGGAACGAGGAGGGCGTGAACGCCTTTGCTGCGTGGCCGGGCGAAATGATGGAGCCCGATCCCAATAATGCGGGCTGGTATTACATTTATCTGCCTGCGGGCATGGAAATGGCGATTGTGAACGCCAACGACGGAACCGTTCAGACCGATGCGGTTGCCATCGACAAAAAGAGCGCATGGATCACCGTAAACGCCGACAAGACGGCGACGGCTTCTTTTGACAAGCTGACGGAGGGCGATGCGCCCGAATACACCGAGCGATTCACCGTATACGCCAAGGTGGACGCAAGCTGGGAAAATCCGGGCGTTTGGGCCTGGGAGGATCCTTCCGGCAAAAGCGCTTTTGCTCCGTGGCCGGGAAGACAGATGAAAGCCAACGAAAACGGCTGGTATTCGGCTATGGTGCCGGCGTGGTGCAACTGCGTAATCATCAACGCAAATGGCGGAGCGGTTCAGACGGCGGACATCAAGGATCTGGATCCGGCGGATCTCTGGATTACAGTCAATGCCGATGCGACTTTCGACGTGACCTACGACGATCCCACGGCGCCCAAGGCTGCCGATATCGCCGTGTATGCCACTGTGCCCGAAGACTGGGCGGAGCCGTGCCTTTGGGCGTGGAGCCA
Organism: Clostridiales bacterium; assembly: GCA_015056255.1. Classification (GTDB taxonomy): domain Bacteria; phylum Bacillota; class Clostridia; order Christensenellales; family Aristaeellaceae; genus SFHK01. Next base: position 47,195 of record SVGP01000011.1, on the reverse strand, counting down.
TCCGGACGGAACGAACGCGTTTGTTTCCTGGCCGGGCGAAGCTTTTGAAAAGGGCGAGGATGGCGTATACAAAATCGTCGTTCCCGGCTGGATCAACAGCGTGATCGTGAACGCCAATGGGGGAACGGTACAGACGACGGATCTTCGCGTGGAGGCAGGAAAAGACCTCTACATCATGGTAATCAGCGCGGAAGAAGCGACCGTCGCCTATGAAGCGGTAAATTAAGAGCATATTATCTTCGGGAGAGGGGGCAAACGCCTCTTCTCCTGATTTTGCATGTGCAGGAGGATGAAAATGAAAAGGGTATTGTGTTTGATGCTTGCGCTGATTTTGATAGCCTTGTCCGGCTGTGCGGGCGGACCGAAGGAGGAAGCGGGCGTTAAAACCGTGACCATCTGGCACGACAAGGAGGACAAGGTGATCGAAGTCCTTCAAAATGCGCTGAAGGGGCTGGAAAACGAGGTCAAAGTGGTTTTTGAAAAGAAAACCGGGCTTACGGAGAGCCTGAAGCTGGTGGGAAACGACGCAAACGCCGCGCCGGATATGTATTTCTTTGCGCACGATAAAATCGGCGTGTATGCGGAAATGGGCATTTTAACGCCCATTACGGACATTCTGGGCGAAAATGCGCTGGATGGATATGTGAATCTGGCATCATCCGGCGCAGAGTACAAGGGAAAGATTTACCAGATGCCCCTGTATTTTGAAACGCTTCTTTTCATGTACAACAAAAAATACATGAAAGAAGAGGATATTCCCAAAAGCACCGAGCAATTGTATGAATACATGGTCAGAAAAACCAAGTACGGCCATTACGGTTTTGTCGAGCAGCATTCAACGCCCTATTATGCGGCGGGCTGGATTCACGGCTTTGGCGCAAGCCTGATCAGCGCGGATGGGCAGCCCCTGCTTGATACCGAAAACGTCAAAAAAGCGGTTTCCTATCATAAAAAATTCGTGTCCTATATGCCGGGCGAGACGGAATATGCGATGGTCAATACGCTTTTTACAAGCGGTATGGCCCACGCGACGATAGCCGGCCCGTGGTTTGTGCCCACGGTTCGCGCAGCGGGCATTGATGTGGGCATCGCGCCCATGCCCGTTGTGGATGAAACCGGCCTTGCCCTCGCGCCGTATTCCGGCATACAGGGGCTTCACGTGATCAAAGCGAGGTATAACAAGAATGCAGATGCAATCAAGACAGTTTTAAAGGCGCTTCAGAGCCCCGAAATCATGATCGCGCTTTCCAAAGCCAGCGGCTGCGCGCCGGCGATGGAAGTGTGCTATGAAAATGCAGAGGTTAAATCGGACGAGCTGATTATGGCGATGCGCACAACGGCTGAAAACGCCTATCCCATGCCGAATATCCCCGAAATGGACGTGATGTGGACGGTTGCGGGCAATCTTTTAACGGATGTAAACATGTCCGGAATCGACGTGGAAACCGCGGCGGAGAACGCGCAGAAGAAGGCGGAACAATTAATTGAGGCGATGAAATGATGAAGGAAACGTCAAAATCCACGCGCGCGGCGCTTATGGGCTATCTTGTGAGCGCGCCGTCGCTTCTATTAATTATGCTGATTGTGGTATTCCCGATTGCGTACACGGGCTATATTTCCCTTACCAATATGAATACCTACCATTGGTTTGAATTTGACGTAATCGGATTTGAAAACTATATGCGCGCTATAGCGGTGTTTGACTCAGGCTTTCTGTCCGCGCTTCTGGGCACGGTTTTATGGACGATTGTCAATATGGTTTTGCAGCTTTTCATTGCCTTTGTAATTGCCTGCCTTCTAAACGTTTCCCGTCTGCCGCTTCGAAACGTGTATAAAACCATTCTCATGTTTCCGTGGGCAATGCCGGGTTATGTGAGTATCCTTTTATGGAAAACCGGCATGTTTAATTCAGAATTCGGCCTTCTGACCCGGTGGATGCGCGATATGACGGGGATTACGGTCAGGTGGCTTTCGACCGATGCGGGTGCGTTTCTCACGTGCACGCTTGTCAATCTCTGGCTTGCGCTTCCGTTTATGATCATGATTATGGACGGCGGCATGAAAAGCATCGACAAAAGCTATTATGAATCGGCGTATCTGGACGGCGCAGACGCACTGCGAAGAGCGGTTTCAATTACGGTTCCTTGCTTAAAGCCCGTAATCGCCCCGTCTGTGCTGATCACTGTCTTTACTACATTCAAGCAGTTTGACGTGGTTTATCTAATGACGCTCAGAGTCGGCGCGCAGACGGGCTCGCATTTTCATACCATCATCACCTACGCCTATGAAAACGCGTTTATCACGAATAATTACGGCTATTCGTCCGCCATCTCCATTATGATTTTTGCGCTTCTGATCGCGTTTTCCTTTGTCACAAACGCAAAACGGAAGGGGGAGGCGGCATGAAGAAAAAGAAAATGGCAAAGCGCATACTGTCCTCTGCGCTGATTAATGCGTTTTTTATCGCCTGCTGCTTTTTGGCGCTTCTTCCGATTTTATATGCGCTGTCGGTTTCCCTGGACGCGCAGGGAGGGCTTTTGTCCAGCAGCTTTTCCTTTATTCCAAAGGAGTTTACGCTTAGCCACTATCGGTCAGTTCTTGTCGACGAGCCTGTGCTTACATGGCTTTTAAACACGGCCCTTCTGACTTTATCGACCGTTGTCCTCTCCATGGCTTGCTCAGTTCCCGCGGCATATGTGTTTTCAAGAAAGCGGTTTTCGGGCAGACGCGCGATTCTGAAAATTCTGCTGCTTCTGTATTCCTTTCCTTCGGTGCTTTCGATGTTTGCTATATACAGGCTGATGAGCTCGCTTTCGCTGATCAATACGCATATCGGGCTGATTGTCATTTACGCAGGCACGATGAGCGTTTTTGCGCTTCTCAATATGAAGGGCTATTTTGACGCGATTCCCATTGAGATTGAGGAGGCGGGGCGCATCGACGGATGCAGCGACAGGATGCTGGTTACGAAAATCGTGATGCCGCTTTCAAAGCCCACGCTGATTGTGACGGGCGTGATGATTGTAAACTTTGTATGGAATGAATACATTTTCTCGGTCAATTTCCTGACGGGTGAAAACCGAATGACGCTGGCGGCGGGGCTGTATTCTCTGCAGGCTACGGAAACCAGCGGCTCCTGGCCGGTTTTTGCCGCGGCTTCCATACTGGTCAGCATGCCTGTATTGGTAATCTTTTTCCTGTGTCAGAAAAACATGGTCTCCGGCCTCACGTCGGGCGGAGTGAAAGGATGACGAAAGCATGAATTACGGAGCCTTTCTTCATATCCCCATGTCGGAATATGCTTTCGCGGTGGATGAAAACACGCTTGTTTTTCGCATGCGTTCGGCTAAAGACGATCTTAAGCAATGTGTATTTTTCTATGGCGACCGTGCCTGCCGGAAAACGCCTGTGGATTATTTTTATCAGCCGATGCAAAGGGTGATGGGCGACGACTTGTTCGATTTCTGGGAGATCACGCTGAAAACGGAGATCAAGCGCGTTCTCTATGGCTTCTCTGTTACGGATCATGCGGGTGAAAACACGCTTTATTACGGCGCGCGGTTTAACAGCGAAATGACCATTGACCGGTCGGAATACTTTCAATTGCCTTTTAACCACCGCGCAGATCGGGCAATGATTCCCGAATGGATGAAGGATGCAAGCGTATACAATATCTTCCCCGACAGCTTTGCAACGAAAAAGGCATTCATTTCGGGAAAAAGCACGCAAATGACCTATCAGGGCGAAATCGTTCGCGGAAAGCTTGGCGGAACGATACGAGGAATAACGGAGAACCTCGATTACATCCGGGAGCTTGGCTTTAACGTCATTTACATGAATCCGATTTTTGCTGCAGGCGAATATCACAAGTACGATCTGATTGACTATTATCACATTGATCCTGCATTCGGAACGGACGAGGAATTTGAAGCGCTTGTGAAAGCGGCGCACAAAATGAATATGCGCGTTATGATTGACGGCGTATTCAACCACTGCGGATGGCGGTTCTTTGCGTTTCAGGACGCCGTAAAAAAGGACCGCGCTTCCAAGTACTGGGACTGGTTTTATGATCTGAATGAGCCGATCGTCGTTCCTGACAACATGGAGGATTATCCGAATTACGAATGCTTCGGCTACGAGCGAATGATGCCGAAGCTTGCGACTGACAACCCTAAGGTGCGGGAATACTTTTTGGATGTCGGCGCATTCTGGGTGGAAAAGTATGACATCGACGGCTGGCGGCTGGATGTAGCCAGTGAAGTTGACGACGGCTTCTGGCGGGCCTTCCGAAAAAGAGTGAAGGGGATCAAGAAAGACGTTTGTCTGATCGGCGAAATCTGGGAGACGGCGAGCCACTGGCTGGACGGAAGTATGTTCGACGGCGCGATGAATTACGATTTCAGACGGCATGCAAAACGTTTTTTTGCGCTCATGGATATTGACGCGCGCGAATTTGAAAGCAGGGTTACCGATATGCTTATGCGCTATCGGACGCAGGTGGCATATGCTCAGCTGAATCTTTTAGACAGTCATGATGTGAGTCGGTTTCTCTCCCTGTGCGGCGGGGATGAACGCAGAATGAAGCTTGCCGTACTTTTTCAAATGACGTTTCCGGGCATGCCTTCGGTGTTCTACGGCGATGAGCGGGGAATGACGGGCGTACTCGAAGAGGAATATCGCCATCCGATGCCGTGGAATCAGGAAAAAGGAGATCTCTATCATTTTTACAGGCGCGTACTTTTCTTAAGAAACAAGGAAAATACGATCAGACGCGGAAACTTCCGTGTGACTGAAAGCGAAAAGGGCGGCGGCTTTTTTCGCTATGCGCGTGAATATGAAGGAGAAAGAATCGATATCCTTTTGAATTGCTCGGATAAAACAAAAAAGATTTCGCCGGATGGAGAAATCCTCTTTTCTGAAAAGTATGAAGATGGTATACTGAATGCGTACGGCTTTGCCGTCATCAAATACGCGCGTTAAGGGAGATAAACATGTCCGCAACGATCCGCGACGTCGCCCAAAGGGCGGGCGTTTCGCCGTCTACCGTTTCCAAAGCGCTGAATGAATCGGGCGCGGTTTCCGAGGAGACGATGAAAAAAATCAAGCAGGCGGCAGTCCAGCTTGGCTATCGCCCGAATGCCCGCGCGCGCAATTTCGCCACGAAAAGCACCTATCAGATTGCGTTTTTAGCAGACTTCCCCTTTGATGCGGCGTTTGTGAACCCGCATATTTTTGAGATCATGCGCGGCGTCGGGCACACGCTCAATAAAAACGGGTACCAGATGACGATCAGGCATATCACTTCTAAGGATGCAACGGCGTTTGTGGATGAAACGTGGCAGCAGCGCATGGCGGACGGCTTTGTTTTGCATGCGTCGGTGATGAGTAAAAAGCTTTCGTCCATCATCAGCCGGGAAAAGATACCGCATATCGTGATTGGTAAACCCAATTTTGACAACCGCCTGTGCTGGATCGATACGGACAACGGATTGTCCGGTGAGATGGCGGCAAGGCATCTGGCGCAAATGGGTTATCGCGAGATTGCCTTCGTCGGCGGACGCGCGGACGATATGACCTCGTGGAGGCGCTTGCAGGGCGTAAGACAGGGGCTTTCCGAAAGCGGAATTGAGCTTATGCACGACCATGTGCTCCAGAGCCAGTCGACGCTCGCAGACGGAGTGAGGGCAGCCAAAAAGCTCTTAAAATTAAAGCCGCGCCCGGATGCAGTCATCTGCGCCAATAACCCGATTGCGCTTGGCCTTATGCAGGCTCTGATGGCAAAGGGCGTTCAGATTCCGCGAGATATGGCGCTGATCGCATTTGACTCCTACCCGTTTTCCATGTTTACGGAGCCTCAGATGACGGTGGTGGATGTGAATATGTATGAAATGGGGCAGGAGGCGGGAAGACTGGTTTTAAAGAAACTGAAGCATCCCGGAACACAGATTCAAACCTATATCACAACGCCCGAGCTGATTTTGCGGGGAACGACGAAGGACAAAAATGCAAAATAAAATGCAGCGCCGCAAAAAACGGCGTTGCATTTTTATTTGGTGAGACGTTTTATAAATCCACGCCCAAAAACTTCTTGGCAAGGATTCCGACAAAGAAGGATACAACGGCTACGCCGATGCTGATTAAGGCCATTTCGAGGAAGCGGGATTTGAAGGGCTTTTCCTGAGCGACGGAGGTATAGTAGGTAAAGCCCGCGATGATCAGAACGACGACAAGCAGCATGCAGATGAGGGCCAAAATGTACTGGTTTGCCGGGAAGAGAAGATAGGGAAGAATCAGCGCGACGACGGTAATTAAGTAGGCGATGCCCGTATAGGTACAGGACTTAAGCGCGTCGCTTCTTCCTTCGCTTCTGCCTGCCAAAAATTCGGAGGAAGCCATTGAGAAGGTGGCGGAAATGCCGATGATGAGGCCGGAGAGCGCGATCAGACGCGTGTTCTGCATGGCGAAGGTGAAGCCGGCAAGAGAGCCGGTAAGCTCGACAAGTGCGTCGTTCAGACCCAGTACCATGCTGCCCACGTAGTTTAGGCGCTCTTCATCCAGCATATCCAATAGCGCGTGCTCGTGCTCTTCCTCCTGCGTTCTGATTTCAGCGCTTTCCGGAATTTCATTTAAAAGGGTATCATATTCGTCCTGCGCGCCCTCTTCGCCCTTTTCCATGAGCCGGACGGCAAAGGTGAAGCCGAGAATCCGGGCGACGATGGCAAACCAGAAGGCCTTAAGCTTTTGCGCCTTGGGCATTTTTCCAGTGTATTTTTTCCAGATTTCGGCGTGGGCCGCTTCTTCCTTGGAAAGACGCAGAAGCGTCTTTTTGTTTTCCTCGCCCTTTGCAAAGCGGGCGATCTTTTTATAGATCAGGCTTTCTGTGATCTCGTTTTGCTGCATTTTCTCAATGAGCGCCATGGCTTTTTCGGAAATTGCCATTTGAGTCATCTCCTGTATAATGATTGGATCCATTATACGGCGTTTTTGCATAAAACGCAACAGGAGAAACGAAGTAAGAATCGTTTTCTGCGCTGTTTGCTTGATAGACATAGTAGGGCGGGGGCTTGCTCCCGCCGAAGATATGCATGTTGACGTAATAATGTCGAGCAACAGGAAGAAAGTTTACGGCGGGAGCAAACCCCCGCCTTACGGCGAAAACGACAAATTTTGAAAAAAATACGGAGCTGCTTCGCTTGAAACAGCTCCGTTTGGTTTATTACGCCTGATATTTAAGGATCGGATTTCTCGCTGCCTTGACTTCATCGGGACGCGCGATCTGGGCTTTGTGAGGGGAGGCGTGCATGTAGTCGGGATCTTCATGCGCGAGGGTATAGAGATTTCTGTAAACCTCGGCAGCCCAGTCGAGGGTCTCGCGGGATTCGGTCTCCGTGGGCTCGAGCATGAGGGCCTCGTGGACAATTAAGGGGAAGTACATCGTCGGGGGATGCATGCCGTTGTCGATCAGGGTTTTGGCAACGTCCAGTGCGCTTACGCCGGTTTCCTTCTTGAATGCGCTCAAATCCAGCACGAATTCGTGCATGCAGATTCGGTCAAACGCGGGTTCGAAGGTGCCTTGGATTTTGCGCATCAGGTAGTTGGCGTTTAAAACGGCATTCTTTGCGGCTCCCGGGATACCTTCTTTTCCGAGTGTCAGGATGTAGGTGAGCGCCTTTACGACGACTAAGAAGTTGCCTGCAAAGGACTTGACCTGAAAGGCGTCCTTTCCGGTCATGAGCTTGGATTGAGGTAGGTAAGGCGCAAGGTACTTTTTGCAGCCGACTGCGCCGCTTCCGGGGCCGCCGCCGCCATGGGGCGTTGCGAAGGTTTTGTGGAGGTTTAAATGGATGCAGTCAAAGCCCATGTCGCCGGGGCGGACAACGCCCATAACGGCGTTCAGGTTTGCGCCGTCATAATAGCACAGGCCGCCCGCTTCGTGTACAAGGCGGGTGATTTCGAGGATGTTTTCATCGAAAATACCCACGGTATTGGGGTTTGTGAGCATGAGGCCCGCCGTGTCGTCGCCAAGCGCTACCTTGAGCGCGTCAAGGTCGACGCAGCCGTTGGGCGCGGAGGGAATGTTCACAACGGTATAGCCGCACATCGCTGCGGTTGCAGGGTTGGTGCCGTGGGCGGAATCGGGCACGATGATCTTCGTGCGCTTTTTATCGTTTCTGGCGTCGTGGTATTGCTTGATCAAAAGAACGCCTGTGAACTCACCGTGCGCGCCCGCTGCGGGCTGGAAGGTCATGTCGTCCATGCCGGTGATTTCGGTAAGAAGGGTTTTGGCAGTATCAAGAACCTCTTTGCAGCCCTCGGTTGCGTAGTCGGGCGCGAGGGGATGAACGCCGGTAAAACCAGGTAGAAACGCCATCTCTTCGTCGATTCGGGGATTATATTTCATCGTGCAGGAGCCAAGGGGGTAGAATCCGCAGTTTACGCCGTGCACGCGCTTTATAAGCTCCGTGTAGTGGCGGCTTAAATCGGTCTCGCTGATCTCGGGAAGCATGGGGGCTTCTTCGCGCTTTAAGCAATCGGGAAGAGAAATTTCTTCCACATCGCAATCGGGCAGATACTGCATGCCGCGTCCTTTGACGCTTTTTTCAAAAATCAGCTTCATGCGCTTACCGCCTCCTTTACGATTGCTACAGCCCTGTCGAGTTCGCACTTGGACACCTTTTCGGTTGCGCACCAGAGTACGCCGCCTTCAACAGGCAATCCGCCCAGAATGCCGTTTGCCTCAAGGGAGGAAAAAACCTTTTCGGCATTCGGAAGCGTGGTTACAAATTCATGGAAATATTCGCCCGAATAAAGCATCTGAACGCCCGGGATTTTGCAAAGCTCCTTGGCGAGGTAATGCGCCTTGCTCATGGAGTTGACCGCCGCTTTTTTAAGACCCTCAGGACCCATGGCGGACAGGTATAACCCTGCCGTCAGCGCACACAGCGCCTGGTTGGAGCAGATATTGCTGGACGCTTTTTCGCGGCGGATGTGCTGCTCGCGCGCCTGAAGGGAAAGGACGAACGCCCTTTCGCCGTTGGCGTCCTCGGTCTGGCCGACGATGCGGCCAGGGAGTTTTCTCATGTGCTTTGTAGTGGTGGCCATAAAGCCGAGGTATGGGCCGCCGTAGCTTAAGGGCATGCCCAGGGGCTGCGCTTCGCCAACGGCAATATCCGCGCCCATGTCGCGCGGGGTTTTCATTGCGCCAAGGGCGATGGGGTTTACGCCCAGAATCATCATCGCGCCCGCTTCATGGGCAAGGCTTGCAATCGTCTCAGCATCTTCAAAAAGGCCGTAGAAGTTCGGCTGCTGAACGTATACGGAGGCAACAGAGCCGTTCAAAAGTTCCTTCAGCGCTTCGATATCGGTTTTTCCGTCTTTTTCGGGAATCACGATCATCTGATCGTTCGTTCCGTAGGAATAGGTGCGGATGGTGTTGATCGTGTCCGGATGCGCGCAGGCGGAAACCAGCGTCACGCGGCGGTTTCTGTCACGGCACATGGCGGCGGCTTCGGCGGCTGCGGATGCGCCGTCGTAAACGGAGGCGTTGGATACGTCCATGCCGGTCAGAAGACAGATATCGGTCTGATATTCAAAGATGGACTGCAAAATGCCCTGACTCATTTCGGCCTGATAGGGTGTGTAAGCGGTTAAGAATTCCTCTTTTGCGGGGATGTATTTGACGATTGCGGGAATGTAATGGTCGTATGCGCCCGCGCCGCGAAGGCAGGTTTTGAAAAGCACGTTCTTTTCAGCCATTTGACGGACGATTTCGGAAACCTCCATCTCGCTTTTGCCCTCGGGAAGGTTCAATTGGCCGTCCTTAAGAAGCATATCGGAAGGCACGTCTTTATAGAGGTCTTCAAACTTCTCAAGGCCGATCGCCTTCAGCATTTCAAGCTGTTCTTCCCGGGTGGAGGGAATGAAGCTTGCCATTTGTTATTCCTCCTCGGCGCAGTGCGCTTCGTAAGCCTCGGCGTCCATGAGGTCGCCCTCTTCTTCGATGGCTTCCACTTTGATGATCCATGCGCCGTAGGGGTCGGAATTGAGGTTTTCGGGCGCGTCGGCCAATTCTTCATTGACCTCGCAAACCACGCCGGAAACAGGGGAGAGAAGGTCGGAAACGGCCTTTACAGATTCAACGTCGCCAAAGGAGATGCCGGCCTTTACCTTGTCGCCGACGTTCGGGAGGGATACGTATACTACGTCGCCAAGCGCATCCTGCGCGAAGTCGGAAATGCCGACGGTGGCGATGCCGTTTTCGATTTTGACCCATTCGTGAGAAGCTGCGTACTTAAGATCTTTCGGGAAATTCATGTCTGTTACCTCCGATTATATGTTTTTTATATTATTTTTCTTTGGGAAGGACAGCCTTGGCGTACGGCGGCTCGGCCTGATTCAAATGCTTGATTACGCCCTTGGCCTTTAAACGGCGGCCGCGCACATCGATTTCGATGATGTCTTTTTTGGTGACATTGGAATCGACATAGGCAAAGCCGATGGAACGCTTGCCGGTGTTTTCGGTGATGTTTCCGTCTTTGTCAAACTCGTAATAAGGCACCATCGTGCCGGAAGTGACCCAGCCCACGTGCTTGCCCTCAAAATAGATGTCCATGCCGGCGCGCATAACGCCGCGGTCGATCAAGCGGATGGGCATCATTCTCTTTTCGGTTCCGTTTTCCTTCTGATTTAAGAGAATGTCCTTTGCAATGAAGTCGCCCTTTTCCTCATCGAAGCTGACGGCGAACTTGGCAAGGGGAACGGCGAAAATCGGAATTTCGTTTCCGGCGGCGTCCGTGCCCATTTCGTGACCATAAAGGGGCAGGCCGGCTTCTAAGCGAAGCGTATCGCGCGCGCCAAGGCCGGTGGGCTTTGCGCCGAGCTCAATTAAGCGGTTCCAGAGCCATTCGGCGTCGCCCGAGTCAATGAACAGCTCCCAGCCGATGGGGTCGCCCGTGTAGCCGGTTTTGGAGGCGTAAACGGTTTTGCCTTCAAGGGAAATGATCTTAAGGTCGTTTTTCTTATCGCCCGTGATTTCCTCGCCGCCGGACATGATCTTTAAAATTTTCTCAGCCTCGGGGCCCTGAACGGCGATAGAGGATAGCGATTCAGAAACATCGGTGAACTGCACGTTGTATTCCGGCAGGAACTGGGCCAAGTGCTTTTTATCTTTTTCAGCGTTTGACGCGTTCACAACCAGCATGTATTTGTCTTCTTCAAACATGTAAAGATATGCGTCGTCCACTGCGCCGCCAGTAACGGTGGGCAGCATGCAGTACTGCGCGCGGCCGGGGGTGAGGGCGAGAACATTACTGGTCAGAACGCGCTGAAGGAATTTAACACGATCCTTGCCCTCGATGATGAAGCGGCCCATGTGAGAAACATCGAAAATTCCGCAGTTTTTGCGGTCGAAAAGGTGCTCGGAAATGATGCCTTCGGGATACTGAATGGGCATTTCCCATCCGCCGAAGTCCACCATGGTTGCGCCCAGCGCGATGTGTGAGGCGTAAAGAGGAGTGCGCTTGAGGTCGGACATGCGTAAATCGTCTCCTTTGTTTTAATTTACATACAAAAAGGGCGCACAAATACTTGCCTTCAAGCATTCATGCGCCTCTGCTGAGAATGTACCTGAGAGATTCCCGGAAATCCGGTTGCACCTTCGGCGTGGCAAAGCCACTTCTACAGAGTATCGTCATGACCCGGTCCTTTTGCCTGAGAGTTTTTGCTTTCCCCTTCGGCTTCGCTTTTGCGATCTCTCCCGAGCCAGTCATTCGATTGTTATTGAATTATTTATGGATTAACTATACATTTACAGAATACCAAATTTTAAGAGAAATGTCAAGAATAAAAAAACTCGGTGAAAGCGACGGCTTTATACGATTGCAAACGGCGAAAAATGTGATATAATGAAGGTGCGTGTTTCTAAATCGACGCGCAGATGTAATAAAGGAGGACGTAATCATGCTTAAAATAGCGGTTACTTATGATAACGGAAAAATCTTTCAGCACTTCGGACACACCGAGCAGTTCAAGGTCTATGACACCGAAAACGGAAAAATCGTAAAGAGCGAGATTCTGGAATCGAACGGCAGCGGCCACGGCGCGCTTGCAACGCTGCTTGCGATCAACAAGGTTGAGGTTCTGATTTGCGGCGGAATCGGCGGCGGAGCACAGGAAGCGCTTCGTCAGGCGGGCATTCGCCTGTACGCGGGCGTTCAGGGAAATGCGGACGCGGCGGTCAATATGCTGATTGCCAATAAGCTTACCTACGACCCGAACGCCAGATGCGATCATCACGCAGAGCACCACGAAGGCCACAATTGTGCAGAGCATAAATGCGGCGAACATAAGTGCGGCGAACACAAATAAACGGAAAACGTACAAAGGGCGGCGAGAAGCATGCAAGAACATAAAGTAGTTTCTTTATCAAGCGAAGAAATCAAACGCGTAAAGGGGTTGGGCTGTCTTCGTGACAAGAGATATCCGGATGTGTTCAACGTGCGCGTGATCACGAGAAACGGAAAAATCACAGCCCGCGAGCATCACGCGATTGCGGAAGCATCCGAAAAATTCGGTTCCGGCGAAGTTTGCATGACTTCGCGCCTTCAGATGGAAATTCAGGGCGTGAAATATGAAAACATCGATGCGCTTATCGCCTTTTTAGCAGATTACGGTATCATGACCGGCGGAACCGGCGCGCTTGTTCGCCCGGTCGTTTCCTGCAAGGGCACAACCTGCGTGTTCGGCCTGATCGATACGTTTTCCCTTTCACTTAAAATCCACGAAAAGTTTTACGTAGGCTATCACAAAACGCCGCTTCCGCACAAATTCAAAATCGCGGTAGGCGGCTGCCCGAACAACTGCGTAAAGCCGGATATCAACGATCTGGGCGTGATCGGCCAGATGATGCCGGTTGTCAATTGCGAAGTCTGCAGAGGCTGCGGCGTATGTCAGGTGGAAAACAGCTGCCCTGTAAAGGCAGTCAGGGTCGAAAACGGATGTATCGCAATTGATAAATCCGAATGCAACAGTTGCGGCCGCTGCCGCGAAAAATGCCCCTTCGGCGCAATTTCCTATGTAAACGGTTATCGCGTGTACATCGGCGGCAGATGGGGCAAAAAATGCGCAAGAGGCATTCCGCTTGAAAAGCTGTTCATGACAGAAGAAGAGGTTCTTAACGTGATTGAAAAGGCGATCCTTTTCTATAAAGAAAATGGCATTGCCGGCGAAAGGTTTAACGACACGGTTATGAGAATCGGGTTTGAAAAGGTGAATGCTGCGCTTATCGGGGAATAGGAAACATTTGTATTTAAAATGCGCGGGCGGTCAATGACCGCCCCTACAGTATGGTTTTAGTACCATCACAAGGTGTAGGGGCAATCATTGATCGCCCGAGCTTTCTTTGCGCTTGTTCTAATACCCGATTTTTCGGTCAACCACATTTATCAGCGGCTTGTTTTCGATAAAACGCTTTAGATTCTCTCTGAAAATCTCAAAAATTTTCTCCGCGTTCACGGGCGTTGTGTCGCGTCCCGAAATGTGAGGGGTAAGAATTACATTTTCCATGTCCCAGAGGGGGCTGTCCTTTGGAAGGGGCTCCGTTTCAAATACATCCAGCACCGCGCCTGCGATTCTTTTTTCCCGAAGCGCGTCTGTGAGCGCGTTTTCATCGATTGTGATTCCGCGTCCGCAGTTGACAATGATGGTCTTTTCGTCCATGGAATCGATGATTTCCCTTGAAAGGATATGCCTTGTTTCCTTCGTGCCCGGAAGGGACATAACGACCGCATCCGCGCCCTGCACGGCTTTTTTAAGGTCTTTTGTCAGATATACTTCGTCAAAAATTCCATCCGGCGCGCAGGGCGTGCGTTTTACGCCGCGAATATATGCACCCAGAACTTTGGCGCGGGATGCAAAGGACGAACCGATATCGCCCATGCCGACGACGGCGATGGTACTTCCGTAAATGGTTCGGGTAATTTTGTCCTCCTGCCAGATGTGCGCACGTTGCTTTTTCATATATGCGGGCAGGCTGCGCATGAGCATGAGAACGCCGGTCAGCATGTATTCTGCAATCGCGACGCCAAACGCGCCTGAGCAGTTGGTTAACACTACGCTGTCGTCATAGTAAATATCCGAACACAAGCTGTCAACGCCCGCTGAGGGCACCTGGTGCCATTTGAGTTTTTTCAGGCTTTTAAGAAGGGAAACCGGAAAATAACCCAGCAGCGCCTCTGCCCCCGTCAGATCCTCGAGGACAACTTCTTCGTTTTTTTCATACCATTTATAGTCATACCCACCGGACGCACAGATATCGCTCAGCGTCTTTTTTTGATCAGGCGTAAACGGCGTATTTCGAAATGCGATCTTCATAAATAACTCCTTTTATGTTTGTAGCATCATTTTACCCTATGGAGATAATAAATTCAACTTGAAAACGAAAAAATGTCTGATTGATGGATGAATATGTGTGTGATATAATGAAGAAAAAACACTTTAAAGGAGAAGAGGATTTATGAAAACGCCGTTTCTGGGCTGCGCGTATTATCCGGAGGACTGGGACGAGAGCTTTATCGAAGACGATATCAAAAAAATGAAGCTTGCGGGCATCAAATGCGCCCGCATCGGTGAATTTGCCTGGCGCAGGATGGAGCCGGTCAGGGGTCAGTATGATTTTAGGTGGCTTCACAAGGTTGTGGACGCGCTTTATGATGCGGGTATCGCTGTTGTGATGGGCACGCCCACGGCTACGCCGCCGATCTGGCTGTCTCAGGAGCACAGGGACGTTTTGGTTTTAAATGAAGGCGGATGGCAGACCGAGCACGGCGGACGCAGACATTGCTGCAGCAATAACCCTAATTACTTAAAAGCATCCTATGAAATTGTTGAGCAGATGGCGAAGGAATTCGGTAACGACAAGGCTATCATCGGCTGGCAGCTGGACAACGAAATTTATTCCTTTGGCATCGGCTGCGTGTGCGGGCATTGCCTGAAAAAGTATCGCGATGACCTTCAGAAAAAATACAAGACGATTGAAAACTTAAACAGGCAGTGGAACCTCAATCTTTTCAGCCAGGCTTACGACAGCTTTGATCAGATTCCGCCCGCGATTCACGCATGGCACAATCCCCACATGATGTATGAATGGCACCATTCGCACTATGACAGCGATATCGCCTTTATGCACGCGCAGGCGGACATTTTAAGAAAATACACTTCTGCGCCCATCGGCACCGACACCATGCCGATTAACGGCATGGACTACGAAAAGATGAATGAGAAAATGGACGTTGTGATGTTCAACCATTACAACACACCCGAAAACCTGACGGACGAAATTTTCTGGTTTGACTTTTTAAGAAATATCAAGGATAAGCCCTTCTGGAACACTGAAACAGCAACCACATGGAACGGCTCGGTCGCGATTTCGCAGTTTTTAAAGCCCGAGGGCTATTGCCGCGTGAATTCGTGGCTGCCCGTTGCGCTGGGCGGCGAGAGCAATATGTATTGGCTGTGGCGTCAGCATTGGGCGGGGCATGAGCTTGTGCACGGCAGCGTGATTTCGCCCGAGGGCAGGCCTTCCCATGTGTTTGGCGAAGTGCAGAGGACTGCAGCGGATTTTGAAAAAGCTTCCGAATTCATAAACGCTACCAGAGTGGATACGCCCGTGGCCATGCATTTTACCTCCAAATCGTGGGAGCTTTTCGATCAGCAACCGATCTTTCAGGGCAATTCCTACGATCATGAATTGATGGCCATTCACAGAAGCCTCATGAAAAACGGCGTTCGCCCGGACGTGATCGGCGCGAGAAACGATCTTACGAAATACAAGATACTGTTTACTTCTCTTCAGATGACGCTGGAAGACGATGGCATGGCGGAGAAAATCGAAAAATGGGTGTATGACGGCGGCGTATGGGTGGCCGGCCCGATGACCGATATTCGAAACACCATCGGCGCGCATTATACCGACCGCGCCATGGGCATGATCGAAAACATGCTGGGCGTGGAGCTTTCCTACTCCGTTCCGACGGACGGAAAATACCTGAAGGCCAAGTGGTCGGACGGCGAGGAAATCACCGTGTGCAAATGGGCGGAGGCGTATGATCTCAAGGGCAACGGCGAATCGCTTGCCGAAATCACGGCGGGGCACACGTCGCTGAACGGGAAATCCATCATCAGCCGCCACAGGTATGGAAAGGGCGAGGTCATCCTTCTGGGCGCAATGAGCGACGAGGAAGGATATAATAAGCTTGCGTCTGTTGCGCTTAAGGACGCAGGACTTGCTGGCGCAAAGACCAGGGGCACGCTCGTCGTGATTCCCAGAAGCGGAAACGGCGAAAAGGGCATGATCGTCATCGAGGCAGGCAATGAAAAGGGAGAAATTGCGCTTGATGGCAAAATGATCGATCTTCTCACGGGCAATACATATGAGGGCGATATGGAAATTGCCCCCTACGGCGTGTATGTGCTTAAAGAAATCAAGTAAAAAGGTGAAAATATGTATACAAAGGATATCCTTATTAGGCAGCTTTCCGAAATGAACATTGATCCAAGAGGAACGCTGCTTGTGCATTCGTCGATGAAGGCCATCGGAAAAGTGGAGGGCGGCGCGGACACGGTGATCGACGCGCTAATGGAATACATGAAGGACGGCCTTCTTGTGCTTCCCACTCACACGTGGGATCAGATGAATGAAAACTACAATGTGTTTAACGTAAAGACGGAGCCGTCCTGCGTTGGGCTTCTGACGAATATCTTTCGCATGCGCCCGGGCGTGAAAAGGTCTTTACATCCGACGCATTCGGTTGCGGCCTTCGGAAAGGACGCCGAAGAATACATTGCGGGCGAAGAAAACTCGCATTCCCCGTGCGCAAAGGGCGGCTGCTGGGAAAAACTGCTTTTAAGGCGTGCGCAGATCCTGTTTTTGGGCTGCAACCTTACGAAAAACACATTCATCCATGGCGTTGAGGAGTGGAACCATATCCCAAACCGCCTTGCAAAGAATCCGCAGCCATTTTTCAGCATCGATGAAAACGGCATAAAACACGACACACACCAGTATCGCCACCACTGTGAGCCTCCGGCGACCGAGGTCAGCCAGTATTACGGAAAGATGGAACCGGCGTTTTTAAGGGGCGGCGCTATCCGCTACGGCGCATTCGGCGACGCAAAATGCATTCTGGGCGACTGCGTGAAAATGTATGAAATCACAAGCGAATACCTTAAAAACGACGAGCATTTGTTTGACGATGCAACGCCTTTGAAGAAATAAAAAGGCTTGCGACTAACCTGGGAGGCAGAATATGAAAATTGCACCTGTTCCGATTTCTGAAAAAATGTGCGAACGCTTTTCGGTTACGCTGAACGGTGAATGCGCGCCGGTATCGGCTGCGCGCGTTTCCGCCATGATTTTTAACTGCGGCTGGCCGGGCCACCAAAGAAGCCTGGATCAGACGGAGATTGCGGGCTTTGTGCGCGCCGAGAGCAATGATTGCGTGAAGGTTGAAGTCCGGCTTCATGAGGAAATCAAGGAAGTATGCGTGCGTCCGCTTTCTAAGAAAATCAGGGTTAAACAAACGGAAGACGCGCTTTCCTTCATGCTCCCGGGTCCGGGTCAGTATGTGCTTGAAGTAAATGGCGAGCATGAGTGTCTGAACCTTTTTATTGCTCCAGAGACGGAGGTGGTTTCCTTAGAGGACACGGATCTTTATTTCGGTCCCGGCGAGCATGAAATCGGCATTATTGAGCTTCAAAGCAACCAGACTGTGTATATCGACGCGGGTGCGGTGGTGTACGGCGGCTTCGCCGCCTTCGGGAAAGAGAACATAAAGATCACAGGCCTGGGCATTTTGGACGGCAGCAAGGAAATCCGAACGAGCGATACGGGTTTGATTGCCGCGCTTGGCATCTGGGATAATGTATCCTCGCGCGACTTTTTCTTGGACAACGACCGCCTGAAGGCGTATATTAACGAGCATCAGGTGTTAAACGGCCTCGTTCGTTTTTACAACTGCAAAAACTGCACGGTCGAGCACATCACGCTTCGCGATTCTTCAAGTTTTGCAATCGTTCCGGCGGCGTGCGAAAACGTCGTCATTGACGACATTAAAATGATCGGCATGTGGCGTTACAATTCCGACGGCGTGGATTATTTCAACAGCTGCAACTGCGTTCTCAAAAACAGCTTCCTCCGCAATTTTGACGACTGCGTGGTCGTCAAGGGTATCTGCGGCTGGGGACACAAAAACAATGAAAACATCATCACGGAAAACTGCGTGATCTGGTGCGACTGGGGGCGCGGTCTTGAAATCGGTGCGGAAACCAACGCGGACGAATACGGAAACATCATTTTCAGAAACTGTGATGTGATTCATGGAAGTTGGCTGCATCTGGATATTCAGCACCACAACGACGCCTACATCCACGATATTCTCTTTGACGACATCCGCGTGGAATACAGTAAAGATCAAATGCCGCTCAAATTCCAGCAGAGCGACGAGCAGACCTATGAAAAAGCGCCTGTTACCTTTGATCAGCCCATGCTGCTTGGCGCATTTTTCTTAAGCATGGGCCTCTTCGGTCCCGGTCACAGCGGACAGAAGATTGAAAGAATCGTGTTTAGAAATATTCAGGTTCTCTCGGACGAATGCGTGCCGATGCCTAAAATCTGCTTTGAAGGCTTGGACAATGAAAACTGTGTTCAGAATGTTTTGATTGAAAACCTCACCAGAAACGGCGTTCCGATCAAGGACAAAGAGGAAGCAAATCTTATGGCAAATGAATTTGCGTTTGACGTTGTGCTCCGGTAATATGGATGAGCCGATGTCAAAGGCGTTCCCGACAGATCTGATCTTCAAAGCCTAAAGGCAATAAGCGAAAGAGCGGCTCCACGATGCGTGGGTTGCTCTTTCTGATTTAGCTGTGATATACTTCAATTAAGGAAGTGAGAAAAGTGAACAGCTATGTAACGGGCGCGATGATCAGAAAACTGCGCGAGGACAAGAATCTTACGCAGGAAGAACTGGCGAAAATGCTGCATGTGAGCGGCAAGGCGGTCAGCAAGTGGGAGACGGGGCAGGGGCTTCCTGACATTTCAATGCTGGAGCCGATTGCAAAAGCTTTGGAGATTTCCGTAATCGAACTTTTTTCGGGCGAGAACGTAGTGAATCGAAATCGCTCGTCCAATTTATTAAGATCGGTGTGCTATGTTTGTCCCGTTTGCGGAAATGGTATTTTGGCGCTTGGTCATGCGGTGGTCAGCTGTTGCGGAATCACGCTGCCACCCGTTTCGCTGGAGGATGAAGATGAGGAGCATACAATTTCGGTTTCCTATGACGACGGGGAACTTCTGGCTGCGCTTTCCCATCCGATGGAAAAAGATCATTATATCACGTGTCTGCTCGCTGTTTCGGATAATGGTTGTCAGTTTATAAAGCTCTATCCCGAAGGAGAGGCCATGGCGAGGTTTCGGCCGGAGCGAGTTAAGTGGATTTACGCTTACTGTAATCGGCACGGAATGTTCCGGGTGAATGTGAAAGGAATCAGAAAATGAAGATACTTGTTTTGAATGGAAGTCCCAAAGCCAAAAGTGATACCATGCGCATGACGAGAAGCTTTTTAAGCGGCTTACAAGCGCAAACGGAGTGCGACGTTATCATTATAGATGTGATAAAGAAGAATATAAAGCCCTGCGTCGGATGCTTTATGTGCTGGAAAAACGGCGATGGGAAGTGCGTTCAGAAGGATGATCAGAATGAGATACTATGTGAAATTCTCAAATCGGATGTGATCATCTGGTCGTTTCCATTATACTGCTACTCGATGCCGTCGCACTTGAAAGCCGTGGTCGACAGGCTCATTCCGCTTTGCAGGCTTAATATGCGCGAGGAAAACGGGCGTGTTTCCCATGAGACGCTGTTTGATTTGTCGAAAAAGAAACACATCGTTTTCTCCGGCAGCGGGTTTCCAAATTGGGAGGGGAATTTTGAGGGGCTGAGACTTCAGATGAAAAACAATTTTGGCGACCCATTAATGGTATTTGTGCCGGAAACGCCGCTTTTGAATGTGCCTCAGGCGGTGGTTGTTGCAGACCCGCTGCTTGAAAAATTCCGTCTTGCGGGAGAAGAATTTGCAAAAACCTGTACGCTTTCACAAGAAACTGTCCGGCTGCTTGAAGCGCCGATGCTGCCCAAGGAAGTTTATTTAGGTCAGGTCAATTCGGTTTTGTAAACAAAAGGAACTGTTGCGGAAATCATATTGGCAGACAGAAACGAGAAACATTTTCACTTCAATCAAACGTAGGGCGGGGGCTTGCTCCCGCCGTTTTACGTCTAAAACACGGGTTTTTTTGGCGGGAGAAAGCCCCCGCCCTGCCGGTATTTTCGTAAAAGTCAGAATAAGCGAAAAAAGAAAAACGTTTCATACGCTGAGTCATCAAAAGGTGCCGTTACAGAAATTTCCTTCTGCAACAGCTCCTTTGGTTTGACAGAAAACCGCAATCGGCTTATAATCAGACATCATAGATATCAGAAGGTGAACAGTATGGTTATTAAGCGCGAAATTGCAATTCCCGAATTGACCGGCGACAAAAAGCGCGGGCTCTATATTTATCTTCCCGAGGACTATGAAACAAGCGGCAAAAGATATCCGGTTTTATATATGTTCGACGGACAGAATGTGTTTTTCGATAAGGATGCGTCGTTTGGAAAATCGATGGGCATGAGCGACTATATGCAAAGGACCAATACGCCTCTGATCATATGCGCCGTTCAAAGCAATACAGAAGGCAACGAGCGCTTAAGCGAATATTCGCCGGTGGATTTTGTCTACGGGCCGGTCGGAGCGATCGAGGGGAAGGGCGGCATTTACATGAACTGGCTTGTAAAAACGCTCAAGCCTATCATTGACCGCGAATTCAGAACGCTTCCTGAAAGGGAGCATACGTCCATTTGCGGAACCTCCATGGGCGGACTTATGGCGATGTACGCCGCGTGCGTTTATAACGATGTATTCAAAAAGGCGGCGTGCCTTTCGGCGAGCCTGTGGATTGCTCCTGATAAAATTCTTTCTGTATTGAAAGATGGAAACATTAAAAAGGACTCGGTAATCTACATTGACTATGGCAGCAAGGAAATGAAAAATCACCGGGAGAGCCGGGAAGCCCTAACGCGTGTGACGGAATTTCTGATGGAAAGGGATGTAAACGTAACGCTTCGCATTATTCCCGGCGGCACGCATTCGGAGGCGTCGTGGGAGAAGCAGATTCCCGTTTTTATGGCGTGCTTGAATCTGTAATTGGTTGATTTTTGCGCTGGGATTCGGTATAATGCGTATGCAATCAAAACCTTCTAAGGAGAATATATGAACAAAAGATTTTTAAAGGAATACGGAATCATTACGGTCGGAACGGCGATTATCGCGGCGGCTGTGTACTTTTTCATGATGCCCAGCCATGTGACAGTCGGAAGCGCGTCGGCGCTTGCCATGGTGATTGCAAACTTTATCAACCTCCCGGTTTCTGCAATAACGCTTGCGCTGAACGTATTTCTTTTGATCATCGGTTTTGTTCTGATCGGGCGCGAGTTCGGAGCGAAGACGGTGTATGCATCGATACTGATGCCGCTGATTATGCGCGTGTTTGAAATCGCGTTCCCAGATTTTTCATCCATCACAAACGAGCCGATACTGGATGTTTTGTGCTATATCCTTGTGGTCGGAAGCGGACTTGCGCTTCTGTTTTCGGTAAACGCCTCCTCGGGCGGCCTTGATATTGTTGCCAAGCTCATGAACAAGTATCTTCATATAGAACTTGGCCGCGCCATGAGCCTGTCCGGCATGCTTGTGGCATTGTCGTCCGCGCTGTGCTTTGACAAGGCGACGGTTGTTTTGTCCGTTATCGGAACGTTCTTTGGCGGAATGATCGTGGATCACTTTATCTTTGGCTTGAATCTCAAAAGACGAGTCTGCATCGTGTCGGACAAGCACGAGGAGATCATTTCCTACATTCTCCACGAAATCCATAGCGGCGCGACCCTGTATGAGAGCATCGGCGCATATACCGGGGAAAAGCGCATGGAGATTATCGCCATCGTCGATAAGCAGGAATACAGGATGCTGATGGAATTTATGCACAAAACCGATCCGAAGGCGTTTATGACTGTGTATTCCGTAAACGACATCCGCTATCAGCCGAAAAAGCATTAAACAGAAACATCCGTTCATCGGTGTATTTGGCCCGTTGAACGGATGCTTTTTTACGAATTAAGACAAATGTGTGTCGAACTATACCGAAAATTTTCTAAATATTCGTATATTGGTTGACTTAATAACGGAACCAGAATATAATTAGTTCATCCGGCATTATGCCAAAGCGCGCATGTTTGATAGCGCGGAAAAAACAAAAAGGAGACGAGAACCATGAAGAAACTGATTTCCCTTCTCATCGTTCTGGTTATGGCGTTCGGCGCGGTCAGCTTTGCTGAAGCCGAAAAGCCCGTAATCGATCCCGAGCTCATCAAGGCAGCCCAGGCTGAGGGTGAACTGATCATCTATGGCTCCTGCGAAGAGCCCTACGTTGCCGCAGCTGCCAGACGCTTCGAAGAACTGTACGGCATTAAGACTTACTATCAGCGCCTCTCCACCGGCGAAGTTCAGGCCAAGATCACTGAAGAAGCTGGTTATCCCTCTGCCGATGTATGGTTCGGCGGCACGACCGACCCCTACAACGAGTGCGCCAAGGAAGGCCTGCTCATGGCTTATGAAGCGGTTAACGCTTACGATCTCGCCGGCCCCATGTACCGTGACGCGGACGGCTACTGGTACGGTATCTATAAGGGAATCCTCGGCTTCATGGTAAACACCGAGGAGCTCGCCCGCCTCGGCCTTGAGGCGCCCAAAGGCTGGAAGGATCTTCTCAAGCCCGAATACAAGGACCTCATCTGGGTATCCAACCCCAACACCGCCGGCACTGCGAAGCTGATTATCAACACCATGGTCCAGCTCCTCGGCCACGATGAGGCGATGGAGTACTTCGTAGCGCTTGACAAGAACATCCAGCAGTACACCAAGTCCGGCTCCGGCCCCTCCAAGAAAGTCGGTATCGGCGAGTGCGTCATCGGCGTTGGCTTCCTGCATGACGGCATCACCCAGATCCTCAAGGGCTATGACAACATCGGACTGATCATCCCCGAAGAAGGCACCAGCTTTGAAATCGGTGCCACCGCCATCTTCGAAGGCTGCGAGCATCCCAATGCTGCGAAGCTCTGGATCGAGTTCGCTCTGTCCCCCGAGTGCGTTGAGCTGGCTGACGACGTAGAGAGCTATCAGTTCCTCGTCATCAACTCCGCCAAGCAGCCCGCCGCGGTTGAGCCCTTCGGCCTCGATCCTAACAACGTCATCGACTACGACTTCGAAGATGCCAAGGCCAACACCACCAAGTATGTCGCCGACTTCTTCGAGGCGCTCGGCGCTGCTGCGGATGATCGCTTCAAGACCGAATAATCGGACGAAAAATCCTTTGAATCAAGAGGGGATGGGTGAAATATCCCATCCCTTCTTTATTTACGGAAGGTGTGATAAGAAGTGAAAACAAAACAGGGCGCGGCGCTTGAACGCAAAAAATTCTTCGCTGATCCCGCAATGGTTACGACCATCATACTGCTCTCGGTTCTTCTGGCGCTTTTCATACTGTATCCGCTTATGATGCTTCTGATGGACAGCGTGCATGTTCAGGAGACGAATATGTATCTTCTGAAGGACGTGCTTTCAGGGGAAGCGGAGATTGAATATACGGGCGAAGGCGAAAACAGAAGCGTAACCGTTCTGGACAGCAAAAATAATGAACTCACGATTGCGCTAAATGATCTTACGGGCGCATACGGAAGTTTGTATGTGAAAAACGGTCGCGTGATCAAAGACGGCGATACGATCAATCCCGAAAAAGCCTATGTGAAGGTGGAAAACGACTACTGGACGGGCGCGGCGTTTCCGAGAATCTTTAAGGATTACACGTTCAGAAACGCATTTTTCAACACCCTGAAGCTCGGCTTTATCACGTCTCTGGGCGCAGTGGTTGTAGGCCTTCTGTTTGCGTATGTGGACTGCTATGTTCAGGTAAAATCCCGCGTCATCAAAAAGATGTTCGATGTGGTTTCGACGCTCCCCGTCGTGTCCCCGCCGTTTGTACTGTCGCTTTCGATGATTCTCCTGTTCGGGCGCGGCGGCCTCATCACCCGCACGCTCCTCAAGATCTATGACAGCGACATATACGGTCTTAAGGGCATTGCGACGGTTCAGATTCTGACGTTTTTCCCGGTTTGCTACATGATGCTGAAAGGTCTTCTTAAAAACATTGATCCTTCAATGGAGGAAGCCTCGCGCGATATGGGTGCAAGCCGCTGGAAGGTGTTTACGACGGTTACGCTGCCCCTTATGCTTCCCGGCCTTGGAAACGCGTTCCTCGTTACCTTCATCGAGTCGGTTGCCGACTTTGCCAACCCCATGATGATCGGAGGCAGCTATGACACGCTGGCTACGACGATTTACTTAAGAATCACCGGCGGAAGCTACGATACAACCGGCGCTGCCGCAATGGCGGTGGTGCTGCTTGCAATCACGCTTGTATTGTTCCTGATTCAGAAATACTATCTCGAAGCCAAGACAGCGGCGACGCTTACCGGAAAGGCCAGCCGCGCGCGCGTTCCGATTACGGATGCTTCCGTGCGCGTGCCGCTTACGATTCTTTGCTCCGCCATTTCGGCCTTTGTCATCATCATGTATATCGCTATCCCCTTCGGCGCGCTTTTCAAGCTCTGGGGCCGCGATTACAGCCTGACCTTCAGATGGTTCCAGCAGCTTTTCAGAGACGACGGCTTCAAGGCGTTTAAGGATTCGTTCATCCTGTCATTGATTTCCGCGCCCATCACCGCGCTTCTTTCAATGATCATTTCATATCTGGTCGTCAAAAAGAAGTTCCGCGGCAAGGGCATGATCGAGTTTGTCTCCATGCTGGCCATGGCGGTTCCCGGAACGGTTCTGGGCGTAGGCTTCATCAGAGGCTTTGCCAGAGGCGTATTCAGAACCGGATTTCTTCAAGGTATTTACGGATCCGGTATCATCCTCGTCATCGTCTTTGTTGTCCGCTCCCTGCCTGTCGGAACCAGAAGCGGTATTTCGGCGCTTCGCCAGATCGACAAATCCATTGAGGAGTCGGCCTATGACCTTGGCGCGGGCAGCATCAAGGTGTTCACAAGCGTGACGCTTCCGCTGATTAAGGATTCGTTCCTGTCAGGTCTTGTCACGACCTTTGTCCGCTCCATAACCGCCATCAGCGCAATTATCCTGTTGGTAACGCCCAGATATCTTCTGATTACCTGCCGTATCAATGAGTTTGCGGAAAAGGGCGAAAACGGCGTTGCCTGCGCGTATGCAACGATATTGATTGCTATCGTCTATGCCGCGATCGTGCTCATGAACCTGGTGATCAAATTCTTTGGCACGTCGAGAAATGTTAGCTTGAAGGAGAGTGATTAAGGTGAGTAGCAAGGAAAAGAAAGGGGTTCGTCTCGATCATATCTCCAAGATTTATCTGGACCCCAAAACGAAAAAGCAGTTTTATGCGGTCAACGATGTTTCGCTTGAAATCGAAGCGGGAAGCTTTGTAACGCTTTTAGGCCCGTCCGGCTGCGGAAAAACCACCACCCTTCGAATGATCGCGGGCTTTGAAAGCCCGGATGCCGGCGAAATCTATCTGGGTGAGCAGCCGATCAACGCGCTCATGCCCAATAAGCGCGATACCGCGATGGTTTTCCAGAGCTATGCGCTTTTCCCGCATTACAATGTGTATGACAACGTTGCCTACGGCCTGAAGCTTCGGAATGTCCCCAAGGCCGAAATGAATAAACGCATTGAGCGCATTTTGGAGCTTGTGGAATTGACCGGCATGGAAAGCCGCATGACCAATCAGCTTTCCGGCGGTCAGCAGCAGCGCGTCGCGCTGGCACGCGCCATGGTCGTCGAGCCCAGCGTGCTGTTGTTTGACGAGCCGCTTTCAAACCTCGACGCGAAGCTTCGCGTGTCCATGCGCACGGAAATCCGCCGCATCCAGCAGACCCTCGGCATCACTGCCGTCTACGTCACCCACGATCAGGCCGAAGCCATGGCGATTTCCGATAAGGTCATCGTCATGAACAAAGGCGTAGTCGCCCAGATGGGCACGCCCAGAGAGATCTATCAGCACCCGGTGGACGAGTTCGTTGCGGACTTTATCGGCGAGGTCAACTTCCTTGAGGGCAAAATCGTGAAGCTGGACGGAAAGGACTGCGTTCTCAACATTTCCGGTCACGATGTAAAAGTGCCTAACCCCGATCAGTTTGCAGTCGGAAAGAACTGCAAGATCGTTCTGCGTCCCGAGGCCACCATTTTAGCGGACACAGGCGCGCTTCCGTGCAAGATCGTTCTTTCCTGCTTCATGGGCGCGTATCAGAATTACCACGTAATGGTGGGAGATACGCTTGTGAAGCTTGCGGATTACTGCCCTGTCGGACGCAAGATTTATGAAGTGGGCGACACAGCGTATCTGTCCTTCAGAGAAGGCTGCGTTCATATGCTGTAGGGATAAGTATAAAGGAAAAAGCTGTCTCACAAATGCGAGGCAGCTTATCCTATAATATAATCCGCAGTATAAGGAGATAATGCGAATGCGCGAAGGTTTTTTCATGAAGGAATGGACGCCGGAAGGAATGCCGGATGCATATAAAAATACTTTTTCGGTTTTGGCGTCTCAAAAGGTAAAATCGTTTCACGAGAGTTTTCCCGTTTATTCGCTTACGCCGCTTGTGAAATACACAAATACAGCGCAGAAATTGGGCGTTCATGAAATTTACGTCAAGGACGAATCGAAGCGGTTTGGCTTAAATGCGTTCAAGGCGCTTGGCGGAAGCTATGCCATTGGAAGATATGTAGGGCGGAAGCTCGGCCTTTGCGAAGAAGAGCTTTCTTATGCTTCTCTTACGGACAGAAGCGTCAAAGAGAAGCTTGGCGACATCACCTTTGTTACCGCCACCGACGGAAACCACGGGCGCGGGGTTGCGTGGGCGGCTAAGGAGCTTGGATTCAAGTCCGTTGTGTACATGCCCAAGGGCAGCGCGCAGGAGCGCCTTCAGAACATCAAAAAAGCCGGCGCGGACGCGTCGATTACTGATATGAATTACGACGACTGCGTGCGGCTTTCAAAGAAAATGGCTGATGAAAAGGGCTGGGTGGTCGTTCAGGACACCGCGTGGGAAGGCTATGACGAAATTCCCACGTGGATCATGCAGGGCTACGGCACGATGGCGCTGGAGGCAATAGAGGAACTTATTGAAGCGCCTACACATGTATTTTTGCAGGCGGGCGTGGGCTCGATGGCGGCGGCTGTGGCAGCAATTCTGACGGACGCCTACCGGGAAAATCCGCCCAAGATCATCATCGTAGAGCCCAACAGGGCTGATTGCTTCTATCAATCCTCTGTGGCGGGCGAGAGAACATTTGTAACGGGCGAAATGAACACAATCATGGCGGGACTTGCCTGCGGAGAACCGTGCACTATCGCGTGGGAAATCCTGAAAAGCGTGACGAGTGCGTTTCTCTCCTGTCCGGATTACGCGGCGGCAGAGGGCATGCGCATTCTGGCAAAACCGGAGGCGGGGGATGAGCCCATGGTCAGCGGTGAAAGCGGCGCGTCGGCGTTCGGATGCGTAAGCGAGATTTTGATGAATTCTGCGCTTTCCCATATCAAGGAGGCGTTGGGACTGAACGCAGATTCCCGTCTTCTGTTTTTCTCTACAGAGGGAGCAACGGATACGAAAAATTACCGCGCCATCGTGGAAGACGGCGCGTATCCGAGAAAGTAAAAACGGGAATGAGATTGGCAAACATAGTTGATTGCGCAGCGAGTGTGATTTTGATTGCATAAAACCGAGTAGATAAACCCGACCTTGGCAATGTCACAAAGATTAGAATGATACACTTCGTACGCGGGAGGGGAAACCCGTCCTCTACGGTGAATGGCGAAGCGCTTACATGCTCAACCGCTTGATTCATGCCGTAGGGGAAGCTTTTCGCTTCCCGCGACTAACTTAATAGCAAGACACGGAAAAGTCGTCCCCTACGATAGAAACACGATGGTTTCTTTCTGTAGAGGACGACTTTCCAGTGCCGTGAATGTGTTTTTAAGGAATCGTATTAGATTTCTTTTCTGCCTTTGGCGTAATTCGGAAGAAGCTTGGGAGAGAACTTATCGGAGTTGATTCCGGATGCCTTCAGCTCTTCTTCGTATTTCTTTACATGGTCAAGCGTAAGCGCCTTGACGGTGGTTTCCTTGGCGGCTTTGGAGGCCTGCTGGCCTGCATTTCGACCAAAGACGATGATGTCGAGAAGGGAATTGCCCATCAGGCGGTTTCTGCCGTGGATACCGCCGACGGCTTCGCCCGCGACGAAGAGATTTTTGACGCAGGTGGTTTCGCCGTTTGCGCTGATTTCGAGGCCGCCGTTCTGGTAGTGGAGGGTGGGGTAGATGAGAATCGGCACTTCGCGCATGTCGATGCCGTACTTAAGATACATGCGCAGCATCGCAGGCAGGCGCTTTTCGAGCGTGCCTTTTCCGTGGATCATGTCGATCATGGGAGTATCGAGCCATACGGCCTTGCCCATGCCGGTGTCTACGCCCTTACCATTGGTGGAGCACTCGCGGATAACGCCTGCGGCGTTTACGTCGCGGGTCTCAAGGGGATGGATGTAGGCTTCGCCCTCGGAATTGATGAGCTTAGCGCCCATGGAGCGAACCTTCTCAGTAACGAGAGCGCCGAAAATCTGCGCGGGGAAGGCAACGCCCGTGGGGTGATACTGAAGGGTATCCTGATACAGAAGCTTTGCGCCTGCGCGGTAGCCCAGAATCAGGCCGTCGGCGGTTGCGCCGTAGTGGTTCGAGGTCGGAAAGCCCTGATAGTGCATGCGTCCTGCGCCGCCGGTTGCGATGACGACGGTTTTGGCTCTTGCAATCAGAATTTCGCCGGTTTCCATGTTCATAAGAACCGCGCCGGCTGCTTTGCCTTCTTCGTCCAAGATGAGCTCGATGGCCGCGGTAAAATCGACGACGGGAATCTGACGGTTGAGAACTTCGTCGCGCAGCGTGCGCATGATTTCAGCGCCCGAATAGTCGGCGGCCGCGTGCATGCGCTTTCTGGAGGTTCCGCCGCCGTGAGTGGTGATCATGGTGCCGTCTTCGTCCTTGTCGAACTCAACGCCCAGTTCATTGAGCCACTTGATCGCGCCTGGGCCGTCCATAACGAGTTTTCTGACGAGCTCGGGTTTGTTGGCATAGTGTCCGCCGCCCATAACGTCCAGATAATGCTGGGCGGGGGAGTCGTTGGGCTTATCGGCAGCCTGAATGCCGCCTTCCGCCATCATGGTGTTGGCGTCGCCGATCCTGAGCTTTGTCACGATCATGACGTTTGCGCCGGCTTCATGGGCTTCAATGGCTGCAGAGGAACCTGCGCCGCCGCCGCCGATGACAAGCACGTCCACATCGTAATTAATTTTGGTAAGATCCAGATTCATATCCGCAACACGGCTGTGCGCGGTCAGCATTTCGTTCAGCTCCACCGGGGCTTTTTCGCCCTTGTTGGGGCCGACATTGATGGTCACAAAGCCTTCGTCCTTATAATCGGGGTGATACTGCTTTAAAAGGGCTTCCTTTTCTTCTGCCGAAAGACGGCGGGGCTCGAAAGCGATGTTCTTTTCACGAGCCGCCTCGACCTTTTTCATGGAAGCAAGCATTTCGGGCGTATAGATCATGCGTTTCGGCCTCCTTACTTTTCGATGTCTCTGTGGTTGTAAAGTTCTTTAAGCTCGGAAAGGGGCTTTGCCATGATGGCTTCGATTTCCTTTTCCATCAGGCCGTCCTCGATTTCCTTGACGCGCTCAGTCAGATGCTTGGCTTCGGGCATCAGGTATTTGCCGTTTAAGCGGCGGGCAAGTTCTGCTACCTGCGGATGGGAAATACCAGCGGGGCAGCGGGAGGAGCAGATGCCGCACATGACGCAGTCGAAGCTTTCTTCGGCGCAGGCTGCGAAATCGCCTCTCTGGGCGTAAGCGATGTATTGCATGACGTTTAAAGACTGAGAGCAGCTCTTGGTGCAGGCGTTACAGCCGATGCAGGAATAGATTTCGGGATAAAGCTGCATCATCACCTGTGCGTCGGGCTTGATTTCATTGATGTCGTAAACCTGCTTTTCCAAGGGGAAGAAGGGCAGAGTTGCGATATACATGTCGTTTTCAACGGTGGTCTGGCAGGCGAGACAGGCGTGCAGCTCGCGCTCGCCCTTGATGCGGTAGACGGTGGCGCATGCGCCGCAGAAGCCGTTTCGGCAGCCGCAGCCGCGAACCAGCTGATATCCGGCGTATTCCATTGCGCCCATGATCGTAAGTCCCTCGGGCACTTCGTACTTTTTGCCCATCAGATAGACGTTAACCATATATTTCTTTCCTCCGTTTTCTAAAAAGGCTTTATCAGTACTCGGCGGGCAGCTCGCCCAATTCATCATAGCGGAACACGGGGCCGTCCTTGCAGACGTATTTGTCGCCGATGTTGCAGCGGCCGCATTTGCCTACGCCGCACTTCATTCGAAGCTCCATGGTGGTGTAAATCTGGGTTTTGTCAAAGCCGAGCTTTACAAGCGCTTCGGTTGTGAACTTGATCATGATGGGCGGGCCGCAGACCAGAACGCGTCCTTCGGGATCAAAGCCCAGTTCCGTTACATAGTTGGGCACAAATCCCACATGTCCGTCCCAGCCCTCCTGTTCGCGGTCGATGGTCAGGAAAACTTCGATTCCGGCTTCCTTGCACCATTCGTTTACGATTTCGGGATAATCCACAAGGTCGTCCTTCGAGCGGGAACCGTAAACGATACGCACCTTGCCGTAATTTTCACGCTTTGCGCGAACGTAATTGATGACGGAACGAAGGGGTGCAAGGCCGATGCCGCCTGCGATAAAGAGAAGGTCTTTTCCCTTTAAATCCTCCTCTACCGGGAAGGCGTTTCCGTAGGGGCCGCGGATGGTGATCATCTGGCCCACGTCCATCTGGTGAAGCCACTCGGTTAAGCATCCGCACTTTTTGATCGAAAACTCCATAAACTCGGTGTTCGTGGGGGAGGAGGTGATGGAAAACATCGCTTCGCCCACGCCGGGAATGGAGAGCATGGCGCACTGACCGGGCATATGCTCAAAGCATTTGCCGCCATCAAGTGCGTTAACGCGGAAGGTTTTTACGTCCGGCGTGTCCACGCGAACGTCTGTTACAATGCCGATGACCGGCACAAGAGCGTCTTTTGTCATTTTGCGTCTTCCCCCAATGCCTTGATGACCTTTACAATGTTGAGATTCATGGGGCATTTTTCAATGCAGCGGCCGCAGCCGACGCAGGAATACATGCCGTCGTTATTGGACGGGAAATACACAAGCTTGTGCATGAATCTCTGGCGATACCGTTCAAGCTGTGTGGGACGGTTGGTGCCGTGCGCCATGAGGGTGAAATCGGAATACATGCAGGAGTCCCAGCACCTGTATCTCTGAATGCCGTTTCCTGTGTCGTAGTCGCGAATGTCGTAGCACTGACAGGTGGGGCAGGAGAAGGTGCAGCTGCCGCAGCCAAGGCAAGCCATGGAAAGCTTCTTCCACTTGGGAGAATTGAATTTTTCCATCAGGTGCTCCGCGTCAAAGCCGTTCATATTCAGATGCGCAAAGGGCAGACTTTCGTATTTTTTATCGATCTCGCCCTTGATCCATTCAACGGGGCCGTCCTCAGCTTCGCGGGTGTCCCATTTGGAAAGAAGCGCGCGGCCCTTATCGGTATAGGCCTCGCAGTAATAGTCGTCTCCGATCAGCCAGAGAACAACGTCCGCATCGGGCTGGGAAGGATCGACGGAGAAGTTTTTACAGAAGCAGGTGTCATTCATGCTGGTGCAGGCGAGGGCGACGATGGTTCCGTGCTCGCGGCGAGCCGCATAATAGGTGTCGACGGGATCGGAGAGGAAAACCTTGTCCAGCACCTTGAACGCCTGAACGTCGCATGCGCGGACGCCGAAGATGACGTAATCCTCTTCCATGCGCTTTTCTTCGGTCAGCTCGATGGTTTTTCCTTCCATTCTGAAGTGCATCAGGTTTTCCCACTGGGGAAAGAGAATGTCTTTTGGAGTTTTGTCGGTCGGAATCTGATCAAGGCGCAGGGTCATGCCGTCTTCATAGCGGTTATATACGACCAGGCTTCCGTCCTCCACCGGCGCGTACACGGGGCAGGGGGTTGACCTTATAATGTCAAGCACTTTGCTTTCGGGAAACTGGCGCATTATGCGTTCCCCCTTTCATGCACGATCCCGGGTTCGGCGTCTTCCTTGGTGTAGCTGGTGAGGGGCGTTCTCTCTTCCTCGCCCTCGCCGGCCTGGTATTCGCCGTAAAGCTCATTCATGTCCTTGATGAATTTGCGGTTTAAAAGGTGAAGCGGGATGTTCTGCGGGCAGACTCTGGAGCATTCGCCGCAGTCGGTGCAGCGTCCGGCCACGTGGAAGGCGCGGATGATGTGGAACATGTTTTCCTCAAAATCCGTGACGGGCGCCTTGGACTGAACGCCCGATGCGGGATTGTCGAACACGCACTTTACGCACGTGCAGGCGGGGCAAACGTTTCTGCAGGCGTTACAGCGGATGCAGCGGGAAAGTTCGCCTCTCCAGAATTCATACCGTTCTTCGGCAGTCATCTTTTCAAGCTCAGAAACGCCGATCATCCGGTCAAAGGTATTCTGGGGTTTTCTCGATTCTTCATCGTCGATGATTTCATCGTACACTTCAAAGTCCTTGCCCTTGCAGGCATTGCACTTAAGAAGCGCGCCCATTTCGTTTTTCATGCCCTTGCAGCCCGCGCCGATGATGTAGAACTTTTCGCGGTTCAAACGGTGCTCCTTCAAAAGCTGATTGAAGGAAAGCGTATCGCAGGGCTTAAGGATGACGAGGGTTTTGCCCTCCTGGCGGTCAAATTTCAGACAGTATTTGCTTAAATTGCTTCCGGCATATTCGCCGTAAACAAAGGAATCCATTTCTTCGGCGGTTTCAAAAAGCGCGGGGGACCAGTCGTATTTGCCTTCGCCCTTTTCCCAGCCGATTACGCGCTTTACGGTTCCATCAGAAAGCAATTCGATTGCGCGGGCTTTGATTGAGTTCATGATTTTTTGCATCTGATATCACCCAGCTTTCTGTTTTCGCCAAGACTGTAAATGGTCTCGACAAATTCGTTCATGGTCTTTGAAAACTTTGCGCCCTCAGCGGCGGAAACCCATTCCACGCGGGTTCTGCCGCGCTCAATGCCGAGGTAATCC
The DNA here is from genome assembly GCA_015056255.1 of Clostridiales bacterium. Lineage (GTDB taxonomy): Bacteria > Bacillota > Clostridia > Christensenellales > Aristaeellaceae > SFHK01. The sequence goes on along the minus strand of SVGP01000011.1, from coordinate 13,789 downwards.
AGCATTGAAAACAGCATTGTAAGTCTTCTTCTTGCATAATAGTTGCCGCTTGTGTAGTGGCAGTCGCCCGGATGGCAGCCGCAGATGATCACGCCGTCTGCGCCGCGTTCAAAGGCGCGCAGGATGAACATGGGGTTTACGCGGCAGGAGCAGGGCACGCGGATGATTTTTACGTCCGCCGGATAGCTCATGCGGCCGCTGCCTGCGAGGTCAGCGCCTGCATAGGAGCACCAGTTGCAGCAGAAGGCGACGATTTTGGGTTTCCAGTTGGGATTCGTTACAGACATATCTCATCCACCTCCGCCATGATCTGCTTGTTGGAAAAGCCCTTTAAGTCCATTGCGCCGGACGGGCAGGTGACGGTGCACGCGCCGCAGCCCTGGCAGATGGCGGGATTGACCTGAGCGACTCTGCGAATTTCGCGAACGCCGGGGCCGCGAACCTCTTTTTCGATATAGGTGATCGCGCCGTAGGGGCAAACCTTTTCGCACTGCGAGCAACCGTTGCACATCAGTTCGTTGGATTCTGCAACGCAGGGGTTGGTGACCAGATGGTCCTTGGCTAAAAGGCCGATGACCTTGGAGGCCGCTGCGCTCGCCTGCGCGACCGTTTCGGGAACGTCCTTCGGGCCCTGACATGCGCCGGATAAAAAGATGCCGGCAGTCGGGGATTCGACGGGGCGGAGCTTTGCGTGGGCTTCGGTAAAGAAGTCGTTGGTGTCCATAGAGGCGGTCAGCATCGTTCCGATGGAGCGGGCGGAGGGATCGGGCTCGATGGCGGTAGCCAGAACGACTAAGTCGGCGGCAATTTCAACCTGACGGTTGTTGATTAAATCGCTTCCGCGAACCATCAGCTTGTCGCCTTCCTTAGCGACTTTTCCGACCATGCCCTTGATGTAGTCGACATTGTACTGCTCGACTGCGCGGCGGTAGAACTCGTCAAAGTTTTTGCCGGGCGTGCGGACGTCAATGTAGAATACATGCACATTGGTGTCCGGATACTTGTCGCGGATGAGCATGGCGTGCTTGGCTGTGTACATACAGCAGATTTTGGAGCAGTAGGGCTTTCCGCGCTCGGTGTTTTCATCGCAGCGGGAGCCTACGCACTGGATAAACACGATTTCGTGAGGATGTTTTCCATCGGAGGGACGCAGAAGCGTTCCTTTGGTAGGACCGGCTGCGTTCATCAGACGCTCAAGCTCAAGGCTGGTTACAACATCTGCGTTTTCAGCGTAACCGTATTCGCCAAGGGGGCTCGGATCGATGGGCTTAAAGCCGGTTGCAACGACGATTGCGCCATATTCGCGCTCAATTAGCTCGTCTTCCATTTTATAGTTGATCGCACCTACGGAGCAGACTTTTTCGCAAAGACCGCACTTTCCGGTTTTGAGCTTGATACACTGCTCGGGGTCGATGACGGCTACGTTCGGAATGGCCTGCGCGAAGGGAATATAGATTGCAGGACGGTTATTCATTTCCATATTGAACTCGTCCTTTCCCTTTTTGGAGGGGCACTTGGTCATGCAAAGGGAGCAGCCGGTGCACTTGGTTTCATCGACAAATCTGGCCTTTTTGCGGATGGTGGCCTTGAAGGAGCCTACAAAGCCGGACACCTTTTCGACCTTTGCGTAGGAAATGATATTGATCTTCTCGTTCTGCGCAGCTTCGACCATTTTGGGCGTCAGAATGCAAGCGGAGCAGTCAAGCGTGGGGAAGGTTTTGTCCAGCTGCGCCATGCGGCCGCCGATGGTGGGCTTTTGTTCGACGATGTCAACCTCATAGCCCGCGTCGGCTACGTCCAGCGCGGTCTGGATGCCGGCGATGCCGCCGCCGATGACGAGGGCGCGCTTTGTGACCTTGCTGGTTCCGGCCTGAAGGGGCTTGTCGTTTTTAAGCTTGGCAACGGCGGCCTTGGCAAGCACGATGGCCTTTTCCGTGCCGACTTCCTTATCCTTATGAATCCAGGAGCACTGCTCGCGGATGTTTGCAATTTCAACCATATAGGGGTTGAGGCCCGCCGCTTCCGCGGTTTTACGGAAGGTGTTTTCGTGCATGCGGGGGGAGCAGGAGGCGACGACGATGCCGTCCAGCTTGTATTCGTGGATGGCGTCCGTGATCAGCTTTTGTCCCGCTGCGGAGCACATATACTGGTAGCTTACGGAGTATACCACGCCGGGCACGCTCTTTAAAGCCTCGGCAACCTTTTCAACGTCTACCGTGCCTGCGATGTTCGATCCGCACCAGCAGACGAATACGCCGATTTTCTGCATCTGTGGTTTTCCTCCTTACTTTCTGTATTTGCGCATGGCGGCCATGAGCAGCTGCTGAGGCACAAACTCATCGGCGATATGCGCAATATCGTTTCCGTTTTTGTGGTTCTGATCCTGCTGGCGGATTTTCATAAGCCTTACGGCTTCAACGAGCTTTCCGGGCTCAACGCCTCTGGGGCAGCGTTCGACGCACGCCATGCAGCTTAAGCAGTAATAGATGGAGGGGCTTTCCATGAGCTTTTCGATTTCGCCCTTTTCTACCATCGACACAAACTGATGCGGATGGTATTCCATCTTGTCGTAGCTCGGGCAGGTGCCGGAGCATTTGCCGCATTTCATGCATTTTTTGACGTTTACGCCGCTGATGGAAAGGGCGGTCTCGGTGAGGGTTTTCACGCGGTTATTCATATTATTCGCCCTCCTTTACGCCGAGCGCTTCTGCCAGAAGCTCGGTAAAGTATCTGACGGGAAGCTTGTTTGCCGTCGCATTGTGAACGAGGTTATACATGCACAAGGGGCAGGCGGTGATCAGCTCCTCGCATCCGGCCTTGATGGCGGAATTGAGCGCCCTGTCCACCTGCGTCTCGGCAGCGGACTTGTCTTCAAGGGCGACATACGCGCCGCAGCATTCGTTTCTGTAGGCATATTTCACGGGCTCTGCGCCGAGAGCCTTTATGAAATCTTCAATGATCGTCGGGTTTTCGGGATCGTCAAAGGCGAGGGCTTTGCCGGGGCGAAGCACCATGCAGCCGTAAAACGCGCCGATTTTTCTGCCGGTTAAGGGATTTACAACCAACTTTTTCAGATTCTCAAAGCCGATTTCATCCCGGATGAGCTCAAGCACATGGATAACCTGCGTTGATCCATCATAGGGCGTTTCGGGCTTTAAATAGTTGGTCGCCTTGGTTCTGAAGTTTTCGTCCCTCACCCAGTCGTAATTGGTGCGCTTGATCACGTGATGGCAGGCGGAACACAGGGTAACGAGCTTGCCGTTTTCTGCGTCCGACAGCGCGCGCACGGCGGAAAGGCGGGAGGCGATCTCATCCGAAGCCTGCGGGTAGACTGCGCCGCAGCACTGCCACGCATCCAGCTCCTTAAGCTCGATGCCGAGCGCCTTTAATGCGCTTCTTGCGCTTTCGTCCAGCTGTTTTGCCCTGTCCTTCAGGGTGCATCCCGGATAATAACTGTAAATCATAGTGGTCTGCTCCTTTGGTCAGCAAATCTTTTGATTTAAGAATCGATCAAATGAGGTGGGGTATCTGAATATGCTGCGCAGGCTCAGTTCCATGCGCTTATATTACTCCGAATGTATTATATCATACTTTATACTGTTTTGGTTCATTTATGGCGTAAAATATCAAAATATTTTTGGTGTAGACGATGGGAATTTGTGATAATTATAGGGGAGAAAACAGCTTTTGGCATTGAAATAGAAAAAGAGCTGCTGCAGAATTTTTCCGCAGCAGCTTTATAAGGAACGGATGTAAGCACTCTCTGGAGAAGTGCTTGCAGAGGAAGTGGATTCGGCGGTTTGCGTAAGATGATCAATGAGATCCTTTGGAAGCGGCTGCGCTTCGCTTACGCCGTAGTCAACGAGGATTGCAAGCTCAAGATTACCGCTTCCGTCTGAGTAATACACGCGAAGTTGCCTGATCTTCATGCTGCCGCCTACAACGTATTCAAACGTCATGGTGTCGTCGCTTTTGATCAGAAAATAGCTGTAGCCGTTTTCATCCTGCCGGACACCGTTCAACACTTCCAGACGGCCGAAGGGAAAGATGTAGCTGTTCCAGAACCAGTCGGCTTCTTCCTGAGTATAGCCGCTATCGGTCACGGAAATACTGTCCTCGCGGAGCTGATACATTTTGGTTCCGATATTATATACGGTGCTGGTTTCGCCCAAATGTGTGGTTTCAACAATGTGAACGTTTCCGAATTCGGATTTTTGCAGGTAGTTGTCTACGACGATCATGGGTGTGCCGTCAGAGCCGATATAAGACATTACGAATTTGACCGCGCCGTGTTCCTCGACAATAGCCAGCTCTTCATTCATGATATCAATCACGCCGAAAATCATTTGCTCGCTGCCGTCGGTTTCTTCCATATAGTATTCATATGCGTCCTGCGGATTCTTGAGGGCTGGCGTTTGCCAACTTTCGCTACAAGCGAAGGGAATCAGAAGAGACAGAATCAGAATGGAGACGAAGATTCGTTTGATCATGATTATACCTCCTTTTTGTTAATAAAATTATAGCATATAATTACATAAAATACAATATAAGGCTGAGACATAAGGAGAAAAAGAGCGAATTGCTCGCAGCGTAGATAAACAGACGCCCGCACATCACTTTTTGATGCGCGGGCGCTTATCAGAAGCTGCAGGCATAAATTATGTTCCTTAAAGTGTGATGCAGTCTTAAATCGTTTGGGCCGAAATAGGACTGGGCATAGAAGATGGTGAGCTTGTTTTCAGGGTCGATCGAGCCGTAGGTGCCGGCGGCGCCGCCCCAACCATAGGGGCCGAAGCCGACGGGCGCGCCGCACTCGGCCTGGTTGATGACGGTTCTTACGCCGAGTCCATAACCCATGCCGATAGCTGTGTAGCCGTAGCCTTCGCGCATGGAGCCCTTTAATTGGTCAATGCGCATAAGGTCGGTGGTGCGCTTGTGAAGAAGCACATTTTCCCTGCAAAGCGCCTCCTGAAACGCCATATAGTCGTCGACGGACGAAATCAGGCCGCCCGACGCGCTTTCCTTGAGAATCGGTGGAATCAGGAAATTGGCGGGGCCTTTGTTTTCGGGCGCGATTTCGTTTCCCTTGTAAACATACTGGTTTGCAAGGTCTTTGGACGCGCATTCATCAAGCGTAAAGGCGGTGTTTTTCATATCGAGCGGGATAAAAATGTTATCCCTGAGATACTCGGAAAAGCTTTTCCCTGTGATCTTCACAATCAGCGCGGCCAGCATTTCATGAGAAATGCCGTACAGATACTTCGTGCCCGGTTCAAAAAGAAGGGGCATTTTCGCAAGGTATTTCGGAAGCTCGATCAAGGGACATGCGCCGCCGGTTTCCATATAAAACTGCATGCCCATTTCCTGATAGTCGTTTCCATCGCCAAAGCCTGCGGTCATGCGGAAAAGGTCGCGGATGGTAATGGGATTTTTTGCCTTCTGAAGGCTTCCGTCCGGCATGCGAACGTGCATGTTTTCAAATTCCGGAAAGAAGTGGGAAAGAGGATCTTCGAGAAGGAAGTATCCCTGTTCATAAAGCTGCATGGCGGCAACGCACGTGATGACTTTGGTGTTTGAATAGATGTTGTAAAGGGTGTTTTCGGTGATGGGCAGCTTGTTTTCAAGATCGCGGTATCCGGCCTTATAGCGGAAAACTTCCTTATGCTCGTGAAAAACGGATAGATCGAGGCCTGGAATCCTGTATTCGTCCATCGCGCGATTCAAAAATGCGGTGAGCTTTTGATCAAAAGACATGGTCTTCTCCTTGAAAATCAGTATTTGCGGCTCATGAGGCTGTCTGCCTCTTCGCGGGTGAGTTCGCCAGCGTTATATTTAGCCATGATGGCGACGTCTTTACTGCGAAGCTTGTAAAAGCAAATCAGCAGCGCATAGGAAATGAAGGTTGCGATCAGACCGGGCAGCTGGGTAACCAGCCACATTTCGGTGACGGCTTGTTCGGTCTGCGTGAAGTTGGCAAGGCCCGCAATGCTGTCGGCCTCGTACATGACAAAGGAAGTCAGGCTTAAAAGCCAAACGCCCAGAGAGGACGCGATTGCGCCGGGGAATTTGGCTGAAAAAGTCTGAACGGCGAAGTTGATGCCGACAGCGTTAATGCCTGTTTTGTAGCGGCCGTATTCCAGAGCGTCGATTGTGAACATGTAGCCGACAAGACCGGACATGGTGGTGGGAATTGCGGTCAGCGCGGAACCGACGATGGCCCAGGTGACGTTCAGCCAGCCCATGAAGTAGGCAAAGAAGGTAAGAACGCTCCACGCAAAGGAGAAGATATTGCACGTCATGTACAGCTTAAAGCGGTCGACTTTTTTGAGAATCAAAGGAAGGAGCAGACCCAGCACCGGGCCGGGGATCATGTTGAGCCATGTCGTGATGATGCCAAAGCTCGTCTGACCATAGATGAAATAGGTTCCTACCATACCTGCCGCGCCGCCGACGCACAGGCAGCCGCTGGCGATCTGGATGCCGTAAAGGAGGGTCAGATACTTGTTCTGCTTAAGGTAGGAGAACATCTCTCTGAGGGTGAAGGGGTGGCTTTCTTCTTCGTCCTCCCGTTTCGGAAGGATTGCATATTTTTCCTTGCCCCAGAAAAACAGCGGAAGCGTGAATACCGCGCCGACAAGGCAGGTGATGATGGCGGCTTTACCAAACGCCATGCCGCACTTTTCGCCGATCATCCAGGTCATCATGGTGGTGCAGAAAAGATTACCCGCGCCATGGAATACGCGTGCGACGGAGAAAAGCATGTTGCGCTCATTCATGTCGACGGACATGGTGGTGGTCATGGAGAAGAAGGGAACGTCGCAGATGGTATAGGTGGCGTCCCAGAGGACGTAAAACACGGTGAACCATGCTAGCTTACCGAATTCGCCAAGTCCTGTGGGCATATTGAAAAAGCCGATGCAGGCAAGGGGCATCAAAAGCGCCGCGAGCCTCAGCCACGGGAGGCACTTTTCCTTTTTGAACTTTACTCTGTCAAAGATGTAGGCAAACAGCGGATCGTTAACCGCGTCCCAGATTTTGACAACCAGGAGGATAACTGCAATCTTTGCAAGGTCAATGCCCTGCAGAAGCAAAAACGTGTTCATGTAGGAGCCGACGATCATGTAGTAGAAGATCATGCCGATTCCGTAGAACCAGAAGCTTCCGCGCTCCATTAGTGTGGTTGAGTATTTCTTGCTGGCTTTAGGCGTACCCATTTGTATATCCCCCTTCTGGTATTACCAGAGAATTCTGAGAGGAAGTATAACATGAACCGTCGAAATGGTCAATTATGCCCCGAAAAATCCGTTAATCTGACTAAATTGTGTTGACTGATCACAGAGAAGTTGATATAATGAATGTAAAAGAAACTGGTAATACCAGATGCGTTCAGGAGAAGAAAATGGGCTTTGATAAGATTTCAGCGGTATCGCTTACGGATATGTTTGTTCAGCAGGTGGAGAATATGATTCTTTCGGGCGAGCTGAAGCCTGGAGAAAAACTGCCTGCTGCGCGCGATCTGGCTGCGCGCATCGGCGTGAGCCGCCCGGTCATTTCCGCGGGCCTTATCGAGCTTGAGAATCTTGGCTTTGTCCAAATCAAGCCCAGACAAGGCGCGTATGTGTGTGATTACAGAAAAAAGGGTACGATCGAAACCCTGATCGCCATCATGCGCTATAACGGCGGAATCATGCGCCCGAGGGAGGTCGCATCGCTTATGGAGGTGAGGGGCGTTCTTGAGGGCCTCTGCATGGAAAAGGTGATCGACCGCGCAAGCGACGGCGAGATACGCGGTGTAAAGCCATATCTTGATAAAATCAAAAACGCAAAAACGCCCGAGGAATCGGCAAGCGCGGTGTTTGAATTTCATCATGAGCTTGCGATGCTGTCGGGCAACATGCTTCTGCCGCTTTTATATCATTCGTTCAAGCCCGAAAGTATTCACCTCTGGCAGTGGTATTCAAAGCATATCGGGCTAGACAGGATGTATGAAATTAAAAAAGAGCTTTATGAAGCGCTGATTATGCGAAACAAGGAAAAGGCGATGAAGACGCCGGGTGAATATCCGGACGAGGAATGGTGGAAAAACTACAGTCAAAGTGAGAACGGATGGGAGGCGCTGTGATGAACGGACAGGAAAAGGAAGTAAACGTATATCTTCAATATGATCTGGACAGGAGGGTTTCCCCTTATCTTTTCGGCGATAACCTTGAGCACACGCGCGGCTGCATAAACGGCGGACTTTCGGCGGAAAAAATCAGAAACCGGAAATTTGTCGGAAAGCCCACGCGATTCGGCTATGCCCATGAATGGTACCCGATCGGCGAAAAGACGATCTTCTCCTTCGGCGAAAGCTATACGCGACATGCAGAGGGCTACAGCATGCACAGAAGCCACGAAATGAACGCCCAGTACATCACGAATTATTACAGGGAGACGGGCGGAATCGGACAGAAGGATCTGTATTTTAAGGAAAATACGGATTATGTGTTTACCGCAGCGATCAAAGCATTCAAGGAAACGAATGTTAAAGTCAGAATTTCCTCTCACTCAGGTGAAACATATGATGAAAAGGTTATTCGCGCTGAAACGGGCGATTATGCAGAAAAGACCGTTACCCTTCACGCCCCGATGGAGGATTTTGAAGGCAGAATCGAAATCACCTTTGATACCGTCGGCACAATCATGATCGGCGCGGTATCTCTGATGGAGGCGGACAACTTCCGCGGCATGCGAAAAGACGTGATTGAAAAGATGAAGGAGCTGGGCATCAGGCTTCTTCGCTGGCCTGGCGGAAACTTTGCAGGCGAATACAACTGGAAGGACGGCCTGCTTCCAAGAAATATGCGCGCGCCGCTCCAATCGTATCTGTGGCTCGAAACCCAGCCGCATACATACGGCTATGATTTCCACGATATCAACACGGATGATTTTATCGCCCTGTGCAGAGAAATCGGAGCAGAGCCCTTTATAACCCTAAATCCCACGTGGAATACGCCCGAGGAAAGCACCCAGTGGGTGGAATACTGTAATGGTGATGAAAACACTGAATATGGTGCGCTGCGAGCGAATAACGGTTACAAAGAGCCGTATAACGTCAAATTCTGGTCGCTTGGAAACGAAGCGGGCTATGGCCACATGGAAGGAGCAAACACGGCGGACGCGTATCAGAAGGCGGTTAGGAACCATGCGGAAAGAATGCTTGAAGTTACGCCGGATTTAGCGCTGTGTTCCTCCGGCCCGTACCCGAATGAGGAGTGGGCGAAATACTCCGCATGCGCGCTTTCGGACGTGGCAAAGGCGGTATCGCTTCATTATTACGCGCATTTTCCCGAGTTTATTGATCCCGAAAAGAAAAAGGAAGAATACGAAGCGTTGATCGGGAGGGTGGAGGAGCATTGTCTTCCCTTTATCAGGACCCTGCGTGAACAGCTGGGGGAGAGCCATGTCGCCATTTCCTTTGACGAGTGGAATGCATGGTATGCGTGGTACAGAAAGGGAAGCGTCGCCGAAGGTATGTTCGCTGCATCCTTTATGAACATGATCATTGAAAACGCTGAAAAGTACGGCGTAAAAATGTGTTGCCACTTTGAATCCGTGAACGAAGGCGCAATCCAGGTAACGGAGAAGGAAGCGCGCCTTTCTGCAACGGGTCAGGTACTTGCTCTTATGAACGTTCACGCAGGCGCAAAGGTTTGCGCTGTCCAGAAGAATATTGTTTCAAGCTGTAAAAGGGATGTTGTGACCACCACGCTTATTAACAGCGCCTTTGATGAGAAACTAAAATATATAATCCGTAATGCCGGAGAAGTTATAAATGCAGAAATATATGTATCCGACGACGTCGTGCCCGGCACGGTCTTTGATATCAAGGATTTTCCGGTAAAAACGGAAAACAGAGAAATATCTGTAGTACTGCCTCCGCACAGCATCGCGGTTATCAGGACAAAAGCAATTCCGGAGGAATAAATGCAGATGAATAAATGGATGGATGTGTCCCTTACGCCCGCTCAGCGCGCACAGCTTTTGCTGAATGAAATGAGCACTGAAGAAAAGTTCTGGCAGCTTTCAGCAGATATGATTTACAGTGTCGAAGAGGATTACGATCAAAAACGTGAGCCCCGCCACGGACATTATCGCAATCCAGGTCACTTTATGCACCACACGCTTGAAAAGCCGGCAACGCCTTATGAAGTAACCGAGCGCATCAATAAGGACATTGAAATCAGCATTGCCAAACAGCCGCATGGCATTCCTCCGATTGAAAACGGAGAGGCGCTGCACGGCGCGCAATGGGGCATGGCAACGTGCTTCCCGCAGCCCATCGCCATGGCTTCAAGCTTTGATGATGCGCTCATGGCGGATGTCGCTGATATCATCGGCAAAGAATGCGCGGTTGTCGGCGTAAGACAGGTTTTTGCGCCGGTCATCAATATCGTGCGCGACTGCCGCTGGGGCCGCACGGTCGAGACATTTGGCGAAGACGTGCTGCTTTCCTCCAATATGGGTTTTGAGATGTGCAGAGGTCTTGAAAAAAACGGTGTAATCGCGACGCCCAAGCACTTTGTCGATAACTACGGCGAAGGCGGAAGAGATTCCAACTATTCGAATAATTCCGAACGCACGTTAAGAGAAGTATTCCTGAAGCCGTTTGAGAAGTGCTTCAGAAGCGGCGTCGCCCATTCTGTTATGCCTGCGTATACTGCGTGGGACGGAATTCCGTGCTCGGCCAACAAAAAACTGCTTACGACAATTATGCGCGATGAATGGGGATTTGATGGCTTTGCTGTATCCGACTACCGCGGCGTCGATGGCGTATACAAGGCGCACCGCCTGACAGACAGCTATCCCAAGGCGCATGCCATGTGCATTAAGGCGGGCCTTGAGGTCAATTTGCCTTTTTCCTCCATAGACAACCTGCGTGAAGCTTATAAGGAAGGCTATCTTACGGATGAAGACCTGAATAAAGCTGTTTTCAGCGTTCTGAAAACCAAATTTGCATTCGGCCTCTTTGACCGTCCCTATGCGGACCCTGAAAAAGCACAGGCGCTTGTAAGATGCGAGTCTCACAAAAAAATGGCGCTTAAAGCCGCGCGTGAAACCATCATTCTACTTAAAAACGACGGCCTTCTGCCGCTTGACAAAAACAAAGTGAAAAGAATCGGCGTGTTCGGAGACAGCGCGAATGTTCTCCCTGTGGGCCTTAACTATTCCGGCTCTTATAAAGCGCCGTGGACAGCAGAAGATGCCGTAACGCCTCTTGCTTATCTCAAAAAGTATCTTGGAGAAGATGCGGAAGTTATCTTCGCTTCAGACAGAGACATTGAGTCGGTAGCGCCTGATTGTGACGCGTGCCTTTACTTTACCACTATCGTTGAAGGCGAGGGCTTGGACCGCTGCAATATTGATCTTCCCAAGGTTTCGCACGAAGCTGAGCAGGCGGATGGACACGCCTATATCGTCGGCAGAATCAAATACGAAATTCACTCGGATCAGAATACTTCGATTAAAAAGCTGCTTTGCGCAAATCCAAATACCGTTATAATGATGCTCAATGGCGCGCCGGTCGACATGTCGGCGTGGATTGAAGACGCTAAAGCGGTTGTCGAGGCATGGTATCCGGGCGAGCAGGGCGCGCAGGCAATGGTCGAACTCATCTTCGGAGATTATTCGCCGTCTGCAAAGCTGCCCATTACCATTCCCAGATGCGTAGGCCAGCTCCCGCTGTATTACTGCTATAAACCAAGCGGACGCCGTTACAGCTACAACGATAACGACGGAACGCCTTTGTATGCGTTCGGCCACGGCCTGAGCTATACAAGCTTTGAAATTTCAGACATGAATGCGGTATGCGAGGAAAACAGCTTAAATATCTCGTTCAGCCTCGCCAATACCGGATGCATGGACGGTGCGGAGGTTGTTCAGGTATATCTTTCCGGTAAAAACTGCGATGTAGTCATGCCGCTTAAGGAGCTTAAAGCCTATAAACGCGTGGAAGTGAAAAAGGGCTGCCGGGAACAGGTTTCACTTCCTCTGGATCAGGAGGCTTTCAGCTATTACAATCAGGAATTGACCTTTGGCATGCACGACGGCGACTATACCGTGCTCATCGGTACTGCCAGCGACAATATTGCGCATTCATTTGAGGTGAAGGTGCGCAAAGGATTGATCCAGATGGCGTAAGCTATAGAGGAAAAAGCAGGATGGCTGAAATACTCAGTCATCCTGCTTTGAACTTAGGGTAACCTCCTTATGTGTTTTCTGCGTATATACGACGATATGTGAAAGTATTGCGCATCCTTTTTAGAATTAATTATATTGTAATATAGCATCGCTTCCTTGCCGATATAGAGCGCAAAAAGTCAGTCTTTGCAGGCAGATCGACTTTTTGCATGGGATCGATGGATCAGTCAAACAGATTTAAAAGATAGCCGTATCCTTCGTTCTCCATGTGCGCATAGGGGATAAATCGCAAGGATGCGCTGTTAATGCAGTAGCGGGTACCGTTCGGAGATTCCGGGTCGTTTTCAAAAACATGTCCCAGGTGCGAATTGCCGGCGCGGCTTCTGACTTCGGTTCGGATCATGCCGTAGCTGTTATCGATCAATTCAACAACGGCGGGCGCTTCGATGGGCTTTGTAAATGCAGGCCAGCCACAGCTGCTTTCATATTTGTCTGTAGAGGAGAAAAGCGGTTCGCCCGTGACGACGTCCACGTAGATGCCCTTTTCAAACAGATTCCAAAATTCGTTGTAGAACGGCCTCTCCGTGCCGTTTTCCTGTGTGACATGGTATTGCTCCTGGGTCAGTTTGTCGCGGATGGCTTCCTCTGCAGGCTTTTGATAATCGCCCGGATCGATGCGCAGGGATGAGAAAAGCTGGATTTCTTCAAGGGGAATGTGACAGTAGCCGCCGGGATTGTTTTGAAGGTAGTCCTGATGATAGCTTTCGGCGGGATAGTAGTTTTGCAGCGGGCCGATTTCGACATGGAAGACCGGATGGCGGCTTTTTTCGATGGCGGCAATGCGCTCGACGGTTGCTTTGTCTGCGTCGCTTGTGTAGTAAATACCGGTTTGATACTGGGCGCCGACGTCGTTTCCCTGACGGTTCTGAACCGTCGGATCGATCACGTAAAAGTAAGCCATGAGCAGCGCGTCCAGACTCACTCTTTCAGAATCGTATTCAACGCGAACGGTCTCCCGAAAACCGGTATCACCCGCGCAGACAGCTTTGTAATTTGCATCCGCTGCATTTTTTCCGTTTGCATAGCCGCTTTCGGCGTCGATCACGCCGGGAATCGATTGCATCAAATGCTCAATTCCCCAAAAGCAACCGCCGGCAAGATAAATGACATGTGTGTTTTCGTTTGAAAAATTCATGGTATATGCCTCTAATTCAGAATAATTGTCTTCAGCTTGCGCCTTATTAAGCGTATTTTGCATTATGCGGATTTCGTTAACGATCGCCCACCCGCTTGCGCCCAGAAGAACGACAAGCGCGACGATCAACAGATTTTGTATCTTTTTGCGCATGGAAGCTCCTTTCGGTGTTATTTAGTGAAATGGATTCACCCAAGTCATAGTATACCCTTTCGCTTTTTTTACTTCCGTGATAATATCACTAAATGACAAAAATGATAAAAAAACGCCGCGAGGTCATAAAAATGAACCGAATCCACAAACAAAGGTATCTCCGTTCGGGAAGGCGGTCAAGCCGCCGTTCCCAGTATCATAGCCACTGCCTTTTCGGCTTTTCCTGCCGCCGACACAATGAAGCGTTTATCGTTTTTGAGG
>SVGP01000040.1 GCA_015056255.1 Clostridiales bacterium | reverse complement strand
GTTCCCTACGGCGGGGATTGGGGGGTAGGTGGTTGATTGGGGCGGGGGTGGAGTGCGGGGACGAGGGCGCGGGGGGCGCGGGGGCGCGGGGAACGTGGAACGGCACGGGGCCGTTCCCTACGGGGGGATTGGGGGGGTAGGGGGTTGATTGGGGCGGGTAGGGAACGGTCCTGTGCCGTTCCGGTTTGTGGGAGGATATATTTGGGCGGATGGGTTATTAGGGATGGTCGATTATCCATTTTTTAGGATTGTTAGCGATGTATTGCCAGATTTCCAGATAATCACTGTGGTTACGGATCACGTGATCGTAATAGGATTTTTGCCAGAGCTTTCGGTCGAACGGGCGCAGGCAGCCTTCTTTTACGCCGGCGATATAGTCTTTGGTGGTTCCGCTTTTGAAGCACTGCATGATGTCCGACAAAGCAGAATTCGTGCCGGGGCGGTTGATCGAAAGAAGCATATGGAGATGATCGGGCAGAATTACATACAAGTCAACACAGACCGACGGAAAATAGGACGGGAGCGCACGAACCCAATTATGGAGAATTTGATTTTGAGGCGCGCAGTCGGGCGCGACGATTTCATCACCGGTGCGGGGGTTATTTTCCAATTCGAACAGCAGAAGACGGCCTTGTGTGCAGAGCGTGATGAAGTAACAGCCGGTTTCCGAATAATCGTAGTGCGGCAGGCGCAGCGGTTTTCGAATGGGGTAATTCATGCGTTGATCACCTTTTTTGGTTTTTCAGTGGGGAGAGGCGGAGAGGGGGGCGCGGGGAACGCGGGGAACGCGGAACGGCACAGGGCCGTTCCCTACAGGGGGATTGGAGGGAGGGATGGTTGATTTGGGTGCTGGTGGGGTGCTGGTGGGGTGCGGGGGACGCGGGGGCGCGGGGAACGCGGAACGGCACGGGGCCGTTCCCTACGGGGGGATTGGAGGGAGGGATGGTTGATTGGGGTGCGGGTGGGGCAAAAACCCGTCCCTGATTTGGGACGGGTTTGGGTTATTGGTTTTCGAGGTTCCAGGAGGCGGTGTTCAGCTGGCCGAATTCGTTGTCGCCGAAGGCTTGGACGGAGCCGTCTTTAAAGAGGATTACGTGGTGGGCTCCGCCGGAGGCGATTTCTGCAGCTTCGATGGGGAAATTTGTTTCGAATGCGTCGGCGGGGCGGAAGAAGTGGGTGAGCACCGCTCCGTTTGCGTTGATGGCGAAAAGGCCGGCAGGGCTGAGTTCGACCGAGACGAGGTCGGTCCAGGCGGGTGCGTTTTCGAAGGTGGTGATGAGGGAGCCGTCATAGAGCACGCCAGCGGACGCGCCGCCGGAGACGGAGAGGTCGAACAGGGCGATGGAGGCGTCCATCTGCGCGCCGGGGTGGGTAGCCATCATATAGCCTTTGTCGTAGAGGCAGCCCATGGCATGCGCGCCACCGGAAATCAGCGTCACGCCGTGCCAGCGGGAGACGAGGTCGGCATGCATGCCGCAGGCGACGACGGAGCCGTCGGATTTGAGGCCGATGGTGTCGTAGGCCGAAGCGGCGATGGCGACGATATCCGTCCAGGAGGAGACGTCGAGCTGGTTCTGGGTGTTGTCGCCCACGGCGGCGACGGTGCCGTCTTTAAAGAGGGCGACG
Source organism: Clostridiales bacterium (assembly GCA_015056255.1). Lineage (GTDB taxonomy): Bacteria > Bacillota > Clostridia > Christensenellales > Aristaeellaceae > SFHK01. The sequence goes on along the minus strand of SVGP01000040.1, from coordinate 17,521 downwards.
GAATGGTAGGCTCCGGCGGCGACCTGGGCGACGTTGGTCCACGACTGGACGTTGCACTGACCGTACATATTGTCGCCGGCGGCTAAAACCGTTCCGGATTTGGTGAGGCCGAGGGTGTGGCAGTAGCCGGCGGCGACGCGGCCCTTTTGCATGTTTTCACGGGCGGCGGTGAGGATAGTGACCATCTGCTCAAAATCCCTGAGCTTTTCTTCGCTGAAGGCCTCGGAAAGCTGAGAGGCGATTTCGTCGTCCTGACCAACGGTCATGTCGGAAAGAACGGATTTTACGCGGTCGGAAACGTTCGGAATTTCCATGAGCAGGGACTGAACCTGATGTTCCTGCCCGTTTAAAAACGCCTGAACGGCCAGCGCGCAGCGGCAGTTGTAATAGCCTTCGAGGCTGTCCAGATATTCGGGCATCTGGTAAAACAGCTGAGCCGCGGCGGAATATTGGCCGGATCTGTACTGGAACTGGGCGTAGCGATAGTTGAGAAGCGTTTGCAAGGCGTCGGTTTTTTCGTTTTTCTGAAGGGCGGAGAGGATTTCGCGGGCTCCGTCAAATTTTTCGGCGTTGATCAGGGATTCAGCGACGGAAAGCGAGGTTTTAAACAGCTTTTCTTCGTTATAGCCTGTGCGCCCGAGCCTTTCGACGATGCGGATGGCCTCGACGGCCCGGCCCTTTTCGGCAAGCGAACGGGCGCGGGAAGCATCCATGGACGGCTTTAAAAGGAGGAAAATGATCAGAAGGACGGAGAGAAGGACAGCGCCGACGGCGCAATTGGTGATGACGGACGTGGCCTCCGATTTTCTGAAGACGTTGAGCTTTTTATTGACCCATTTTATAAAGGAAGAAACGTAGCCAAAGGCTACCGCAAGCATGAGGCCGAGGACTTTTAGAATTTCAAGCGCGATTTTGCCGGCCTTTTTAATGAAAGAGGCAGATTTTTGGGGTGAAGGAGCGCTTTTTTTCGGCGCGGGCTTCTGCGCGGGGCGCGAAGGGCGGGCAGCCGACGCGGAAGAAGCCGGTCGTGCAGCAGCGCGGGGCGCAGCGGGCGCGGCTTTTTTCACAGGCGGACGGCGATTGGGAACGGACGGGCGATTTTGTTGTACATTCATGTGCGTTCCCTCCCCTATCTTTCCAGATGCCGTCTTAAGTAGACGATGGAATTGTCTTTTCGAAGGCCGTTGGCGGTGGACGTGACGATGTAGACGTCGTCAATTTTGTGGTGCAGCATCATTTCGCCGATGGAGCCGCCGGCCTGACTCTTGGAATAGCCGTCGCTTCTGAAATCCACCATGTGCACTTCGTCATAATACGCAAGCAGGTACGGCGTGAAGGCGTTTCCGAACGAATCGCAGATAACCAAGGCTTTTCTGCCCGTGTTTACGCCGGTGACGATTTTGCGCCAGGGATAGCGGGTGTTGTTCATGAAGGCGCGATAGGTGGTAGAATCGTAATTCATGAGGTCGATTTCATCAATGTTGTCGCGGTTGGTGACGAGATAGGAGTGCGTGGGCGTTAAGGGGTATAAGACGTTAAAGGTATCCCACTCGCCGTCCACGGCCTTTTCGCTGCGAATGGCCTTATAGGTGTATTCTTCGTAGGGAATGATGGGAAGGCCCTGCTTTTTGAGCATTTCGGTGAGCACCTTGTATGCGCCCTCGGCAGTCCAGTGGTGGTCGGTGACGTAGAACATGGGCGTGTCGCCGCAGACATAAGGCTCTAAAATGTCGTAGGTGGAGAAAACATGAATCCGCTCAGTGCCTTCAAGGCAGTCCTCCAGCATAATTTCTACGCTGCTGCCCCAGCCCGAGTAGCTGTCCTGCTGCGTGCGCCATCTTTGCGCCATGCTGGCAAGGGGCACCTGCGTAAAGAAGATGTTTCCGTCGGCGGGGAGATAGGACTGCATGATTTTAAGGGTTTCGGCGTAGGTCTGGATATCCTTTAAATCGTAGGTATACTGCTTTGTGACCGTTCCGTCCGTGTGCTCATACCAAAGATAGCTGTTTTTGTCCGTGATCATGATTTCACCGGGCTGAACGACGATTTTTTCGGAGGGCTCCTCCTCGTCCTCATCCTCTTGCTCATCTTCCGCAGGGCTGACGGAAAGCGTTTCGGAAGGAAGGTTCCCGGATGCGCCGGGCGCGGTTTCCTCCTCGGAGAACTTGCCTACATCCTGAAGGTCCTTTTCCATCTGTTCGGACTGGAGGCGGATGGCCTCGTCCCTGGATAAGACGTTAAAGGAATCGAGCAGGCCTGTGGTAAAGGAAATCACGCGGTCGCGCTCAAAAAAAGCGTCTGACAGGAAGGATTCAAACTGCGTGGTGAACTCATCGTTGAATATGGTTTTAATAGACAGCCTTGGAAAGCCCTGCAGCATTCGGTTTTCCGCGTCCGAAATTCTTTCTTCCTTTTCAGATGTGAACATCAGAAAAATGCCTGCAATGGACAGGGCAAAAATCCACCATATGGCGACGGTAAAGGAGCGTTTGTTTTTCATTTCTGCCTCCGAAAAAATCAGAACTGGAAATAGATGAAGGGATTGTAGCTCTGACCGACCAGGAAAAATACCGAAAGAATCAGGCACGCGGTCAGATAGATGAGTTTAAGCGCATTGGAGAGCACGGTTTCGTTTTTCACGAAGGAAAGCTTTTTAAGCCATGTAGTTACAGGAAGAGATGCGATAAACGCGATCAGCGGGAAGACGGAATAGGTTTTGATAATCTGAATGGAAATGTCATCGATCGCGGAAACGCCAATTCCAAACATCGCGCCGATATGCGAAAAAGCCTGGCCGAGCGTCGGATAATAGAAGATGACCCAGCTGATCATGACGAGCACCATGGTGATCAGCCAATTGACGGGCTTTGGAAGAGCATTTGTGATTTTTCTTCCGCCCAGAAGGTCGATGGTTAAGATGATTCCGTAATACGCACCCCAGACGAGGAACGTCCAGTTGGCGCCATGCCAGAAGCCTGTCAACGACCAGACGACAAGGGTATTGATCACCGTGCGCTTTAAGCCCTTTCGGTTGCCGCCCAGAGGAATATAGACATAGTCTCTAAAGAAGCTTCCGAGGGAAATGTGCCATCTTCTCCAGAATTCGCGAACGGAGAAGGAGGCGTAGGGATGATCGAAGTTTTCCTTATAATCAAAGCCGAAAATCTTGCCAAGGCCGATGGCCATGCAGGAATAGCCGGAAAAGTCGAAGTAAATCTGAAGCGTATATAAAAACGCCGCGTACCATGCGCCCAGTACGGACATGGCGGCTTCCCCGCCCGCAAGGGGCATCTTTGTCAGAGCCGCGCCACAGATGTTGGCGAAGATAACCTTTTTCCCAAGGCCGATGATGAATCTTTGCATGCCCTCGGAAAACTTATCAGGCGTAGAAGTACGCTTTGAAAGCTGCGTTGCAACGTCGTTATACTGAACGATCGGGCCTGCAATCAGCTGGGGGAAGCAGCTGACATACAGAAGCAGACGCGAAAAGCGCTTCTGCGCCTTCTGCTTTTTAAGGTATACGTCAACGGTATAGGTAATTACCTGAAAGGTATAAAAGGAGATGCCGATGGGCAGTTCCAGCACCGGAATTTTCAATGACGGCGAAATGAGGCCCAGCGTGCTGTTTACAATAAAGGCCGCATATTTGAACACAAACAAAAACGCCGCGGAAATACCCACGCCAAGGATCATCCACATCCTGCGCTTTTTCTTGTTTTTTTCTCTTACGATTTGTCTCGCCGCAAAATAGTTTACCACCGTCGAAGCCAGCATGGCAACAATCCAGATCGGCTCGCCCCATGCATAGAAAAACAGCGATGCAACAAGCAATACGCCGTTACGCCACTTTATGTCCTTTCGGATAAAATACAGAAATAGCACGATCGGGAAAAAATACAAAAGGAACGAAAGCGATGAAAATACCATAATGAAACCTCTTTTGTAAGGTGATATTCTTTCATTATAATTATACCCGAAAAGGCGCGGTTTGAAAATATACAAAATACGTAGGGACGTATATATTTACCTGAATTTTGCCGAAAAAAACTATGCCTTGGCAAACCATCGGCGCATTCCAAACAAAAGACTTCTTTAATGAAAACCTGGAGGCTGTTGCAGTAACAAATTTCTGCAGCAGCCTCTTTTGTTGATTCATTCACAAATCCTTTTTTTCATTGTTCAAATCTGATTTTTACAGCAATAACGGTAGGGCGGGAGGCTTGCTCCCGCCGAAAAAACGCATTTTATATGCAATTATACTTTTAAAGCATAGATACGCGGGATAAGCCCTCTCAGTCGGCTGTGCCGACAGCTCTCCCGGAGGGCGAGCCAAGGACATCAACAATCCTTTTTTTCTGAAGATATTGATGGTCTGAGACTGTTTTTGCAGTCTCTTTTTTCTTACGTTATTTCTCCGGATACGTATAAACTTCCGCGCTTTCAATGTATTTGACTTCGATATCCGGGATTTTTTCCTGAAGGAGTTTTGCCACGTATTTCATGCCGTCGCGTTCGCTTCCGCAGTGGCCTACGAGAAGAAGCGATTTTTGAAAGCCCAATTGCGCCGCATCCCGCGCATATTCGGCAAACTGCCATTCGCAGCATTCGCCCACGACTACAATTTGAGTTTCCTCATTTGAAAGCTCCTCCATGATGCCGCCGGGCGCGCCCCAGCCGAGGGACAGGCGCGTCGCAGGCATATCCGTCACGCCTGAAATGCGAACGTGCGCAACGCCCAGCTTATCTTCAATGAGTTTGGCAAGCGCTCTGGGCGTGATGGGCGTATCCAGCGTAAAATGGTTTTGTCCAAGGCCCATTCTGCACTCATATTTTCCTTTTAAGCCGAGCGATTCAATTTCGCCCGCGCAGATGAGATCAGTAGGCGCCATGTGCGGATGATCGTGATAGCGGTAAACCGCCATGCCGGTTGCATCAACCAGCTCCTTTTTTGCTTTCGCAGCAGGCAGAACCGGTTCCTTGTCCCAGTGATCAAAATACATCGGCTCGTGGGTGATGAAAAGATCCGCGCCCCACTCGGCCGCTGCCTTAATCGCGTTCACCTCGGGAAAACAGCAAACCGCAACCTTTCTGACTTCCTTATCGGGCGAACCCGCCTTTAAGGTGTCGCAGGTTTTGGTATAATCGCCCGGCGCCCAGGAAAAAAGTTCGTTCATGATATCAATGGCTTTCATGGGTTTTCCTCCAGTTTCGTATGGTTTAATCGATGATCTCGTACTGCAGCCATTCGTATTTGAGCTTGGTTCCCTCGTCGATTGCCTCGGGCAAAAGCGCGCGGGCAACGATGAAAAGCTCGTCTTCGGTTTTGTCGGTGCGCTTTAAATATGCGTAGTCGCCGTCAATCCGGGCAACCTCATAAAACCTCGTTTCCATTGTTTTCCTCCCGAGTAAGCATTTTAGTCAAAAATCCGCTTTGCGAAATTGTAGAGGCCGTTTTTCCAGACAAAGAAATCATGGCCGCCGATGCATTTGTAGAAAATGGCTTCCGTTCCGTTTTCAATGAGAGTATTATAGTAAGTTTCGGGCCATTCGCCGACGGTTTTATCAGTAAGGCCGGTGTTGATTAAAATGAGTTGAGGGTATTCTTCATTGCCCTTAAATTCCTCATTGGTGAAAAGCGCGTGTCCCACGGCGTTTCCGATCACGCCCGGAGCGGGGCAGAATGCGCCGACGTATCCAAAGGTTTCAGGCATGGAGATGCCCAAGTGCAAAGCCACTCTTCCGCCCATGGAGAGACCCGCGATAGCGGTAAATTCGCGGCCTTCCCTGATGGAATAGTTATCGGCAATGAACGGCATAAGGTCGACCGTCATTTCATTGATGAAATTGTCAAATCCGCCGATCGCATCCGCGGAATACGCGCCGCCAGACACCATTGCACTGGCATGGATGGCCTTGCAATTGGGCGTGACGATGATCATCTCGGGCGCTTCGCCGGCATGGACGAGGTTTCCGACGATGATGTCGGGCTTTCCGCTCTTCCATTCGTTATGGTCGCCACCGATTCCATGGAACAGGTATAAAACGGGATATTCCTTCTCGGTCGTGTAGCCTGCGGGCAGATACACCATACATTTTCTGTCCTTTTCGCAGGTGGTGGAATAGTAGGTTCTTTCCTCCTTCTGAGGATAGAAGATACCGGATTTCATAACGTCGTATTGAGCCGCGGGCTTAAACGGATCATCTTCGCAAAAGCCAATGGACGAAAGCGTAAAAAGAACCAGAGCCACAGAAAGAACGCGAATGAGCTTCATAAGCATAACCTCCCAAATTTAATATTCAACCTTGACGGTTTTAATCTCAAAGGGCTTAAAGGTAAGCATATTTTCCTCAATCGGCGCGATTTCCTCTTCCAGCATATTGCACTCCATGAGCTTCTTCAACTCATGCCCGAAGGAAAGCTTTGCCTTCGAATAATCGCCCGCCGCGTCGTAAAGGCGCAGGATGTAGGCGTTTTCCTTATCCTCCATGGGCTTGACGGTTTCGATAATGATGTTGTCCTTATCGACCGTAACCAGAGGATGATCCGCCACGAAGCCCTCGACGGGCAGATAGTTAAACGCGTACGCCGGCTGAATAACGCTCTTTGCGCCGAAGCCTTCCGCATGGGGTAGAATCGCATAGCGGGTAAAGTGTCTGCCCTTGTCGCCCGCGCTGTCGGGGAGCATACCGCCCTTGTGGAGCGACAGGCGCATGCTGCCTTCATTTACGGAAAGGCCGTATTTGCTGTCGTTTAAAAGGGCGATGCCGTAATTGAGTTCGCTCAGGTCGCTGTATTTATGGTTGCAGACCTCAAATCTGGCCTTTTCAACGTCGGTGGAGCGGTGGTTTACGCGGCGGATGTGTCCGAACTGGATTTCGCTGCGCACGCCGTCTGCGTGAAGGGCGGTGTCGAAGGCGGCCTTTAAGAAGCGATGCTCCTCCTGCCAGTCGATGATGGTTTCAAAGGTGATGAGGGGCGAATGCGCGTCAAAGACCATATCCTGCTCGATGAAGCTCTTTTCGGAAAGCTTGTATTTTGAGCGGATGCGCATCTCTGCTGCGCCGTCCGACACCACTTCGCGGCTGACAAGCTCGCCCGCCGGCGCAAACTTTTCCTCTTCATCCGCGTCGATGTCCCAGTTGTCCCATGCAGCGGGCAGATCCTCCGCCATCAGGAAGGTGTTGAAGGGCAGGCCGTTTACCAGCTCTCGTCCGTTTGAACGATCCTTCATGGATGCGATAAAGCCGTTTTTGTCGAAAACGATCTCGAAAAAAGGCGTTTTGAGCGTATTTGCATCGTATGTAAACGGCGATACGCCTTTGCTTTTTCCCTCTTTCAGCGTAACCGACGCAAACGCGGGCATCTCTACGCCCGAAATCGCAAGGCGGCTTTTGCCGAAAAGGTCGGCGTATCTCTGAGAAGCATAACCCTCCACGCCGGAAAGCTCGCTTTCGATGTGCAAAGTATCGTTTCGATTGAAGGATAACGTATTGGTAAGCGCGATTTCGTTTTCCTGCGCCTTTTCGGTAAGCGCATGCGCCTGTTCGCGCGCCTTTAAAACTGCGCTCCTCACAACGCGCTTTGCCTCCTCGTGAACCGTGTGGATGCAGGTGCCGGGGAGAATATCGTGGAACTGGCGAACGAGGAGGTCGTTTAAAAGCGGAGCAATGTTTTCGCTGTCCGCCGCTTTTCCGTTTTTGACAGCGTCCATGACGGTTGCAAGCTCAAGATCATGAATCGCGATTTCGCAGTCGCGGTTGTTGCGCTTGATTTCGGACTGGTTGGTGAGCGTGCCGCGGTGCAGTTCCAGATACATCTCGCCCGCGTACACGCTGGGGTCGTAAATACTCTTTTCAAGATCCTTCATGAATTCGGAAACAGTCACATACTTGCTTTCGGGCGCGCCGGACAGATTCTGAAGCCTTCTGGCCATTTCCAGCATCTCAAATTCCGGGCCGCCGCCGCCGTCTCCGCGTCCGAAGGAAAGAAGGCGCATGTCGCTTACGCGCTTTTCCATGATCGCGTCTGCGCCGTCCGTAATTTCATGAAGCGTTTCGGGGGTCGGACCGATGTGCGTGCGGTTCAAGTGCGTAAGCACTCTCGTTCCGTCGATGCCCTGCCAGTAAAAGGAGGTGTAGGGGAAGCGGTTGGTGTCGTTCCACGCCATTTTGGTGGTTAAGAAATAGTTAACGCCACATCCCTTCATGATCTGCGGAATCGCATAGGAATAGCCGAACGTGTCCGGCAGCCAGAAACAGTCGGAGGTGTAATTGAAATATTTTCTCGTAAACCGCTGTCCCCAGAGGAACTGGCGGATCATGTATTCGCCGCCGGTCAGGTTGCAGTCGCACTCGACCCATACGCCGCCGTTGGGCTCGTATTTTCCATCCTGCACAGCCTTTTGAATGCGTTTAAACAAATCGGGGTTATTTCTTCGGATCATTTCACCGTGATAGGCCGAGGACTGAACGAATTTGTATTCCGGGTATTCTTCCATGAGGTTCAGCTGATTGGCATACGTGCGCGCACACTTTTTCTCGGTTTCCGTAATCGGCCAGAGCCAAGCCGTGTCCATATGGCTGTGCCCGATCAAGCCCACAAACGGTGCGCCTTCGCCGTTCTGTTTGGAAAGAACGCTTTTCAGAATCGGCGAAACGGAGCGAAGGGCTGAATAAAACTCGTCCTTCGTGCATGTCGCGGGATCATAGAAGAGGTTCAAGTGCATATTGTACATCGCGTTCTGAATTTCCGCTTTTCTGAAGGACGTATCCGGCAAGGCCTTTTCAAGCGACAGAACCGTTTTTAAGTCAAACAGGAAATCCAGAATCTCGTCGTCGCGCACGCAGATATCCATGCCGCCCATTTTATATAAATAGGAAGAAAAGGTTTCATAAAACAGAGGCTGAGTACCGGGCATATCGTGAAACGCATAGTTTTCAAGCGCGAAGGAGAACGTCTCCCCCGCCCTGGCGCACGCGGTGATTCTGTTGCAGTAGTGGTTTCCGTGCGAGCCTTCCACAAACTTCGCGGCAAAATTCGAGTGGATCTGTCCGTTCACCCAAAGCGTGCCCTCATACGCGTCCATTCGCGGGTAAAGATACAAAGCCTTTCCGTCCAGCTCCGCAGGCACGGTAAATTCGCCCTTGAACCAGCCGTAAACGCCCTCGCCGCCCCATTTTTCGCGCCCGGATACGCCCGAAAACAACTCGTCGCCCGGAATTTCGTGAAGCGGCTTCTTGGTTTCATAAATGCGAAGGTTTTCGGCCTGTCCCACAGGCGTAAACAAACGCGCGTAAAGGGTGTCCGCAAAACGGAAAAGCTTGTTTCGGGTCTGCTCAAAGCCTCTGACTGTCAGCATGAAATCTACCTCCGATATAATGGTGTTCTTTGAATTTATAAAGTAATGGCCCTCTCAGTCGCCTTCGGCGACAGCGCTCCCAGAGGGAGAGATGACCGAGCAAAGCGAGGTCGGAGAGGGTATTCTTTACACGTTTGAACCGTTCCTTCAAGCGGATGACTTGGAAAGCCTACACGCATATTTCCATCGATCAGCGCTTCACCGCATCAATGATAATAGAAACCATGCCCAATTTCCCGCCCTGATTCCTCGTATCAAACCGAAGCGATCTGCCGATTCTGCCGTCCGCTTCATTCCATTCGTGATAGTGAAATTCGCCCGTTTCATCGCAGTATTCAAGGCGCTTCACCTGAAAACCCGCTTCCTCAAACACGCGCTCAAACGCACAAACATCATAAACAATCTTATGCGTGTACGCAGGATGTTTGGGGTCGCCGTTTCCGCCGACCTTCACCATATTCTGATACCATTCGTTCCTGAAATTCTGATCCGGAACCGCCGCGCGGATGTAGCCACCGGGTTTTAAAAATTCATATACGTTTTTTGAAGCCAACACGCCCTCGTCATACGTCATGTGCTCCCACACATGCTCTGCCAAAAACGCATCGGCCTTTTCCCCGCCAAGAAGCTTCTCAAAATCCGACCGGCGCAAAACATTCAGTTCGTCTTCCTGCGTCGAAATCCACCCATCCTGACAGGTTTTCCCTGCGCCTATGATGATTTTCAAAACAAAACATCCTCCGCATTGAGCTTAACAAACACTTTCTTTGCTTCATTATAGCTTTGATTCCCCGTAAAGTCAATTCAATGTGAATGCATAAATACAATCGGCTTCCCGACCTGCTTGACCCAATCCGGTTCATAATGCTATAATGTGCATAAATCGGTACAGAAGGAATGAGCGGTATGTATCCTGTAGCCAACTACTGGTATTATGTGAAGAGAGTTTATAGAATTCTTACTTATATCATCAGCGGCGTCATGATGGTCAAGCTCCTTTTCAATGGTGAACCTACCTTTTTGCGTGCGGTTTCGTACTTCCTGATTTCATTTCTTGCCCTACATGCATCCTATAAGCTTCAACTGATCTTTCATGATCTGGGACGTTTCATATTCGGTTTGCTGTCGGGGTATCGTTTTGGCTATCTTCATCTGTTCGGATTTCGCATTCAAAAAGAAAACAATCGCCTGCACATTGTGCGCAAGCGTGATAAGGATCCTATCCATTTCCTCCTGGCGCCTTCTGAGACGGATTTCAAAAATTTCCCGGTTCGGCTATACTTGCTCGGTGGTCTCATAATGAACACACTGTTCACCCTGCTCTTTTTAGGCGTGGCTTTCCTTTTTCCAAGCATGTCCCTTCCCCGTTTTCTCTTTCTGCAGTATGTTTTTATCAATATTCTATATGTTCTGATTTACGGAATGCCGGTTCAATTAAGCGGAGTGAGAACCGACACCTACAATGCGTTAACGATCCCAACAGATTATCGCGCCCGATGCGCCTATTTCATCCCCAAACTTATCAGCTACTCCATGATAAATGGCATTCGGCTCAGAGATATGCCTCAGGAATGGTTTTATCTTCCGACCCGTGACGAAATGTTTTCAATCATTCACAGCAGACTGTGCTCATATTATGTCGACTGGCTGATAGAGAGAGGAAAATATACCGAAGCAGATGAAGCAATCGATTACATATATTCTTTGGATGATTACCGCATAAGAAACATATACACCACAGAGATATTTTTAAGTAAAATCTTCCTGATTCTCGTTCATACGAAAAAATACGAGCAAATGAAAATCTTCTATAGCGATGCTCAGAAAGAAAGAATGATCCGTTACGGAAGTATGATCACCGTCAAGCGCACCTTATACATTATCGCTCTGCTCTATGAAAAGGATCAGGAAAAGGCCGCATACCTCAAATCTGTATTTCTCGCCTCCAAATCGCAATTTTATCCCACCGAATACGAAAGCGAGATGGAACTGATCGAAATCGCCGAAGCATGCGCGAAGGAAGAACAAATTATTCAATAAATCGCCGTTTATGCTTAAAGGAGAAATCTATGAAATCATCAAAGCAACGAAAAAAGATCAACTTAAAAAATCTGCCCGGCCTCCTTCTCCCCCTGCTGCTCGGCGCGGCATGCGGCGTATTGATGGGGATGTTTCTTGAAAGCGGCGAAGATCAATCGCTTTTTGAAATTATTTTCTCCCTCTTTGGCCTTTTTGTCGGCATGTATGCGGCGATTGCCGTTCAGATGATCATCCATGAGGCGGGACATCTGGTTTTTGGGCTGATAAGCGGATATACCTTTAGTTCCTTTCGCATATTCAGCATGATGTTTATGAAAAAAGACGGCCGGATCATAAGAAAAAAGCTTTCCATTGCAGGAACGGGCGGGCAATGCCTGATGGCGCCGCCGGATCTTCAAAACGGCAAAATGCCCGTTGCGCTTTTCAATCTGGGCGGATCGATCATGAATCTGATTGCGTCAGCCGTATTCTTTCTGCTTGCGCTGGCGCTTAAAAACGCTGCGTTTTTCTCCTCTCTTTTCAATATTTTTGCGCTCGTCGGCGTGATGCTCGCCCTTACAAACGGCATTCCCATGCGAATGGGCACGGTGGACAACGACGGCTACAACGCCTTTTCACTTTCTAAAAACCCCGCCGCCATACGCGCGTTCTGGGTGCAATTGAAGGTGAGCGACGAGCAGGCAAAAGGCGTTCGGCTGAAGAACATGCCCGAGGAATGGTTTTATCTTCCGACGGATGAAGAAATGAAAAACAGCATCATCGCCGTCATGGGCGTGTTTTATGAAAACCGCTTAATGGACGACGGCAGATTCGCGGAAGCCGCTTCGCTCATTTCACACCTTCTCTCAATTGACTCCGGTATCGCAGGGCTTCATAAAGGCCTGCTTCTGTGCGACCAGGCTTATATCGCCCTCATTCAGTCAAACGGCGAAACGGTTCCGGAAGTAATCCATGCGCCTGCGCAAAAAAAGCTGATGAAAGCCATGAAAAACTTCCCGTCCGTGATCCGAACGGAATATGCCTTTTCGCTGCTTCACGAGAAAAACGCCGAAAAGGCGCAAAAAATCAGGGATCGGTTCGAAAAAATCGCCGAAACCTATCCTTATGCAAGCGATATTGGAAGCGAAATGGAACTGATCGAAAAAGCTGAAGCCTGCGCATCACGCATTAAGGAGTGAAAAATGTGAAACGCATTGCTTACATCATTTTGCAGCTCACATGGGGACTGCCCCAGACCCTGCTGGGCTCGGCTTTATACCTTAAAAACCTCGACCGCCCGCGCGAAAAGTATCTTTCCTGCATCAACACGCACTGGAAATCGAGGGGCGGCATCAGCCTCGGCCTTTTCATCTTTACGCCCGATGCGAAAACGCCGAATTACGAAAAAATTCGCGTGCACGAATACGGGCATACGATTCAGTCGCTCATCTTAGGGCCGCTTTATCTGCCCTTGATCGGAATCATCTCCTACACTTGGGCCAATCTCCCCTGTTTCAAACGCCTGCGCAAGGAAAAGCGCATTCCCTACACCGCGTGCTTTGTGGAAGCCTGGGCGAGCCGCCTTGGCGAACGGGTAACCGGCGAAAAAGCCATCTGGCATTAAAAGAGGCTGCTGCAGATTCTTCTTCGCTTCTGCAGCAGCCTCTTTTTATTTACCACGCACCCAAATCAGGTTCTTAAAATCTTTTCTATGGCCTTGCCCTTGGCAAGCTCGTCAATAAGCTTGTCGAGATACCGGATTTCAAGCATCCGTTCATCCTCAATCTCCGAAAGCTTCACGCCGCAAACAGAGCCCGTGATCTTCTTCCGGTTTTCATTGAGATGGGGTGCATTTTCAAAAAACGCGCCGTATGCAAGGTCGCTTGTGAGAAACTCATCCAGCTGCGCATGGCTGTAACCGGTGAGCCACGACGTAACTTCGTAAACTTCATCCCGCGACCTGCCCTTTTTCTCGGCCTTTGCAATCAGAAGCGGAAACACCTTCTGAAAGGGCACCTGAAAAATCTTGTCGTTCGTCATGCTCAATTTCCTTTCATCTGGTCCGACACATTCTTCTACCTGCGCCCGTTCTGCGCCATCACGCCGACCAGCGCATGCGGGACATAAAGCTCTTCAAGATACCTGATTTCCTCTTCCGTAAGCTTTAGATCCGCCGCTTTTACCGCTCCGTCCACATGGCTGTCCTTCGTCGCGCCCACGACCGGAACCGCGCCCTTTTGAATCAGCCAGCCAAGCGCAACCTCCGTCATGCTCACGCCCCTTTTATCGGCCACTTCCTCAACGCGCTTTATGATTTTTTCGTCAGCTTCCCTTGTCTGATCGTACTTGAATTTGGCATACGCATCTTCCTGAAGCCGTTTTGAGCTTTCACCCGGTCGCTTTGAAAGTCTTCCGCCGGCAAGCGCGCTGTACGGCGTCATCGAAATGCCCTCCGATGCGCAGAAGGGCGCCATCTCGCGCTCCTCTTCGCGGAAGATCAGGTTGTAGTGCCCCTGAACGGAAATAAATTCCGTAAGTCCATTGGCCCTTGCAAACTCATTCGCCTTCGCAAGCTGCCACGCAAAGCAGTTGGAAATTCCGATATATCGGGCCTTTCCGGCTTTGACTACCGCGTGAAGACCCTCCATGATTTCTTCCATCGGCGTATTATAGTCCCACATGTGGTAAATATACAGATCCACATAATCCATGCCCAGATTTTTAAGGCTCATATCGATATAGTTTTTAATATGCGTCTGCCCGTTCACGCCGTCCTCGATTTCCTTGGGTGTGCGCGGCGTAAACTTGGTCGCAATCACGTATTCGTCCCTTTTCGCCAGAGACCTAAGCGCGCTTCCCACATACATTTCGCTGGTTCCGCCCTGATAGGCGATGGCGGTATCAAAAAAGTTGACGCCCTTTTCAAGCCCGCGCCCGATGATCCTGCGCGTTTCTTCCTCGCTTACTGTCCAGCTGTGCTGTCCCGCCCCGGGATTTCCAAACCCCATACATCCCATGCAGATCGAAGAAACCTTAAGATCAGATTTTCCAAGAATCGTATATTTCATGCATATCCTCCCAGCGTATCACGAAGGCAGTAAATCAAAAAATATGCTATTATTTTATCACAGATTCCGATGAAAGTATAGCGAATTCCTTTCATACAGAAAAGCATCTATGCTGAATACATGGATGCTTTTTTCTCTTTATCTTTCCCGGCTGAAATCCGTATGCAGGTTTCCTTTTCCAACGCAGGCTGCATGGATATAGATATCCATGTATGTAACCGCGTCCTTTTCGTAGACCTCCTCAAAGCAGCCAAGGTATTCCGTGCCGTGATTCTCCTTGAATCCATTTGCGCCCAGATATTCTAAAATCCGCTGATATCCCTTCGGTATGCGTTCAAACGCAGAGAGAAACGGGTCTTTGATCGTAATGCGCGCATATTCGGCTTCGTTTTGCCGGTAGATTTCAACACCCGGACATTCTGCCGAAAACCCCTCGGGCAAAATCCAGCCTGCAGCATAGCCCCGAAGGCCGAAACGGTTTTTCTGCTCCATCGAAACAAAGGGGAAATCCCAGCCGATCTGTCTTTTGGTTCCGGGCAGCTTTGAAAGTCCGCTTTTTTCAGCCCAACTATCCAGATACAGATGAATATCGTCCTCCGGCTGCGGACTGATGATCACATACCGCCCGAGCGTGAACGATGGAACCGTCACAATGGACACTGGCGAAAAATAATCCGCCTGCGGAATCAGATCCTCCTTTAAAAGTGCATCCAGCGTGCACGAGAAAAATTCGCTCAGCTCCAGAAGCTTGTTTACATCCGGCACAACCTCATCCGTCTCCCATTTGGAAATGGTCTGCCTGGAAACGCCCATCCGCTCGGCCAACTCTTCCTGCGTCATATTGTCATGAAGCTTTCGAAGATGCTGAAGATTCGATCCGAATTTCATATGATTCCCCCCTACCGAAAAGCTGGATTCATCATATCACTGTATCACGGAAATTTCCAGAAACCGACGCGTGCATTTTGGGCGGAGCATGTAAAGCATGCTTTGCAATTTGAAATCATACGTATACTGCTTATTTTCCCGCATCCTGCGCCTGTATGCGTTCGGCAAGGTCGTTTAAGTACACCCATCGCTCGGTTTTTTCTTCAAGCAGCGCTTCAAGCTTCATTTTTTCATCGGTCAATTCCTGAAGGCGGATGTAATCGCTGGCGTTCAGGCCGATTCTTTCGTCGCACTCGGCGATTTTTACTTCAATGTCCGCAATATCCTGATCGATGGTTTCATATTCCCTCTGTTCTTTGAAGGAGAATTTGAGCTTCTGCACGCGCTCAGGGCGTTTTTCGCGCGTATCCTTGTTTTCCTTTTTGAGGGACGTCTTTTCGTCCATTTCCTTAAGGAGCAGCCAGTCGCTGTAGCCGCCCATGGTGCGCCTGACCTCGCCGCCTTCCTTCACTTCGAGAATGGATGTCGCGATTTTATCGAGGAAATAGCGGTCGTGGGAAACAGTGACCACCGCGCCCGGGAATTCGGAGAGGTAGTCCTCTAAAATGGTCAGCGTTTCTACATCCAGATCGTTGGTCGGCTCGTCCAGTAAAAGAATATTGGGCGCGCTCATGAGAATTCCTAAAAGATACAGCCTGCGTTTTTCGCCGCCCGACAACCTTCCGATTGTGGAAAACTGAAGATCGGAGGGGAAAAGGAAGCGCTCCATCATCTGAGTAGCAGTTATACGGCCTTCCTTCGTCTGAATCGAGGAAGCGATTTCGTGGATGTAGTCATACGGCCGCTGATTCGGATCGAGCTCTTTTCCTTCCTGCGTAAAATAGCCGATTTTGACGGTTCCGCCGAAATCGACAGAGCCTGTGTCGGGCGTAAGCGCGCCCGCGATCATATTCAGAAGCGTACTTTTGCCCGCGCCGTTTCTTCCGATGATGCCCACGCGGTCGTCCCTTAAAACGGTGTAGGAAAAATCGCGGATAATGGCTTTCCCGCCGTAGCTTTTAGAAACGTGCATTAGCTCAACGGTCTTACGGCCCAATCGCGACGCACCCGCGGTGATCGAAACCGCGCTGTTCATCTCAGGCGCTTCCTGCGCCTTCAAGACCTCGTATCTTGCAATGCGCTCGGTGCTTTTGGTGGAGCGGGCGCGGCAGCCGCGCATGATCCATTCGGTTTCCTTCCTTAAAAGCGCCTGCCGTTTGCGCTCGGAAGCCTGCGCCATTTCAAGCCGCTGGGTCTTTAATGCCAGATATTTCGAATAATTCGCATCGTACAAATACATCTTGCCAAACGACATTTCGGCAATTTTCGTAACGACGTTTTCCAAAAAATAGCGGTCGTGGGTGATCATGACAAGGCCGCCGGTGCATTTTGATAATTTCTGTTCAAGCCACGTAACCATCTCAGAATCCAGATGGTTTGTAGGCTCGTCCAGAATCAATACATCCGCCGGGTGTACAAACACCGTCGCCAGCGCAACGCGCTTTCGCTGGCCGCCCGAAAGCTCGCCCATCTTCTGATCAAAATCGGTGATGCCGAGCTTTGTGAGCATCATTTTGGCTTCATATTCATTGATCTGGCGAAATTCCGCCGGATGTCCTTTAAACACCTGTTCAAGCACGGTAAGCTCATCGTCAATCACCGGAACCTGCGGAAGATAGGAAACCTGCACGTTGGGGTCCCGCGTCACGCGCCCCGAATCCGGATCCTCCACACCCGCCAGCACCTTCAAAAACGTGCTCTTGCCCGTGCCGTTCACGCCGATCAGGCCGATGCGCTCGCCGTCGTTCAAATACAGCGTCACATCGTCAATCAGCTGCTTCATGCCGTAATTTTTGTAGATATTTTCAGCGGTCAGTAACATGTTTAACCTCCGGGGAAAAATCGTTTTTTCCATTATAACGGCTTACAGGCGCACGAAAAAGCCGCCTTCGGTTAAGTCGGCGGCGAAAGATTTCCTGTGAATATAAGCCTTGACCACCATTTCAAAAATCACCCGCGCAGAACGCGGGACGGGAAAGTGTATAGTGTAGTAACATAGTTTACAGATTGTGCAAGGACATGGTTTACAGTTTTGATATACTCAAGCCAAACCAAAAGAGAAAGGAACCAAGGGTATGGCATGGGAAG
>SVGP01000010.1 GCA_015056255.1 Clostridiales bacterium | reverse complement strand
CGTTTTCAAGCCTCCCCGTAATATCCAGCGACCAGTTAATTTTCGCCTGTGCCTTTACGGAAATCTGCATACAGTACCTCTTTTAAAAACCGGCGAAGGATGTATCCTCGCCGGCTTATTGTTTTATTCTTCCTCGTCGTCAAAATCGTCGTCGTCAAATGCGCCGTCTTCCAGAAGCTGAATGAGCTTTTCGCCCAGTTCTTCATCCACGGGAACGAACTCTTCTTCGTCCTCGCCCACGGGAACGACCTTCATGATCAGAACCTCTTCGGGCTCGCAGCCTTCGCAGGACTCCGCGTCGCAGGCATTGCACTTTTCTTCCTTTTCTTCGCTGTAATCGGTCAGCATGGCATATTCCTGACCCTCATAGAAGAAGTAATCGAGCACTTCCATGGTAATCTCGTTGCCCTTATCGTCCTCGAATACAACCAGATCTCTCTCGTTTTCCATATATCTATAGCTCCTTTCGGGGTTTATCAGGCGTTTTTCGTTCCTGAATTCATAGGTATTATAACCAAGATCCGGAAAAAAATCAACCATTGTTTTTGCTTGCTTTTTTCTTAATAAGCGTGTACAATACAATAGGATTTATACCTTTGGAGGCATCAAAATGTATCGCGGAAAATTCTTGATATCGGGCGCAGACATAAACGACCATTTGTCCGTTCGCACTTCCATTCCCGAATTTCAGGGTGCGGGTTTGGACGCCAACGATAATATGGCAATTTTTGCAACCATTTACGACGAAGAAGATGTTCCCTGCGGCTGCGGAAGAATGTATATCGGCTCCGACAGCCGGTTTACCATTGATCTTTTAGGCGTTCTGCCCACCTATAGAAACCGCTATGTGGGCGATCTGATTGCGAGAATGCTGCTTTACAAGGCACAGGAATTAAATGCGGGCTCCGTTCGCGCACTTGTACCGGGCGACAGCGCGCTTTTCTTTTCCAGATACGGTTTCCGCGCAGTCGGCGAAAAATCCATGCTCTTTGGAAGGGAAGCCTACCTTATGCAGGTGGACGGCGACAAAATCTCCCTGGAGGGCAAGTGCTCCTGCGGAAAAGGAACCTGCGCAGGCGAATGCGAAGGATGCAAGTAGACAAAAAAGTATGAAAGACGGTCTATCTGATAACTTATTAAGCAACTTTTGAGCGCTCGGCACTCCCTCTGGGAGAGCTGTCACCGCAGGTGACTGAGAGGGCCCTCTCCGTTCTCGCTTCACTCAGCCACCTCTCGCAGAGGGAGCGCCGGGAAATCCCGAAAATCCTATGAAGATAAAAGCAGCATGGACAGCTAAAATCCGCTGTCCATGCTGCTTTTTTCAAATATCTGATCCTGCTTCAGCATTCTGCGCGTTTTATTCCGCGACAAACACGATCGTGACGCTTGCTTCAACGCTTAATTTTGCGCTCTGAACAACCGTTGCGCCGAATGCCGCCGAATCCTCCATAACCGCGTTCTTGAAAACCGCATTTCTGGAGCTTTCCGAGGTGTAGGAATAGCTTTCGCCAATGCTATCGATCCCACTGATCGTAAGGCCTGCAGCCTTTGCGATGATTTCCGCCTTTTTTCTCGCGTCGGTCACAGCAAAGGTCAGGGATTCTTCTCTGGCGCTGTCGGTGTTTTCAGCGAAAAATTCAATGCCGTCCAGCGTATTGGCGCCGGCTTCAAAGGCAACGTCAATCACGCTTCCCACGTTCTCCATATCGTTTGTGCGAATCACGAGATAGGAGCTTGCGCTGTAGCCGATAATTTTTTCAATGGAACCGGAGTAGTCGTATCGGGCGTTGATGCGCACCTGATCGGTATTGATGTCTTCCTTGGAAACGCCGCTTTCAATCAGGGCGGCGCGAATGGCGTTGATCGCAGTATTGACCTTTTCCTGCGCCTTCAATACGTCCTTTTCCATATGTACAACGCCGAGCGTCACCATCGCGTAATCGGCGTTCACAAGTGTGGTTCCACTGCCGCTTACGGTGATTTTGGTTTCGGCGAAAGCCGACGCTGTCATGAGCATCAGAATTGCCGCCAGAATCAGTATCAATGTCTTTTTCATTCGTCACCATCCTCTTTTTTGTCATTTTTATTCTTTTTAACGCTCTTCACGGTAAAAAGTACAATAAGAGCAACCACTCCAATCAGAATCGCCGCCGGTGCAATAACCGCAAGGGAAACCACCATATCCTTAAGGAAATCGCAAATGGCGCTGAAGGACGCTTTGAAGCCCTGCGCGCTTCTGTCTGCAAGCGTGGACTCGCTGGGCGTTACAATTTCGGATTTAGAGCCGAGGAGCGTGATTCTGACCTTAGCATACATAAGATCGTTGTCCCGGGTGTTTGCAAGCCTTGTCAGCGTATCAATCTCCGCATATACCTTGCTGATCTCCTCATTCATCAAAAGAAGCGTTTCTTCATCCGCATCCTTGATCCTTGCGTTCATTTCTTCCGCAAGCAGGCGTTTGCTTTCAAGGCGCGAATCGATATCATAATAGATTTCATCTGCATTCTGGCTGAATCTGGAAATGGAAACCGTACAGCCAATGTTTTCAGCAGCGGAAATGTAATCATCCATGAGATCAACAGGAATTCTGGAAACGATATCTGCATGATCCCCGGATTCCGAATAATTCCTTATGTCTTCAGAAACATATCCTTCGTATTCCTCGGTAAGATCATAGATCGACTGAATATCGCTCTCAACCGAATCAGATTCAAGCACGATGTCGCAGCTTTTGATGATGTTTTCGCTTTCAAGGTCTCCAACAATCATGTCGTCCGCTTCGCCGTCGGCTTCAATCACAAATCTTTCGTTTGCCGTTGAGCGCGTGCGAATCATTTCATCAGGCATTCCGTATGCGGTTACACCATCTTCAGCCGCAGACACTGCGACTACTGCGAGCGAACTCGTATAATTGTATTCATCAACAATATCTTTGGGCAGCAAATCGTTCGATCTCAGCGCGAATGTCGCGCCCACAAGCACAATCAAAGCTGCGGCAACGCTTGAAAGCGCTTTGTACACCTTTTTAAACTTCTTGTTTCTGATTTCCTTTTTTACAGCGTTTCTCCACGCCGCCTGCGCCTGTAAAGGAACGATCACATGATCGTCCATACCTTTTAATTCATTTTTGATGATATCCGAAAGCCTGATTTCTTCGGCGCACCTTTCGCACTTTTCCGCGTGCGCTTTCATAAACTCGATTTCTTCAGGGGTAAGCAGATCATCGACATAGTCGTCCAGCATGCTTCTGATTTTTTCGCACATTTTTTCATCGCCCATAAAAACGCACCTCCTTTCATATCCTTTAGACGTTCGTCATTCCGAATAGTTCCTGATTTTTAGATAAAATTTCACGAAGTTTTTCGCGTCCGCGGCTGATTCTGCTTTTCACGGTTCCAACGTTTGTTGAAAGGATCGAAGCAATCTCCTCATAGCTGAACCCCTGAACGTCTCTTAACACCACAGCCGCACGCATTTCCTCAGGAAGCGTCTGAATGGCTTTTGAAAGATTTCGTTTCAACTCGCTGTTCTCAATATGCCTTTCGGTGGAATTGTTTTCATCCACCGGCGACCAGCCGATTTCCAGCATCTGATCCAGCGACTGCGCCTGGCGCACCTTTTTGCGCCTTAAGTCGTCCAGACACGTATTCATCGTGATTCTGTAAGCCCAGGTGGAAAACGACGACTGTCCTTTAAAGGAGGGCAGCGCCTTATAAATACGCAGCATCGCGTCCTGCAGACAGTCCTGCGCATCCTCGCGGTTTTTGCACATCCTAAGCGCAACCGCGTACATTTTTGCCTCATGCTTTTCCATGAGTATTTCAAACGCCCTGCTGTCGCCGTCAAGCGCCAGATTCACCAGGCGGTCATCATCTCTTTGCATTCACTCACCTCCGCGTAAATCAGCATACACCTTTCTATTATACTACCTTTTGCTTTTTTTGAAAAGGGCTTGATTTTTTACATCCAATGCGCTATAATATTTTTTGCGTTCACAGAAAAAGCGCGCCGGTGTGTTGGAATTGGCAGACGAGGCGGACTCAAAATCCGTTGGGCTAATCACCCGTGCGGGTTCGACCCCCGCCACCGGCATAAAAAATGCACTTGTCTTTGGCAAGTGCATTTTCTATGCAATGAAATAAATCTCTGCGGGATTTGTGAAACGTTATCTTAATCTGCAATCTATCATCAAAATAAACATAGCATTCTTCATTCAATTATGCTACAATCATCCATGAGGTGATGATCTTGAAAGAAAACAAGCTTGTTGACTTATCCATGGATTTTTCCGTGGACATTATAAAACTTTGCGAAGCCATAAAAGATCATCGCTGATATCGCAGATAAAAACACATTCACACATCTTTTGAACAAATGCGGAACAATCATTTGCATCCTGATTGCTCAATCATTACCGCAAGGGAGAATAAAAAGTGAAAAAAATTTTTAACAGCGTAAACTCCCCCTGTCTCCTCCCCACCCCCTCCCCAAGCTATCACTCCTGCGCAGACGGCTTCCGTGCCCTTGCCATGCTTGGGGTTATGTGGTTTCACATCTGGCAGCAATCCTGGCTGTCGCCGAAGGTTTCCCTCTTAGGCGTAACGTTTGATTTTACGCATATCGTCCGCACGGGGTATCTTTTTGTGGATGTATTTCTGCTGCTAAGCGGATTTTTGATGTTTTTACCTTATGCCAGAAGCGCTTTTGACGGAAGCTCGCTTCCTTCCATCAGGGAATTTTATTTAAAGCGGGCTGTGCGCATTTTGCCGCCGTATTATCTCTGCATCATTATTCTCTTTATATCCGCCTATATGGGCGGCGAATACTATACAAAGGGCGAAATGCTCCGGGACCTGTTTTCGCATCTCACGCTAACCCATGTTTTTTTCACCGATACCTATCTTTTTACGCGCCTGAACGTTCCCTTGTGGACCATTGCAATTGAAGCTCAGTTTTACCTGATTTTCCCATTTATTGCGCGCGCCTTCAAGAAATGGCCGATTCTTACTTATGTCTCTATGGTTTCCGCTGCACATATTTTCAGGTTTTCATATGTCGCGCCCATGGCAGATACGCAGATGTATTTAAATCAGCTTCCTGCGATGCTGGACGTCTATGCAAACGGCATGCTGGCTTCTTACGCTTATGTTTATCTTTCAAAAACCGTAAAGCCCAATAAAGCGCTTTCGCTTTTGTGCTCGATTGCATTTGTTTTCATACTTATTGAAATTCATTCCCTCTTCGAAGGACAAACCTATGAGGACGGATACACGCGCATTCGCTTAGGTCAGATGGAGCGCAGATTTCCTCTTTCCTTTCTGACGGCGGCGCTTCTTTTGGTTTCTTCCTTTTCCCTGACGCCGATTGTTTTTGTGTTTTCCAACCGCGTGATGCGCTTTTTGTCTGCCATCTCCTTTGAGGCCTATATCTGGCACGCTGTAATTGCGCTGAAGCTTAAAAAATGGCGCATTCCGACGTATGAGGCGCTTGAAAACCCGCAGATGAACAACGAGCCCATATGGCAGTGGAAATACACCATATTGTGTTTCGCAGCCGCTCTGATCGTGGGCGCAATTCTGACGTATGCATTTGAAAAGCCGCTTCAAAAGCGCATACTGCGCCCGAAGCGGCCAAAGGATGATTAGTTCTTATTATCTTCGAAGTATTTCAGTCGCACAATAAATTCCGTTCCGCATCCAACATCGGACGTGACCGAAATGCTTCCGCCCATCAGTTCAACGATGCACTTTGCAATGGCAAGCCCAAGGCCTGTGCCGGTTGTGCGCATGCGCGATTTATCCGCCTTGTAGAATCTTTCCCAGATGTATGGAAGATGCTGCGGTTCAATGCCTACGCCCGTGTCTTTCACCTTTATCCACGCCTTGCATTTGCCTCTTGTAACCGTGACGGTGATTTTGCCGCCCTCGGGCGTAAAGCTGATAGCGTTGTCGAGCAGGATTGTAATCAGCTGCTGAATTCTGTTTTCAAGGCCGAAAACGTAAATATCTTCTTCCGCCTGATACTCGATTTTAATGCCCGCTTTTTCGGCAAGCATTTTATTGGCATATACCGCGCTTCCAACCGGCAGACAAAGCTGAATCCGCTCAAGCGCACGGTTGTCCTTTCCGTCCTGCAGCCTTGAAAGCTCCAGCATTTCCCCGATCAGCTTTTCAAGGCGCATCGCTTCCCTGTCAATGATGCGGTACGAATCCTGCTTTTCTTCTTCCGTGTCCAATATACCGTCGATCAGCGGTTCGATCATGCCCCTGATGCCCGTAAGCGGCGTTCGAAGCTCATGAGAAACATTGGCTATATATTCCCTGCGCCTTTGCTCGAGCCTGATTTCTTCCGATACGTCTCTTAAAAGGCATACGCCGCCCAAAAGCGCGCCCTCGGCGTTCAGTATGGGCGATGCGAGAAGCGCAATATCGCGCTTGGACGCATTTTTGAATGTATCCGCTTCCTGCACGCCGTTTTCCATACACCGCGAAAGAAGCGCAAGAATGCGTTTCTTTTTTTCGTTTTCATCGGGCGAGCTTTGATCGTTCCAATTGCCGATTTCAAGAAATGCAAGCGCGGAATCGTTGACATGAAGAATTTGGCCATACTGATCGCAGGAAACAATGCCTTCCCCGATATTGTAAAGCACCATTTCAAGCTTGCACTTTTCATCCTTCAATCGTTCAATGACGTCTTCCAGCTTTTCTGACAGCAGATTCAACGTCATTCCGAGTTTCCCGATCTCATCGTTTTTGAAAATTTTCACGCGCGCGGAATAATCGCCCTCTGCGATTTTCAGCGCGGCTTTTTCCATATGGGAAAGCGGTTTTGTAAATCGCCTTGCCAAGAGCGTTGTAATCACCGTAACAAACGCCATGGCGAGAAGCGCGGCAACCAGCATGTTTCTGAAAATATGCATCCACACGCCGTTTACGCTGTCCTCGGGGCGCACAATGAGCAGCGCGCCATAGAGCGTGCCGTCCGCCGTATGCAAAGGTATATTGGCATAGATTGCCGAAAGCGACAAAAAGTCGATTTCCCTGATACCCGTCGTTTTTTCGCCAAGCAGCGCCGATGAAATCAAATGCAAATCCCTTTTGCTTTCCACCTGCCGGGTGACAAGTTCGACGTCCTCGCTGACCTCCTTGACATCAAAATCATCCGCAAAAACGGCCGTATAGCCTTTGCTGACAAAGATGATCTTTGCATCCAACAGCTTTTGATACCTTTTTAGGATCGCCCAGTCCGGCGACTGGCTGGCGTTTACAGCGATGGTTTCCGCCTGAGATAATAGTTCTTCCTGATGCCAGTTTATCACATAATTTCTGACCAGATTAAACGAAAAAAAGCACGCAAGCATAAGCACGAGCACGACGACCGCCGTATAGCTCCTGAAAACGCTTGCGAATATTTTTTTGCTTTTCTCTTTAACGAAGGGCTTATTCAATGGTTTACGCATCTCCCGTTTCAAATCGATAGCCTACGCCCCATACCGTTTTAATGTCCCAGCCGTTGTTTTCCTTGCACAATTTTGCGCGGATACGCTTGATATGGCTGTCCACAGCGCGCGTATCGCCCAGAAAATCATAGCCCCAGATACTTTCCAGCAGATGCTCGCGGCTGAACACCATGCCGGGATTATTGGCCAGCGTCCACAGAATTTCGATCTCCTTGGGTGTGCAGGGAATTTCCTTATCATTCAACGATACCGAAAAGGCGTTCATATTGATTTCAAGGTTGTTTACGCGAATAACGGAATTGTTCGTCTGCTCGCCCATTTCATGCATGCGCCTCAAAACCGCTTTTACACGCGCGAGCACTTCTCTCGGGCTGAACGGCTTTGTGACATAATCGTCCGCGCCGAGCTCAAGACCAATGAGCTTGTCGAATTCTTCAACCTTTGCAGACAACATGATAATGGGCGTATTGGATTTTTTTCGAATTTCTCTGAGCGCTTCAATACCGTCAAGCCTCGGCATCATGATATCCATGATGATGAGATGAGGCTGCGCGGAAAACGCCTGCTTGACAGCGCTTTCGCCGTCATAAACGCTTATGGTATTGTATCTTTCGCGCCTAAAATAATTATTAAGCGACTGATGCACGTTGGGGTCGTCGTCCACAATCATGATTGTGTAGCCGGTCCTGTTTTCTTCCACAATTTTCACCTCTGCCATTCAATAATCAGATTCTATCCTAAAGTTGTGGCGAAATTGTGTCTTTCCATGAAAAATATGCGCTATATTCCGATCGTTTGTAAGAAATTTCGAAAAAGCATCCGCCTTTTTGCAGCGGATGCTTTTTTTATTTTTCCTGTCAGTTCGCGCCCTGATCAAAAACAGGCTTGTTTGCGCCGTAGAGCATCTTGTAAAGCTCGTAAGCCTTTCTGTAAGCTTCTCTGGTTTCAAGGGAGGGCGTGTAGAATTTCTCGTCCTCTTTCAAAACCTTGATCGCTTCATTGAGGTTCTCCCATACGCCTGCGCCTACGCCCGCTACGAGCACTGCGCCGTATGCGCCGCCCTCTTTGGCTGCGCTCATGGTGTATACGGGAATCTCAAAGATATCGGCTGCCATCTGCTTCCAAAGTTCGCTCGCCGCTCCGCCGCCGGAGAGATAAACCTTTTCGGGCTTTCCGCCGGCGCTCATGAGCTCGACAACCTGCTTTAAGGAATAGGTGACGCCTTCCATAACGGAGCGGGTGATGTCACCCTTGGTGGTTCCGAGGGTGAGGCCGTAGAACATGCCGCGCGCGTTCGGATCCGGATAGGGGCATCTTTCGCCGGTCAGGTAAGGAACAAAGATCACGCCGTTTGCACCGGGCTTAGAGGTCTCTGCGCAGTCGTTTAAGTAGTCGTAGATTTTCTTGCCTTCTTCTTTGGCCTTGATCGCTTCTTCGCCCGCCATGGTCTTTGCATACCAGCTGTATGCGCCGCCGGCGGTTAAGGTGCAGCCAAAGGAGTGCCAGAGGCCGGGCTCGTTGTTGGCAAACATCTGAAGCTTGCCTTCAGGATTGTCGACATATTTGTCCATGCCCATGGAAACGTTTCCGCTGGTGCCGATCACAACGCCCAAAACGCCGGGCTTTACAAGGCCGGTACCGGTGGTCTGGATCACCGCGTCGCCGCCGCCTGCGTAAACGTTCAGACCCTCGGGAAGGCCGGTTTCTTCCGCGGCTTCCTTGGTCACGGTTCCGCAAAGGGCGGTGGATTCAACCGCAACAGGGAAAATGGACTTGTCAAGGCCGGCAATCTCAATCAGCTCGTCCGCCCAGACTCTGTCCTTGGTGTTGAAAAAGCCCGTACCGGAGGCGTCGGAAACGTCGATTGCGATATTTCCGGTGAGCTTTAAGCGGATGTAATCCTTGGGGCACACGAAAACCTTCATCTTCTTGAAGTTTTCGGGCTCTTCGTCTCTGAGCCAGAGGATTTTGCCGCCGGTGTAGCCGGTAAGCATGCGGTTATTGGTGTGCTTTAAAAGGCCTTCAAGGCCGCCCGCCTTTTCGGTGATCCAGTCGCACTGCTTCTGCGTGCGCTGATCGCACCAGAGAATCGAGGGACGGATGACTTCGTTGTTCTCATCCAGCGCAACCAGGCCGTGCATCTGGCCTGAGAAGGAGATTCCGACGATCTCTTCTTTGTTTACGCCTTCTAAGATGTCCTTAAGGCCCGCTTTCACGCCCTCCCACCAATCGATAGGGTTCTGCTCCGCCCATCCGGCTTTGGGGGTGTAAAGCGGATATTCCTTGGTGGAGGAAGCGAGCACCTTGCCGGTTTCATCGGCAATAATGCATTTTGCGCCGGAAGTACCTACGTCTACGCCTACCAGAATCTTGCTCATTGACCGTCCTTCTTTCTGTTTTTGAAATTATTTGCAGTTTGCTTAGATTTCTCCGTAATCTTTTTGTGATCGAGCTTGTTTTCCTTGCCCTGAATGAGCCGCACAATATTGCTTCTGTGGCAGAAAAGGGAAAGCAGACAAGCGATCACAGCGGTTACGCAATATACAGTGGAGCTTTTAAATACAAACGCCAATACCGCAAAGGCAATGCTCGACGCGATGGACGCAAGGGACATAAGGCCGGTGGTTAAAACGAAAACGAGCTGAACGGGAATCAGGAGAAGCGCAATCACCCAATTGGATGCAAGGATAAAGCCAAAGGACGTTGAAATGCCCTTTCCGCCCTTGAACTTCAAAAATACGGGAAAGTCGTGTCCAAGAATGGCTGCAAGGCCGCCTATGCACATGCCCAGTTCGCCTGCGAGCCATTTTCCGATTAACGCGGCCAATAACCCCTTCAGCATGTCGCCCGCAAACGCCAACGCGCCGGGAACCCAGCCGAGGGTGCGCATGACATTGGTCATGCCTGCGTTTCCGCTTCCGTATTTTCGAATGTCAATTTTCGCGTAAGCCCTGGAAACAATCACGCCCATGGAAATACATCCAAGCAGATACCCGACGACTGCTGTAATTACACAAGCAAGAACCTTGTTCATTTATTCCTCCTTGTTCTGCCTCTCGCGAAGGATGAAGCGAAGGGGCGTTCCCTCAAAGCCGAAAGCCTTCCTGAAGTGGTTTTCCAGATATCTTTCGTAGGAGAAATGCATAAGAGTTTCGTCGTTTACAAAGAACACAAACGTGGGCGGCATGACGGACTGCTGGGTGGCATAATAGATGCGCAGCCTGCGTCCCGAGGTCGCCGGAGGCTGAAGCGCGTTCTGAGCGTCTGAGAGAATATCGTTAAGAAGGCCGGTTGTGACGCGTCTTGACGTCTGCTCGTATACGCTTTTGACCATTTTAAGAATTCTGTCCACTCTCTGACCCGTAAGCGCAGAAATGAACACAACGGGCGCGTAGGACATGAACTTTAGTTTTTCTCTGACTTCCTTGGTATACTTTTCAAGCGTTCCGGTGTCCTTTTCAACCGCGTCCCACTTGTTGATGACGATCATTGCGGCCTTGCCCTTTTCGTCGATATAGCCTGCAATTTTGCTGTCCTGCTCGCTCACGCCTTCCTTTGCGTCGATAACCAGAACCGCAACGTCGCAGCGGTCAATCGCAGCCAAGGAACGAACGACGGAGAATCTTTCCAGCGACTGATACTCAATCGCCTTTTTCTTTCGGATGCCGGCAGTATCGATGATGATGAATTCATCGTCATCCTTTTTAAATCTCGTATCGATCGCGTCTCTCGTTGTGCCCGCGATATCTGAAACCATTACGCGCTCTTCGCCAAGAATTCTGTTGACAAGCGAGGATTTTCCAACGTTCGGCTTTCCGACAACGGCAACGGAAATCGCTCCGTCCTCTTCGTCCGTTTCGCTTTCCTCGGGGAAGAACTTGACCACTTCGTCCAGAAGATCGCCAAGGTTTAAAAGGTTGACGCTCGAAATGCCAATGGGGTCTCCAATGCCCAGCTGGTAAAAATCATAAATGCCGTCCATCATGCGGATGTTGTCGATTTTGTTGACAACAAGGATGACCGGCTTTCCGCTTCTTCTTAAAAGGTCGGCGACGGTTTCGTCGTCCGCGGTCATGCCCTGCTTTCCATCTACGAAAAACAGTATGACGTCGCACGTTTCAATTGCAATTTCAGCCTGTCTTCGCATCTGCTTAAGCAGCGGATCGTCGCTCTGGGGATCGATTCCGCCGGTATCGATCAGGGTAAATTTGTGCGTCAGCCACTCGCAGTCGGCGTACACGCGGTCCCGGGTTACGCCGGGGGTGTCCTCGACGATGGCAATTCTTTTGCCGCTCATTTTATTGAAAAAGGTGGATTTGCCTACGTTTGGGCGGCCCACGATGGCAACTAAGGGTCTGGCCATAAGAATTTATCCTCCAAATCGGTCTATTACACTTTCGCCTGACGGATGAGGGCGTTTAAAAGGTCTTCTCCCCCTCTTCCGACAGGAATGATCGGCTTTCCAAGCGCGCGCGACGCATCTTCAAGGGTCACATCGTCCAAAAAGCGGTCTTTTTCGCTTCTTAACATGCACTCGGTGATCAGAATAGCGTCTGTCTTCTGCGTTTTCATCTGATTGATAAGATCGTTTCCGGTAACGAGACCGGCAACGGTTACACTCTCTCCGAAAAAGCGGTTTTTAATCGCGGTAACCTTAATATTGAGGCTTGTGATCGGATGATCGTCCATCAGCTTTTTAAGGATAGGATACGCAGACACTCCGGTTGCCAGGGTGACGGTTCTTAATTCCCTGCCCGTTTTTTTGTATTTGGGCGCAAGCTCTGAATAGGCGTATTCGTATTCCTCAATGAGGCTTCTGACAAGACCCACGCCGTTATCGATCTGCGCATAGTCCTCGTATTCGCTGTCAGAGGGAATCTCCTCGCCTGCGATCAGATAAAATTCATCCGACGGGAAGACAAAGCGCGTGTCAAGCTCCCGAAGTCCGATTTTTCTGTACTTTTTCGCAATTTCAAGTACCTTTTGCGCTTCCTCTTTCGTGTAGGGGTGAATTTCGGCAAGTCCCTTTCTGTGTCCGGTCAATCCAACCGGCACAAGCGCGAGCGACAGACACGCGGGCGCAAGATCCATCAGCGCCTCGATGGTGTCGATCAGAATTTCCCCGTCATTGACGCCCGGGCACAATACGCACTGGGCATGGAACTGAATGCCTCCCTCGGCAAGCTTTAAAAGCTGGAAAGGAAGCTTTCCGGCGTTTTCGCTGCCTAAAAGCTTTACGCGAACTTCCGGCTCCATGGCGTGAACGGAGATATACAAAGGCGTTGCCTGACGCTTGATGATTCGTTCAAGTTCGTTGTCGCCGACATTGGTAAGCGTTACATAGTTACCCATCATGAGGGACAAGCGCCAGTCGTCGTCCTTTACGCGCATGGTTTCGCGGCAGCCGGCAGGTAATTGATCCACGAAACAGAATGTGCAATTGTTGGCGCAGTTACGGATACCGCCCAGCATGTCGTCTTCAAAGGTGATTCCGAGCGGCTCGTAGTCGTCCTTCTCGAATTCGTATTCAACCTCTTCACCGTTTTGAAGGAAGGTGACGTTCATTTTCTCGCTGCTCGACAGGGCCTGATAATCCACCCAGTCGATCACGCGCTCGCCGTTCATTTTGATCAGCTCATCGCCCGGGCGAACGCCCAATTGATCGGCGATCGATCCCTGTTCAACGGCAAAAATTCTATGACCCATCTTGGTCGTCTCCTGTTATCATTTATTCTACAATTACCGGCGTTCCTGCGGGGCAGTTGGTGAAAATCCACTTGGCATTGTCAACGGTTAAGCGCACGCAGCCGTGACTGGCCTTTTTGCCCAATGCCGTCACCGAGCCCTGTCTGAGCGTCCTTTCGTCCTGCTTGGAGAAAATAACGGAATGGAAGAAAATACCGCCGTCAATGCACCAGGCGTATTTGGCCCAGCAGTCGAACTCGTCGAAATACCACCATTCCTTAAGGGGAGCGGTGTTCCAGAAGGTGCCCTTGGGCGTGGGGGTAGCGTCAAGACCGGTTGAGCATTTCATTTCCTTGATGCACTTGTCAAAATCGCGGCCGTCCCACTCGTAGACATACACGCGCTGCTTTGCAGTGCTGATTCTGATTTTATAGCGGGTAACGATGGTGTCGGAAACAACTGCGGAATCCGCGCAGAGCTTTCGCATGGTGGTGGAATCGGCGACGCCCGTTTCGGGTAGTCCGTTTTTGAACTGGAAATACTTAAGCGCGCGCTCGGTGTTATTTCCGAAATGGCCGTCGGCTTTTCTCAAATAGCCGAGCGTAACCAGTCTTCTTTGAAGGCGCCAGGCCTCTTCGTTCTTGTCGCCATTTTTGACGTCGCCCTGATAGGGATCAAATTCGCCGCCGGATAGCCAGGAAACGAGATCATCATTCGGTATACCGGTCGCAATCCAGGCCGTGGCTGTGGGCGCGGGGCGAAGGGAAGGCGTGGGTGTGGGCATAAAGGGCGTTTGGCTCGGAAGCAAGGTTTCGTTTGCCGTGAGCACGGGCGTTACCACAGGCGTGGGCGTAGGCGTTATCCATGCCTTCGTGGGCGCAGGCGTAGGCGTGGGGTTTGAAGCCCACTTCTTGTCCGTATAGATTTTATAGTATGTCTCCGCTTCCTTTACGCCCATTTCGGTTTTTTCACCAAAGGAACCATCCGCGGACGCATCCAAAAAGCCGTAACGGATCAACAGCTGCTGAAGCGCTTTCACTTCCTCGCTCTTGTCGCCCTTTTGAACCGGCCTTTTGGTAGGCGTTGGATCCAGAACGGCTTCCTCGGAATACACGTGCATCAGCGTGTACTGATCTGCGTGTCCCGTAACCTCCAGGCCGTTAACCGCCTGGAAGAATCTGATCGCTTCTTCCGTTTCCGCGCCGTATTTGCCGTCGGTCTCTCCGAAGAAATAACCCAGTTCCATCAGCCTGTACTGAAGGCGCCTGACCTCCATGCTGTTTTCGGTATCGGAAATTCCCGAATACAAAGCGTCGAAGGTGACCATCATCGGCGTAGGGGTTGGGGTCGGCGTAGGGGTAGGCGTGGGCGTAGGCGTGGGCGACGGCGTGGGCGTCGGGGACGGCGTTGGAGAAGGCGTGGGAATGGGCGTTACCGACACCTGATCCAAAGAAATATTCTGACTCGGCGCGCTTTCCGTAAGCGGCCAGAAAAGTATAAAAGCGACTGCCAGTAAAACAATCAGCGGATAGATAAGTTTACGCATCTGAAAAGGTATCCTCCGTAAAAGGCGATTGAATCATCCCATATTTTTTCATTATGGATTATATCACATAAACGCAGATTTGAAAAGCAAAATAAAGATAACAAAGTGATTTCTTTCAAACAATTGGGTGAAAGAAAAAAGATTGCCCTTTTTGCGAGGCAATCCACTTTGAAAAAAACTATTGTTTCTTTATCAGGCTTATCTTAGGCGGGAGCAAGCCCCCGCCCTACAAACTTTCAAACATTTGTCCATTGAACCCGTAGGGGCGATTCATGAATCGCCCGCTTACGGGATGTTTCGACTTCATCTTTTCTTAATTATAAATCCTGCAAGTCGTTCCGGCTGCGATATTTCTGTAGATCCATTCGGCATTCTCTACGGAAAGCCTTACGCATCCATGGGACGCGCGCGAACCCAGGGCGTTCACCGTGCTCTGGCGCAGGGTGCTTTCATCCTTTTCTGAATAGATTACGGAATGGAACAGAATTCCGCCCACAATTCTGGATGCGTACTGCGCCCAGCAGTCGAATTTTTTAAAGAAGTACCATCTGCCGCACGGACCGCCCATCTTGAACGTACCAAGAGGCGTGGGCGTTTCTTTGGTTCCGGTTGTGCAGGTCATGGTCTTAACAAGCTTGGAGTACGAGCCAAAGTGCCACTGATACACATACACCTTCTGTTTTGAAATGCTGATTTCTACTTTATACGGATAAATCGGCTTTTCAGCGACCTTCAGATCGTCTGAGAAGAGAATCAGCTGTGTCTTTTCATCGGCTACGCCCGTTTCCTTAAGGCCATTGAGCCTTTGAAAATACTTGACTGCAAGAAAGGTGTCGTTTCCAAACTGCCCGTCAATGCCGCCGGGCAGATAGTTGGCGGCGTAAAGCTTTGTCTGAAGCCGCTTTACATCCTCGCCCCTTGATCCCTTCTGAAGGGTCTGGGTATAGCGGATAAAGTCGTTTTTCAGGTAATCAAGAAGAACCTGATCGCACACGCCCTTTTGAATCTGCATTTTTTCTTCTTCAAAGGGCTTTGCGGCAATTTTTACCAGAGAAAAATCCGCTTCCATCTTCGAAGCGGACAATTCATCATCTGCGTAAAGCGCGTATAGATTTTTCTTTGCCGCTTCCTGCGCGGCCTTGATTTTTTCAATTTGTTCGCGCTTTCTGATTTCCGCTTCCTCTCTGTCGATTTTCTCTTTGTAGGTCTGCGCATTGATCACGCCGGTTTCTGTCTGTTTTCCGAAAATGCCGTCCGCGCGGCCCGTCATAAAGCCATAAGTTTTCAAAAGGTTCTGAAGCGTTTTTACCTCCTCCCCCTTCATTCCGGCTTTGAGGGTAAGGGGGATATCCGGATCAATTTCAGAATCGTAAAGCACTGCGCTTTCATCCGCTTCAATGATTTCCTCTTCTGCCGATGCGCTGAATCCCAGCGCGCTTCCGATGGTGATCCTGTCCTTATCCTCCACCACCACATAGCCGCACGCGGTCAGAAGGACGGAAAGAATCAAAAGGATTGCCAAAAGCTTTTTTCGCATATCACTTTAACTCCTTTGCTCGGTTTCTTACGTCCTTTAGACCGCGTGCGAAATTCGTTTGTTCAATACTTTTGTCGGTAATATTTTCTATCATCAAAGATATTCATTCATGTCGAAAAGCTTTCCAAAAACGAGATCGGGAATGGTCTTGGAAGTCTTCCTCATTTCCTCAGTCGTTTCGCCGCTCATGACGAGAATGGACAAAATGCCGTTCTGCAGGCCGGTTTCGATGTCCGTATACAGCCTGTCGCCCACCATCGCAAGCTCCGAAGGGGTAAGCCCTGTTCTCATAAGCGCTGCCTCGACGATGCCGCGGTTGGGCTTTCCGACGATGAGGTCAGGCCTCCTGAAGGAAGACGCATTGATAAACTCAATAATCGCTCCGATATCGGGCGCAAAGCCGGTTTCGGTCGGGCAATTGAAGTCCGGGTGCGTCGCGATGTACGGAAGACCCATTCTGACAAAATCGCAAACGTCAGTCATTTTCTTATAGTCCAGCGTCGTGTCATAACCGATGACGACGATTTCGGGGTTTTCCTGATCGACAATCACGCCTGCGTCCTTCATATCCTCAATCAGGTATTCGTTTCCAAGTACGAATGCACGCTTTCCAGGATATTTTTCCTTCACAATCGCAGCCGTCGCTTCGCCGGAGGTAAGCACCTTTTTGGTATCCACGGTAAGGCCCATTTTCTTAAGCTTTTCTACGTAGAACCTTGCGTTGTGCGAGGAATTATTGGTTAGAAACAAAAAATCCCGCCCAGTTTCCTGCACCTTTTTGATAAAATCGAGCGAACCTTCGATCAGCTTTCCGCCCAGATAGAACGTTCCGTCCATATCCAGAAGGAAGCATTTGACATTCTGAAGCTTTGCAGTATTGTTATTCATCGTCATCCTCAAATTCAATCACATTTTCATCCATATGGCTTACCGGTGCAAGCGATTCGACGCGATAGCCCGCGTCCCTTAATCGCTTCATACCGGGCTGGAAATTCTTGGAAATAACTGCGCCGATACCTGCGACTTCGCCGCCCGCGCGCTTAATGATGTTCGCTCCGCCAAACGCCGCTTCGCCCTGCGCAAGGAAATCATCGATCAAGAGCACTTTATCGCCCTTTTCGATGAACTTTCCCTTTAAGGTCAATTGATAGCTGGTGCGCTTTGTGAAGGAAAAAACTTCCGTTTGAATAACGTCCTCGGATAAAATTGCGCTTTTGGATTTTTTCAGAATCACCATGGGAACGCCCATATGAAGCGCGGTCATCGTGGCGGGAGCAATGCCGCTGGATTCGATGGTAACCACCTTTGTGATACCCGCATCCTTAAAAAGGCGGGCAAACTCCTTGCCGATTTCATTCATGAGTTCAACATCCACCTGATGGTTTAAAAAAGAGTCCACAAGCAGAACCTCGGAATTCAATGCTTTTCCGTTTTCCAGTATTTTCTTTTTCAATAGCTCCATATCGACTATCCATCCTTTGTGTTTTTTTCTTATTTTAGCGGATACACATGTATTTTTCAAGCGCATTTACGAACTTTCTGTTTGCAACTTGATTTGTATGAGCACATCTGGTAAAATGATTTCATCTGGATGAATTTTCAGGAGGCAATGATCAATGAATGCAATTTTGATTCCCGCCTATAAGCCGGATATGCGGCTTGTGGAATTGACCAATCTTCTTTTAACGCACGAAGATCTTCGCGTAGTGGTTGTAGACGACGGAAGCGGAGAAAGCTTTAAAAATGTATTTGATGCGCTTGATGAGCGCATTCACCTGATTTCCTATCCCGTAAACAAAGGAAAGGGCGGCGCGCTCAAAACGGGCATAAAGCACATTTATGAATCCATGCCCGAATGCGAGCGGCTGATCACCGCCGATGCGGACGGCCAGCACACCTATCCCGACATCAAAAAAGTGATTGAAAAATCCATCGAACGCCCGGGCGCGCTGGTGCTCGGAAGCCGCGCATTCGACGGAAACGTGCCCTTCAGAAGCAAATTCGGAAACGGCCTGACACGCCAGGTGTTCTCTATCGCTACGGGCGTCAAGGTGCGCGATACCCAGACCGGTCTTCGCGGCTTCGACAGAGAGGGCATGAAGCTGTTTTTAGACGTGCCCGGCGAAAGATACGAATACGAAATCAACGTCCTTCTAACGGCGGCCAGAAGCGGCATTCCGATTCACGAAGTTACGATCAAGACCATTTACATCAACGAAAATGAATCCTCTCATTTTAACCCCATCAAGGACAGCCTGAAAATCTACATGTGCATTTTCAAATTCGCATGCTCGTCTTTGATTTCATTTCTGATCGATTGGGGTCTTTATGTCATTCTACATCCATTTCTTGGAAGATTTGCATCCTTTACCATTGCCCGCCTTATCAGCGCCAGCGCAAATTTCACCATGAACCGCAAAGTCGTGTTTAAGGGCGATGAAAAGACGCTTCCGGCAATTGTGAAATACGCCGCTTTGGCCGTGATCGTATACGGCGTGAGCTATGCAATCCTTTCCCTTCTGGAAGGCGTGCTTCACATCAATCACGCCCTTGCCAATGCGCTCACGCAGTTTGTAGTATTCCTGATCAACTTCCCCGTTCAGGGAAAATTCGTATTCAGAAAACAGAAAAAGGGATAAGTCCCTCAAAAAAAGATGCAGTCAAAACGATTGCATCTTTTTGCTTTATGTCCATTCTTCAAATTCACGCATGCACTTCATAATCCCGTTAACAGCCAGCAAAAACCTTTTTTCAAGGCTTTCTTCGATCACATATTCCCGTCTCGTATGCGCCCTTGCGCCTTCCGCGCCCAATCCGTCGATTGCATACGCGCCCGCTTCCACAGCAAACGCCGCGTCTCCTCCTCCGCCTGCTGCGCGCGGAATGAGGGTTGGATCGATCTTTGAAAACGCATGGAACAGGCGCATGGTTTTGTCGTTCGGCTTCATCGGCGGGCGGTTGGTCAGGCGCAGATAGGCGCAGCCGTTTTCCTCAGAAATTCTAATGATTTTTTCTTCCGCTTCCTTAAGCCCATCATCCGTCTCCGCGCGGATTTCGCCCCTCAGCTTTGCGCGGTCAGCCACCACATTCGTCGCCTTTCCGCCTTCAATCATGCCGATATTCAGCGTAACATCTGTTTTATATTCGCAATCGTAAATCGCGCTTATCGCGTTTGAAAGACGATAAATCGCGTTTTTGTTTTTATCCGCGCCGCCGCTCGTATGCGCGGCAATGCCTTTGGAAACGATTTCAAACGTCCATATGCCCTTCCTTGAAACGGTCAGGCAGTTTTCTTTGTTCCCTTCAAACGAGAAAACAAGCTCCGCGCCCTTTAAAACGCTTAAAAGCGTTTCGCGGCTGTCAACGGATCCCCACTCTTCATCGGAATTGATCAGCGCCTCAATCTGCCAGCCGTCCGGAAGGTTATTGGACAGACATTCAAATGCATTTACAAGCATGACAAGCCCGCTTTTCATATCCAGTACGCCCGCGCCGTAGAGTCTTCCATTTTCCTCGTCGTACCTTTCAGCCTCGCCATAGGAAAACACTGTGTCCATGTGTCCCATGAGAACGCAGCGCTTTTTTCCCGTTCCAAAGGTTGCGTGAAGAACCGGTCCGCGGGGCAGCGCACAGGTTTGAACCTTTGCTCCCGTCTTTTCAAGCGCATAAACGACAAGCGATGAAAAGCCCATCAGTCTTTTTTCATCGCCTGTCGGTGTTTCAAAGTTTACCCAGCTTTTAAGCGTTTCCTTAAGAGCCGTTTTGCTAAAATTGATATTCATTTATCCAAGATATGTTTGAACGTCGACGTTCTCATTTGCCTTTACGGATTCATCCAGCGTTTTTAAAAAGTGCTTCTGGATAAACGCGCCTGCGCGCATAGCTGCAAAATACCGGTCCGCGCCGTCCAGAATCAGAATTTCTTTCCCGTTAAAGCTCATTTCAACCCGCGCCATAATCGCGCCTGCTTCGGCTTCCTTCGTGAGCTTTTCGATGCTTTCAGCGGTCGGAACATCGCAGTTTTCCGACAGCCTGTACGCAATCTTTTGGGTTTCGCATCTAATAATTTCATCCGTTAATTTGCCTGTTTCCTCGCGGTCAAGGTTATTAATCAGATAATCGCCCGTTCCGGACAGGCTCATTTCCATGGCGAAGCGGGATCTGCGTACGGCAATTCTGTCTTCCGCTTCTCCCCTTTTGCGAAGGCGGTCAATCAGAATTTCAACGTCGTTTACATACATAAACAGCGACACAACCGGTAAAGTTCCCTGGAATTTTTCCTTTAAAGTGTTGGAGCCCAGAACATCGATATCTTTTAAGAGGATCTTGTTTTCGCCGATTTTTGCATTCAGAAGCTTCCAGCTGCCGCCGTAAATGTCGCCGTGGATTTCCTGATGCTCGTAGATGACGCCGTCTTCAATCATCTGAAGAAACTCTGTTTTGTCAACAAACTGATACGGATTTCCCTGGCTTTCGCCGGGGCGCATGCCGCGCGTGGTCACGGTAGGAAGCAGGTCGTATACATCGGGTCGCTTTTCAAGCAAATCCTTGATAATGGTGTTTTTGCCTACGCCAGAGCAGCCAACAAAAGTAAATAACATCCTTGCATCCTCGCTTTACCGTATTTGGTAAGTGATTATACTAAACTTAAGCGCGTTTGTCAATTTCCGAATGATAAACTTCGTACACATTTTTTGCGAAAACTGTTACCTTTTTGCCTTATGGATTTAATGGACGATTGATATTTTCCGTGTACAATGGGCGTATACATGAATATGGAGGATAATCATGGGATATTTGATCGGTATTGACCTTGGAACAACCAATTCCTGTATGGCGGTGATCGAGGGTGGCGAGCCCGTCATCATCCCCAACGCCGACGGAAACCGCACCACGCCCTCCGTCGTCGCCATCACAAAAACGGGCGAACGCATTGTCGGAAGCGTTGCCAAACGCCAGCAGACGGCAAACGCGAAGCGCACCATTTCTTCCATCAAGCGGCACATGGGCTCGGACTTCACCTTCACTGTCGACGGCCGTTCCTTTACCCCGCAGGAAATTTCCGCGATGATTCTTCAGAAAATGAAGACGGATGCGGAGAGCTACTTGGGCGGCCCCGTGACGGACGCCGTCATCACCGTACCCGCATATTTCACGGACGCTCAAAGGCAGGCAACCAAGGACGCGGGCAAGATTGCAGGTCTGAACGTTCACCGCATCTTAAACGAGCCCACTTCCGCTGCTCTGGCTTACGGCATCGACCGAACGGAAAAGCAGCGCATACTCGTTTACGACCTTGGCGGCGGCACGTTTGACGTATCAATCCTTGAAATTGATTCGGATGTGATCGACGTTATTTCAACCTCCGGTAACAACCACTTGGGCGGCGACGATTTCGATCTGTGTCTTGCAAATTTCATTGCGGACAGCTTTTTGAAGGAAAACGGTATTGACCTTCGAAGAGACGAAACCGCGTGGGCTCGCGTCCGGGAGGCGGCTGAAAAGGCCAAGATAGAACTGAGCGGTCTTATGTCCACCTCTGTTTCTCTTCCTTTCATTTCCGTAAACGCAAAGGGCCCCGTGCATCTTGAAACGACAATCACAAGAGCGAAATTCGACGAGCTTACTCGCCACCTTGTCGACGCGACGATTGAACCTATGCAGCGTGCGCTAGCGGACGCAAGAATGATGGCTTCCGACATCAACAAGGTGCTTCTCGTCGGCGGATCCACGCGTATTCCCGCCGTGCAGGCAGCGGTC
This sequence comes from Clostridiales bacterium, assembly GCA_015056255.1. Taxonomy (GTDB): domain Bacteria; phylum Bacillota; class Clostridia; order Christensenellales; family Aristaeellaceae; genus SFHK01. Next base: position 71,337 of record SVGP01000010.1, on the reverse strand, counting down.
AAGCGCTTTACCGGAAAAGACCCCTTCCGCGGCATCAATCCCGACGAATGCGTCGCCATGGGCGCAGCGATTGAAGGCGGCATTCTGGAAGGCAGCGTAAAAAGCCTTCTGCTTCTGGACGTTACGCCCCTGTCCCTCGGCGTTGAAACCGTTGGAAACAATTTCTCGGTCATTATTCCCCGAAACACAACCCTTCCCATCCGGAAAAGCCAGATCTACACCACCGCCTCTCCCCTTCAGTCGAAGGTGGAAATCCACGTTCTCCAGGGCGAGCGCCCCTTGGCCAGCGAAAACCGAACGCTTGGAAAATTCATGCTCACTGGCATCAAGCGCGGCTTTAACAAGCCCGAAATCGAAGTTACCTTCTCCATCGATTCCAACGGCATCGTAAACGTATCCGCGCTCGACAAGGCGACCGGTGCAAACCAGAACATCACTATCACTAACTCCTCAAACATGTCGGATGAAGAAATCAGGCGCGCGGTTGAGGACGCTGAAAGATACCGTCAGGAGGATATGAAGCGTCGAAAAGAGCTTGATATCAAAAACAAAGCGGAGCAGCTCGTTGTGGATGCGCAAAGCGTCAAAAAACGCCTTTCGAAGGAAGACAAGCAAAGACTTGACCCGATGATCCATTCGCTTAAAAAAGCCATTAAAGGCGGAAATACGGATGAAATCCAGCGCGAGTCGGACGAATTTGCACGCGTGATGTCCTCCATCGGCTATGCCTTTGACGGAACACAGGCCGCAAATGATGACGGAACGTTTGATTCGGATATTGGCTGAAAAGCCGATTACCTCCCATAAAAACAGAAAGCTGACGATCGATCAGCAATGCTGTTAAACTCATAGGTCATAACAGCATCAAAGCGCGGGCGGTCAATGACCGCCCCTACATTTTGCGATGGTTTTACAACCATACTGTAGGGGCGATCACTGATCGTCCGCGCTATTTGAATAGCACTGTTTTCGATTCAGTCAGCTTTTTAAACGATTATTCCTCGTCCTTCTTTGCCGGTCTTCTTAAGAAGGAAGGCGTGTCGGGAGAGAAGCCTCTTCTGGGTCTGGGCTCTGCAAAGGCAGAGGGACGGGGCGCGGGCTCGCTCTTGCGCTCAGGGATGCGGGTGCTCGCCTGGGGACGCGCAGGACGCGGCTGGGGACGGGCGGGCGCGCCGGCAGGACGCTGCGCAGGACGCGGCTGAGCGGGACGGGGCTTGGGCGCTTCGGGGCGCTGCTCATACAGCGGCGGAAGGCTTACGCCGTCATCATCCTTGATTTCTTCAAAGTCATTTTTGATTTCATCGTCAAAGGCTCGGCTGAAGGGAGAAGCCTTCTTGGGCGCGATAACGGGCTTTTCAAAGCCGGTCGCGATAACGGTAATGCGTACTTCATCGGTGAGGGACTCGTCGATACCTGCGCCGAAGATGATGTTGGCTTCGGGATCGGCAGCCTGAGTAATGAGCTGAGCAGCCTCGTTGACCTCGATGATAGAGGTGTCGGGGCCGCCGGTGATGTTGATCAGAACGGCGCGCGCGCCATCGATGGAGGTTTCGAGCATGGGGCTGGAAACCGCCTGCTTGGCCGCCTCGACCATGCGGTTCTCGCCGCTTCCTGCGCCGATACCCATATGGGCAAGGCCGCGGGATTCCATAACGGTACGGACGTCGGCAAAGTCCAGATTGATCATTGCGGGGACGGCGATGAGGTCGGAGATGCCCTGAATGCCCTGACGGAGCGTATCGTCGGCAATCTTGAAGGCCTCGGTCATAGTGGTGCCCTTGCTTACGATGGAAAGAAGCTTTTCATTGGGAACGACAACCAGCGTATCTACATTGGCTTTCAGCTGATCGATGCCGTTTTCGGCATTCTTCATGCGCTGACGGCCTTCGAACATGAAGGGCTTGGAAACAACGCCGATGGTGAGAATGCCCAGGTCTCTTGCAATTTCCGCAATCACAGGAGCCGCGCCGGTTCCGGTACCGCCGCCCATACCGCAGGTAACGAATACAAGGTCAGCGCCCTTTAAGGTGTTGGCCAGTTCTTCCCTGCTTTCCTCGGCTGCGCGCTTGCCGATGTCGGGGTTCGCGCCTGCGCCAAGGCCCTTGGTCAGCTTTTCGCCGATCTGAATTTTAATCGTCGCCTTGGAAAGCGCAAGCGCCTGCTTATCGGTGTTTACCGCAATAAACTCAACGTTTCTCAATCCGCTGTCGACCATTCTGTTTACGGCATTGGTTCCGGCACCGCCTACACCAACAACCTTAATTGATGCAAAATTAGAAGTCTCAAGTTCGAATTCCAGCACAAGGCATCCCCCTCGCTAATGATAGTAATTCTTTTATCTTCTGCCAAACAAACCGCGGAAGCCGTCTGCCAGCCGTCCGGGGAGCGTTTCTTCTTCAGGCAAGCGCTGATCGATGGATGCAAAAATCAGATCCATAAGCCCCATCGCGCTTGAATAAACGGGGCTGTTGAATTGCGCGGCTTTCGCCTGCGGAACCTTGACGGAGCGGTTGAGATATGCGGAAAGATAGTCCTTTCCGCCTCGGATCATGGCTAAGCCCCCGCCTGTCAGATACACGGGCGTACGGCTTACGATCAGGCCCTGTCCGTCCTCGTCGATCGTGCGGTCGATCATGTCGCACATCTCGTCTACGCCTTCTCGCATGCACTCGCTGACGAGCAGTTCGTCAAATTGAATCTTTCTTCCATATTCATCAAAGAAATCCGGCGGATTGATCATTTCAAACCCATCCGGAGCGATCACGAAGCTGCGCTTAAGCCTTTCCGCTTCTTCGCCCGAAATGGCAAGGGCTTCGGAAAGTTTTTCCGTCAGGTGCGCTCCGCCCATCGGAAGCATAGCGTGGTACAAAATGCCGTCGCCTTCGATGATGCTGATTTCGGTCGACATAAAGCCGGAATCGATAAAGATCAGCGAACGTTCCCTGTCTTCGACGCTTGTCAGCCACAGCATTTCCCCAAAGGAGGAGGACAAAAAGCCGTTGATGCTGATGCCCATGGAATCCATAAGCTCCATCATGTCGTTGATGAAGAACTGCTCAATCGTGATGAATGAAACGCAAGCGGTAAGGCGCTCGCCTGCCATTTTGAGCGGCTGCATAGTCTTTTCGCCGTCGTCCACCCTGAACCATGCAGGAGAACGATGGATTACGTTTCCGGGCGTATTGCGCTTGTCAAACTGCATTACGTCCGCCGCCATATCCTGCACAAGGTCGATATCTTCTTCCGAAACCCTGCCGGTTTCGGCGTTAATGTTCACCGTCGCTTCCTGCGTCTCCACGTGAATATACTCGCCTGGAACGCCGATGTATATATCCTTAATCTTTGTATTCGCATCTTTTTCAGCAGCGCTGATGGAATTGTACACAGCCTGAGCAAGTTTGCCCGGCGCAATCCAGTCGCCGTCCCGGTATCCATCGTAGGGAACAGTTCCGCTGCCGATGATGCCCAGCCGGTGATAGCTGCCGCTCTCTGCGATCAAAGTAACGATTTTGGACGTACCAAATTCGATCGCTGCTACCCGTGTTCTCATTATCTTCTTCTCCCGCATTATGCCCGTAAATCGTCCTCATCATCCTGTACCCTTAATTATACAGGATGAGCCGCCTCTTTGTAAACACATTTTTGGTGAAATATTTCAATTATTATTCTTTTTTATTACATTTTTACATTTGTATTTCGATTTTCACCTCAATTCTCCTGGCGCAGTCCGGCATAATCACCGCTGATTGTGATCTTGCCCTTATTGACTCCGCTTTTTATGATCTCCTCAACCATTAAAAGCGTCTGTTCGATGTTCTTTCCGTCAAAGATCTCAACATACATATTGTTGTTGGTGATCAGGTACATATCCTTAACGTCCTTAACATTCAGCTCGCTGTAGGTGGATTCAAATCCGGATTTATGAATGGCCGAAGCAATCCTTATTATCTCCTTTAATTGATTTTCCTTTCGCGTAACCAGAGTTTTTCCCTTGGAATATGTGGAAGCTTCAGCCCCCGAGACGCAGATGCCTTTTCCGTAGGGCATTGTCTTTGAAATATCAATTACCATGCCGTCTTCGTCGATCACGATGTAATTTCCGCCCAGAGATAAAACTGCAACCGGCTCTCTTATGGAAACAATCAGCTTCATTGTTCCGTTTGAAATTCTTTCCGCGCCTTCGTATCTTGCAAAGCCGGTTGAATTCACGCCTGCGATTATGCTCTGTTCAATGTCCGCAAGACTTCCGATCTGAGCGCCCATCTTAAGGGTGGAAGAGCGGATAATTTCGTCTTTCTGCGCCTGATCAAGCGTGCCGTTTACACATTCGATCTCAACGTTTTTAAGCTTGTTCTGACCGCCCAGCATAAAAAGAACCACCGCGCACGCGGAAAGTAATACAACAATGGCCATCAATCGGGAAGCGACAACCTGTTGCTTTTTTGTTTTTTTCGCCATGAGCGTTCCCTCCTGTAATCCGTTCTTCTTATGTTTTGGCGCATCAAAGCGCTGTTTGTTCCGATGAAATGTTTAAAATGATACCGACCGCGCCCATCACGATGGAGACGCTCGTTCCGCCCGCCGAGAAAAACGGAAGCGGAAGCCCTGTCGTCGGCATAACGCCAATGACAACAGCAATATTCAGTATGGTCTGGATTCCGATGGTTGATACAATACCCGCGCACAAAAGGCTCCTGAAACGGTCTTTTTCACGGATGGCGATTCTCAGACCCAGAAACAGAAACGTCATAAAAAGCGATATCACAAAAAGGCATCCGAAAAAGCCCATATCCTCCCCGACAATGGCAAAGATGAAATCGCTTTCGGGATACGGCAGGAACGAAAGCTTCTGCTTGCCCCTTCCAAGGCCCATTCCGAAAAGACCTCCGCTGCCAAACGCCATGAGCGATTGCGCCAACTGGTAACCTTCGTTTGAAAAATACTGAAACGGATCGATAAACGATATCATTCTTGCGCGCCGGTAGGGTTCGCTGAGCGCATAATACGCGCCAACTGCAAGCCCTGAAACGCCTATGAGTATCAGGTGCAGCCACCTCGCGCCCGCAATCATGGTCATGACGGCGGATGTAATAATAATGGAGCCCGCAGTCGACAGATTCGGCTGCATGAGGATCAAAAGAAACATTGCGCCCGGGATCACAAAAAGCGGCAAAAGACCTTTCAAAAAATCAGTAATATCGCGCTTTGGACTTGAAAGCACCCGAGCCATAAACAGAACCAACGAGTATTTTGCAAGCTCGGACGGCTGAAAGCTTACAGGTCCTAATCTGAGCCAGCGACGGGATCCGTTTATGTATACGCCGATCCCCGGAATTGCGACAAGCGTTAAAAGCACGAAGCTTACAAGCAGCAGGCTTCCGCTCATCACGGGTTTGGAGAGGATTGAAATATCAAGCTTCCACATGAAAAGCATGATTACAAGGCCGATTCCAATTCCGAAAAGCTGGCTGATGATGTCCGAAAAGGAGCTGCCTTTAATCGCGGAATTGTAGTAGCTCGCCGCATACAAAACGACAAGCCCCGTAAGGATCAGTGAAAGAAACGAAATCAGTAACCGTTTGTCGGGGCGTTTCCCCCTGGTATTTCTGAATACTTTAGCGCCGCTTAAGGAAGGAAAAATCAATTCTCGCTTTCCTTAAGCGCGTTTACAATTCTCTTGAACTCGCGGCCGCGCGCTTCATAGTCTTCAAACATGTCAAAGCTTGCGCATGCAGGCGACAAAAGCACGTTTCCGCCCTTTACGGCGTGCGCGCGCGCAATCTCAATCGCCTTTTCAAAATCGTATCCCGCGTATTCGTAATCGGTAAAGCCGACGTTTTTAAGGGTTTCGCCGATTCTTTCGCCCGTTTTTCCAATGAGCACTGCGTAGCGAATAAAGCTGTTTTTAAGGATTTTACACATCTCGGTAAAATCCGAATTCTTTTCGGAACCGCCCAGAAGGATCACCGTGTCTTCCTTCATGGTTTCAATCGCTTTGATGGTGGAGTCGGGATTGGTGCCCTTGGAATCGTTTATGTATTTCACATCATCAAGCACGCGAACCGTCTCGATTCTGTGTTCAACGCCGCGGAAGGTTCTTAAAGTATGCCTTATAACCGGCGAGGGTACGCCCGCGCACATGGCGACAGCCGTCGCAGCCAGCGCATTTTCAAGGTTGTGGGGGCCGGGAATGTATACGTCCTCCACCCTGCAAACATTGGTCTTTTCGCCATTTTCGTTTTTAAATACAATCACGCCGTCGTCAACGTACGCGCCATTTTCAGGCTTGTTTGTTCTTGAAAACCAGATGACCGTGGAGCCTGCTTTTTCAGCCATGGCGCGCGTATAAGCGTCGTCGTAATTGAGAACCGCATAGTTCTCCCTGTTCTGCTTTTCGAACACGCGCATCTTGATATTTGCGTAGTTCTCCATGGTCTTGTGGCGGTTTAAATGATCTTCTGTGAGATTCAGTACCGCCGCGATCTCAGGCCTAAAATCAACGGTCGATTCCAGCTGGAAGGAGGACAGCTCGCACACGACATAATCGTCGGTTTTCATGCTTCCCGCTTTTCCGCTGTAGGGAATGCCGATGTTTCCGACAACATGCGTGGTTTTTCCCGCATTTTCAAAAATCGCGCCCAAAAGGGACGTCGTCGTGGTTTTGCCGTTGGTGCCGGTGATGCCGATCACATGGCCCTGACCGAGCCTGTAGGCAAGCTCAATTTCACCGATCACTTCAATGCCTTTTTCTTTTGCCATTTGAACGGCAGGCAGATCATAGGGAATGCCAGGGCTGATGACAAGCATATCGATATCATCAAGCACATTTTCGATCGGCTCATTCAGCCGCCATTCAATACCTTCTGTTTTAACGACATCAAGCGCGGAGCCGATTTGCTCTGCGCTTTTTAAATCATTGATTCTAACCTTGCAGCCGGCGTCGCTCGCCAGCTTTGCAGCAGAGATGCCCGAGCGGGCCATTCCCCACACCAGAACGCGCTTACCGATCAAAGTTTACCCCTCCTTTGCGCCTCACTTTACGTATCCAAGAAGCGCAAGAATGCATAAAAGCGCCGTCAAAACGTCGTACATCGTTACGATTTTGGTTTCCGGAATGCCGCTCAATTCAAAATGATGATGGATGGGCGCCATGCGGAAAATACGCTTGCCGCCGGAAAAACGGCAGTAAATCACCTGTATAATGTCGGAAAGGGAAGAAATCATCATTGTAAAGGCAATGATGGGCAGAATGAGCGTAAGGCGCGTGACAATCGCAACCGCGATCATCGCGCCGCCAATGGCGAAGGAACCGACGTCGCCCATGAATACGCTTGCCGGATGCGTGTTGAAGCGCAAAAAACCAAGGATCGCGCCGCACATCGCGCCGGAAAAAAGCGCAGTGTTGTAAAGATCAGGATCCAGTCCCTCGTTCATCGCGGCAAGCGACATTGCAATCAGAGAAAGCGTTCCAAAGCCCAGCATGCTGTTGCCCGCGCAAAGGCCGTCAAGGCCGTCCAGAAGGTTTGCGCTGTTAACAACGCCCACAATCAAAAAGACCATTACGGGAATATAGAAAACGCCAAGATTAATGGTCGAATCGGTAAAGGGAATCACAAGATCCGAACCGATATAGGGATTCATATACGCAAACACGGAAAGCAGAAGCGCAATCAGCGCCTGCGGAACCATCTTCTGAATGGGCGTAAGACCCAAAGAGCGGCGCTTTACAACCTTGATATAGTCGTCCGCAAAGCCGATACATGCAAAAGCCAGCATGGAAAGAAGCTCGATGATCAAAAAATGTCCGCTTGTTCCCTTCCATACGCCCATGATGACGGAAGTTATGACGGCTGAAAAAATAAACACCAGGCCGCCCATGGTAGCCGTGCCCTGCTTGCCCTGATGGGATCTGGGGCCGAACTGATTGATCGTCTGGCCGACCTTGAGCCTCTTGAGCCACGGAATGATAAACGGTCCTGCAACCATGGAAATCGCAAAGGAAATAAGTACGGTAATAATCAACTTTTGCATAGTGGTTTTCCTCCGTTATCAAACGCCCGCTTCTTCATCCAAAAGCTCCATGACGATGACCTTCTCGTCAAACGGGAACTTTTCGCCTTTGATCTCCTGATAGGTTTCGTGGCCCTTGCCGGCAAGAACGATCGCGTCGGATTCTCTGGCAATGGACAAGGCGTATCTGATGGCTTCGCGGCGGTTTTCAATCACTACATATTCTCCGTTCGTAGGTGAAATTCCTTCCACGATGCTTTCAATAATCGTCATGGGATCTTCATTTCTGGGATTGTCGCTGGTGATAATGGAAAGGTCGGAAAGTCTGCCCGAAATTTCACCCATAATGGGACGCTTGGTCTGATCCCGGCCGCCGCCGCAGCCGAACAGGCAGATGAGTCGGCCCCTCGTGGTCGGACGGACGGCATTTAAGATGTTTTCAAGCGCATCCGGAGAATGCGCGTAATCAAGGATCACGCGATAGGGCGTCTTGGTATCCAGAAGCTCGATTCTTCCGGGCACAGCTTTCACGTTTTCAAGTCCCTCTTTGATTTTATCAATCCCGATGCCAACAGCGTCCGCGCAGGAGGCAGCCGTCAAAGCGTTGTAAACATTGAAAATACCCGTCATGTGCAGGCGGATTTCAGTCTTCATTCGCTTGTGGTAGCAAAGGCTGAAGCTGAGGCCGTTTTCATTGAATTCGATTTCTCGAGCGTAGATGTCCGCCTGCTCGCGGATACCAAAGCGTACAAAACCGATGTTCTGCTCCTTAAAGCCCTTGTACACTCTTTCGTCATCGGCATTGACAAAAAGCGCTTTGGTCTGATCCGCAATCAGCATTTTCGCCTTTAAGTATGCGTCCATCGTCTTGAAATAATCCAGATGATCGACGGAAAGATTTGTAAACGCCGCCGCTTCAAATTCAATTCCGGCCACTCTGTGCATGTGAAGCGCGTGCGCGGAAACCTCCATCACGACGTAATCCACATTCTCTTCAGCCATTTCGCGAAGAAGAGATTGAAATTCCACAGGATCGGGCGTGGTTTTGCCGGCGTCCTTCTGCCTGTTTCCAATAAGGGTGCACACCGTGCCGATCAGGCCCACCTTATAGCCTGCCTTTTCGAGGATAGACTTTAATAAAAAGCTGGTGGTTGTTTTTCCCTTGGTGCCGGTAATACCGATCATCTTTAATTTCCGCGCGGGATTTCCGTTAAAAGCGGAGGCGATATAGCTCATTGCATGACGCACATTCCCTACGACGATCTGGGGACAGTCTACGTCCAGTTCACGCTCGACAACCAGCGCCGACGCGCCCTTTTTCACTACATCGCCCGCAAAATTATGAGCATCCATGTGAAGGCCGGAAATGCAGAAAAACAGCGTGCCCTTAGAGATATCCCCTCTTGAATCCGTGCACAGCGAAGTGATTTCCTGATCACCATTTCCAATCATACGATATTCAAGCGGCATATCCGAAACAAGACTTAAAAGCTTCATGCATTTTCCTCCACAATCCATTCAAGCGTAATCCTTTGTATCTACGGAAGCTCAAATCGAACCTCCACATTCTGCGTGGGAAAAACCCTCTCCCCCGCTTCGGGCAGCTGTGAACAGGCAAGACCTGAACCCTCTACCGTCATTGTAAGCCCCATCGTCAAGAGAACCTGATTGGCTTCCTGCATCGAAAGCCCCGTAACATCCGGAACCTCGATAAAAGCATCGGGATCCGGATTTTGCTTTTCGTTTGTATATAAAACTACAATCGAGCCTTCCTGCATACTCGCGCCGGGCGCAGGCAGCTGAGACGCGATTAAAGAGCCGTCGCCCGAAATAATATAGCGAAAGCCTGCGTTTTTAAGGCTCCTGATCGCGCCCGAAAGGCTTTCCCCTTCAACAGAAGGAACGGGCACGGCTTCCAATTGGATTTCCTCGTCCTTTGAAACGCCCATGTGCACAAGCGACTGATAAAGAATGTCCCTTGCAAAGGGCGCTGCAGTCACGCTTCCGTAGTCAGGCCTTAAATCCGCCCGATCTACGATAAATAGAACCGCGACCTTCGGATGATCCATTGGCGCAAAGCCCAGAAATGATCCGATGTGCATGTCGCTTGAAACCTTGCCATCCACATATACCTGCGCCGTGCCTGTTTTGCCGCCAACGTGATAACCGGCGATATACGCGTTTTTTCCGCCGCCATTGGTTACGACGCTTTCAAGCATTTTGCGCATGGTACTGCTGGTTTCTTCGCTAATGGGCGTAGCGCGGACAGTGGGCTCCGTTTTTTCAATGAGCGTTCCGTCCTCGCTTCTGATTTCCTTGATCACATACGGCTGCATGAGCTTTCCGCCGTTGACAACCGCACATGCGGCGGACAGAAGCTGAAGCGGCGTTACCGCAATCGACTGACCAAAGCCAATTCTTGCAATGTCCACGCGTTTGACTCTGTTTCGCGCAATCACGATGCCAGCGCCCTCACCGGGTATGTCGACGCCCGTCTTTTCGCCAAAGCCGAATGCCTCCAGATAATCGTAAAAAGTCTCAGTGCCAAGCCTGAGTCCCAATTCTACAAAAACGGGGTTGCAGGAATTTTCAAGCGCCTCCGTCAGCGATTCGCTTCCGTGAGGATTGCCCCAGCAGCGAACTCTTCCGCCCTCCACATACACACTGCCCGAACAGAAGAAGTGCTCGCCCAAATTCGTAAGCTTTTCCTCAAGGCAGGCCGACATGGTTATCATTTTAAACGTGGAGCCGGGCTCATATGCATCGGAAATAACGGTGTTTCGCATAAGCGACGTAAGCGTTTTAACATCGTCTCTGGGCGGATCATTGGGGTCGTAATCGGGCTTGGATACGGACGCTAAAATCTCGCCCGTGTCCGGATTCATCACCAGCACCCTTACCGCCTGCGCTCCGTTTACCTCCATCGCTTCCCGGGCTGCCTTTTCGGCGTAGCCCTGAATGGATTTATCAATGGTGAGATAGACGTCGGAGCCGTTAACGGCGGACACATATTCGCCGGATGAAATTCCGAGTGATTTTCCTTTTCCATCGATTTCCTGAACCACGCGGCCGGTTTTTCCCATCAGATAATTGTTAAGAGCGCTTTCAAGCCCCGCCTGTCCCACGCCGTCAATGGTCGTAAGGCCCAAAAGCTGAGTGGCAAACGCGCCGTTTGGGTAATACCTTTTGCTGTCGTTGTCAAGGTACAGCCCGTCGTAAAGGTTTTCGCCGTTTTTGCTGCTCTCGGCCATCATCAGCTTAAGTCTTTGCACGGTTTCATAGTCAAGCTGCCTTTTAACGGTAACGCCGCCCTTGGTCGTGTCCGATATGCGCGCGTAAACGGCATTAACGTCCATCTCCAGAAGCGGCGAAAGTACGCTCGCAAGCGATATTTTGTTTTCGATTCTCCTTGGGCTTGCGCTCAGCGTATAAGCCGTCGCGCTTTGTGCAAGCACGCTCCCGTTTCTGTCCAGTATGCTTCCGCGTTTGGGTTGTATGATCGCTTCCATCGTCCACTGACTTTTCGCCTTCTGCTGAAGATTTTGGCTGTCGATCACCGTCAGATAAAACAGCCTTACCGCCATCACCAGAAACAAAACGAAGAAGACACCCATTGTGAAAACGATTCTTCGCCGGATCACTGGGCCCGTCGGAACCATTTTCCGCCTCCCGATCAATTATTTACGGCCGATAACCTGCCTCCGCCGTATGGGTTGCATCGGAAGTATTTCGCTTGACGCCGGCCAGAACTCGAACGTATTCATCGTCCGGGTCGATCATGTTAAGCTGTGTTTCGGCGAGAAACCCTATGGATTCGTCGCTGATCAGGTTTTGAAGGCGCGTTCTTTTTACGCTCACGTCCGCATCCAGAATCTCAAGCGTCTCCTTCATCTGGATATGTTCCTTCTTGATGCGGGAAATGTGGTTGAGCTTTCCAATGACCATGGAAAGCATCATGACAAGAATCGCGATTGTCGCAAGCTCCAGTATGATGAGTTTGATCTTCTCCGCCTGCTTCTTGTTTTTTGACGCATTCACATTTTCAATTCTGAAGGCGTTTTTATCGCTTCTCGGGGCACGCGCAGCACTTCTTCTGCCGTCGTCCCAGCTGTAAGGCGCGGGAGATCTACCGGTGATTTGCTTTTGCGTGCGTTCCATTTCTGTGCGCCTCCTTTATTATGTATAGAGTCCAATGCGTATCTATGCCTGAAGCTTGGAAAAATATGTGTCGTTGATGTATTTTAAGGTGTTTTCAACCACTGGATCCGCCTCGATCTGAAGGCCTGTGCATTTGTCGGGATGCCAGAGCTCGAGATTATCGCCGACGCCCATGAACCTGGCCTCCTTCGCACCGGAAAGATAATCATCCCTCAGATCCGTCGGAATGAGCACGCGGCCCTGGTTGTCAAGATTGGAATTGGCGTAGGCGTGGGAAAGTATAAAGCGGATGTAGTTGCGCCCGACAATATCAGTCTCCGGGATCAGCGACAATTGCCTGCACTTCTCATCCCATCTTTCCTTCGGATAAAAAGCGATGGTTCTCAAGTCGTTGTTTAAGCCTATGGTGAAGTTCTCCCCCAGCGCTTCTCTGTAGTTGGCCGGAATGAATATACGACCTTTGGGATCAAGCGTATGCTTCCAGGAACCGGTAAACCAGTTCGCAATCATGCAAAATCCCTCCGTTTCATCGTATTTCCACCACTTTGCTCCATTATTATACCACGATCATTGCTTCCTTGTCCACATCTATTGTCTTTCGCACACAATCAAACCCTATATTTCGCACGTTAATTTTATGTTATTTTTTATTTTGTGCCTTTTTTTGCACAAAAAAAGAATGCCTTCGAACGAAAGCATTCTTTTAAGACCGTTTCTATTCAATTACGGTATGAATTTTGAAATTAAGTCCGTCACAGGAAACCTGATGATAGCAAATCCCCTCGTGAACGCCTCTGAACGCGCCGCAAAGGGCCGACCCATGCAGATGTCCGTACACCACATGACTGCACCTGTACACCCTCAAAACCTCGGTGACCTCGGTTGAGCGCATATTGTCGTAAAGTGGCGGATAGTGGAGCATGCAGATCAGCGTTCCCTCGGGCGATAAGCGTCTTGCACAGTCGAGGGACATGGTGAGCCTTTTGACTTCGCGCCTGAAGATGCGTTTGTCATCTTCCTCAACCTCGTCCGTCGGCAAAATCCAGCCGCGCGTTCCGGAAAAAACATATCCGTCCATAACGATTGCGTCATTCTGAAGGGCGAACGTGTTTCCGCTTAGCTTATCGCGAACACGCCCGATGGAGCTCCACCAGTAGTCGTGATTTCCCCTCGTGATGATCTTTTTGCCCGGCAGACTGCCGATGGCATTCAGATCTTGAATGGCGTCCTCAAGCCGCATCGCCCAGCTGAGATCGCCGGGAAGAAGAACGATGTCGTCCTCCTTGACGCGACTAATCCAGTCCGCTTTGATGCGTTCAAAATGATTTTCCCAATGCTCGCCGAAAATGTCCATGGGCTTGTCGTTTCCGGCAGGCAGATGCAAATCGGAAATCGCGTATATTGCCACGCTTACTCCTCGTCTTCCTCGTCGTCGTCCAGATCGTCATCATCCAGCTCATCATCGCCGAAGTCGGGCTCTTCGCCGTCAAAGTCTTCGTCGTCGCCGCCGGGCATGTCGATGTTGATCTCGTCCATGGCGCTGGGATCGATGTTGAGGTTGGGATCCTCAGGGTTGATGATCGCGCCTTCTTCACCCGTGGGCACCGCGCTTCTTCTCTGCATTTCCTTCAGGCAGTACATGCAAAGCTCCTGACCGGGCATTACGGGATGCTCTCCGCATTCGGAGCAAAGCTCAAGGATCTCATCCACTTCGGCTTCGCCGCGAACGTCGCGCTTGCATACCGAGCAAATCTTCTCGTTTTCGTAAATGTAATTCAGCTCACAACGGGGACATTTGATCAGTTTCATGAAGAATCCTCCCATATTCAAAAGCCATCAGGCAATCTTTCCCTTGGCTAATTGTTGACAATTCTGTTGATTTTAAGGCCCTCAAAAGCGTATGATGATTGCGCATACGGTATACGAAAGGAGAAAATAAACGTATGAAAACCTCAAAACGAATCGTATCGGTCTTCCTCTTTGTCTGTCTCCTCGTCCCGCATCTGTTCATTCAGCCCGCATCGGCTGAAAACACAAGCCTTGAGCGGATGATGTTCGCCCTCGTAAACGAGGATCGGGCCAGGTATGGAAAGAGCATGCTCACGCTCGATCCGGAGCTTTCCGAAATCGCCCGCATCAAGGCCAACGACATGCTCTCAAACGGCTATTTCGCTCACACGTCCCCCACCTACGGAAACATCCGCCAGATGCTTTCATCCTTCGGCGTTTCCTATCGCGCGGCGAGTGAAAACATCGCCCGTTCCCGCTCGATCTATCACGCAGAGGCGGCCTTCCTTTCCTCCTCCACCGGCCACAGACAAACGCTTCTGTCTTCAGCTTGGACGAAGGTCGGCATCGGAATCGCCGTCACGCCGCAGGGCTTTGTGTACGTTTCTCAGGTGTTCGCAAGGTAAAAACACATATGAGCAAACGCAAGTTATATCATACACAAAATATGTGTATTGAAAACCCCAACGAACCCATTTTTTAGTTAATTTTGTGCTACTTTTTTAGTAAAAAGTGTGTACGAGCGGATTCTTCGGCCGCCGAAGCGCAAAACCAGCCTTTCGGAGCGCATATTTTCAGGATTAATGACGGAGACCTCCGCTTCAGCAATTCCTTTTCTTTGCGTGTCCGTCAAAAACGCATCGATCAGGCTGAGCGCTGCAGGGGATGAAAAATGGTCGGCACTTGTAAAAAGCGTAGTCGCCCGAAGAATGCCTTTGCTCCCTTTAATCGTTACAAGATAGCCTGCGCAAACGCCATTCATAAGCGCGGCATAGGAAAATCTTTTGTCGATAAAGGGCCGGAGTCTTTCAAGCAGGACGCGCATTTCCTTTTCAGGCGCACCCTTTGTGACTTCAAGAATGCATTTCATCCACCGATCCGAAAAAAGAGACGGCTTTAACGGAACCACAGAAACATCAAACCGCTTTTCCGCTTTCCGCGTAACGTCGGAAAGCGGATTCTTATTTGTCGTATAAATGAGATAGGCATTCTCCATCTGAATCGGACAAAACCCGTTTTTTCTCAGAAGCCTGCACGCAAACGAACCTTCAGGGCCTGTAAAAATCCCTCGGCTCTTTTCAAAATCGCCTTCGCCCGCGCCCATAAAAAAACCGCTCGCGTCGGGCGAAATCGGGCCGATCACGTTTTCCATCCCCCACGCGCTTTGCTTATTCAAAACAGCGTCCAGGATCGCCTGCGCAGCTTCTTCGTCACTCTCCCCGTCGAAAAGGGAAAAGTAGTCCGTCTTTTCGCCCTTTTCCCGGTTGAATACAAGATCTACGCCCGTAAGCGCTCTGAACACAGGCTTCCCTTCGCGCTTTGCAACAAAATACGCCTGCGGGCCGTTTTTGCTTAAAAGGCTCAAAGGCGGAACAGCATATTCTTTCAGGTACTTTTCTTCTTCCCTCGTGTACCCCGCTTCTTTCGCCGCCCGAAAAAACGCGCGCATATCCGCGCGCGTTTTGCATTCGATAATCTCAAGCATGATTTCTGATCCATTCTCCGAGGCGGATGACGTCCTCGGCATACACGCTTTTAAGGGACGGGTTATAGATCATGCTGGCCGGATGATACATGGGATAAATGATCAGACCATCCTTTTCAATAAACTGCCCGTGCACGTCCCCAATCGTGTATTCGTTTCCCAAAAGCGCCTTTAAAGGCACGTTTCCAAGCGTGCACACACATTCGGGCTTCACAAGCGCGATTTCTTTTTTCAGCCACGGAAGAAACAGAGCAATTTCTTCCTTCGTAGGCGGTCTGTTTACGATTCTTCCCGCGTTTGAAATCTTGGTCGGTCTGATTTTCACGGTGTTTGTGATGTACAGATCCCTTCTGTCAAGCCCAGAAAGAGTCAGAAACTCCGTCAGATTCTTCCCCGCTTTTCCGACAAACGGCTTTCCCTGTATGGTTTCCTGCTCGCCCGGCGCTTCGCCGACCATTACAAGCCTTGCGTTTGCATTTCCGTCGCCATAGACAAGCGAACGCATCTCTCCTTCGTAGAGGCTTAAGAAATGACCGGCCAGTTCCGTTTTAAACTTCTCCACGATGAGAAACCTCCATAAGCTTTGCCTTGATCATCTTAAAGTCCTCCCACGCCTCCCGCTTTTTCTCGGGCGCACGCAGAAGGGCGCTTGGATGATAGGTGGGCATGAACCACACGCCCTTTCTCAAAATCCAGTTACCGCGAAGCCGCGAAATGGGCGATTCATCCTGAAGCACATACCTGCAGGCGACCTTGCCCAGAAGAACAATAATTTGAGGCGAAATAAGCTTGAACTGATTTCTCAGATACGGCATGCACGCCGCGGCCTCGTCAGGCTCGGGATTTCGGTTCATGGGCGGGCGGCATTTAACGATATTGGCAATGTACACTTCCGTTCGCTCCATGCCGATTGCGTGAATCATGCGGTCGAGCAATTGTCCGCTTGCGCCGACAAAGGGCCTGCCCTGCATATCCTCATCCCTGCCGGGGCCTTCTCCGATAAACATGATTTTGGCCCTCGGATTGCCTTCGCCGGGCACGACATTGGTCCTGTTTTCACACAGGCGGCATTTTGTACATCCGCTGATTTCGTTTATCAGATCGCCCCATGCTTCATGCATGCCCGTCCCCTCCTTTCATCAGTGCATCGTAAACGCCTTTTTGAAAATGTCAAAAAAGACGCCGAAGGTCACAGGCACATCCGCCTTCAGCCAGTTGTACAAAGAGGCAATCAGATATACGCACAAAACGATGACAAAAAACGAAACGACCGTCATAGCGAAATCAAACAACCCCGCCGCTACCTGATAGCGGATGCGGCGCTTTTTATATTCGCGTTTGGTGATCACTCTGGGCACATGTATCGCCTCCTTCTGTGTATTTCGATTTTATCACAAACGAATCAAAATTTCAATCAAACGTAATCCTTCCATTCGGAAACATCGGGCGTTTCAAGATGATGAAGCCTGCCCGCGTCCTCAAGACCCTTGAATTCCTGCTGTCTGAGCGCCTCATACAATACGACGGCTACGGAGTTGGAAAGGTTCAAAGAGCGCGTTTCCTTCCTCATGGGAATCCGGATGCACTTGTTATAATTATCCTTTAAAAGCTGCTCGTCAAGCCCCTTGGTTTCCTTTCCGAAAACCAGATAGTCGTTTTCCCTGTATTCGACCGACGCATAGTCTCTCGGCGCTTTCGTGGTTGCATAGTAAAGATTCGCATCCTTATTTTTCTCCAGAAAATCGCTCCACGATTCATACACCGTATATTTCATCAAAAACCAGTAATCAAGCCCGGCGCGTTTTAAATATTTGTCCTCCAGCGAAAAACCGAGCGGCTTGATTAAGTGAAGCTCCGCTCCGGTCGCGGCGCAGGTACGCGCAATGTTGCCGGTATTCTGCGGTATTTCAGGTTCTACCAGTACAATATGCATCTAATTTTCCTCCAAAAGCGCATATTTTTCAATCATGATCGCAGCTCCATCGTCCTCAACGGAGGGCGCAATGATCTTCGCCGCCTTTTTCAACGCCTCAACGGCGTTCCCCATCGCGACCGACACACCGGAAACCTCGATCATTCCAAGGTCGTTTGATCCGTCTCCAATGGTCATGACTTCATCCATCGTAATGCCCATTTTCTCAGAAAGCGCCCTGATTGCCTTTGCCTTTCCGCCGCCTGCGGGCATGATTTCAAGGTTAAAGGGAAATGCACTGGAGACGGACAGGCCCATTTTCAGAAAATCATTTCTGAGTTCGTCCATAAGATTCTTGTCGTCCGAGTAAGCTTCATATTTATAGGGCGCAATCGTTCCTTCCTTTAAGAACAATTCCTCATCGTCCATAAACACATAGTCAAGCCCCTTGACCGCTTCGCTTTTCCATGCGCAGGTTGACCCAAAGCCGTTTGTCTCATTAAGCACATAAATCTTTTTTCCGACATAGCTCGTCATGAAGCATCCGGCCTTTTTAAGGCGATTGTATACAGCCATGGAGGTATCCTTGTCAAGCGTATCCTCATAAACCGGCGCATTCTCGCCCGTCACATCCATGTCGCATCTTCCGCCGTTTGCGGAAATGATCGGCGCATTGAGGCCCGCTTCCAAAGCCAGATTGCGCGCGCCGAAAAAGGTTCTGCCGCTCGCCACAACGACGGGGATATTTTTCTTTTCGCATTCGCGGAACGCGTTTTTCGTCCTTTCAGACACTTTTCCGCTTTTGCCCACCAGTGTTCCGTCGATATCGGAAACAATCAATCTGACTGCCATATTGACTCCTTCAGTACGTTTTCCATAATAAACCGGCCCACGCCGCCCTCGGTATTCAGAGGCGCAATGTATTTTGCAATCGCCTTTACTTCGTCAACTGCATTTTCCATTGCAACCGGATATCTGACGGCCTTCAGCATATCAAGGTCGTTTGTATAATCGCCAAACGCCATGGTTTCATTTTCGTCGATTCCGAAATACTCACAAAGCCGCCTGACCGCGCTTCCCTTATCCACGCCCTTTGGCATGACTTCAAGGTTAATGCCTGCGGAAGAACAATGCCGGATGCCGTTTTCGTCAAGAGCCCTTCTGGCCCGCTCAAACGCCTGATCGTCCTTTGTGAAAACGACGAATTTGTAGGAATTTGCGGGCGCTTCCAAAATCATCTTGTCAAGATCATATTCCGCACGAACATCGCCCGCTTTCACGTACATTTCAAGCGATTTCACGTGCTTTTCAGGCGCAAGCTCGGGTCGAGCTACGTAATTTACATCTCTTGTATACGCTTCAAAATTCACATTGGCTGAGAACATCGCATTCATCACAAATCTGCCCTCATCCTCCGTAAACGTTCCCTCAAACACCGTAGGGCCGTCCACGCCCGCTTCGATTCTCGCGCCATTGGCGGAGACGATTGCGCAGTCAACACCGATTTTTAAAGCGATGCGCCTGATAAACGGACAGCCGCGCCCGCTGACAAGGGCGAGCTTGATTCCGCGCCTTTCGCATTCCTTCAGCGCCTGAATATTGATTTCAGGAACCTCGCTGTGATGGGAAAACAGCGTTCCGTCCAGATCCATACAAATGAGCCTTACCTTCATTTGTCCGTCTCCATTTTATAAATCCGGGACGTTTCACCCCACGGATGAACACCCTCGCCTATGTATTCGCCGCCGTATTTTTCATAAAACGACGTATGATCAGTGGCCAGATAAAGTTTGGAAAAGCCGTTTTTGAAGGCATATTCCTTCACGCATGCGATCAGCCGCCCAGCAATGCCTCTGTTTCTTTTTTCTTCTTCCACATACAGCGCGCAAAGCCACGGCATCAAATCCATGCGGCTGATAAAGTCGTTTGTAATCAGCCCAACGCATCCGACGGGCGAACCGCCTTCATAAGCTACCCACCATTCAGGCAGGCAGAAGGACGCGTTTGCCGCATGAAAAATACAGTCGTCATACAGCCTTTTTCCGTCCGCATACGTCCATCTGGAGGCAATGTAGCCAGAAAACGCTTCCCACATATCCGGATTATCCCGCAGCGATTTTATCTCAATATTTTCCATTCTTCATCTTTTCCTTCAAACCACATGCCCTCGTACTTCTCAAGGCCCTCCGCGCCCGAAATCATCATTTTCAGGCACTTAAGGCACACATTCGTTTCCGAAAGCTTTTTATTGACCGTGCGGTTTCCGTATTTGTCGTCGCCAAGCAATGGCCGCGCGATGTGCGCAAGGTGCGCCCTGATCTGATGCGTGCGGCCCGTAAAAATGCGAACCTCCAGATCCGAAAGCCAGACGCCGGAAACGCATTTTTCCCTGATCACCGTGTACGCCGTTTCAATCACCTTGCTGCCCGGCGCATTTTCGTCCTCCACAAATACGCGGGATGCGGTGGATTTTTTGGTAAGATACGCCTTTAGGCTCTGCGTCTTTTTCGGCATCTGCCCAACAGCCAGTGCGCGGTAAATTTTGGTTACCTTGTGGTTTTTAAACGCGTTTAAAAGCTTTTCTTCCATGCTCTTCGTTTTTGCAGCCAGCATAACGCCCTCGGTTCCGGCGTCGAGCCTGTGAACAAGATACGCGTTTTCATACATGCCCTTCAGCCGCGAAAGCGCCGTATCCTCGCCGATTCCGTCCTGATCTACGTCCACCGGCAAAAACGCGGGCTTTATAAATGCAATCAGTTCATCATCTTCAAATATGACTTCCAACGCATTAGGCTCATACTTTTTCTCCGTGTAAACGATGATTTCATCACCCGCCCACACAGTTTCATCCGTTGAAACGCGCGCGCCGTTGATGCGAACATCCTTTTTCTTAAGGGCGTTTCGAATGGCAAAGCCCGGAAGCAGCGGAAACGCGCGTGCGATATATTTTGATACGGTCATTCCCCCGCCGTTTTCGGGAACAATCGAGCGAATCATTCCGCCACATCCTTTTTAGGAATCAGCATGGCGGATGCGCATCCAATCAGAGCCGAAAGGGATGTAAACAGCATGCCCCAGGAAATGCCAAGCGTAGATTCCACCTGGCCGAAGAAAGGCGCGTAGACCGTCTTTCCAAGAAAATGGAACATAAGCAAAACGCCGGAGGCCAAAAAGCGATCCTGCGGAGCCACTTCGCACGCCATGCTCAAAACAATCGGGATGATAGGCCCGCACGCCAGCATGCTGATAATCATGCACACAAGCGCTGCCGTCGCATTTCCCATAAAGGAAGCGAGCGCCAAAAAGACAAAGGATACAAAAAGCGCTGCGCGCGTGAAAACAAGCGTATTGACCTTTACAAAGCTCATTACAAGCCGGGAAATGGCAATAGAGAAATAGAGGCAGGAAATAACCACCGCTTCATACTGTCCGTGCTTCATGTCCATAAAGCGTCTACCCCAGTCGAGCACGCCGTTAAAATACATGCCCAGTGCAAACAGGATTACGATCATGGGAACAATCGCCCTGTTTCCGAAAAGGCGTTTGAGCGCAGGCGCTGAAAAACGCATGCTGTCCGCATCCTCCGCTTCGAAATCGCGGAATTTTCCTTTTGTCACAAGGAGCATAAAGACGGACAGTAAAATCGCAACCATGCCCAGCGGCAGATACGCCATCTGAAAGCGGTTTGCATTCTGAACCACCCAGCCATACGCAAAGGGCATAAAAAAGCCTGCAAGGCCGTAAACCGCATGCATCGCGCACATCATCTGCGCGCCTTTTTTTCCGGTGTACAAATCGGACATAGACGCGCTGGCTACGGAATCAATGCAGCCGCAGGCAAACCCGGACAGCCCGATTAAGAAGATGAATACAGGAAAGGAATAGGTTCCCGTAAGCAGAATCAGCGCGCCCGCCGAACCCAGCGCGCCCGACAGAATAATTACAGGCTTTCGGATTCTTCCGATCATGAAGATGACCAGCATAAACGCCGTCATGCTGAGCACCGTATTGATCGAACCCGGAAGGCCTTTTAACGCGCCCTCAAGCGAATAAAAGTCGATCACAGAGGTATTGAGATACCCCATCGCGGCATGCGTCGCCGACAAAACCCACATGCTTAAAAACACGCACGCGGTATACAAAAACTTTTGAGTCTTTCCTATTCTTTCCATGCCAGATACATCTCTTCCATTCGTATTGGTTCAATTTTGCCGTCGGTTGCAGAAATGATGTCTTCAACAAATTTTTCTTCGTCTTCGTTTTTCACAATCAATGTCATCACAATCGCGTCCGAAAACGCCTTGTCTTCAACGATGACCGGCTGGGACTTTAAAAAATATTCCACTCGCCCAAGCGACGGATACGGAATCTCCATGATATATCTGGCCGTCGGGTGAATAACGCCGACGCCGCACGCGTTGACTGCCGCAGCAGCGCCCTGCGAATACGCGCGTACAAGCCCGCCCGCGCCCAGTAAAATCCCGCCGAAATAGCGCGTGACCACGACTACGCAGTTGGTCACACCCCGCGCCTTCAGCACTTCAATAATGGGAAGCCCCGCCGTTCCGCCGGGCTCCCCATCGTCTGAATAGCGCATGATGCCCATATTGGATCCGATGATATAGGCATAGCAGTTGTGCGTCGCGTCCTTGTGCTTTGTTCGGATTTCGTTTAGAAACTTAAGCGCTTCCTCTTCGGTTTCCACGGGGCATCCATATCCGATAAAGCGGGACTTGTTTACGATAAACTCGTCCTGGGACCTAAGCATAAATGTTTTATAAGGTTTCAGCGCCATATTACTTTTTGAGCATCAGAACGTGGTAGGCTTTCTTGCCGCGTCTGATTAAAAGGCCTTCGCCGTCGATCATTTCAGCGGTGATTCTGGTTTCGGGATCGGTGACCTTATCGTCGCCCACATAGAAGCCGCCCTGCTGCATGGCTTTTCTGGCTTCACCGTTCGACTTAAAAAGTCCGGCCTTGGCAGCCCAGGCAAGGAGACGGTTTTCTTCAGCAAGCTCTTCTTCGGTAATGTAAGTCGTGGGCGCGCTGCCCGCTGCGCCTGCGCCGCCAAAGAGGGCTTCGGCTGCTTCCTTGGCCTTGATTGCTTCTTCTTCGCCATGGATGAGCTTGGTAACTTCGTATGCAAGCACGCGCTTGGCTTCGTTGATCTGGCTGTCTTTAAGCGCACCGAGGCGGCGTACTTCGTCCATGGGCAGGAAGGTAAGCAGCGCTAAGCACTTTTCAACGTCCGCGTCGTCCACGTTTCTCCAGTACTGGTAGAAGTCGTAGGGAGAAGTCTTCTTGGCATCCAGCCACAAAGCGCCCTTCTCAGTCTTGCCCATCTTCTTGCCCTCGGAGGTCAGAAGGAGCTTGAAGGTTAAGGCAAAGGCGGGCTTTTCGAGCTTGCGTCTGATGAGGTCAGCGCCGGAGAGCATATTGCTCCACTGATCGTCGCCGCCGGCCTGCATGCAGCAGCCGTACTTTTCAAAGAGCTTCAAAAAGTCGTAGGACTGCATGAGCATGTAGTTGAACTCAAGGAACGTAAGACCCTTTTCAAGGCGCTGTTTGTAGCACTCGGCGGTCAGCATGCGGTTTACAGAGAACAGCGCACCGACGTCTCTTAAGAATTCCATGTAGTTAAGGTTTCTCAGCCAATCGGCGTTGTTTACGATGATCGCCGCGTTTTCCTTGCTGGGATCAAAGTCCAGGAAGCGGGACATCTGCTTTTTAATCTGTTCGACGTTGTTGTCGATGGTTTCAACGGTCATCATTTTGCGCATATCGGTCTTGCCGGAGGGGTCGCCGATCATCGCGGTGCCGCCGCCCATGAGGGCGATGGGGCGATGGCCGGCTCTCTGCAGATGCGCCATGGCCATGATCGGAATGTAGTGGCCGATGTGAAGGCTGTCCGCAGTCGGATCAAAGCCGGTGTAGAACGTCACGGGGCCTTCTTCAAAGGCCTTGTTGAGCTCGTCTTCAAAGGTAACCTGCGCGACAAATCCGCGCTCTCTTAAAATATCAAGTGCGTTTTTCATTTTGTATTCTCTCCTATATTAAATGTTCTCATTGATTACTTTGGAAAGCTTCTCCATGCCCTCATGGATCTTGTCTACGGGCGAATTGGAGAAATTGAGGCGAATCGTATTCAAGTGTCCGCCCTGGGCGTAGAAATGCGTGCCGGGCACGTAAGCCACGCCTGCGTCTACTGCCTTTGTCAAAAGCTCAAGCGTATTCACATGCTCGGGAAGCTCCGCCCAGACGAACAGGCCGCCCTCGGGTGCGTTCAGCTTCGTTCCCTCGGGGAACGCCTTAAAGCCTTCGAGCATCGCGTTCAGCTGATCACTATAGCCTTTGGTGATGCGCTCGATATGGGGGCGCAGAAGTCCTTTTCTCAGATAAGAATCGACGATCGCCTGTGTAATCAGCGGGCAATGAAGGTCGCTGGACTGCTTACCGATGACGCATTTGCGCATCAGCTGCGGGAAGGAAATCACCATCGCGCCTACGCGCATGCCGGGCGAAATGAGCTTGGAAAAGCTCGAAAGATATACAACCCATCCCTCTTTGTCGAAGCTCTTGATGGTCGGAAGCGCCTCGCCAGAATATCGTAAATCGCGGTAAGGATCGTCTTCTGCCACGATCACGCCGTACTCTCCTGCAAGCTCGGCAATGCGCTTGCGCCTTTCAATCGATAAGGTCGTTCCGGTCGGGTTCTGGAACGTGGGGATGATATAAGCAAGCTTTGGACGATACTTTTTCATCGCTTCTTCCAAAGCTTCCGGAATCACACCCCTTTCGTCACTCGCTACCGGCACAATTTTCGCATGATACGTATTGATCGCCTGAAGCGCACCTAAGAACGTAGGATCCTCAACCAGCACCACGTCGCCGGGATCGATCAAAGCCTTTAAAAGGAGATCCATGCCCTGCGTAGAACCGCCGGTCGGAAGAATTTCTTCCTCCTTACAGTCAATGCCCTCTTCCTTTAAAAAGGCATGAATGCTGCCCTTAAGCGGAATAAAGCCTTCCGTCGCACCGTACTGAAGAATCGGCGCGCCGACGGATTCAATCACTTCCTTGGCAATGGGCGCAATCACTTCGGGCTCTAAAGCCTGATTGCTCGGATTGCCGCCGGCAAAGGAAATCATTCCGGGCTTTCCCAGAAGCTTAAAAATATCTCTGATGGCGCTTCCCGAAATCGGCGCCATGTGCTTTGCAAACAAGGATTCACTAAACTGCATCAAAACACTCTCCTTAAACAAAAACGCCTTCCCCATTTTCCGGGGAAGGCGCATAAAAACGCTGTACCACTTCCGTTCATCGATAAAACTATCGACCTCACACGCGCGTTCACGGGCGCACCCGGATGAAACTACGCACCATTTCACAAAAAGGCTTCGCCCCACCGGCTCAGGGATGTATTCGCGTTTAAAAATCCTTCCGCCTCGCACCAACCGGCGTATCTCTTAAGGATCCAAAAAAACGCTACTTCTTCCCGTCTCAGCAATTAAGGACACTATACCACAATCGTTTCTGACTTGTCAATCGAAATTCAATATTTAACCGCGTTTAAATGAAAACAGCGCGGGCATTGCACCCGCGCTAATAAAATTACATCCTGGAATAGTTCGGCGCTTCCTTGGTGATGGAAATGTCATGGGGATGGCTTTCAACGAGACCTGCGGAAGTGATTCTGATGAATTCGCCATTTACGCGAAGCTCGTCTATGGTTCTGCAGCCGCAGTAGCCCATACCGGAACGGAGGCCGCCCATCAGCTGGAAGATGGTATCGGTGATCGGGCCCTTGAAGGGAACGCGGCCTTCTACGCCTTCGGGAACAAGCTTCTTCTGGCCTTCCTGGAAGTAGCGGTCCTTACTGCCCTGCGCCATGGCAGCGAGGGAGCCCATGCCTCTATAGACCTTGAAGGAGCGGCCCTGATAGATTTCGGTTTCTCCGGGGCTTTCCTCGGTGCCGGCAAAGAGGCTTCCGAGCATGACGGCGCTTGCGCCGGCTGCGATGGCCTTTACGATGTCGCCGGAATACTTGAGACCGCCGTCAGCGATGACGGGCTTTCCAAACTTCGCAGCTTCCTCTGCGCAGTCCATAACGGCAGTGATCTGAGGAACGCCCACGCCTGCGACTACGCGGGTGGTGCAGATGGAGCCGGGGCCGATGCCGACCTTGACAACGTCCGCGCCTGCGGCAATGAGGTCATGGGTAGCGGCAGCGGTAGCAACGTTTCCAGCGATGACGGTGATTTCCGGGAACGCGGCCTTGACTTTTTCAACCATCTTGATAACGCCTGCGCTGTGACCGTGGGCGGTATCGATGCCCAACGCGTCGACCTTCGCGTCGACCAGCGCCTGCGCGCGCTCCATGGCGTCGCCCGTTACGCCGATGGCGGCGCCGCAAAGCAGGCGACCCTTGGCGTCCTTGGCAGAGTTCGGGTATTTGACGGCCTTTTCGATGTCCTTGATGGTGATAAGGCCGCGAAGCTCAAATTTATCGTTTACGATGGGCAGCTTTTCGATTCTGTGACCGGCAAGAATGTCCTTGGCCTGATCGAGGGTGGTTCCCTCGGGGGCGGTGACGAGGTTTTC
The DNA here is from genome assembly GCA_015056255.1 of Clostridiales bacterium. Taxonomy (GTDB): domain Bacteria; phylum Bacillota; class Clostridia; order Christensenellales; family Aristaeellaceae; genus SFHK01. The sequence goes on along the minus strand of SVGP01000010.1, from coordinate 45,163 downwards.
GCTGGTCATGACTTCGCTGATCTTTTTGGAATAATCGGTTTCAAAGCGGATGTCGCGGTTGGTGATGATGCCGACCAGAATGCCGTTTCGAGTAATCGGAACGCCGGAGATGCGGTATCTTTCCATCAGCGCCAGCGCGTCAGAAATCAAATGATCGGGAGAAAGATAGAAGGGATCAATGATAACGCCGTGCTCGCTCCTCTTTACCTTGTCAACGCTCGCGGCCTGCTCTTCGATGGACATGTTTTTGTGAATGATGCCCATGCCGCCGTCTCTGGCAATGGCAATGGCCAGACGGGAATCGGTAACGGTATCCATCGCGGCGGAAAGCACGGGAATGTTGAGCTTAATGCGGTCGGACAGTCTTACGGACAGGTCAACCTCACGGGGTAAAACATCGCTCTTATGGGGAACAAGCAGTACATCGTCAAACGTTAAGCCTTCTCGAATGATCGCCATAATATTCTCCTCCTCAGACTTTTCGATGATTCTACACATTTAATTCGTTTTCGTCAACCCTTTGGATGTAAAATAAAGGCGGGATTTATGCGAATAAACATAAATCCCACAAACTTTAACGAACCGCTTCCTTAAGCGCTTCTACATAATCCAGTTTTTCCCAGGTGAGGTCAAGATCGTTGCGTCCGAAATGACCGTAGCTGGCAACCTGCGCATAGACAGGTTTTTTAAGATCGAGGCGATCGATAATCGCGGCGGGGCGAAGATCAAATACCTTCTCTACAATTTTGGCCAGCTTTTCATCGTCCATAATGCCGGTTCCGAAGGTGTCAACGGTGATGGATACGGGCTTGGCAACGCCGATGGCGTAGGCCAGCTGAATTTCGCACTTCCTTGCAAGGCCTGCGGCTACCACGTTCTTGGCGGCGTGACGGGCGGCGTAGGCTGCGCTTCTGTCCACCTTCGTCGGGTCTTTGCCGGAGAAGGCGCCGCCGCCGTGACGGCCCATTCCGCCATAGGTGTCGACGATGATTTTTCTGCCGGTAAGGCCGCTGTCGCCCTGCGGGCCGCCGACGACGAATCTGCCGGTGGGGTTAATCAGGAAGCGGGTGTTCTCGTCGATTAGGTTTGCAGGAATGACTTCCTTAATAACGAGCTCGATCATGTCCTTTTCAATCGTCTCATGATCAACCTCGGGCGCGTGCTGGGTGGAGAGAACCACGGTGTCCACGCGAACGGGCACATCGTCTTCGTATTCCACGGTGACCTGCGCTTTTCCGTCGGGACGCATATAGCTTACAAGGCCGTTTTTGCGCACAAACGCCATGCGGCGGGTAATTCTGTGGGCAAGCGCGATGGGCATGGGCATGAATTCCTCGGTTTCGTTGGTTGCATAGCCGAACATCATGCCCTGATCGCCCGCGCCGGTGTCAAACAGATTTTCATTTCTGCCTTCAAGAGCGTTGTTGACGCCCATGGCGATGTCGGGCGACTGCTCGTCAACCGATACAAGAACAGAGCAGCTGTGTCCGTCAAAGCCGTACTTGGCGCGGTCATAGCCGATTTCAACGGCCTTGTCTCGGGCAATTTTGGCGATGTCCACATAGCAGTCGGCGGTGATTTCGCCCATGACGAGGATTAAGCCGGTGGTGGTAATGCATTCGCAGGCAACGTGGGCATTGGGATCCTTTTCAAGAATTGCGTCCAGAATGGAATCGGAAATCTGGTCGCAGATTTTATCGGGATGTCCCTCAGTTACGGATTCGGAGGAAAAAAGTTTGCGCATGGTAAATGTGTCTTCCTTTCATATATGCGTAAAAAACAGGACCCGCCGTCGTCAAGCGAGTCCACATACTTTATCTGTGAAAACCCGCCTCATCTTCCGCCTTTCGGCGCGGGAATTGGCACCGGGCAAAGCCGGTTGCCGGGTTTCATCGGGCCCGTCCCTCAACCACTCTTGATAAGGCCAATCCTTGTTTTTCCGACATTCATTTTATAGAATGAATGCATCCAAAACAAGCAAAATCATGTAAACATCATTTGTATTTTGGATGGAGTTGACGCGCATATCCAATTCATGTTAAAATCAGGTATAAACGCTGACGGAGGAACAAAATCATGTCAAAACCGAACATCGTTTTAATCGTTGCCGATCAGTTTCGCGGAGACTGCCTTGGTATATTAGGACACCCGGACGTAAAAACGCCGTATCTCGACACGCTGGCTGCAAGAGGCGCGTATTTTACGAACATGTACACCGCCTGCCCTTCGTGCATTCCGGCACGCGCTGCGCTTCTGACCGGCCTTTCGCAGGAGAAAAACGGGCGCGTGGGCTATCAGGACGGCCTCCCCTGGGAATACGAGCACACGCTTGCAGGCGAGCTTTCCAAGGAAGGATATTACACCCAGTGCGTCGGCAAAATGCATGTTCATCCCCCGCGCAAACTGATGGGCTTTCACAACATCGAAATCCACGACGGATACCTTCATTATTACAGGCGAGACGAAACGCCCGCGTACGAACATCAGACGTTCTACGACGATTACCTTTATTGGCTGAAGGATCAAAAGGGCATCTCGCGCGACATTGACGACGCCGGTCTTCAATGCAATTCCTGGCTTGCGCGTCCCTGGCCGTACGAGGAAAAATATCATCCGACCAACTGGGTTACCGAGCGCGCGCTGGACTTTTTAAGGCGTCGCGATCACGAAAAGCCCTTCTTCTTAAACGTGTCCTACGTTCGCCCCCATCCCCCGCTGGACGCGCCCAAGTGCTATTTCGATATGTACCGCTCCATGAATTTAAGAAAGCCCGTCCGCGGCGACTGGAACGATGAAAATGCGCTGAATCAGCGCGGCTGGGAATTCGACTCCTTAACCGGAACGCTCGATGAAACGCAGACCAACGAGGCCCTGATCGGCTATTACGCCTGCATCACCCATCTCGATCATCAAATCGGCCGCCTCCTGGAAGCGCTCCCGAAAAACACCGTCATCATGTTCACTTCTGATCACGGCGAAATGCTGATGGACCACATGTTCTTTAGAAAATCGCTCCCCTACAGAGGCAGCGCATCCATTCCGATGATTCTTTCAGGCACGTCTCTTCGCGGAAAGCAGGACAAGGTATGCGAACTTCGAGACGTTCTTCCAACCCTTATTGACATTGCAGGCGGCGAAAAGCGCGATTTCACGGACGGCGAAAGCCTTCTGTCTCCCGGAGAGGGCCGCGAATACCTTCACGGCGAACACACCTACGGCGACCTTTCAAACCACTGGATCGTCACCAAAACCGACAAATACGTGTGGTTTTCAAAGACCGGACGCGAGCAGTATTTCGACCTTGAAAAAGATGGAAACGAAACGCACAACGCAATCAACGACGCTTGCTGTCTGGAACGCGTAAACAAGCTTCGCGCGTTCCTCATAGATTCGTTAAAGGATCGCCCGGAAGGCTTTGTAAAAGACGGACGCTTAACGCCGGTTGACAAGGTCTATCCGATGATTCCAAACGCATAATTTTAGCCGGGCCAATCCGCCCGGCTTTCTTTTTCATCGCCGCCCCGTTTACAAATGGGGAAAACCGTGGTATAATAAACCCTGCTATCAAAAGGAGGCGACAAAATCGTGCCCAAAGAGGAAGTTAAAACCGTGGCCCAGAACCGAAAGGCAAGGCATGATTATTTTGTCGAGGAATCCTATGAATGCGGTTTAGAACTCAGAGGAACCGAGGTCAAATCCATCCGCCTTGGAAAGTGCAATCTGAAAGATTCGTATGCGTCGGTTGAAAAAGGCGAAATGTGGGTGCACGGCATGCATATCAGCCCCTACGAAAAGGGCAACATATTCAATACCGATCCCATGCGGCCTAAGAAGCTATTGATGCACAAGGTCGAAATCAGAAAGCTTGAACAGGCCATCATGCAGAAGGGTTTAACGCTTGTTCCCTTAAGCGTATATCTGAAGCAAGGACGCATGAAGCTTGAACTCGGCCTTTGCAAGGGCAAGAAAAACTACGACAAGCGTGACGACATCGCAAAGCGCGACGCCGAGCGCGAAATCGAGCGCAGCATGCGCGGAAAATTCCAGTAAAAAGCAAATTCGTTATTCCACATGTGGGGGCGTATTTGGTTTCGACGGGGATTCAGGGGTTAAGAGAAGCGAGCGGCAGCCCCGAACTGCCTTAAAAGCGGGAAGAAAAATAACTGCGAATAACGAAAATTACGCTTTTGCTGCTTAATGCAGCAAACGTCGACCCTAAGCCTCCTGCGGCGTAGGCCACCGGCGTCATAAAGGCAGGGAACGGGTTTGGCAAAGCTTTGAGCCAAACCGGCATTTATGAAGCTACCGTAATGGGAATTCTGTCTGCGGAAGTCCCATGAGGGGAATCCCAAAACACAGACTGCGCTCGGAGATGCTCTTATCGTCGGGTTTTCGGACAGGGGTTCGACCCCCCTCGCCTCCATAAGAAAAGAACGGCAAAAAATGCCGTTCTTTTCTTATGGAGGCGCATGATCTCTTTCCCAAGGCAAACATCACTTTATGCAGCGAAACGCCGCTGATCAAGCCGCATTTATTCCTCCTCCAGATACCGCTGAGCCAAAACATTTAAGTACCTCGGATACAGCTGACACGTCATTCCTCCGTCCACAGTGATTTCCGTGCCGGTCACGTTTTTGCTCTGATCGCTGCCCAGATACCATGCAGCGTTTGCAACATCCTCAAAATCAGAGATATCGCCAATAGGCGTAAGCTTTCCGTTTACAATCTGCTTACTGCCCATCTTTTTCCAACGCTCGGTCTTGATGGTGCCGGGAAGAACCACATTTACACGAATTCCGTATAAGCCGAGGTCTACCGCCAGCGCACGCGCCATGGCGTTGATGCCGCCCTTGGACGCGCCGTAGGCCGCGCGGTTGGGAATGGCGCGGTAAGCGGTGTTGGAAGAAATGAAGACGACTGCGCCCTTACCGTTTTCGCGCATTCTGATGGCCGCCTGGCGGATGATCATGTAATTCCAGATGAGGTTGGTTTCAAATACGTTTCGGATGTCTTCAATGTCGGTTTCAAAAAAGTTCATGCCTTTGGCAGGGTCGGTGCCGAAACCGAGATTTGCGGCGTTTAGGATGACGGTTTCGACAATTCTTCCGGTTTCGTCGATTTTTTGAAAGACTTCCTTGACCGCATCCTCGTTCCCCACTTCAAGGCCGAAGCCCATTGCGAAAACGCCGTGTTTTTTTGAGATTTCTTCGGCTGCCGCCTGTGCTTTGCCTTCTTCACGGCTGGTGATGAATACATCATACCCTTCCAAAGCAAATCTTTCGGCGCAGGCAAGACCTGTTCCCGTGGCTGCGCCGGTTACAAATACCGCTTTTTTCATAATTTTTCACCTCAGAAGTAAAATTCGCTTTCAGGCGGACGGATATCCGTGAGCGCGCCGGTGTAGTGTCTGAGCGTATGGGGCTTATAGGGGTGCTTCAAGCATTCCTCTTCGTTGATTTCGACGCCGAGTCCGGGCTTGTCGGGAATATCGATATATCCGTCCTCGTAATGAAGGGCTTCGTTCGTCACGTCCTTTCGCCACGGAACGTCCGAATACATGATTTCAAGAATCGAGAAATTGGTTGTTGAAGCTGCAAGCTGCAAACTCGCCGCGCATGCCACGGGGCCGGACGGATTGTGGGGCGCAAAGGGAATGTAATAGGCGTCGGCCATGGCAGCGATTTTCTTAAGCTCCATAATGCCGCCTGCGTGGCTGACGTCGGGCTGAATGTAATCGGCGGCGCGCATTTCAAAAAGGTCCTTGAACTGCTTAAGGTTATAAAGCCTTTCGCCTGCAGAAATCGCTACGGGCGACTTATCGCGCACGGCTTTGAGCGCTTCAAGATTGTCCGGCGGCGTGGGCTCTTCAAACCACATGGGCTTAAATTGTTCAAGCTCCTTTGCAATTTTGATGCCGGTCGGCACATTGAACCTTCCATGGCCTTCAATCAAAAGATCCACGCCGTCGCCCGCCGCCTCGCGCACGGCTTGGATGCACTTAAGCGCGGTGTCAAGGTCTTTATTCGAAATCTCAAGATAGCTTTTTCCAAACGGATCCCACTTCATGGCGGTGATGCCGCGCTTGACGGCTATGGCGGCCTTCTGCCCGAATTCCTCCGGCGTTTTTGCGCCTGCAAACCAGCCGTTTACGTAAATGCGCACCTTGTCCATGGTTTTCCCGCCGAGAAGCTTGTAAACCGGAGCGTTCAGGCTTTTTCCGAGAATATCCCAAAGCGCCATCTCAACTGCTGACAATGCGCTCATGAGCACAGGGCCGTTTCGCCAGTAGGAATCCCTGTAAATGTCGTGGGCGATTCTTTCGATATTGGTGGGGTCTTTTCCGATGAGCGCTTCCTTGATGTGCTCAACCGCGCCGACTAAGGATTTTTCCTTGTATTCAAGCGTAGCCTCGCCGATGCCCGTAATGCCTTCGTCGGTATATACCTTCACAAACGCCCAGTTGGTGCGAAAGCAATCCACCAAAAAGGTTTTGATGTCCGTGATCTTCAATTCTTTTCCTCCTGACTGATGGAAAGGGTATATGTATGCGTTTCCCCTTCCCTTAAAATTCTGCATCCGCTTTTTGTGTTTAATCCATTCACTTCGCCTGCCTGTGGCTCCACGCACACAAAGCCCTTGTCGCCGCCGGCATTAAACAAAATCCATTCGTCAAAGTTTTCCGATACGGAAAACAGAATATCGTCAAGTCGCGCAGCATTTTCGCCCATCCTGTAAAACCCCGAAAGCGCAAGATTTTTAAGCTTCACGCCCTTTATATACTGTTTCTCTGTATTGTTAAGCTCGGCTATCTTGCCCGTCGGGATGTAATTTTCATCGCACAAAAACCGGTCTTTCACGAAAACGCTGAGCGTTTCGGGCTCCAGAAAAGACGTATGAAAGGCAAGCGTATACGGAAAGGGATTGTCTGAGGTGTTTAAAATGCTTATTTTCCTTTCGTATCCCTTCTCCGAAAGCGCATCCACAATCGTCATTTTAAAAGGAAACGGATACCGCTCGCCTTTGTTTATGTATTCAGCCTCCACGCTTTTTTGCGTTTTATTAACAATTCGAAACGGCGCGTTATACATCAGCCCGTGAATATGGTTGTTCCGAGCCGGTTCGTTGATTGGAAGCCGATGAGTTTTCCCCATAAACGCAAACGTTCCTCCAGCCACGCGGTTGGCTGGAAACAGAAGCGGGATGCCGTAAAGATATGGGCTGTCCGAAAGCGCACCCGCATTTTCAGGCTTTCTCAGAAGTTCCCGCCCGTCAAACCGAAGGCTGACTGTATTCATGCCGAAAAAGGGCCAGATCTCGGCGTCCCATTTTTCATAGCGGAGGCGTACGGAATCATTCCAATAATCACACACGGAAAATATTCACTTCCCCTGCCCGCAAGACGCTTCCTTTGTCCCTTCCGACCGGCAACACATAATCGTTTTCCGTGTCGTTCCAAAGGGCGATGACGGCGTCTCCCTCAAAAGTATACTCCGCGCCCCAGATTTTTTCGGGAAGCACAAAAGACGGCGTGTTGAATTTTCCGTAGATAAAATGGTTTAAATATTTTCTTCTCATGTCCACAAGCGTTTTCACGTATTCACCGAAAACGGGCGCGTCCAGAAGCGACGCCCTGCAGCGGTAGATGGACACGTCGTAAATGAGGCCGAACACAAACGCGTAATTCAGATGCTTCTTCCAGCCCCTTTTTTCATCGTGCAAAAAGCGGTTGGACGTGATGATTTCGGGAAACGCATATCTGAACAGATACGGATATGCGTCCGGCGTATAGGTCATGCCGCAGCCGCAGCCATGGGTGAAATCCACGTGCGGACTCATGCGGTCGATCACCCATTCGGTGCCGAACCACTGATCGCCATTGAGGCCTTCCTGTATCTTTTTTACCGTTGGAAGTCTCAATTCCGGGTCGATGTCAATGCGGTTTCCATGCGAATGGTTTTTGTCAAAGCACAGATAAAACCCGCAGCCCAATTGATCAAAGAAGGTTCCGTTTGAGCCGAGCGCCAGATGCCTTTTTTCGATCTCCATGATCTTTTCCGGCCACTCTTTCGTGCCGTAGCAGCCTGCGGCGAAGGATTTGTTGCCCATTTTAAGGATCGTGCCTGAGTTTGAAAACATATAGTGCTCGCGGTAGTCGTTTCCATCGATGTCTTTGGTGGTGTATTTATATCCTTCGGTTTTATAATACTCGGTTGAAATATCGATGATGTGTCCGTTTGCGTACAAAATCACCTGTCCGCCCTCGTCGTTTATGGTTTGAATGGCGCGCCTCAGCGCCTCGGCGCCGCCCAGATCCTCGCTCGGCTGATAATTCGGATACCCGTTGTCCATGCCCTCCTCCCACCATGCAAAAAGAAGGATCATATTGATGCCATACTTTTTTCCGGCTCGGAAAACGCGCGGAAGATCCTCGTATTTTAAATAAATTTCGCCGAATTGGTGCTTCATGATGATGCGCTGCCAGCCGTTCAGGTTTTCAATGGACTTTTTATGGCGGATGGGCGTAAGCCAAGCGCTTTCGGCCCATTTTCTGTAAAGGTCAGCGCCCTCGCGCCAGTCTCCTTCAAAAAGAGCGAACGTAAACCCGTCGTAGGCAAGCGTTTCGCCGGACATCACTGCCGGATAAGAAGCAATGCCGAGCATAAAGCGGTTTTCTTCTTCCTGTCTGGGTTCTGTTTCCGTGATGATTGAAATCTGCCGCCAGGTTTTTGAGTGAGACCCAAGATACAAAGTGTGCGCGCCAGATTGAAGCGCCGCCCAGGGCATCGACAATTGACCGGGGTATTTGTACATCTTTACGATGTTTTTGTAATCCGCCGCCATATATTCGGTGTGCGAAAGCTGCGTATCCAGATGGGGATTGACGATCTTTCTTCCAAGCCCGTCGGGCAGGTATAAAATATCGTTTTGAAAGTCGTCTCCGAGCTTCGAAAAATCCAGAAGCGGATATTGAACCTCGTTGACGCGCGCAGAAGAATTGTTTTGTACTTCAAACGCAAAATGAACCGCGCCTTTCTCGTCCGTTTCTGACGACAATGTAAGGCGGATATCGTGCTTCGTTCCGTCCTCCGCCAGTAAATATGGATAGATTATCTGATATCCGTCGCTCGAAGAAATCACTTCGGGCGCGGGCTGCCGGCTTGCGCACACGGCAAGCTCCCTGTTTTTTCCGGGCGCGCAATAGTCAAGATAGAGCCTGAAAAAGTCGCCGTTCGGCGTCATGACCGGCGAAAAGCCGTCCGCCCGAACCAAAAAGACAGGGTCAAAAGCGCTAACGATTTTCTTTTGCATAAAATCGCCCCTTGAAATCAATATTTACCTCTATTATATCACCGAAGGCGTGCAATTGAAAGCGATTCAGGCGGAATATCAAAACAAATTGCTTAAGGAACCCCTGTCCCTGATCTTGACGGGAATCGTATAATAATAGTAAACGTAAGGATATTCTTTTCAGGAACAAAGCATCTTAAGTAGCGTACATGAAAGCGCGCAAAGAATGCTTTTCGAATTTGAAAAAGCGCTTGATGAACTTTTGATTTCTTAAAATCCACATCAATTCAGCATTAAACATCAGCCGGATGGAGGAGAAGCACATGGAAATCTGGGACATCTACGACGAACACAGACACATCACCGGGCGCACCATCGCGCGCGGCGAGCCGTTTAAAGACGGCGAATACTATGTGTGCTCCGAGGTGTGGGTACGAAATTCCAAAGGCGAATTTCTGATCACCAAACGCCATCCGGACAAAAAATTCGGCGGCTTCTGGGAATTTACCGGCGGCGGAACGTTATCGGGCGAAAACACACTTTCGTCCATCAGGCGCGAACTTTTCGAAGAAACAGGCATCCTCGCCGATGAGAGCGAGTTTCGCTTCATCGCGACCAATATACGCAAAAACTATTTTCAGGATATTTTTTATCTTGAAAAGGACGTTGAAATAGAGGATCTCACACTCTCCCCTTTGGAAACCACAGACGCTAAATGGGTGAAGGAGAAAACGCTCCGAACGCTTTATGAAAGCGGCGAATTCGTGCCCACCGTCTGGAAGCGTTTTGAAAAGTTCAGTCTTCTTTTATAATTTGTATTGACATTCCATTTTCAAGGTGTTAAAATACGTTTGACAAATAAATATTTCTAAAGCGCGGTGCGAACGGCCAATCGCCAAGTAGTCAAAAGGGAATCCGGTCAGAGTCCGGAACAACCGCTATTACTGTATTTGATGAGAATAAAAGCGCATATCCATTGGGGATTTTCCCTGAGAAGGGCGCTTTTCCGAAGAAAAATCTTCGTTGTCATAAGTCAGGATACCTGCCGCGTCATTTAGCCGGTAATCACAATTTAGCGTGAAGAGTGCAGCCGATTGAAAAAAGCATTTAGAGCTGTATTTTTCATGCGTCCGCTTTTTAAATCTGTTGTACTCTTCCGATTTGTTTTCGGAAGAGTATTTTTGTTTGGGAGAATGATTATGCCGGATGATAAAAATATCGGATGGGCAATTCAAATGCTTATAGATAAAGCCGCTGAAATCGGAAGGCTTCCTTTAAAGACCGACTTTATAGAAGCCGACCGCGCCCGAATCAAGGCGTTCTTGGGTCCCTGGCCCCGCGCGCTTGAAAAAGCGGGGCTTAAGGAAGTAAAAACAAAAGACGACAAATCAGCAAAGCGCAAGCGGAAATAATCACCGATGGTCTGGCGGATCAAAACCGCTTTCCATAAAATCTAAAAAAAAGAGGTACACCAGCATGAAGAAGATCGCATCTCTCGTTCTCGCCCTCGTTTTCCTTTTCTCCCTCGCTTTTGCAGAGGAAGCGCCCGCAGGCGTAAACGCGTTTGTGTCCATCACGAATGATGAAAACGCGCTTGTCCTCGCCTATGAACCCATTTTCGTAACCGATCAGGACAACGACGGCGCAATTACGATCGCCGACGCGCTCGCCTGCGCACACGCCGCAAAGCATGAAAACGGCGCGGAAGCTTTCGCCTATGTTCCCACCGAGTACGGTCTTTCTCTCACCCTCCTCTGGGGCGTTGACAACGGTGGCAGCTACGGCTATATGGTAAACGATGCATCCCCTTTAAGCCTTCAGGACGCCATCAAGGAAGGCGACCATGTTAAAGCCTATGCTTTCACCGATTTGGTTGGCTGGACGGATACCTACTCCTTCTTTGACAAGGCCGCCCTGGAAGTCAAGGTCGGCGAAGCCGTATCTCTCGCCCTTTCCGCCGCAGGCTATGACGAAATGTGGAATCCAGTGGTTCTGCCCGTTGAAGGCGCGCGCGTAACGGTAAACGGTGCAGAAGCCAACGTCGCAACCGCAGAAGGCGGCGTTTTCGAGCTCACCTTTGAGGAGGCGGGCGTATACGTCGTAAGCGCGGCCAGCGAAAACATGAACCTTGTTTCTCCCGTTTGCGTAATTACGGTCGTTCAGGAATAAATCCATGAAAAAGAGATTATTATTGTTTTTCCTGTGCCTGTCATGCCTGTTTTCGGTTTTTTCAGCACAAGCGGAAATGAATACTGATCTTGAAAGCACCGCTGATCGGGTTAAAAACCTGATCGGCGGCGTTTGCGCGTCTTTAACTGGTGAACAGGAAATGCAAAGCTGGATCTCCTCTTCTCTGTCAAGCGCGCCTGCGGCAGACTGGTATGCGATCACCCTGCGTCAGATGGGCGCTTATGATTTATCGTCCATCAGGGATTTTCTAGTTTCCTCTTTTGAAAATACTTCCCCAAAGGCCGCCGTCACGCGGCAGAAATTTGCGTTGGCGCTCATTGCAATCGGCGCGGACATTTCATCCATTCAATTAGAAACCGACCAGACCATCGGCGCGCAGGGCATCATGAGCCGGGTATACGGCCTGCATCTTATTCACAACGGATTTGTATCCGAAATGCATACCGAGGATGAAATCATCGATTCCCTTCTGTCAATCCAGTTTGAGGACGGCGGCTGGGCATTGTCCGGAAGCATCGGAAATGTGGACGTAACCGCCATGACCATGCAGGCGCTCGCCCCCTACAGAAACGCTCGTGCGGACGTACAAGCCGCCCTCGACCGCGGATTAAGCCTTCTTTCAAAGCTTCAGGATGAAGACGCAGGCTACAAAAGCTACGGCGTATCCAATCCCGAAAGCGTGTCGCAGGTCGTCGTTGCATTAACGGCTATGGGTATTGATCCCTTTTCAGACAGCCGGTTTATCAAAAACGGATATACGCTTTTAGACGCGCTTGAACGTTTTAAGCTTCCTTCCTTCGCGTTTTCCCATACGCTTGGCGGCGCTGAAAGCCCGATGGCGACGGTTCAGACGCTGTACGGCCTTGTGGCGTACGAGCGAATGCTTGAAGGAAAAAGCGCGTTCTACACCTTTGACAAAATGGAAATTGCGCCCGCTTCCCATAGGGTTTCTTCATCTGTTCCCGCCTACAAGTGGATTGCCGCAGGCGCCGCAGCTCTGATATCGGCTGCCTCTGCATTTGTCTTTTTCCTTCTTAAAAAGCGCAGCTATAAAAACTACCTGTTCATTTTCATTATTTTAGCCGCGTTCTGCGCGTTTATTTTCCTCTCCGACTTTGAATCGGCGGAAAATTATTACACCGCGCCCGTTCAAAGGGAAAATAGAATCGGAAGCGTATCCCTTGAAATCCGATGCGACACCGTTTCGGGCGCAACCGATCAAATGCATATTCCGAAGGACGGAACGGTTCTTCCTGCCACGGAGTTTTCCATTTCAGAAGGCGACACCGTGTATGACGTATTGATTGAAGCCTGCAAGACCAACAAAATCCACATGGAAAAATCCGGCGCGGAAGGCATGATCTATATTGTCGGCATCGGTTATATCTACGAATTCGATTTCGGCGATCTGTCCGGCTGGAAGTATTACGTAAACGGTCAGTCCCCCTCCATCGGCTGCGACCAATATGCACTCAAGGACGGCGACAGCATAAAGTGGCTTTATTCCCTTGAGCTTGGAAACGATATTTCCTAAGAAAGGAAGCGCGTGAAATGCGTTCATTTGAGGATCTGAACCCGATTGCCGTTTCCGTCTATTTTCTTCTGATCACCGTCATCTCCATGTTCACAATGGATGTATTTTTGATTCTCATTTCGTTTTTCGGCGCGCTCACCTATTTCTTTTCAAAAAACGGCCTGAAAAATCCCAAATCCCATCTGTTTCCGCTTTTGCTTTTCGCTGTCACCGCGCTGATCAATCCCTTTGTTTCGCATAACGGCGCAACGGTATTATTTGTTCTTAATAACAATCCCATAACGCTTGAATCGGCGATTTACGGCCTTGCAATGGCCTTTATGTTAACGGGCGTTTTGTATTGGTTCCGCCTGTTTTCCGAGATCATGACCAGCGACAAGCTCATCTACGTTTTCGGCGCATTGAGTCCAAAGATCGCGCTTCTGCTTTCACTGTCGCTTCGCTATGCGCCCTATTTTGCGCAGCAGGTCAGAAAGGTCAAGGCCGCGCAGACCGCCCTTGGGCTTTATAAAGAGGACAATATTATAGACCGCGTCAAAGGCGGAATGCGTATTTTCTCCGTCATGGTCACATGGGTGCTTGAAAACGGTATCATCACCGCAGACAGCATGACCGCGCGCGGCTATGGCATCGGAAGACGAAGCCGTTTTTCGATTTTTTCCTGGAAAGCCTGGGACGTTTCGCTCCTGGCGCTTTCAGGCCTTTTATCAATCGCATCGGTATTTCTTTTAAGAAACAATGTCTTTTCCTTTTATCCGTATTTCGCTCTTCCGATATTGAACGCAAAATCTATATCGGGTTATATTCTTTATTTCCTTTTATCTCTTCTTCCCACCATCATTCATGCAAAGGAGGCGGCAAAATGGCGTTTCTTACAGTCGAAAATCTGACCTTCGCCTATCCCGGCAAAAAAGAGCCCGCCGTTAAAAACGTTTCCTTTGAAATCGAAAAGGGCGAGTTTGCCCTGATTTGCGGCGCAACCGGCAGCGGAAAATCCACGCTTTTGCGCCTTTTAAAGCGCGAGCTCGCGCCCCTTGGAGAAAAATCCGGTCAAATCAGGCTTTCCGGCGCAGATCAGGCGTCGCTTTCCGATGAGGACGCGGCCTACAAAATCGGCTATGTGATGCAAAGGCCTGAGATGCAGCTGGTGACCGACAAGGTGTGGCACGAGCTGGCCTTCGGGCTTGAAAACATGAATCTTTCCCGCGCAGCCATCGCCCGCAGAGTCAGCGAAATGGCCGCGTATTTCGGCATTGAAGAATGGTATGAAAAAAGCGTAAACGACTTGTCCGGCGGACAAAAGCAGCTTCTGAATCTGGCCGCCGTCATGGTCATGCAGCCGGAGATTTTGATTCTGGACGAGCCAACCTCGCAGCTCGATCCCATCGCAGCCTCGGAGTTTATTCAGACCGTAAAAAAGCTCAACCGCGATTTCGCGCTTACCGTTCTGATCACGGAGCATAGACTGGAAGAAGTCGTGCCCGTTTCCGACAAAATGATCGTGCTTCATGAAGGCAAAGCGCTCTACTCCGGCGCGCCGGAAGAAACGATTACAAAGCTCTCCGCCGATTCTCCGCTTCTTCTGGCCATGCCAGCCGCCGCCCGCCTTTATCATGCGCTTTCGGAAAAAGGCGTTTGTCCTATTGAAATCAAGGACGGACGACGCATGATCGAGGAGAGATACAATCAAAACATCCGCGTTCTGCCATCGCCTGCTTCTTCCACAGATACTGAAACCGCGCTCGAATTCAAAAATGTATATTTCCGCTACGACCGCCATGGCCGCGACGTATTAAGCGGCGTGTCCTTCAGCGTAATGACGGGAGAAATCTATGCAATCTTAGGGGGCAACGGCTCCGGTAAAACGACGTCGCTTTCCGCAGCTTCGTCCCTTTTGAAGCCCTATGCAGGGGAAATCCGTGTGTTCGGAAAAAAGCTTAAGGACTACAAAAACCAGTCTCTTTTCAGAAATTGCCTGACCATGCTACCCCAGGACGTTCAGACCGTGTTTCTTCACAACACCGTGCGCGAGGAATTAAAGGGCGCCGAATACGGTATGAACCTTTTGCCCATCGACTTTACGCGGTATTTTGACATGCACCCTTACGACTTATCTGGCGGCGAACAGCAGTTGCTCGCGCTTGCAAAAGTGCTTTCCACAAAGCCGAAGCTTCTGCTCCTTGACGAACCCACAAAGGGCGTGGACGCAAAAACCAAGCAGCAGTTAACCAGCATATTAAAGTCACTGAAGGAAACCGGCATGACCATCGTCCTCGTCACCCACGACACCGATTTTGCCGCCGAAACCGCAGACAAATGCGCCATGTTCTTCAGAGGCCAGATCGTGTCAGTTGCCCATCCCAGAGCGTTTTTCCGCCAAAACAGCTTCTATACTACCCCTGTCTCCCGCATGACGCGCGGTATCTTCGAAAATGCCGTGACCATTAAAGACGCGTGTGATCTGTGCCTTCAAAACGGCAGAAAGGACGAAAAAAGATGTTCGTCATAAAATCATGCCGCGCGCGAGGGATTTTAAAAATCACCATTCCCTTTGTCGTCATTCCGCTTATCGTGCTTCTGTCTGCAACGGTTTTTAAAGAAAAAAGCTATCTTTTGCTTTCTGCGCTGATTGCGGTTTTCTCCCTTCTCCTGTTCGCATCCGGCTTTGAAAAGAAAAAAACCGGCTCGCGCCGGCTCGTCATCGTTTCCGCCATGACTGCCCTTTGCATTGTGGGTCGCTTCATTCCATTTTTTAAACCCATCACCGCTTTAACCATCATCACCGCTATCTATCTGGGCGGCGAAGCGGGTTTTCTGGTGGGCGCGCTGTCCGCGCTCCTTTCAAATTTCTACTTCGGTCAGGGCCCGTGGACGGCCTTTCAGATGCTGGCCTGGGGTATGATCGGCCTCGTGGCGGGTTATTTGTCAGCCCCGCTCAAAAAAAGCCGCGCGCTCCTGTTAATCTACGGAGTCGTTTCCGGCGTTCTCTTTTCCTTCATCATGGATCTTTGGTCAGTCATGTGGTACGCAGGTGAGTTGAATCTCACCCTCTATAAGGCAGGCCTTCTGACTGCCCTCCCCCACACCGCGCTTTATACCGTATCAAATCTTGTGTTTTTGTGGTTTTTAGCGCGTCCGTTCGGGGAGAAGCTTGAGCGGATAAAAGTAAAATACGGTGTATAAATGCAAAGAGTCTGACGCTTTCAGTCGTTTTCGTCAGACTCATTTGATTCATCTTTTCCCCTGATCCGGAAATGACCTTAAGAAAATCATATTGTTATCAGGATCATAAAAGCTCATATTGATCGCGCCCCAGGGTCTTTGGGCAGGCGCTTCAATGATTTTTGCGCCCAACCCAATCACTTTTTTGTATTCCCTTTCGATGTCCTCCACGGTAAACGCAAGGCATATGTTTTGATTTTGATTGTTCTTCTCCGATCCATCATTATAAATCGTCAAAGCAGTTTCCTCGGTAAGGATGAACTGATGCGTTTCATCATCGCTGTTATTATCCGTATTTAAAAGTTTCTTATAAAAGTTTGCAAGCCTTCTTACATCATTGGTCAGTAAACACACTTCTCCGATTTTCATACATACCTCCAATCTGAAACACATCTTCAAGTATATTATACTGCGTTTTCACGCTTTCTGCAAATTGAAAAACAGATTGGCGCAAGGAAGTTGCAGCCTTCCGTTTTCTGTGATATACTCTTAAAAAACACATGGAGGACAACAACATGATTGATTTTAATTACGCCGAATACGCGTGGCAGAAAACCGAACAGCTGCTTGCCATCGACTCTCCGTCCGGCTACACGAAAAAGGCGGCTGAGTGGGTGAAAAACGAGTTTTCCGCGCTTGGCTTTGCTGCGGAAATCACCGTCAAGGGCGGCGTTCTCATCGACTTTGGCGGCATGAATGAAAACGACGGATTGTTTCTGGAAGCGCACTGCGACACGCTGGGTGGCATGGTCGCAGAAATCAAGGGCAGCGGCAGACTTCGCATCGTGAATATCGGCGGCATGAACGCCAATAACGCCGAAGCCGAAAACGTTCGCGTGTACACCAGAGACGGAAAGGTTGTTGAGGGAACGCTTCAGCTGATCAACGCTTCTACGCATGTAAACGGCGATTATTCAACGACCAAGCGCACGTTTGATTCGACTGAGGTCGTATTGGACGAAGATGTAAAAAGCGCGCAGGACACCCGCGCGCTGGGCATAGAAGTAGGCGATATCGTTTCCTTTGACCCGAGAACAAAGCGCACCGCCTCCGGCTATTTAAAGAGCAGATTTTTAGACGACAAGCTCTCCGTCGGCATTTTGTTCGGCTTTGCAAAATACATAAAGGACAACGCCATTTCCCTTCCCCGCCGCACCTATGCGCATGTGACCGTTTATGAGGAAGTCGGACACGGCGGAAGCGCATCCGTACCCGCAGGCGTAACCGAAGCAATTTCCGTAGACATGGGCTGCGTCGGAATCGGCCTTCAGTGCACGGAAAAGCAGGTTTCCATCTGCGCAAAGGATTCCGGCGGTCCCTACAGCTATGAAGTGACCGGAAAACTCATCGACGCGGCCAAGAAAACCGGCGCAGATTATGCTGTAGACGTATATCCCCACTACGGCAGCGATGTTGAAGCCACTCTGCGCGCAGGGCATGACATCCGCCACGGCCTGATCGGCGCGGGCGTTTACGCCAGCCACGGCTATGAAAGAAGTCACATGGACGGCGTGATGAACACGCTTAAGGTGCTTTGCGGATATCTGGATATCTGATCAAATTTGAATTTTCCATGAAGCGCGGCAATAATTCGCCGCGCTTTTTTCAATTCCAACGCATAATTTTTTCATCCATTTATCGTATTATCGTGCTATAATCTATGTATCAAATCCCAGGAGAAATGTATGCTGTATATCTTGCTTGCCCTTGTCGCCATCATTCTGATTGCATCTTACTTTACCTACGTCTTCACCTTCCGCGCAAGGAAGGACCGCGCGCGCGACCCGTTTATTCTTCCAGACCGCGAGGAATACACGAAGGATGAGAAAGCCATGCGCGATCTGATTCTGGAAATGAACAAAGTTCCCTTTGAGCGCGTGTATACAAAATCTTTTGACGGCCTTACGCTGACTGCCCGCTATATTCATGTAAAGGACGGCGCGCCATTACAGATTCAGTGCCACGGATACCGCGGAAACCCCGTGCGCGATTTCTGCGGCGGCAACAAGCTTGCGCGTGAAAACGGCCACAATTCGCTGGTTATTGAGCAGCGCGCGCATCTGGACAGCGAGGGAAACGTGATTTCCTTTGGCGTAAACGAACGAAAGGACGTGCTTTCGTGGATCGAGTACGCCGTTAAACGCTTTGGCGACGATATTCAGATTATCCTTTCCGGCGTTTCCATGGGCGCGGCCACGGTTCTGATGGCGAGCGAATATAACCACAAAAACGTAAAGTGCATTGTCGCCGACTGCCCCTATTCCGCGCCGCACGACATCATCAAAAGCGTTGCCAAATCCATGGGCTTTCCATCCTTTATCGCAATGCCGCTTGTGCGCTTGGGTGCGTTTCTGTTCGGCCATTTCCGCCTTGGCGCAGCGTCCTGCATCGAAGCCGTCAAAAAGACACGCCACCCCATCCTCCTCATTCACGGCGAAGCCGATTCCTTTGTGCCATGCGCTATGAGCCACGAGATCAAAAACGCCTGCAAAAGCGAAGTTCGCCTTGAAACCTTTCCGGACGCCGGGCATGCGCTCAGTTTTATAAAGGACTTTGGCCGCTATCAGCGCGTGTGTCAGGAATTTTTCAGCGCGCATCTTAAATAAAGATAACATGCGCGACACCGATTCGAAACCCGCATACGCTATAATAGAAGCAAGATGAAATTCCGGGGGTACATATATGATTTTTGAAAGCAAAACCTACGACGAGGAGCGCGCGCTTTACGGCCTTAAAAATGCAAAAGTTTTATCCTGCCGATTTGAAGGTCCCGCAGACGGCGAATCCGCGTTTAAGGAATGCAATGATATTGAAGTAGACAAATGTTTTTTTGCGCTTCGCTATCCCTTCTGGCATGTGACGAATGCAAAAATTTCTGATTGCGAGATGACCGAAACCTGCAGAGCCGCCTTGTGGTATGACAAAAATGTCGAAATCAAATCTTCCGTTCTGGGCGGCATCAAGGCGCTTCGCGAATGCGACGACATCGTGCTTTCCGGCTGCAAAATCGAATCCGAGGAATTTGCGTGGAAGGTCAGAAACTTTAAAATCACCGACTGCGAGCTCAAAAGCCAGTATCCGTTCTTCGAGTGCCGCGATATGGACATTGAAAAGCTTTCGATGACGGGCAAATACTCCTTCCAGTATGTTGAAAACGTGGTCATCAGAAATTCCGTTTTAAAAACCAAGGACGCTTTCTGGCACGCCAAAAATGTAACGTGCATTGACTGCGTGATCGAGGGAGAATACCTTGCGTGGTACTCCGAAAATCTTCGCCTTGTAAACTGCACCATCCGCGGAACGCAGCCGCTTTGCTACTGCAGGGGTCTGGTGCTTGAAAACTGCAAAATGGAAAACACCGACCTTTCCTTCGAAAGAAGCGAGGTTGAAGCGACAGTGAATGGAAACATCATCAGTGTCAAAAACCCCATAAACGGCTTTATCAAAGCCGGTTCCATTGATGAAATCATCATTGAAGACGAATTCAAGGGTCTTTGCGCCATTGAAACCAAATAAATGCAAAATGCATGGAACAAAACGAGCGTTCCATGCATTTTTTATGAATTTCATCCCTTGTTTTCATGTTATGCCGGGGGTATAATTGTAGTATCAAGCGATTGGAGGCATAATCATGAAGCCTGACATGAAGAAAATCGAAGCCTTTATGACCGAAAAGGACGTAAACTTATTTTCCTACGCCGCGATGACTGAAGACGGCATTTTCGAAGTCGTTCCGGGGCGAGGAAATCCGTGTAATAACAGCTATTCCTGCACAAAATCCTTCGCTGCAACCGCCATTGGCCTATTATGGGACGAAAACAAAATCGGCCTTGACGAGCCCGTGACGGAGGTTCTAAAGGGTGAATATGATGGATTTAAAGATCCCAAGTGGGAAAAGGTGCTTGTGCGCCATGCTCTTTCGCACACCATGGGCATCGGCAAGGGATATCTGGATATCGACGTTGAAGATATTTTCGCCTACGGCACAGACGATTTTCTGACGTATGCATTTTCAGAGGAACTGCCGCACGAACCCGGCACGCATTACCAGTACTCCGACGCCGCCTTTTACATCGTTTCACGCCTCGTCGGAAGGCGCGCAGGCGAAAAGATGGACGAATACCTGATGCACAAGCTCCTCTACCCCATGCGCGTTCAGGAAGCCGCGTTTTCAAGATGCCCGAAAAATCATCCGATGGGCGCGACGGGACTGTATATCCGTTCACGCGATATGGTAAAGCTGGGCTGGCTGTATGCAAACGGCGGCGAGATTTATGGAAAGAAGCTTTTGAGCGAAGACTGGATCAGAATCGATCAGGAAAACGGCTTTGCGTTTCAGAAAACCGGCGTAGACGGGATCCTTGGAAAAGGCGGCATGCTCGGACAGTTCCTTATGTATTCCCCGGAAAAAAGGTTCGCCTGCGCGTGGCACACGTATACCACCGATGATCGCTTAAACGGCCTTGTTTCCCTTTCAAAAGAGGTTATGGAGAATCAATAAAGAAAGCGCGGCAGGAGCAAGCCCCTGCCCTACGCAGATTCAGCATCTTTTACCGGTAGGGCGGGGGCTTGCTCCCGCCGAAATCTTTGTATATCGTTATTGATAATCGGAGCCGCCCTCATCGGGCAGCTCCGATCTTTTCATTCATCAGATATTGATGTTTTCGCATTCAGCCTTCATGGCTTTTACAGTTTCAACGATAAAGTCGAAAGCCTGATCCTTATCGATCTTTTCCATCATGCTCTTGTCGCGCTTGGCAACTTCGACGGTGCCGTTTTTAAGACCCTTGGGGCTTACGACTACGCGCAGCGGAACGCCGGTAAGGTCGGCGTCGGAGAACATAACGCCAGCGGATACGGGACGATCGTCGAAGATGACTTCAATGCCGGCATTCTGAAGCTTTTCATACATTTCATTGGCAAACGCGCGAACCTCAGCGTCATCGGCGCGAAGGGCGCACATTTGTACCTGCCAGGGCGCGATGGACATGGGCCAGATGGGGCCGTAGTCGTCATGGTGAGCTTCGCAGACGGAGGCAGCGAGGCGGCCTACGCCAATGCCGTAGCAGCCCATGATGGGGGTCTGCATCTGGCCGTTCTGGTCGATGTACTTCATGCCCATGGAGCCGGTGTACTTGTCGCCCAGCTGGAAAATGTTGCCGACTTCAATGCCGCGGGTGAGCGTGATGGCGTGCTGTCCGCATACGGGGCAGATGGCGCCTTCGGTAGTCTTGGCAAGATCGATAAACTCAACGTCGCCCAGATCGCGCTTGATGTTAAGGCCGGTCATGTGGAAGCCCTCTTCGTTTGCGCCACAGACGAAGTTTTCGCGAGTAGTCAGGGACATGTCAAACAGCACCTGAACCTTGTCGGTTAAGCCCTTGGGGCCGATGAAGCCGGCGCATACGTCCGTATTTTCAAGGTCGAGCGCGGGATGCACTTCGCTCTTTAAGTAGTTGCGCAGTTTGACCTCGTTCACCTCAAGATCGCCTCTTACAAACACGATCACGATCTTGTCGTCAGTTTCCTTCTGATAGGCAACGGCCTTCATCAGGGCGTTCATGTCTTTTCCGAGGAAGGAGGCCACTTCTTCGATGGTCTTCATCTCAGGGGTAGCTACCTTGGTGAGTTCCTCAACATCGGAGGAAATCACATCATACTTGCAGTCGGCGTTTTCCATGTTGGCGCGATAGTCGCAATTGGAGCAGACGACCAGGCTGTCCTCGCCGATGGGCGTGCAGAGCATGAATTCGTGGGCAACCTTTCCGCCCATCATGCCGCTGTCGGATTTTACGGAAATGACCTCCGGAACGCCGCAGCGGGCGAAGATGCGCTCATAGGCCTTGTGGCAGCGCATGTAATACTGCTCGAGGTCTTCCTTTGTGGTGTGGAAGGAATAAGCATCCTTCATGGTGAATTCGCGAACGCGGATGAGGCCGCCTCTCGCACGGGGCTCATCGCGGAATTTGGTCTGGATTTGATAGATCATGAAGGGATACTGTTGATAGCTTTCAGCGGTCTCGCGCGCAAGATGCACGGCGGCTTCCTCGTGGGTCATGCCGAGAACCATGTCGTTTCCGCTTCTGTCGCGGAATCGTAAGAGCTCGCTTCCGATGGCGTCATAGCGTCCGGACTCCTTCCAGAGGCTTCCGGGCATAACGACAGGAAACAGAACTTCCTGACCATCGATACGGTTCATTTCTTCACGGATGATGTTTTCGATCTTGCTCGTTATGCGCTTGGTGATCGGGAAAAGAGAATAGATGCCGTTTCCGACGTTTTTCATGTATCCGCCGCGGATCATGAAAATGTGGCTTGCGATCTGGCAATCGGCGGGCGTATCCTTGAATCTCTTGGTGAGCATCTGGGTAAACTTCATAAATCAATCTTCCTTTCAGAAATGTCGGCGAAATAAAAAACTCCGCCCCATGTTTTTGCAGGGACGGAGTGAACATCCGCGGTACCACCTTGCTTGGCGCATATACGCGCCCGACTCAATTCGGGTTCTTTATCGCAAACCACGCGGCGCCTCGTCGGCGCTGGCTCCGAAAGCGGGAAAACAAGGCCCTCCTGCGCGTTTTTCAGCCGGGAACGCGCTCTCTTTGAAAGAAGACACCTTATCGGTTCTTTCATCTTTGCACAAGTCAATTATATAACTTTTCGGGCCGAAAACAAGCAAGTTCTTGTAAACATGATTGCATTTGACGCTGATTCGTGGTATGATACAATCAAATCCAAATCATTCTATGGAGGTAATCACTCATGACCATCAAGCCTGTAACCAGCCGCTCCTTCAAGCCCTTTGGCCGTGTGATCAAGGGCTATTATCTTAAGTCCCTCATGGACAAAATGCAGGAAACCGAGTGCCCCGCCGACGCAGTTACCTATGTGCCTTCCGTTGAAAGCCTTGAAAAGCTTCCCATCTTCAAGCAGTTCTCCGAGGAAGCCTACGGCGGAATGCCCATTCAGATCGGCTACTGCAACGGCTTTAACCACACCTTAAACGCCGTTGAATATCACAGGGATTCCGAGCTCAACTATGCCTGCACCGATATGATTCTTCTGGTCGGAAAGCAGCAGGACATCACCAAGGATTTCAAGTACGACACGAGCAAGATGCAGGCCTTCTACGTAAAGAAGGGCACTCTCGTTGAAATGTACGCAACCACCCTGCACTACGCCCCCATCTCCGCCGGCGAAAACGAAACCTTCCGCTGCGTGGTCGTTCTTCCCAAGGGAACCAACGAAGACCTTCCCGCAAGAGGCAAGGCCAAAACCAAGGAAGATGCGCTTCTTACCAACGTCAACAAGTGGCTGATCGCGCATCCCGAAAGCGGTCTGGGCGAAACCGGTGCGTTCGTCGGCCTTGTGGGCGAAAACATCAAGATCTAAGGAGAAACCCAGTTTGCTTTCATCGGGTGATACAACTAAACAAATCACTTTGATTGAAAATGCACTGCGCGTGCTTTTCGTGCCCGCCACACCCGGCGAGTACGATCTGCACGCGCTTATTTCCTGCGCGCTTGAAAAGGCAAATCTTTCCTATGTCCACGAGGCGAAAATTGCCCAAAGGTGCCGCGCGGATTTTATGGTAGGAAATATTTGCGTTGAAGTCAAAAAATCAAAGCCGGATCGGAACACGCTTCTCAAACAGGTGACAAGATATCTTTCATCCAGCGACGTTCACGGTCTTTTGGTTGTCTCGCAGAAAAATGTATCCTTGCCGAACACCATCATGAATAAACCCGTTCGGGTATTATCGCTTGACAAGCTCTGGGGGGTGTCGCTTCCGTGAATGAGTATCCAAAATACTTGGAGTCCCCGCCTGAGGACGCGCACACCTACGGAACGCTTTCCTACAACCGTAAAAGCAAATGCTGGACAATCAAGGGCGAGCCGTGCGTTACGGAGCTGGCCAAGCGCCTCTTCCCAGGCTGCGACGGACGCGGACGGGGCGTAGCGAGGTTCACGGCGCACGCAAGAATTGTGGGCGATCTCAACTGGTTAATGTTGAGATACCCTTTAAAAATCAAGGAAAGCGATCAGAGAAAATGGGACGAAGCGCTTGAAAAAGCGCGTCAGTACGCCGTCAGAAAGCAGCGCGCACTCGTCTCCCCCTTAAGCGCCAATCCCCCTGCCAGTGAGTTTGCAGGGCAGCTCATGCCCTTTCAGTCTCTGGGGCTTGGATTTTTGCTCAATAACAGAAGATGCCTGCTTGCTGATGAAATGGGCCTAGGAAAGACCGTGCAGGCGCTTTCATTTATCGCCGCAACAAACGAATATCCCGCCCTCATCGTATGCCCGCCGCATCTGGCGAGAAACTGGGTTCGCGAGTGCGAGCGGTTTTTAAAGCCGGATGGATCCCTCCGAATCCACGTGTTAAGAGGCCTTAAGCCCTATCCCCTGCCGGAAGCGGATATCTATATCGTTCATTATCTCCTCCTTCGCGGTTGGAAGGAAGAGCTTCCTGAATATCATTTTAGCTCCATTATCTTTGACGAAATTCAGGAGCTTCGTCATTCCGGCACGGAAAAGTACTCCGCCGCTTCCCTTTTGTCCGATTCATCCGACAACGTCATAGGCTTATCCGGCACGCCCATTTACAACAACGGCGGCGAAATCTGGAACGTGATCAACATCCTCGACTTTCATTTTCTGGGCGATTATGAATCGTTCTCACGCGAATGGTGCTACGGCTACGGAAATCAGATTGTGCAAAAGCCGGAGCTTTTAGGCGAACACTTAAAGCGCGAGGGCATGCTTTTAAGGCGCTTAAAAAGCGAGGTTTTAAAGGAGCTTCCGCCCAAACGGCGATTGGTACAGGAAATCGACTGGGACGACAAGGTGTATAAAGAGCTCATGCGCCCGGTGGCAAGTCAGCTAATCGCCCTTGAAAACGCGGACTCCGCCTCTGCGCGCGCGCTGATCGAAGATCAGATTTCCCAGACTCAAAGGCAGGCAACGGGCGTAGCCAAAGCGCCGTATGTGGCGGCGTTTGTGAAAATGCTCGTTGAAAACGGCGAAAAGGTTCTCCTCATGGCGCACCACCACGCCGTTATGGATATCTATAAAAAGGAATTAAAACCTTTAAAGCCCGTCTTCATCACAGGCCGCGAAACAGACACCAAAAAAGACGCAGCAGTGCGTGCCTTTATGAACGAGGACACCGACCTTTGCGTAATTTCATTAAGAAGCGCAAGCGGCTTGAACCTCCAAAGGGCTACCTGCGTGGTCTTTGGCGAGCTCGACTGGTCGCCTGCGGTTCATTCCCAGGCCGAAGACCGCGCTCACAGAATCGGTCAGACGGATTCGCTCCTGTGCTATTACCTTGTCTCCCCGCGCGGCTCCGACAGCGACATGCAGGACGCGCTGGGCCTCAAGGTCAGCCAGTTCGTGCAATTGATGGGCGACAGAGTTCCCGACAGAGAACAGGAGTTTTTGATGCAGTCGGAGGCAAGAGAGCGAATTAAGAAAATGGTTGAGCGGATAAAAAGCGAGACCGGAACACAGGCGTAAGTCAAGAAACTTTTTCATAAAAGCCTCTGCAGATTTTATCAATCCGCAGAGGCTTTTTACCTACACTATCGCTTTTCCGCTCATTTCATCGATTTTCCTTTGCATTTCAAATACAACGCTTTCTTCCTTCATGCCCCATTCGTTTTTCAGGTTATCGAGTATTCTCCTGTAGGTTTCCGCCGCTTTCTGATATTCCGCCCGGATTTCGTAAATCATCGCAATTGCTTCAAGCGGGTCTGTAAAGCGCGGTTTACTGTTTTCTTCATAAGCGTAATATGCTTCGTAATACTTAATCGCTTTATCATACTCCGCTTTTTTCGCATAATACTGTGCGGCTTCAAAAAGGATGTCGCCCTCTCCCTTGAATTTTAAAAGCGCATTTTCCATAATGGCGTCGGCTTTTTTCTCATCATGCTCCGCAAGCGCAATCATTGCATCGTATACATCCGTCATACAGGGATTGATACACTTCATTTTGCGGAAAACATCCAAGTATTCTTTGGCCTCTTTCGTTCTCGAATCCGCAATGAGGTTATCAATCAGATAATAATACGGAAGCGATGTTTTGTTTTCGCCTGTATCCTTTTCAATCACGCTTTTATAAAAATCAATGATTCCCGCGTGATTGGATACATTCCAGTCCCAGGGCTGACTGCCCTGCGCCTTTTGAAGAATCCACTGGCATTCCTTTTTATCCGGCGCCAACAGAATCGCTTCGCGCGCATATTTTGCGGCTCTCTTCGAATCTGCTTCCATCCGATGATGGTATAAACGCGCAAGCAAACTTAAAATTTTATGTTTTTCAGGGTATTTTTCCAGTTGATCAAGAAGGTACTCCCTGTACTCCCTGAATACATCGTTTTCAAATTCTTCTTCAACTTGCATGCGGTTTTCGATTCTTCTCAGCTTCTGCTCCACAGTAAGATCAAATAGTTCGTCAATGGAAATGCCAAATACCTCGGCCAGATGTGGAAGCAACGCAATATCCGGCATGGTAACTCCGTTTTCCCATTTCGAAACCGCCTGAGCGCTCACGCTCAGTTTTTCCGCCAACTGTTCCTGCGTAAGAGACGATCTGTATCTCAATTGCCTGATTTTGTTTCCAATATCCATAATTCCCTCCGAATCAGTTGATACATCAATTATAGAGGCGAAAGATCCAAATATCAATGACGCATCTTTCTACGCGCTTATACCATGGGTTTAAGAAGGATTACCGCAATAAAGTGAAGCGTCCACGATCCTCATGCTTCAGGCGCTTTATTCATAGAAAAAAGGCAGATCCTGAAAAATCAGAATCTGCCTTTTTTCGCTGAGGCATACGCATTCAAATTCGAACCCTTTTCTTCTGGATTGGGGTTAAGGGCTTCGTTTAGGGATTCGAAGGTTACTGGTTTGTTGTTCTTTATGTTGTAGAATATGATGACCCTATCGTCGTATAGGTATATGCTGTTTATGAAGGTGTCGATGATGTTTCTTTGGAATTCTGGGTTAGTGAGATCTCCTGCGCAGAATGAGCGGAGCCATGCGCATACTTCGTCTTCGGTAAAGCGGATGTCATTTGCAATTCTGAATTTGGTCAGGTCGTTTTCCAAGGAGGCCTTTTGCTGTTCGAGGATTTCCATTTTTTCATAGATTCGCTTATGCGCACTTTTCGGAGCTTCTATCAAAGCGTCGACCAGCTTATTTAGCTCGTAATCCAACTGCTTGATTTGCTTTTCGCACTCCGTAATTTTCTTCCCTGAGAACTCTTTTTCGTACTCCGCGACAACGGCTTTGGCAATCTCGCGCGTTCTGGCTGGCTCCAGAACATATTTTATTGTGTGCTCAATAACGTATTGCTCGAGTGCTTCCTTTTTCTCGTTTCTTTTGTTGCATGCATGAGTCTTTTTCTTGGTAGCGCAGGCATAATAATAGTGCTTGTCTCCATGTCTGCCGGTTCCGCTCTCACCTACCATATGGGATCCGCAATGACCGCAGAAGGCTTTACCTTGAAGAAGATATTCGACTTTTGCTTTATTAGCTGCCGGAGTACGCGCATTTGCTTTCAGACGAATCTGGACTTGATCAAACGTATCTTTATCAATTAAAGGTTCAGCTACGCCTTCCACAATCATATCTCCGTATAATAGTTTTCCGAGATACGTTTCATTTGAAAGTGCACGCGTAAATGTATTGTAGGTCAGCTCGCCGCCTCGCGTGGTACGCACACCGCGCTCTTTAAGATCATCTATGATCACTTTCATTGACACACCAGATGCATATTGCTTAAATACATATTGGATCACAGGTGCAGTCTTTTCGCTTGCGACGAGTTTGCCTTCGTTTACTTTATAACCATATGGGATATTACCGCCGCACCAACGCCCTTTTGCGATCGTTTCCCTCTGGCCGCGTTTGATCTTTTTTCTAAGGTCGAGCGAATAATATTCAGCGGAAGCCTCCAGGAGAGCTTCAAGGAGAATGGATTCGTCGCCCTCTCCGACGTTCTCCATTGCGGAAATAACACGAATACCATGCTGTTTCAGTTTGTGCTTATAAAACGCTGAGTCATAGCGGTTTCTGGCAAAACGATCCAGCTTCCAGACGATAATGCGATCGAATTGTTTTTTGGACGCATCAGTAATCATACGCTGAAAATCAGGACGATCATCAGTCGTGCCGGACAAAGCACGATCTATGTATTCGCCGACGATGTTGATGTCGTACCGCTTTGCATATTCATAGCAATCATGGAGCTGGCCTTCAATAGACTGCTCCGTCTGGTTGTGGGATGAGTAGCGGGCATAAATCACGGCGTTCATAAATTACTTCCTGCAAATATGCTTTATTTATGTGCCCTCTTATATAACAATATATATGCAAAAGAGGACGAGTGGTGTTGGCCGATTTTGCGAATCGCCTTGGCGTATGCCAGGGCGGTTTTGTTTTAAGCGATAAACCATCCTGAAGATCCATTAAAGTTTTTTGTCTTTTTGGCATACATAATGGGTTTTCCGTCAACTACAAGCTCTCTTAATATCGGGTCATTGTTTGGCGTACTTTCAATCCAGAGACACCCGCCCATATTTCGCTTATCTACCCAACATATTCCTGTTTTGTCGAGAAAAGCAATTAGCGATTCGGTTGTTGAAGGCATCTTTTGTGCTTCGTGATCGGAAGAAACGCTTGACCACTCCTGTTTAATGAGAGGATGCGCGGACATAGATGCCCGATATTGAGCAGCTTCCGCCGTTTCCTCCCATCTGACAGATAATCCCATTTCGCTTATCTTTGATTGGATATCCCTTAATGAGACACGATAAAACTCTCTGCCCTGCAATGCAGCGGTGTTGATTTTATTAGACTTGAAATACTCGTGCAATTCATATTCCAATTTGGGTGCATCTGTAGTATTGATAAACGCATGTACGTCAAACGGAAACGGGACGGAAGCACTGCTGAGTTCTTCGATTCGCTCCTGTGGATCCGCGCGCCGTGTCATGCCAATCTTGTAAACGTTTTCGCCGAATGAGCCTATATTAGATATGACGTAAACGGTACCCTGCTTTGTCAACTGTGCATTCGAAATAGTGCGCCTACTTGCTTCGAGCTGCGCTTCAAGGTCTGCAATTCGGTGTTCCAATGCCGCTTTTTCGCTTGCGTGGGCTGCCTCTAATTTCTTTTTCTGGAGATTGAGTTCGCGCAGAATGCGAATCTCTTCTACGGATTGTTGAGTTTCAAGTTGCCGGATTGCCTTCTCGTCCTCGCGGCGAAGGCGTTTATATTCTTCAAGCTGCAGCTTAATACGGAAAAGATTCAGATGTGCTTCGAGATAATCATGTGAAAGTGAAGCGTGGAAAACGGAAGCTCCGCGTATGTTGATCAAATAAAAGGCAAGTTTCAGATACTGAAGACGCTGTGCTTCCGCTTTTGTAGAAAAATGTGTATACCGCCATGCATATCCGTCAAATGCATCCAGAAGTAATGCGGCGACTTCGGGTACAAAGGGGTGATTTTGCTCAAAAATAACTGCTTTATTCTCGGAAACCAGTGCACGAATTCGATTCTCCGCTTCGGAAATAAGCGTTGCGTAATCTGCATTCTCAGAATGATAGACGCCCCATCCGACTTTGCTGATTTCCTTTTCGGCTGATTCTGACAGATATTTTCCAGAAGACACCAGAAGAAGCTGCCGAAGCTCTTTCATTTCTTCCAACATTTCAGGTGCGGCTTTCCATTGCTCAGAAAACGCAACCGCGGCTTGACAATCATCATATTTTTTCTGAATAGCATCCAATTTTTTACTTAGCTGCTCGGATTCATAATTCCATTTGCTTCTTTCTGTTTCCCTCATTTCTTTCATAAAAGCATATTTTTTATGCCAAACAAGAAAGAGCGCCCATCCAACAAGCGCTATCAGGACAAGAACAATGCACAATTCATTCATATAACCCCACCTTTCTTTGAAGCCTTTGCACAAAGTCGAGTGTTGCATCAGGGATCGTATTGGATGAACGATTCACTTCAGAAAACATTGAGCGGAGGCGATCATAGAATATATTCAGCGGCATGGGAGAAAGCGCCTCATAGCATATGGAATCAAATCGAGTTTGTATATACCGATTTAAAATCGCGGAATTCGTTTGCAAAAGCGTATCTTTCACAAACGTATAGCGCTTAATATTTGAAGTATCTAGCAATTCGAATTCGATAGTAATAAAATCTGTTCTCGCCTTTGATAAACTAGCATTCAATGATGAAATAGAAGAAGGAGCAGATATTTTTTCGAATAAAAAATTGATTGTATTATTCGACGCAGCTGCTCGTTTTTCGAGTTCTCGCGCTTCTTTCTCTTTTTGCCGTATAATCGCTTTTTGTTCTTCACGAAGAAGACGTTCCTGCCTCTCACGTTCTCTTTTTATGGCCTTTTCCTCTTCGCGTTGAAGTCGTAACTGCTCTTTCGCTATCAACTTTTGTTTCTCTTCTTTGGCCTTATTTGCTGAAAGGATAATCTCGTATAAAAGCGGAAGCATGAAGAAGACAGCTGCTGGCAAGAAGATCCAAAACATTATAATTTCACTCTCCGAGATGAAATATTATCTTGCTAATTCTTTACATTTTTGTTACTATATTGTTGCGCATAATATAGCAGGTCGATCTGTGGAAAAGAGGTTAATATGAACAGTTGTTCTGATAGAAGGCTCACACAAGAGGAGGCCTATGCCCTTATTCTTGGATTGACCGACAATGAAAAGTTCACTCTTTACGAGATGCTTTTAGGCCTGCGACGAAATCTCGCACCCGCTGAACCTCCGAGGGAGACAGATCTACAAGAAGATTGACCAACTCATTATCCAGCCCATCGTCTTTGACGGTGGGCTTTTGTGTTTGTTCAGACATTCTGACCTCTGTTCTTCCCAGAAGATAATCAATACTAACATTGAAATATTCTGCTATTCTCTGTTTGACATCATCTGACGGTATAATCCTACTTTTTCCCTCATATTTGCCGACGGAAGAACGCTCTACTCGAATTATCTGCGCGAGTTCTACTTGCGTTATTCCTTTCTCTTTGCGTAATTGTTTGAGTCTCTCAGCGAACATTTATCTTCACCTCATTCACATTATAGTGAAATCTATTCACATTTACAATAGAATTTATCAGATGTGAATAAATTTCAGAAAGTGCCTTGACATTCTGATTAGTATTCAGTATAATGTGAATGTATTTCAGATTTCGATATCACCTAAATAATAAAGGCAATACGATTATGGATAAACCTTCTTTATCACCCGGACGGGAGGGACGAGAAGAAGTTCTCAACGTGATAAACATCATTATCTCAACTCCTTTTCAACCCATTTATTATACGTGAAAAGGATTCACAAAAGCAATACGGATCATTAAGGAGTGAAAACATGAGTCAACTTGCCGATCTTCGCATCAGAGCGAATCTCACCCAAGAGAAAGTCGCAAGCGAATTGTCGATTGACCGATCTACTGTAGCAAAGTGGGAAACGGGCATTGCTTCTCCTAAAGTAGGGAAACTGGCTCCGTTATCCGTCCTTTATGGCTGCAGTATCGACGAATTATATCGAAGCATTGAAAGTACAAAGGCGGTGTGATTATGGCGAAACAGGAAAGATATATCCAGGTTGGCGTAACTGCGCTGCGCGATCCGGCGACCGGGGACTTTTTGCCTGCTATTCCTCTTTTTGTACGCGCTGAAGACGTAAATGAAGAGGAAGAAAAGAAGCTTGCGACGGATATCGGCAAGCTTCTGGCTGCAAAGATGCGCAAGTATAAGGAGAGCTGCGAGAAAGCAGGCGTGAGGATTTAGGGAGGAAAGACATGGCGAAGATATTTTACTTCTCGGATCCTGAGCAGCTTAAGGAAATTGAAGCGTTTGCGAAGGAGGGCAGCGTTTTGAATGTTGCCCGGGTTTGGAGCGCAGCGAAACGAAAAAGCGAGAAAACGGCCTGGGACGGCAAGATTGGCATTTCGTTTTCCACTGAAAACAGGCAGCGGAAGGCCTGCGTCTTTCGCTGTGGCTTGAGCGGCGAACGCAATGTGATTGCGCTTGTTAAGTATGCGCCTGCGCTTAAATGGTGCTTAGAGCATGATTGCACTTGCGAATAAAAAGCGGGAGTAAGAAAACTTGATGCGTGCGGTACTGGTGCAAACGGCAGCACGCCCGATTCTTTTTCATCCTTTTCTTTAGGGAAATGCCGGTTCGAATCCGGCGTACCGATATGTTTAGAATTCAATATCAATAGGCGCAATGCGCGGTATTGATGCAGTTGGAAGCATGCTTGGATTTCTTCATCTCCTTCTCCGAGATACACCGGTTCGACTCCGGTATACCGCCCCTCTTCCACACTCCAAGAAAAGATGATGGCAGCCCGGAAAGACGGGCATTCCATGAGACAGCCAAAGGATGGCGCAAAGATGGTCTGTGTATATACGCAGAATATGCGAGAGGGTTCAAATCCCTCCTGTCTCTCCAATTCTCCGTGGACACCTATAGCTGGAGCTATGGCAATGTGAAGCGCAGTTCGATTCTGCAAGGACAAAGGTTCGATTCCAATGACCGATGGTTCAATATCATTGCCTATGAAAGGAATAGTCGGATGGGTTAGGAAGTCCTGAACGATACCCCTCAAACGGCTCTGTGCAATTGCGGTTGCGACAGCCAATCAAGAGGCCGCTCTCTCTGTCTGGCAGCCCGGAAATACGGGCATTTATGCAGGTGTAGCTCAGATGGCAAGAGCCTTGGGACGCTGGTTCGAATCCAGCCGCCTGCGCAACGGCTTTTACGGTTTAAGCATGTTCCCTGTTTGCGTGGGGGCCGTTATGCCTGGAATGACAGGCAACGAAAAACCGTCTGTAAACAACGGTCTTTGAGGCTTCGACAAACGACTTGCCGATGCAAGGCGGGACAGTAAGCCTTACGATCCCGTGGGCATCGGTTAAGGCCGCACGGTGGCAATGCGGAAGCGAGCAACGCATGACACCCCGGACAGACGGGGACGCTTTTATTGAAAGAGGGTGTTTATTTTCATCCTGCCGATAAACATAAACAGGCATTCTATCAGCTTCGTTTTCGGAAAACGGAGGTGTAAAAATGCCTGATAAAGACTTTCCTTTTTCAACCGTTAGGATCACGCCACCTATAGACGGCACATGCAAAATCTGCGCTTCTAAGCATCCGGCAGAGTTTCCGCATAACCGATTCAGTCTTTACTACATGATGCGGTTTCGAAGGGAACACGGCCGATTACCGACTGCAGAAGACGCAATGAAGCATTGCGGAGAGGAAACACGGCGCATGATCCATTATGTGCTGACAGGCGAAGATGCCCAATAGCAGCTGGATTGAAGTGGAGACGCGTAAGCCAACTATGGAAGACGCTGATTTTCATGGATGCGTTCTAGCATGGCATGTGTGGCAAGGTGTTATGATCGTGCAGCACACACTCATCGGAAAGAATAGTTTTTACACACACTGGATGACGCCGCCCGAGCCGCCGAAGGACTATAAGCGGATCCGTGATGCATGGAACATAAAAACGAACACTTAGACGGTTGAAAAAAGAACCGCGGCCATTGGAGCTGGCAGCGGTTCGAAACGAGAAGTTTTTGCAATTGCGGGCAATACCTTCCATTTGCATTATAGCACAACGCGGGAGATATTGCAAGCATAAGGCCAGCTCATTCTGATTTTCGGATAATCAAAGAAACGGGAGGTTTTTTATGAACGAAATTGCAATGAGGGATGACGGTCGAATCAGCGTGCTTGAAGGATTGGCTTTGGAAGCAAGGTTATATTCAGAAGCCATCGCGACCAACATGCTTCAGCTCGGGCGCGTATTGATCGACGCCAAAAAGCTTGTGAAACACGGAGAATGGTCCGAATGGGTAAGACTGAATGCGCACATGAGCGAAACGACGGCCCAATACATGATGCGCAGCTTTGAAAGATTCGGCCAGACACCAGAAGTGGCTGCACTTGAAAAGAGCAAGATCTTTAAGATGCTTTCCCTTCCTTCGGGAACCGAACAGACCTTTATCGAAGAAAACGACATAACGAACATGACGGCTCGCGAGGTTGAAAATGCGGTAAGGAAAGTAAAAGAAGAATATGAAGCTAAGATCAAGAGCGAGCAGCAAATGCGCATGAAAGCAGAGGCGAAAGCTGAAGAGCTTGCCTCAAAGCCGCCCGAGATCCCCGACAATGTCCTTGATAGTATACGCGTCAAAGATCAGGAAATAGAGAAATACAGACAAGAATGCGCCCGTATTGCCGAAGAGGCAAAAGAACTGCTAAGTGAGCGAGAACGGCTGTATCGGGATCTGAGGGAATCTGAAAGTCTAATTGAGGAGCAGCAGCAGGAATATGACCGGGTGCAGACAGAGCTGTTGAACGCACAGAGCATGGCTGCGAAGGGCGATGCAGAGCGAACGGTAACAGACGAATTGACAGCAGCGGACTTTGCAAGGGCTGTCGGACAATTTATCGGGATTGTATCTCGCATACCGCATATGGGAAGGAAGTTTACTACAATGGCATTTTCTGAGCGCGAAGACTTTGACGCTTCCCTTAAAGTAATAGAAAAATGGGCTGCCGGAGCAAGAAAGGCGATCAACACAGTTGAAGTGCGCATGGAAGGAATGATCATCAATGCCGAATGAGCTGATGGAGAAAGAAACCAACTTAATTCCCGATAATGGCGACGGAAACGCCGCCATTGGGCAGATGATACGCGAGATCCTCTCCCCTGTGCTTGAAGCAATGACCCACTTTATGCGGAATAACACCGAGGCATTGGATCGGCTGGCGGCTGCGCAGAAGATCCAGACGGATCGAATGGAAGCGCTCGAAAAACAGATCCGGCTGAATACGCCGATTACAAAACAGCAGGAGAAGTATCTTGCGGATGCTATCCGCACAAAGTCGCGCGAGCTGCTTAGTAAACGCCGAATTGAGGATGACAAAGCCATACGGAAGCTGAGCGGCGCAATTCGAAAAAGCGTGTTCGCCAGATACGGTATTTCCTCGATGCGTGAAATTCCAAAACATGAATATCAGGTAGCTATGTCTCAAATCAGCATATGGAACGACTTGATGTGCATCAGGGATGCAGTAAAGGAGGCGCGTGGGCGTGAAGAGACTCAAAAAAACAATATGGATCAAACTAAACCAACTGCGAGTTACGATGGTTCATAAACGGGCGCCTATTAAGAAAATCAACGCGGTCAGCAGATTATGCGTGTATCTGGAGATGCGGCGCATATGATCGACTTTCGTAACGAAGATTGCATGATCGGCATGGCGCGCTATCCCGACAAATATTTTGATTTGGCTATCGTTGATCCACCCTACTATAGCGGCCCGGAGCGAAGAAATTACTATGGCCAAAAAGTCAGCAAAACGGGTGTATTCAGATCTTACAATCCCTCTACGCGGCAATGGACTGTACCTGATAAAACTTACTTTAACGAGCTGATACGCGTGAGCAAGCACTATATCATATGGGGATGTAACTACTTCGACTATCCGTTTCAATGCGGCCGAATCATATGGGATAAATGCAACGGCAAATCGACCTTCAGCGATGCGGAGATCGCAGCAACGGATCTTAGCAGAACCGTTCGATTGTTTCCGTTTATGTGGAACGGAATGATGCAAGGTAAAAGTATAGAAGAAGGCCGCGTTGCCCAAGGAAACAAAAAGCTGAATGAAATCCGAATTCATCCAACACAGAAACCTGTCGCTCTTTATGAATGGCTACTCACCAAATTTGCAGAGCCCGGATGGCGGATTATTGATACGCATGTTGGCAGCGGCTCAAGCCTGATCGCCTGTAGTCGAATGGGTTATGAAGCTACCGGATTCGAAATCGACATTCAGTATTATTTGAGCGCGGCAAAGCGGATTGAAGAGGACGAGCGCAACAATTCGACAAACCAAATTGATGGACAGATCAGCATATGGGATTATGAAGAAATTATATGACGGCTCTGTAACAAAGGTGAGAGCAACAATCTATGATGAATGGGATCAATGGAAATTTACAGGAGGATTGAATGTGGCGTTTTTAAACATCTATCAAAAATACGCGCAGCGAACGAGCCCGGATGGACATGATCGAATCTTGAATGGACTATTGGGTTTGATTGGTGAAAGCGGAGAAATTGTGGATCTGATCAAGAAATATAAGTTTCAGAGTACAAAAGGAACACCGCTA
The DNA here is from genome assembly GCA_015056255.1 of Clostridiales bacterium. Lineage (GTDB taxonomy): Bacteria > Bacillota > Clostridia > Christensenellales > Aristaeellaceae > SFHK01. The sequence goes on along the minus strand of SVGP01000010.1, from coordinate 8,682 downwards.
CCCAAAGAAAGGCTGATTGAGGAAATCGGCGATGTAATGTGGTATCTTGCTGAATTAGCGACTGGGCTTCGAAAAGAACTGAGCGGTCTGGTAGAAAAAAAGCCCATATACAGTCTATTTGATCCTTTCGTGTATGGTATGGGTAAAAGCGTTGAAACAGCGGCCGCACTGACGGCGCATTTTGCCGGCAAATGCTTTATTTCGATCAATTTTGAAGAGAACGCGATGATCCTTCAAGCTAGCTTATACGATACATATTGCTCGCTTAAGCTGCTTTGCGAGTTGATCGGAACCACAATCGAATATGCGGGAAAAGTGAATATCGATAAGCTGAAAGAACGTTACCCGGACGGATTTGACGCTGAAAAAAGCATGAACCGCCCGGAATACGCGAAAAGCGAACAGGAAAGCGAGCATCTATTCATCAGACGCAATAAAATCACTTGATATCGATGGGAAGGGAAGAAAATGTGCAAGGTGAATTTTATCAGCGAATTCAATTCCTTTATGCGATTTGCCCGCAATAATAGTCTATCCCTGCGCGAGCGTATGCTCTGGATCGCTTTGTTTTATGTCGCCAATGACCGGGCGACCTATAACGAGCAGAGCCAGGAATACGAGTGGCCGGATGACTACATTCAGGTATCGAATGGGGAAATGAATTTGTACTGCTGCCTTGACAAGCGAGCAATTGAAACCACGCGAAATGCGCTCAAGCAGCGCGGATTGATCGACTTTAAGCCGGGACACAGAAACAACAGAAACCCGGCATATCGGCTTAATTATCTATCAGCTGAAGAAGTTAGGAGCAAAAAAGCGCCCAATCATGCACCCAACGACGTACCCAACTGTATACCCAATCATGCACCCAACGACGTGCCCAACGACATACCCAATCATGCTCCCAGCAATGTCCCCAACACATCTTTTTTGGGTACAATTTTGCCCCCAACAATAACCCCATATTCTAGATTAAATAATATAAAAGAGAATCAGGGGGAAGGTAAAGAAAGGTCAAACGAAAGTCAGCCTATTTCTGTACAGAACACCGGGACTTATTTTCGGCAAGAGGAAAATGGACTTTTGAGCATCATTCCAGATGGGGCATTCGCCAATGACGGCGTGAGCGGCTTTGTGACCCTTCCCCGAAGGGGGGTCGGGACATGACACAGCAGGAAGTGAATCAGCTGCTTTTGCTGATGAAAGCGAATTATGCGTATGCATTTAAGGGCATGAGTCAGGAGGAGAAGTATTTGCTTTTGAACACCTGGACGCTTACCCTCGAGGACATCGATGCAAACATTGTGATGATTGCCGTGATGAAACTGATTTCAAAATCGAAATGGATGCCGACGGTTGCAGAGATTCGTGAGGCATGCAGCAATATTTACTACGACGCTGTGTTTGAGCTTGAGCAGCTCAAATTCATTTCAAGCTGGGATCCGAACTCGCAAAAAAATCTGAAACAAAGAGAGGATCTTCGAAAGCTGATCGGCGCGACAGAACATTTGCGCAAATTTGATGGAGCGGAAATCCCTCTTATGCGATTGATTGAGCGGCCTGTAATCGCAGGGAACAATTCCAGGGAAGGGACTTTTTCCATGCTCAGTGAAGCCGAATATGCCTATCAAGCAGAACGGGAGGACAGAGGATGAATGATGTAACCCTGATCGGGCATCTGGCAACAGATCCAGAGCTTATCTCAATACAAAGCGGAAGGGGCAAGTGCACCTTTCGACTGGCAACAGAACGAGAGTATATCGATTCGCACACTGGCAAACGGGAAGCGGACTTTCACAATATCGTTGTTTGGGGACAGCTGGCATCACTGTGCACCAGGTTTCTGAATAAAGGCCGACAATGCGCCGTTAAGGGCAGCATACAGTATCGCAGCTACAATGCGCAGGATGGAAGTAAAAGATATATTACAGAGATCCTGGCAAACAAGGTGTTTTTCCTCGGAGCGAAAAAAAGCAGCGAAGCCGTGCCGCCGCCAACAGAAAACGATATGCCGTATGGTTACTCCGAAATGAACAATTGCGAAGTTCCATTCTGACAAGGAGGTGGAAAACCATGATGGAATTTAACTGTTCATTTCAGCGTAGAGCGCGAAAAAATTATGTTTGCGATTTCTGCGGAGAAGCGATTATACCAGGAAATGAGTACATAAAAATCACGACCAAGACCTCGGAAGGCTTCTCTCGCGACCTCTACCATATCCACTGCGATGCGATCATAAACGATTACATAACCGATTCCGCTTATGACGGCTACTTTGATACGGAAGAAATCAAGGAACAGTACATGAAGAAGGCCTGCAGCGGATGCATCCGACGCGGCGAGTATGACGATGGATGCAAAATTGATCCTGTTTCCTGCCCGGAAGCTGCTAAAAGGGCGCTGCACCCCACCGTACTTTCAGCTGTGATCCAATCGATCGATAACGCAAAACGAGGTTAAGGGCATGAAAGATTTTATGATCGAAAAACGCGAAGCGCTTGGACTTACGGTTTGCGAAATGGCAGGAAAATGCCTCTGCTCGCGGACGCTTCTCGAAATGCTTGAAGAAAGCGACCGACACATTACGCATCCGCACATAGCGGCCAGGATTGCCAAGGCATATGGATTAAGTGTGGATGAATATAACCGGCTTGTGAGCGCAAAGCACAGGACGAACAAGCTGCCCAAAGCCAAGAAGCCGCCGACCGAAAGCAACCTGAGCGTTGCATTTATCGGAAAATATGAGAATCCCTATCGCAAGTACCAGAAGGAAGCCTCCGATCCATAATTCCAAGAGCGATACTGAATGGGAAGGAACGCGAACTACCACTCAAAATGGAGGAAATCTATGGAATACTCTCTCATAAACCCCAGTGATCCGTACACCTTTATCGCAGCGGACAAAGAGATAGCTGCTCTCGTTGTAGCGATCATCAATCCTGCTTACGGTGGCGAAACGGAAGATCATAATGAAGAAATGCGAATCCCCATTTTTATCTTTGGCGGATTTGAAGAATGGTATCAAGATGAATTTGGCCGTGCGCCGAAAGATGGACTGATCGAAAGGAAAGCCGATGTTGCACAAGCCCTTGATTCTTTTATGTTGGGCGGTTTTCGCGATAGGACGCGATATACTGCTGCGCTGGAAGCGATTGACGATCCTGAAAAGCGCAAAGCTTTTATTGAGAAATGGAATGATGGCCGAACAAGTTTAAATAATATAAGCAGTTTTGCACATTCATTGAGTGAACAGATGCGAGGATAGAAAACAAAACCGCGAACGTTTGCGGTTTTCAGGAGATGACGAAGTGCTAAAGCGGATAGAGAACGGGAAAGAGATCGTGGTAAACAACCGGGATATCATTGTGCTTCAGAGAGTCTTTTTTGCAATGCAGGATGTGTGCGCGCTGGAGCAGAAATACCAGTGGGAAGAAGACAGGCTGTTTCATATCACTGCGCATTTGTCCCCTGCTGCCGGTGGCGGCGCGCGCAAGGGGCACGATGACGGCGTATTGGACGGGATGGAGAAGAAGGATGAGTACTTTAAAAGCGCCGAAAAATACAAAAATGAGCTTAAGGAAGCAGAAGATATCATCAACTCGATTGAGAACAAGAACATGCGCACATTTGTTGTGTTGATGTATGTATTTATGATGAACGGCGAGGAAGTAAGAAAACGACTGAACATGACGCAATACAGCTTTCAACAGGCGCGAAAGGCCATTGAGGATGCGGAAAACATGCAAAAAGCCGTTTGGCACGACCGATATATGCTGAAAAATGGCACAGAATAAATTTATCCAAAACACTTGATTCAAAGGGCTTGACATGCTATAATGCTATCATCACAAGAAGTAGGTAAACGGAAATCGGCACAAGAGCGTCGGTTTCCGTTTTTTATGCCTGGGAAGGGGGCGCATGTGGCGAAGAGAAATGTCTACCTTGAAGTTGACGCATCAGAAGCAGTGACGCTGATTAATGATATTCGCGGACTGTACAGTGAAAGCGAATTTAAACGGCTGCTCCGAGCAGCAGTAAGCCGAACAGCAAGCCACACGCGCACCCAGCTTGGAAAGATCATACCGAAAGAATATCATGTATCGGCGAAGGATGTAAAAAAGAGCGTTGGCTCCCCCACCTTGAACACAGCCGGAAATACGGTTTCTTGCTGCATCCCCCTTAGCGGAAGGCGCGGATCGATTGGCGGCACATATAAAGCTACGGGCGGCAAACCCGGCTGGAAAGGCATTGTGCCCGGAAAACGATACACTGTCACTGCAAAAATCGTCAAGGCGAAAAGAAGCAAGCTGCCAAGTTCTATGGATAACTATGCAGGAGAAGCGCCATTTCGAAACCTATCGGCAGCGAAGCTTAATAAAGTGGCTTTTACACGCGAAGGGAACGACAGGGACGCGCCGATCAGCAAGATTGTAGGTATCGCGATTCCACAGATGCCGCTAAACCGGTCGGAGGACGAGATTAGGAAATCTATCGCAGATAAGCTATATGAACGCGTTGAACATGAGCACTATGTGCGCATTAACAAGATTGCGAGATAAACATGAGCGCAGCATTGACAAAAAAAGAGCTTGCAAACATTGCAGGCTACACATACAGGCGGCTTTATGATATTGACAGGGATCTGCCGGAAGATCAGAAGCTGTTTGTGGAAAGCGAGGGCGGTAAATACGACCTCGCTATTTTTGTGCAAAGATGGGTTGATTACAACGTAGCGAACGAAAAAGGCGAAGCGAAAAGTCTAGATGACGCGAAGACGGCTCACGAGATCATCAAAACACGCAAAACAGAACTGGAAGTTGCAAAGCTCGAAGGCCAGCTTGTGGACGTGAATGAAGTCAAACAGCTTTGGGGCGGCATAGCATCGACTGTCATGCAGAACATGATGCGCTTGCCCAACAAAATCGCCGTGAAAGTTGCGAATATGGAGAGCGTTCAAACGATACAGGCGATCATTGACAACGAAATCAGGGACGTGCTGATTTCTATTTCTGAAACACCTTTGCCCGATGCGGATGAGGCGCATGAAGAGACGAACGAGGCATCGGAAGAGACATAAAGGAGGCGGGTTCGATAACGCTTAATGATCTTATGCGGGACACTTACCGAATGTTTGCCCCGCCAAAGATGCAAACGGTTTCTGAATGGGCGGATGAGAACAGAGTGCTCGTATCTGAAAGCAGCAGCGAACCGGGACCATGGCGAACAGATCGCGCGCCCTATCAAAGGGCGATTATGGATGCGTTTACTGAGCCGGGAATCTGGAAAATTGTGATCATGGCCAGCGCTCAGGCGGGTAAAACGGAATTGGAATTGAACATGATGGGCAGAGCCATTGACGTTGATCCGGGGCCGATGCTGTTCGTTCAGCCAACGGATGGTTTTGCTGAAGACTTTTCGAAAAGGCGTGTTGCACCGATGATCAAGGCGTGCCATGTGCTTTCGCGAAAGGTATATGAGGCCAAGAGCAGAGATGCCGGAAACACCATCGGCATGAAGACCTTTCCCGGCGGCAGCGTGACTTTTACAGGCGCAAACTCCCCTACCGAGCTTGCCGGACGCCCGATCAGATATGTTTTTATGGATGAGATCGACCGTTTTCCAGCATCAGCAGGCACGGAAGGCGATCCGCTGGAGCTGGCCGAGAGAAGAACGGAAACCTTTCGACATAACCGCAAAATCGTCCATACCTCTACGCCGACGATCAAGGGGGCGAGCAAGATCGAGCGAAGCTACAAAACCGGCACGCAGGAAGAATGGCATACCCAATGTCCCCATTGCAACACCTTTAGCTACATTAAGTTTGACGATATTCGCTTTGAAAAGGATGAATACAAGGACGAGAACGGAGACAGGCAGTACCGCGTAAAGCGCGTAAGCTGGCGCTGCCCGTTGTGCCGCGAGGAAACCTTGGAGCATGAGGCAAAGCGCGCGCCTGCCAAATGGGTAAAGATGAATCCGGGCGCAGAGGAAGAAGGAATCCGATCATTCCGCCTGAATGCGTTCATGTCTCCATGGAGCGATTGGAAGGATATTGTTCGTATGTTCCTCAAGGCCAAGGATGACGCGGAATTGCTCAAGGTTTTCCACAATACGATTCTCGGTGAAGCATGGGAAGTGCGCGACCGCACGGGTGCGCCTGAAAAGCTCCATGCGCGCCGCGAACACTACGCCGCTGAAGTCCCGAAAGGCGTGCTTGTGCTGACCATGGGCATTGACACGCAGGACAACCGCCTTGAGTACGAGGTGGTTGGCTGGGGACGCGACGAAGAAAGCTGGGGCATATCGCGCGGAATTATTCCCGGGCGCGCAGACGCGCCGGGTGTATGGGAGGAAATCGACGGCCTGCTTGACCGCGAATGGAAAACAGTAAACGGCATGAAAATGCGCGTGCTGGCAACCTTTATGGACTCCGGCGGTCACTTCACGCAGGACATTTACCGCGAGTGCGCAAAACGGCAGAACCGGCGAATGTGGGCTGTCAAAGGCGAGGGCGGCGAAGGAAAACAATATGTGCGCCCGATGAAGAAAAGCACTAAGGATGTGCGATTCATGATTGGTGTTGATGATGGCAAAGAGGCCATTATATACGCCGCTACGGAGATCACGACGCCGGGGCCGAGATATATGCACTTCCCCACCGATTACCGGCTGGGGTATGACATGGACTACTTTCGCGGGCTTATCAGCGAACGCCAGGTGATCCACAGACGCGGCGGACGGAATACGATTGCATGGGAGAAGGTATTTGAGCGAAACGAACCGCTTGACTGCCGGAACTATGCACGCGCCGCGTTCAAGTATTTCAATTGGAGCTTCGACAAATACGAGAAAATGCTGTATGGCGGCGACCAGGAAATAGAGCCGATCACCCGACAGCAGGCCGAGAAAAAGAAACGCAAGGTTGTTGTCAGCAAAGGAATACAGCTTTAAGGAGGCGATCACATGGCAGCTCATACGCTGGCTGAAGCGCAGGAAATGCTCTCGCTCTGGAAGGAATGCGAGAGGCAGCTTGCAAGCGGACAGGCGAAGCGATACCGGGTAGGCACGCGAGAATTTGAGGCGGTAGACCTCCCCTACATCATCAGCCGGATTAACTACTATGCCAACCAGGTAGCGCAGTTATCCGGTGCAAAGAGAGCGACCCGCGTTGTGCGCGTTGTTCCCAGAGACCTATAAGGCGGTGCAAATATGGCACGGAAAATAGAACCCAATCTGCGCGAGAGAGCGCTTTTTTTGTTTAGCCCCAAGAAGGGCAATGAAGCATTTCTTCGCCGTGTGCGCGAGGAACGCGAGGCGCAGACGAAAAACAGCCCTCAGATGGCAGCGACCGGCTATGGAAACCACGGCGCAAGCACGACGCTTAACAGCATGATCGGCTGGCTGGCCGGAGGCGGTAGTGCGGAGGATGACATTGATCTGCACGGCGCGACATTACGAAAGAGGAGCCGCGACCTGTATTCAGGTGGCGGGCTGGGACGAAGCGGCTGCGCGACGCTGACCACGAACGTAGTAGGCTGGGGCATTCAGCCCAAGCCCAAGATCGACGGTGAAGCGCTGGGCATGACGGACGAAGCCTGCGACGAATGGGAGCGCATCACGCTGCGGGAGTTTAACCTGTGGGCAGAATCGACCATGTGCGACGCGGAGCGGAGCAAGGACTTCTACACCTGCCAGGAGCTTGCTTTCAGGAGCATGCTGGTAAGCGGCGATGTGTTTGTGCTGTTTGGAATGAAGGAGAATCTGCTCATTCCGTAAACGGCATAAAAACCTACGTGGATCTTAATCAGCCAGCGCCTGGGCGCACGGCTGATTTTTTTATCAGCGAATTCGAAAGGAGGAACCGAATGCTTACGAATCTTCAACTGGTCGAGTACATGGAAAAGGTTTTTGCCGCCAAATGGGTGTACTGGTACGGTACGTGCGGATACGAATGCACAGACAGTCTTTTAAAGCGCAAAACCGCGCAGTATCCCTCCCATTACACCGCTGCGCGGGAAAGCGGCTACAAAAAGGACATCAATGACGGGAAAATGTGCTCCGACTGTGTTGGCGTGATTAAGTCGTTTTTCTGGACGGGCGGCGTTTTCGAAGGCAAGAACACCTATGCATCGAACAACTGCCCGGACAGGAGCGCAAACGGCCTTTTCTCGATGTGCACTGAGACCGGCGATATCGCTTCCATGCCTGATATTTACGGCCTTGTGGTTTGGAAAAATGGCCATATCGGCGTATATGTGGGCGATGGAAAGACCATCGAAATGCAGTCGTATATCAACGACTGCGTGATGAAGGATTTAAAAGACGGCACGTGGGAAAAGTGGGGACGGCTGCCGGATACAATGATCGCATATGTCAGCGAGCCGGTCAAGGAATGGAAGCTCGGCGAAAGAGAACTTAAGATCGGCGACGAAGGACAAGATGTAGTTGAACTTCAGGAACACCTTAAGTCGCTGGGCTACGACCTGGGCAGCTTTGGCGAAAACAAGGACGGCATTGACGGCGAATATGGCGAGAAGACGCAGGCGGCGGTTATGATGCTTCAAAATACGCTTGGTCTTGCAGCGAGCGGCGTGTACGATGCGCCCACGCACAAGGCGCTTATTGATCTTAAGGATCCACTTACGCCGCCGATTCAGGAAGACGTGCCGGACGGCGGCAGCG